>LOZU01000035.1:0-5431 GCA_001527685.1 Burkholderia pyrrocinia
TTCTCTGCTGCTGACAACGCAGCGCTGCTGAGAAAGCGGTACTTCTCGCAGAAACGTTCTTTAAAAATTAACAGCCGATAAGTGTGGGCGCTTGATGACAGCGAGCTGATCCTCGGATCAGATAGCAAAAGTATCAAGAGTCTCACACTAAAGTAAGTCAGGTTTATGAAGCAATTCATATTCCTGTCAGCTTTGAGTGAGCGACCGGTTCGAAAGAACCGAAAACAGTAACAGGTTTGAACTGAAGAGTTTGATCCTGGCTCAGATTGAACGCTGGCGGCATGCCTTACACATGCAAGTCGAACGGCAGCACGGGTGCTTGCACCTGGTGGCGAGTGGCGAACGGGTGAGTAATACATCGGAACATGTCCTGTAGTGGGGGATAGCCCGGCGAAAGCCGGATTAATACCGCATACGATCCATGGATGAAAGCGGGGGACCTTCGGGCCTCGCGCTATAGGGTTGGCCGATGGCTGATTAGCTAGTTGGTGGGGTAAAGGCCTACCAAGGCGACGATCAGTAGCTGGTCTGAGAGGACGACCAGCCACACTGGGACTGAGACACGGCCCAGACTCCTACGGGAGGCAGCAGTGGGGAATTTTGGACAATGGGCGAAAGCCTGATCCAGCAATGCCGCGTGTGTGAAGAAGGCCTTCGGGTTGTAAAGCACTTTTGTCCGGAAAGAAATCCTTGGCCCTAATACGGTCGGGGGATGACGGTACCGGAAGAATAAGCACCGGCTAACTACGTGCCAGCAGCCGCGGTAATACGTAGGGTGCGAGCGTTAATCGGAATTACTGGGCGTAAAGCGTGCGCAGGCGGTTTGCTAAGACCGATGTGAAATCCCCGGGCTCAACCTGGGAACTGCATTGGTGACTGGCAGGCTAGAGTATGGCAGAGGGGGGTAGAATTCCACGTGTAGCAGTGAAATGCGTAGAGATGTGGAGGAATACCGATGGCGAAGGCAGCCCCCTGGGCCAATACTGACGCTCATGCACGAAAGCGTGGGGAGCAAACAGGATTAGATACCCTGGTAGTCCACGCCCTAAACGATGTCAACTAGTTGTTGGGGATTCATTTCCTTAGTAACGTAGCTAACGCGTGAAGTTGACCGCCTGGGGAGTACGGTCGCAAGATTAAAACTCAAAGGAATTGACGGGGACCCGCACAAGCGGTGGATGATGTGGATTAATTCGATGCAACGCGAAAAACCTTACCTACCCTTGACATGGTCGGAATCCTGCTGAGAGGCGGGAGTGCTCGAAAGAGAACCGATACACAGGTGCTGCATGGCTGTCGTCAGCTCGTGTCGTGAGATGTTGGGTTAAGTCCCGCAACGAGCGCAACCCTTGTCCTTAGTTGCTACGCAAGAGCACTCTAGGGAGACTGCCGGTGACAAACCGGAGGAAGGTGGGGATGACGTCAAGTCCTCATGGCCCTTATGGGTAGGGCTTCACACGTCATACAATGGTCGGAACAGAGGGTTGCCAACCCGCGAGGGGGAGCTAATCCCAGAAAACCGATCGTAGTCCGGATTGCACTCTGCAACTCGAGTGCATGAAGCTGGAATCGCTAGTAATCGCGGATCAGCATGCCGCGGTGAATACGTTCCCGGGTCTTGTACACACCGCCCGTCACACCATGGGAGTGGGTTTTACCAGAAGTGGCTAGTCTAACCGCAAGGAGGACGGTCACCACGGTAGGATTCATGACTGGGGTGAAGTCGTAACAAGGTAGCCGTATCGGAAGGTGCGGCTGGATCACCTCCTTTCCAGAGCTATCTCGCGAAGTTGAGCGCTCACGCTTATCGGCTGTAAATTAAGACAGACTCAGGGGTCTGTAGCTCAGTCGGTTAGAGCACCGTCTTGATAAGGCGGGGGTCGTTGGTTCGAATCCAACCAGACCCACCAATTGTCTGGCGGAAGTATCCTGAGGAAGTCTCTGTACATGGGGGCATAGCTCAGCTGGGAGAGCACCTGCTTTGCAAGCAGGGGGTCGTCGGTTCGATCCCGTCTGCCTCCACCAATCTTCAATGCCAAGAGTTTGCTGAAAAAATCAGCGAGCGCTTTGCATTGGCGATTGAGCCAGTCAGAGTGATATGAGTAACACCATATCGGCTGTCGTTCTTTAACAATCTGGAAGAAGCAAGTAATTTGGATAGCGGAAGCGTCTATGAGATGGACGTGAAAACTATCCGGGTTGTGATTGTATCGATGTATCTCAAGATGATTCGAACTTAATGTTCGGCTCAATTGGAATACGGCACAACGCGAGAACTCAACCTGTAACGAGACAGACTCGTTATAGGGTCAAGCGAACAAGTGCATGTGGTGGATGCCTTGGCGATCACAGGCGATGAAGGACGCGGTAGCCTGCGAAAAGCTACGGGGAGCTGGCAAACGAGCTTTGATCCGTAGATGTCCGAATGGGGAAACCCACTCCTTTTGGAGTATCCATGGCTGAATACATAGGCCATGTGAAGCGAACGCGGTGAACTGAAACATCTAAGTAACCGCAGGAAAAGAAATCAACCGAGATTCCCAAAGTAGTGGCGAGCGAAATGGGATGAGCCTTGCACTCTTTATTTGTATTGTTAGCCGAACGCTCTGGAAAGTGCGGCCATAGCAGGTGATAGCCCTGTAGGCGAAAACAGTATGAAAGAACTAGGTGTGCGACAAGTAGGGCGGGACACGTGAAATCCTGTCTGAAGATGGGGGGACCATCCTCCAAGGCTAAATACTCGTGATCGACCGATAGTGAACCAGTACCGTGAGGGAAAGGCGAAAAGAACCCCGGGAGGGGAGTGAAATAGATCCTGAAACCGCATGCATACAAACAGTCGGAGCCTCGTAAGGGGTGACGGCGTACCTTTTGTATAATGGGTCAGCGACTTACGTTCAGTAGCAAGCTTAACCGTATAGGGCAGGCGTAGCGAAAGCGAGTCCGAATAGGGCGTTCAGTTGCTGGGCGTAGACCCGAAACCAAGTGATCTATCCATGGCCAGGATGAAGGTGCGGTAACACGTACTGGAGGTCCGAACCCACTAACGTTGAAAAGTTAGGGGATGAGCTGTGGATAGGGGTGAAAGGCTAAACAAACTTGGAAATAGCTGGTTCTCTCCGAAAACTATTTAGGTAGTGCCTCGTGTCTCACCTTCGGGGGTAGAGCACTGTCATGGTTGGGGGGTCTATTGCAGATTACCCCGCCATAGCAAACTCCGAATACCGAAGAGTGCAATCACGGGAGACAGACATCGGGTGCTAACGTCCGGTGTCAAGAGGGAAACAACCCAGACCGCCAGCTAAGGTCCCCAAATATAGCTAAGTGGGAAACGAAGTGGGAAGGCTAAAACAGTCAGGAGGTTGGCTTAGAAGCAGCCACCCTTTAAAGAAAGCGTAATAGCTCACTGATCGAGTCGTCCTGCGCGGAAGATGTAACGGGGCTAAGCTATATACCGAAGCTGCGGATGCGTGCTTTGCACGCATGGTAGGAGAGCGTTCCGTAAGCCTGCGAAGGTGCGTTGAAAAGCGTGCTGGAGGTATCGGAAGTGCGAATGCTGACATGAGTAGCGATAAAGGGGGTGAAAGGCCCCCTCGCCGTAAGCCCAAGGTTTCCTACGCAACGTTCATCGGCGTAGGGTGAGTCGGCCCCTAAGGCGAGGCAGAAATGCGTAGCTGATGGGAAGCAGGTCAATATTCCTGCACCATTGTTAAATGCGATGGGGGGACGGATCGCGGAAGGTTGTCCGGGTGTTGGAAGTCCCGGTCGCTGCATTGGAGAAGGCGCTTAGGCAAATCCGGGCGCAGGATTCAAGGGTGTGGCGCGAGCTTCTTAGGGAGCGAAGCAATTGGAAGTGGTTCCAAGAAAAGCCTCTAAGCTTCAGTTTAACAGTGACCGTACCGCAAACCGACACAGGTGGGCGAGATGAGTATTCTAAGGCGCTTGAGAGAACTCGGGAGAAGGAACTCGGCAAATTGGTACCGTAACTTCGGGATAAGGTACGCCCTTGTAGCTTGACTGGCCTGCGCCAGGAGGGTGAAGGGGTTGCAATAAACTGGTGGCTGCGACTGTTTAATAAAAACACAGCACTCTGCAAACACGAAAGTGGACGTATAGGGTGTGACGCCTGCCCGGTGCCGGAAGATTAAATGATGGGGTGCAAGCTCTTGATTGAAGTCCCGGTAAACGGCGGCCGTAACTATAACGGTCCTAAGGTAGCGAAATTCCTTGTCGGGTAAGTTCCGACCTGCACGAATGGCGTAACGATGGCCACACTGTCTCCTCCCGAGACTCAGCGAAGTTGAAGTGTTTGTGATGATGCAATCTACCCGCGGCTAGACGGAAAGACCCCATGAACCTTTACTGTAGCTTTGCATTGGACTTTGAACCGATCTGTGTAGGATAGGTGGGAGGCTATGAAACCGGAACGCTAGTTTCGGTGGAGCCGTCCTTGAAATACCACCCTGGTTTGTTTGAGGTTCTAACCTTGGCCCGTGATCCGGGTCGGGGACAGTGCATGGTAGGCAGTTTGACTGGGGCGGTCTCCTCCCAAAGCGTAACGGAGGAGTACGAAGGTACGCTAGGTACGGTCGGAAATCGTGCTGATAGTGCAATGGCATAAGCGTGCTTAACTGCGAGACCGACAAGTCGAGCAGGTGCGAAAGCAGGTCATAGTGATCCGGTGGTTCTGTATGGAAGGGCCATCGCTCAACGGATAAAAGGTACTCTGGGGATAACAGGCTGATACCGCCCAAGAGTTCATATCGACGGCGGTGTTTGGCACCTCGATGTCGGCTCATCTCATCCTGGGGCTGTAGCCGGTCCCAAGGGTATGGCTGTTCGCCATTTAAAGAGGTACGTGAGCTGGGTTTAAAACGTCGTGAGACAGTTTGGTCCCTATCTGCCGTGGGCGTTGGATATTTGAAGGGGGCTGCTCCTAGTACGAGAGGACCGGAGTGGACGAACCTCTGGTGTACCGGTTGTCACGCCAGTGGCATCGCCGGGTAGCTATGTTCGGAAGAGATAACCGCTGAAAGCATCTAAGCGGGAAACTCGCCTTAAGATGAGATATCCCTGGGGACTAGATCCCCTTGAAGGGTCGTTCGAGACCAGGACGTTGATAGGTCAGGTGTGTAAGCGCAGTAATGCGTTCAGCTAACTGATACTAATTGCCCGTAAGGCTTGATCCTATAACAAGTCTGTTTTACAGCGGTTGAATGACCGCGTGTGTGTGATACAACGCACAACCCAGGATTACTGCTTCTTCCGGATTGGTCGCGCTGCGAAGCCGCGCGACAACCCTCTTTGCCTGATGACCATAGCGAGTCGGTCCCACCCCTTCCCATCCCGAACAGGACCGTGAAACGACTCTACGCCGATGATAGTGCGGATTCCCGTGTGAAAGTAGGTAATCGTCAGGCTCCCTTAGCCA
>LOZU01000036.1:0-3761 GCA_001527685.1 Burkholderia pyrrocinia
TTCAGGTCGGCGATTGCGACCGCCGCGCCCGCCTTCGCCAGCTCCAGCGCGATTTCCTTGCCGATGCCGCTTGCGGCCCCCGTCACCACCGCCACCTTGCCGTTCAAGTCCGCTGCCATGCACGTCTCCTTCGATCTCTGGTCAATTGAGCGCCGGTCGGCCGCTTGGGCGCGCGATCTCCGGCGGGCAAGCCGCTATTGTGCATGATCCGCTTCCGCCATTTGCCCCTAAAACGTCTAAGCTTAAGGTCGGACCTGTCACGCGGGAGGCACGCATGCACTATCGACGGCTCGGCCGCTCCGGCCTGCAGATCAGCGAGCTCTCGCTCGGTTCATGGGTCACGTACGGCAACCAGGTCGACCGGCGCGTGGCGCGCGAATGTCTCGCGGCCGCACGCGACGCCGGCGTCAATTTCTTCGACAACGCCGAAGTCTATGCGGGCGGCAAGTCCGAAGACATCATGGGACACGCGATCAAGTCGCTCGGCTGGCCGCGCATCAGCTATATCGTGTCGACCAAGTTCTTCTGGGGGCTTGCCGAAGCACCGAACCAGTACCACACGCTGAACCGGAAATACCTGCTGAATGCGATCGACGGATCGCTGCAACGGCTGCAGCTCGACTATGTCGATCTCGTCTATTGCCATCGCCCCGATCCGCACACGCCGATCGAGGAGACCGTGTGGGCGATGAGCGACATGATCGCGCGCGGCAAGGCGCTGTATTGGGGCACGTCGGAATGGAGCGCGGACGAGATCCGTGCGGCGTGTGAAATCGCCGAACGGCATCATCTGCGCAAACCGGTCGTCGAGCAGCCGCAATACAACCTGTTTCACCGCACGCGGGTCGAACAGGAATACGCGCGGCTCTACGACGACTACGGCCTCGGCCTGACGACGTGGAGCCCGCTGGCGTCGGGCCTGCTGACCGGCAAGTACCGGCACGGCGTCCCGCCCGGCAGCCGCGCCGAAGTCCAGGGCTACGACTGGCTGCGTGAACGTCTGACCGACCCGGCCCGAAACGATATCGTCGACAAGCTCGGCAGAATTGCCGCCGAACTCGGCTGCACCATCGGCCAGCTCGCGATTGCGTGGGTGCTGACCAATCCGCGCGTGAGCTCGGTCATCACCGGCGCGTCGCGGATCGAGCAGATCGACGACAACATGCGCGCGCTCGACGTCGTCGCGAAACTGTCGCCGGACGTCAAGCAGCACATCGAGGATCTGGTCGGCAACGCGTACGAATAAGGCGATTGCCGGCCACTCGCGTACAATACGCGGCCGCGTCGACGCCCGGCCCGCCGGCCGCAATCGCTCGACAGGCTTTCACCGATTCACCCTCCGTTCCAGGCAGCCCGCCATGCTCAGTTATCGTCACGGTTTTCACGCAGGCAACCACGCGGACGTGCTCAAGCACGCCGTCGTCGTCCAGCTGCTTCGCTACCTGAACAAGAAAGACAAATCGTACTGGTACATCGACACGCATGCGGGCGCCGGCGTGTATTCGCTGCGCGAAGGTTATGCGGCGAAAACGTCGGAGTTCGATACAGGCATCGGCAAACTGTGGAATGACGAGAAGCTGCCGCCGGTACTCGCCGACTATCTCGATGAAGTCCGCGCACTGAACGACGACGGCGAATTGCGCTACTACCCGGGCTCGCCGTATCTCGCGTGGCGGCTGATGCGCGAACAGGACCGGATGCGGCTGTTCGAGATGCACAGCACCGAAATCGATGTGCTGCGCCACAATTTTCGCGATGCCGGCCGGCGCGCGATGATCTTCTCGGGCGACGGATTCGAGGGCATCAAGGCACTGCTGCCGCCGGCGCCCCGGCGCGCGCTCGTGCTGATCGACCCTTCCTACGAGGACAAGAAGGATTACGCGCGGACGGTGGCGTGCGTGACGGAATGCCTGAAGCGTTTCGCGACCGGCTGCTATGCGATCTGGTACCCGCAGGTGACGCGCACGGAATCGGAGCGTTTTCCCGAGCAGTTGAAACGGCTGCAACCAGGTAACTGGCTGCACCTGACGCTGACCGTGTCGAATCCGCCATCAGACGGACTCGGCCTCTATGGCAGCGGGATGTTCATTCTGAACCCGCCCTACACGCTGGCGCAGGACATGAGGGAGACGCTGCCCTACCTCGTGGAAGCGCTGGGTCAGGACGGCGGCGCCCGATGCGGAATCGAGCACCGCGGAAACTGAGCATCCCACCGACCGCTTATGGCTGCCGCGGTTGCAACAGCGGTCGCGGCTGCCCGGCCGGCGGTGCCGGCCATGTCGGAACCTGGATGTAAGGCGCGACAAACACCGGCACGGACGAATTCGGCGTCTGCTCGACCGGGGTTCGCATGGTTGCCGGCGCGACGATCGGTTCACGCGACAACGGCGCGGTCTGCAGGAGCAGCCCGCCCTTTCCGTCCTGGATGCCACGCTGTGTGTCGAGAATCAACGGCTGAGATGCCGTCGCGGCGTAACCGGCCAGCGCGTGAACGAGCAACGCTCCGGCCAAACCGGCACGCATGCGTGAAACGCCCTGCACATCGATACGCAAGCGCATGATCTTGCCCTTCAGGTTGAAAATCAGGCCCATACCATAACGCCATGTGGCCGGCCCTGCCAATGCCCGGCGCGCAAAAAAACAAAGCCCCGTCAATACGGGGCTTGCTTTTTTGTCCGGCGCCATCGGCGCCTTCCGGCGACTCCGGTTACAGCGAGTAGCCGTTGGTTTCGAGCGAGCGGATGCGCTGCTCGAGCTGGACGATGTCCGACGACGTTGCGAGGTAGGCTTCACGGCGCTCACGCTCTGCGGATTCGAACCAGGTGCTCAGCTTTTCAACGATATAGGCGATCATGATGTTCTCCAAGGAAGGGGCGACCCCTGGCGAAACGGTATTCAGGGATTTCCCGTATAGGGTTATCCCGAATTATAGCGATGCCCCATCAAGATGCCAGTGAAATGCTTGCATGGCAGCCATTCCAAATTGGAATGATGCTTCACTCAGATCGCACAACCCATTGATTTCATTGAAATCTCGATATCGCGCCCGCTGGGCCCCTCGAGGATGTGCACTATTCTGGTTCGGAAACGGGGTCGGCAAGACGCGCCAAGATCGGGCATTCCGGCCGGTCGTCGCCGTGACAATGTGCGGCCAGGTCGGCAAGGGTATCGCGCATGTCGGTCAATTCGGCGATGCGCTTGTCGAGTTCGGCCACATGCTCGAGCGCGATCGACTTCACCTCCGCGCTGGCGCGGGACCGGTCCTGCCAGAGCATCAGCAGCTTGCGAATATCTTCAACGAGAAAGCCGAGGCGCCTGGCCTGGCGGATGAAGCGCAGCACATGAATTTCGTCCGCGCCGTAGATCCGGTAACCGGCGTCGCTACGTTTGGCCGGCGTCAGCAGTCCGACCTGTTCGTAGTACCGGATCATTTTCGTGCTGACTCCGGATTCGCGCGAAGCATCACCGATGTTCATTCAACGCCCTCTCGTCGAGTACTGGTTTCCGATTTGCGAAGTGCCGTCCGTGACGTTCTTCGACCGCATGCCGATCGTATCAAATCGTGCGCACACGTTCCGAACGCGAGACCGCGGCACTCGGGGGCCGCTGGCGGCGCCTGGTGCGACGTGCATCGGATCGCCGCCGCGTTTTTCGAGCTGCAAATGCAAAAACCCCCGCCTTTTGGGGCGGGGGTTCTTGGCTAAGGGAGCCTGACGATTACCTACTTTCACACGGGAATCCGCACTATCATCGGCGTAGAG
>LOZU01000037.1:0-319823 GCA_001527685.1 Burkholderia pyrrocinia
GGCACCGCTGAAGCGCACGAGCGCCTCGGCCGCGTGCTGCTGAACGACCCGGCGACGGGCGTGATGCGCCATGCGGATGCCGGCTACGAACTCGCGCAGCAGACGGCCCGCGAAGCCGGCCTGAAGCTGCCGATGCTCGGCCGCTGAGCATGACGGCGCTCGATCAGGCGCCGGTGAACGCGACACTGGCCGCCGCGCTGATCCGCGCGGCGGATCTCGTCGCGTCGCCGTGGAAGAACGGCGGCGGCGTGACGCGCGAGATCGCCGCGCATCCGCCGGGCGCCGCGCTCGACACGTTCGCGTGGCGCGTGAGCGTCGCGGACGTTGGCGCGGCCGGGCCGTTCTCGCGCTTCGAAGGCATCGACCGCACGCTGGTGCTGCTGTCCGGCGCGGGCATGACGCTCGCGGCCGATGATGGCGCATGCCACGTGCTCGATGCGCCGCTCGCGCGCGCGGATTTCGCGGGCGAGACGGCGATCGACGCGACGCTGCACGACGGCCCGACGCGCGACTTCAACCTGATGACGCGCCGCGCGACCACGCGCGGGAAGGTCGCCGCATGGCGCGCCGGCACGCATCGCGTGGCACGCGCGGACACCGTGCTGCTGGTTGGCGCGATGGGCACGGTGCAGGTCGAACTCGAAGGCGCTGCCTACACCCTCGAAGAACTGGACACGCTGCGGCTCGACGGGCCGCAGCGTGCGTTTGACGTCGCGGTGAGCGGCGACGGCGCGCTGCTCGCCGTGTCGCTCGACGCCACCGATACGAACTGAACGCATGAAACCGACTGTCTGGCATCACCTGAGGCTGTGTCCGCACGGCCATCCCGACGAGACGATCGACGATGCGGCGATCGCCGTCGACGCAACCGGCGCGATCGTCTGGCTCGGCGCGTGCTCCGCGCTGCCGCACGACTACGCGCACTGGCAGCGCGAGGATCTGCACGGCGCGTGGGTGACGCCGGGCCTCGTCGACTGCCACACGCACCTCGTGTACGGCGGCACGCGCGCGGACGAATTCGCGCAGCGCCTGGCCGGCGTCAGCTACGAGGAAATCGCGCGGCAGGGCGGCGGGATCGTGTCGACGGTGCGCGCGACGCGCGACGCCGACGAGGCGACGCTGTTCGTGCAGGCCGCAGCACGCCTGCAGCCGCTGCTCGCCGAAGGCGTGACCGCGATCGAGATCAAGTCGGGCTACGGGCTCGACCTCGCGAGCGAGCGCAAGATGCTGCGCGTTGCGCGGCAGCTCGGCGAGCGCTTCCCGGTGACGGTCCATACGACCTTCCTCGGCGCGCACGCGCTGCCGCCCGAATACGCGGGCCGCGCGGATGCGTACATCGACGAGGTGTGCGAACGGATGCTGCCGGCGCTTGCCGACGAAGGGCTCGTCGACGCGGTCGACGTGTTCTGCGAGCGGATCGGCTTCTCGCTCGCGCAGACCGAGCGCGTGTTCGAGGCCGCGACGCGGCGCGGGCTGCCGGTCAAGCTGCATGCGGAACAACTGTCGAACGCGGGCGGCACCGCGCTCGCCGCGCGCTATCGCGCGCTGTCCGCCGATCACCTCGAGTTTCTCGACGAAGCCGGCATCGAGGCGATGAAGGCGGCCGGCACGGTCGCCGTGCTGCTGCCCGGCGCGTACTACTTCATTCGCGAGACGCAGTTGCCGCCGCTCGACCTGCTGCGCAAGCACCAGGTGCCGATCGCGCTCGCGACCGATCACAACCCGGGCACGTCGCCGCTCGAATCGCTGCTGCTGACGCTGAACCTCGGCTGCACGCTGTTCCGCATGACGGTGCCCGAAGTGCTGCAGGGCGTCACGCGCCACGCGGCCGCGGCGCTCGGCCGCGCGGATCGCCACGGCGCGCTCGAGGTCGGCCGCCAGGCCGATTTCGCGGTGTGGTCGGTCGACTCGCTCGCGGAACTCGCTTACTGGATCGGCCGCCCGCTGTGCGAGCAGGTCGTGCGCGGCGGGACGACCGTGTTTCGCCGCAGGAACGGATGATGGGACTCACGATGACCGACACGACGTTGTTCGCGGCGCACGCGTACCTGCCTGACGGCTGGCGCCGCAATGTGCTGCTGCGCTGGGACGCCGCCGGCACGCTGACCGAGGTGACGCCCGACACCGACGCGCCGGTGGGTGTCGCGCGCGCGGCGGGCCCGGTGGTGCCCGGCATGCCGAACCTGCATTCGCACGCGTTCCAGCGCGCGATGGCGGGGCTCACCGAATACCGCGCGAATCCGGCCGACAGCTTCTGGAGCTGGCGCGACCTGATGTACCGCTTCGCGCTGAAGATCACGCCCGATGCGCTCGCGGCGATCGCGCGCTGGCTGTACGTCGAGATGCTGAAGTGCGGCTACACGTCGGTGTGCGAATTCCACTACGTGCATCACGCGCAGGACGGCGCGCGCTATCCGCAGCTCGCCGAGCTCGGCGAGCGCGTGATCGGCGCGGCGCGCGCGGCCGGCATCGGCATCACGATGCTGCCGGTGTCGTACCAGTTCGCGGGCTTCGGCGACAAGCCGCCGCGCGACGACCAGCGCCGCTTCATCAATACGCCGGACGGCCTGCTCGAACTGCTCGACGCGATGCGCGGCGTCGCACCCGAAGACGGCACGCTGCGCTACGGCGTCGCGCCGCACTCGCTGCGCGCGGTGTCCGAGGCCGGGCTGCGCACGCTGCTCGACGGCCTGCCCGGCGATGCGCCCGTGCATATCCACATCGCCGAACAGACGGCCGAGGTCGACGACTGCGTGCGCACCTATGGCGCGCGGCCCGTGCAATGGCTGCTCGACCGCTTCGACGTCGGCCCGCGCTGGTGCCTCGTGCATGCGACGCATCTCGACGCGGCCGAGACCGAAGCGCTCGCGAAGCGCCGCGCGGTGGCCGGCCTGTGCCTGACGACCGAAGCGAACCTCGGCGACGGCGTGTTCCCGGCCGTCGACTATCTCGCGCACGGCGGCGTGATCGGCATCGGTTCGGACAGCCATGCATCGGTCGACTGGCGCGCCGAGCTGCGCCTGCTCGAATACGGGCAGCGGCTCGTGCATCGCGCGCGCAACGTGCTGGCGAGCGACACGCAGCCGGTGGTCGCGGATCGCCTGTTCGACGCGTCGCTCGCGGGCGGCGCGCAGGCGAGCGGGCGGCCGATCGGCGCGCTGCGCGCGGGCTGCCGCGCCGACTGGCTGGTGCTCGACCCCGACCATCCGGCGATCGCCGAGCACGACAGCGCGGCGTGGCTGTCCGGCGCGGTGTTCGCCGAGCACGGCGACACGCCGGTGCGCGACGTCTACACGGGCGGCGCGTGCGTCGTGCGCGCGCGTCGCCATCGCGATGAAGACGCCGCGTATGCCGATTACCGCGCCGCGCTGGCGCAACTGCTGCGCTGATCGATGCAGCGCCCCGGCGCGTGCCGCATCGCACGCGCCGTCCGACCGACCACGGTGAGACCGACATGAGCCAACAACCGGCTGTATTCACGCTGAAGCAGGGCACGCTGCCGCTGCTGATCTCGATTCCGCACGCGGGCACCTACATTCCCGACGACCTCGCGGCGACGATGACGCCCGACGCGCGCTTCGTCGACGATTGCGACTGGCATCTCGAACGCCTGTACGGCTTCGCCGTCGCGCTCGGCGCGTCGGTGCTGGTGCCGTCGCATGCGCGCTACGTCGTCGACCTGAACCGGCCGCCCGACAACGAGAACCTGTATCCGGGGCAGGACACGACCGGCCTCGTGCCGGTCGACACGTTCGACAAGGCGCCGCTCTATCCGGCGGGCGCATTGCCGGACAACGACGAGATCCTGCGTCGCCGCGATCGCTACTGGCGGCCGTACCACGACGCGCTGCAGGGCGAGATCGCGCGCCTGAAGCGCGAGCACGGCCGCGCGCTGGTGTGGGAGGCGCATTCGATCCGCTCGCACGTGCCGCGCTTCTTCGACGGGCGGCTGCCGGATTTCAACTTCGGCACGGCGAACGGTGCGAGCGCCGCAGCCGGCCTCGCGGAAGCGCTGGCCGCGTGCGTGACCGCGCACGGCGGCTTCACGGCGGTCGCGAACGGCCGCTTCAAGGGCGGCTACATCACGCGCCAGTACGGCGTGCCCGCTACCGGCGTGCAGGCCGTGCAGCTCGAACTCGCGCAGATCACCTACATGGACGAGACGCGTCCTTATGCGTACGACGAGACGCGCGCCGCGCGGGTTTCGCCGCTGTTGAAGACGCTCGTCGAGACGGCGCTCGCATATTGCTGAACGGCTGAACGCGATTGCGCGGAAAGCGACGCCGCGGCGGAGAAGGGCGCGGCATCGCAACGGGCGGCATCGATTCCGGCAATCGATGCCGCCCGTGTTTTTGTCAGGGTTAATACCGACCGCGTGGGTTGAGATTTGACGCAATGCCTGGGTGATATAAGCTGAATGTCAGGGAGTCGTCACACACCCTACGTCAAACCGTCAGTCGAGTACGATCGTGAAAGCCGCAAGCCCTTCGATCCGCCGGACGCGAAGTCCGTCGGCGGGCGCGCCGCCATGCGCCGGTCCGCACCGGCATGCTGATCGCGGCAAGCGTTCCGCCTCATCCCGCGAACCTCGCCTCATCGCCTTGTCCCATCGCGGCCTGCGCCGCTTCAATCTCGTGACCGCGCGCGTCTTCAGCGCGGTGCAGTGCGACGGCAGCGCGTCGCTGTTGCCCTAGCGTCGATTGCGTCATCCGCCCCGGGGCGTACCGCGTTCCGCAGCGCATAGCCTGCGGCGGGCCGCTGCGCGTGCGCGCATCGCGAGCCGGCCGCGTCGTGCGGGCCGCGCCGCATGCATACACAAACGCGCGAGCACATGCATGTCATGCGCGGGCGCGACGATGCACGCACCTGCCCGCCCGGACCTCATCGGAGGCGCCGCCATGCGAACGCGCCCACTCGTAGCCGTGACCGCCGATCGCACGATGCGCGGCGCGCATCCGTCGCACGCGGCGGGCGAGAAGTACCTCGCCGCGCTGGTCGACGGCGCGGGCGTGCTCGCGCTCGTGCTGCCCGCGCTCGGCGTGCGCCAGCCGGTCGACGCGCTGTTTGCCGCGATCGACGGCCTGCTGTTTACCGGCAGCTACTCGAACGTCGAGCCGCACCATTACGGCGGACACGCGAGCGCGCCCGGCACGCTGCACGATCCCGCGCGCGACGCGACCGCGCTGCCGCTGATGCGCGCGGCGATCGACGCGGGCGTGCCGGTGCTCGCGATCTGCCGCGGCATGCAGGAAATGAACGTCGTGTACGGCGGCACGCTGCACCAGCGGCTGCATGCGACCGCGGGCTTCGCCGATCATCGCGAGGCGCCGACCGATCCGCTCGAATTGCAATACGGGCCCGCGCACGCCGTGCGTTTCACGCCGGGCGGCCTGCTGCAGCGGATCGCGCGCGGCGCGCGCGAAGCGACGGTCAACTCGCTGCACGACCAGGGCATCGCGCGGCTCGGCGCGGGCCTGGCCGTCGAGGCGAGCGCGCCCGACGGGCTGGTCGAGGCAATCAGCGTGCGCGGCGCGCGCGCGTTCGCGCTCGGCGTGCAGTGGCATCCCGAATGGCGCTTCGCGGAGCAGCCGCTGTCGCGCGACATCTTCGCGGCATTCGGCGCGGCGTGCCGCGCGCGCATGACGCACCGCATCCGTGCGGCCGCCGACGGCGAAGTGGCGCCGCCGGCCGCACATGACGTCGACTGAACGAGGCCGATCATGCAACCCGCACTGGACGAATTCCTCAGGCAGCATCGCATCACCGAGGTCGAGGCGATCATTCCCGACATGGCCGGCATCGCGCGTGGCAAGATCATTCCGCGCAACAAGTTCGAGTCCGGCGAATCGATGCGCCTGCCGCAGGCGGTGATGGTGCAGACCGTCACCGGCGACTATCCGGAAGACGGCTCGCTCACCGGCGTCACCGATCCCGACATGGTGTGCGTGCCCGACCCGTCGACGATCAGCCTGATCCCGTGGGCGGTCGATCCGACCGCGCAGGTGATCCACGACTGCGTGCACTTCGACGGCTCGCCGGTCGAGATCTCGCCGCGCTACGTATTGCGGCGCGTGCTCGAGCTGTATCGCGAGAAGGGCTGGAAGCCGGTGGTCGCGCCCGAGCTCGAGTTCTACCTGGTCGACATGAATGCCGATCCGGACCTGCCGCTGCGTCCGCCGGTCGGCCGCACCGGGCGCGCGGAGACGGGGCGGCAGTCGTATTCGATCGAGGCCGTCAACGAGTTCGATCCGCTGTTCGAGGACATCTACGAGTACTGCGACATGCAGGGGCTCGACATCGAGACGCTGATCCACGAGGTCGGCGCCGCGCAGATGGAGATCAACTTCATGCACGGCGACGCGCTGTCGCTGGCCGACCAGGTGTTCCTGTTCAAGCGCACGGTGCGCGAGGC
This sequence comes from Burkholderia pyrrocinia, assembly GCA_001527685.1. Taxonomy (GTDB): domain Bacteria; phylum Pseudomonadota; class Gammaproteobacteria; order Burkholderiales; family Burkholderiaceae; genus Burkholderia; species Burkholderia pyrrocinia_D. The sequence goes on from LOZU01000037.1 coordinate 6,413, forward strand.
CGCGCTGCGCCACAACATGTACGCGACCTTCATGGCCAAGCCGATGGAAAACGAGCCCGGCTCGGCGATGCATATTCACCAGAGCCTCGCCGATCCGCAGACCGGCCGCAACCTGTTCACCGACGCGAGCGGCGACGTGACGCCGCTGTTCCGCGGCTATCTCGCCGGGCTGCAGCGATACACGCCCGCGCTGATGCCGATCTTCGCGCCGTACATCAACTCGTATCGGCGGCTGTCGCGCTTCATGGCCGCGCCGATCAACGTGCAGTGGGGCTACGACAACCGCACGGTCGGCTTCCGCATTCCGCAGTCGAGCCCGGTCGCGCGACGCATCGAGAACCGCATCCCGGGCGTCGACTGCAACCCGTACCTCGTGTTCGCGGCCACGCTCGCGGCCGGCTATCTCGGCATCACGCAGCGCCTCGAGCCGAGCGAGCCGCTCGCGTCCGACGGCTACGACCTGCCGTACCAGCTGCCGCGCAATCTCGAAGAGGGCATTTCGCTGATGGCGGCGTGCACGCCGCTCGCCGAAATCCTCGGCGAGAAGTTCGTGAAGGCGTACCTCGCGCTGAAGGAAACCGAATACGAGGCGTACTTCCGCGTGATCAGCTCGTGGGAGCGCCGGCACCTGCTGCTGCACGTGTGACCCGCCGTGCGTCCGGCATCGTTCAGGAGGACAGCATGACCGACCGTTCCGACCGCCCTGCAGGCCCGTCCGCCGCGCCGCGCACGACCGCGCAGTACCGTGCGCTCGACGCCGCGCACCACATCCACCCGTTCTCCGACATGGGCGCGCTCAATCGCGCGGGCAGCCGCGTGATCGTGAAGGCGGACGGTGTGTATCTGTGGGATTCCGACGGCAATAGGATCATCGACGGGATGGCGGGGCTGTGGTGCGTGAACGTCGGCTACGGCCGCGCGGAGCTGATCGACGCCGCGCAGCGGCAGATGCGCGAGCTGCCGTTCTACAACACGTTCTTCAAGACCACGCACCCGCCGGTGATCGAGCTGTCGGCGCTGCTCGCCGACGTCGCGCCGGACGGCTTCAACCACTTCTTCTACTGCAACAGCGGCTCGGAAGGCAACGACACCGTGCTGCGCGTCGTGCACCAGTACTGGCGCGTGCAGGGCCAGCCGCGCAGGAAATACGTGATCTCGCGCTGGAACGGCTACCACGGCTCGACGATCGCGGGCGCGACGCTCGGCGGGATGGGCTACATGCACGAGCAGATGGCGTCGAAGGTCGAGCATGTCGTGCATATCGACCAGCCGTATTTCTTCGGCGACGCGCAGGACGGGATGACGCCCGACGCGTTCGGCCTCGAACGCGCGCGGCAGCTCGAAGCGAAGATCCTCGCGCTCGGCGCGGAGAACGTCGCGGCGTTCATCGGCGAGCCGTTCCAGGGCGCGGGCGGCGTGATCTTCCCGCCGTCGACGTACTGGCCGGAGATCCAGCGGATCTGCCGCAAGTACGACATCCTGCTCGTCGCCGACGAGGTGATCGGCGGCTTCGGCCGCACCGGCGAATGGTTCGCGCACCAGCACTTCGGCTTCGAGCCGGACCTGATGACGCTCGCGAAGGGCCTGACGAGCGGCTATGTGCCGATGGGCGCGGTGGCGCTGCACGATCGCGTCGCGCAGGCGCTGATCGAGCACGGCGAATTCAATCACGGGATGACGTATTCGGGGCATCCGGTCGCGGCGGCGGTCGCGATCGCGAACCTGACGCTGCTGCGCGACGACGGGCTCGTCGCGCGCGTGAAGCGCGACATCGGGCCGTATTTCCAGCGCCGGTTGCGCGACGCGCTCGGCGGCCATCCGCTCGTCGGCGAGATCGCCGGCACGGGGCTCGTCGCGGGCGTGCAGCTCGCGCGCGATCCGGCGCGGCGTGTGCGCTTCGACAATGGCGGGGAAGTCGGCACGATCTGCCGCGACTTCTGCTTCGGCGGCAACCTGATCATGCGCGCGACCGGCGACCGGATGCTGCTCGCGCCGCCGCTCGTGATCAGCGAGGCCGAGGTCGACGAGATTGTCGACAAGGCGAAGCGGGCGTTCGATGCGACGGGGGAGCGGGTGGGGGGATGACGCGCGCGGCGACGTGCCGCGCGAGCTGGGTCATACCGGTGCGAAGCGCTGCTGATCGAATACCATGATGCAATCGACCGAGGACGCGACGTCCATCTGTCCGGTTTCGATCACGAGGTCGGGATGTTCGGGCGGCTCGTACGGATCGGAGATGCCGGTGAATTGACGCGTCTGCCCGGTGATCGCTCTTGCGTAAAGGCGCTTGGGGTCGCGCGCCGAGCAGGTCGCGATGTCGGTCTTCAGGTAGACCTCGACGAAGCGTTCCTCGCCGATGATGTGCCGTGCGTGTTGCCGGTCGGCTTCGTAAGGCGAGATCAGCGCGACGATGGCCGTGATGCCCTGGCTGTTGAGCAGCTTCGCGATTTCGGCCGTGCGGCGGCAGTTTTCGGCACGGTCTTCACGCTTGAAGCCGAGATCCGGCGACACGCCGGCGCGCAGTTCGTCGCCGTCGAGAATGCAGACCGGGAGGCCGCGTGCGCGCAGGCGTGCGGCGATCTCCTGCGCGAGTGTGGATTTGCCGGAGCCGCTCAGGCCGGTAAGCCACAACGTATGGGTAGAGGACAGTGTCATGAATGCGTCTGACCGGACATGGGCAGGTCACGGCGGACCGTGATCAGGCTTCATCCGGGTGTTTTGAATGGGAACTCGGCACCGTCAATTGCCGTTATTGTCAGCCGATTCTAGTCAGCCACTCTCGACGAAATGTTACACAACGATTACCTAACGTTACAAAACAATCGTGCACTTTGTGTTGGCGAAAAGTGACGCCGTATAGCGAATGTTCGCAGGTCGGCGTGACGTTCCGATAGCGCAAACTGTATCGATCCGGCCCGCCGCACGCCACTCGAGGAACCGATGATCACGATAGGCATGAAGAACGTCGCGCCCAGCGCGCAGCACCTGACTCACCACGTCTACGTGTTTGCCGTCGACGCTTCCAGCGTCCGGCCGTTCATCTTCGAGGAATCTATCGGCGGCGGGCATGCCGAGCTGGGCGGTTCGATCGCATTGCGCATGTGCGACCTCGAAAGCTGGCCGGGAGACTGGCGGGCGCATCTTCGGCAGGCGGGATGCGAGGACGCGATCGCCGTCATCGAGGCCGCGGCCGACGAGCGGCAGGCTGTCGACGCGGTGCTTGCGTTGCGGACGGCGGGCGGGTAGCGGGGCGGTGGCGATCGTCGGCACATGGCCGGATCGCGAATTCGAGCGGGGAAAACGAAAAGGCCCTGCGTCGTGAGACGCAGGGCCTTGAATTCTTTGGTGGGCGGTACTGGGATCGAACCAGTGACCCCTGCCGTGTGAAGGCAGTGCTCTACCGCTGAGCTAACCGCCCAAAGAAGATGAAATTATGTCAGAGCTTTTGGGGTTCGTAAAGCACTTCCTGCAAATTTTTTCGCAGACTCTCGCACAAGTCGGTCAGCCGGCCGCCGACGGTTCGATCAGGTCGAGGATCGAGCCGTCGCGCTTGAGTGTCGCGAGCACGATGCTCGAGTTGATCGACATCACGCCCGTCGCGCGGTACAGCGTATTGATCACGAAATCGGAGTAGTGGTCGAGGTCGCGCGCGCGCACCGTCAGCATGTAGTTCGCCCCGCCGGTGACGACCTGCGCGGACACGACTTCCGGCCACTGCCGGAGCGCGTCGACGAAGCGGTCGTGCCACTCGGGCTCGTCGGGCCGCATCGTCACGTGCACGAGCGCTTCGAACGCGACGCCGACCTGCTTCGGCTCGATCGCGCAGCGATAGCCGGCAATCACGCCGCGCTCCTCGAGCAGCTTCACGCGCCGCAGACACGCGGACGGCGACAGCGCGACCGCGTTCGCGAGGTCCTGGTTGCTGATCCGGCCGTCGCGCTCGAGGTGCCGGAGGATCCGCATGTCGGTTCGGTCGAGGTTCATTTCGCAGGTTCCACTGAATCTTGGGATGGATGTCGCAGACTCTACTGCAAATCACGTGAATCGTCAGCGAAGTTTGAAGCTCATTCTATTTCGTCCTCGATAACATGCGAGCCATACGTTGACCGGGCCGGCGGGCGCCACCGCACCGCCGCCCGCACCGGCCGCACGCGTCGCTGCATGCGGCGACGCCGTTCAATCCCAACCGTCATCCCGTCATGTTCGATCACATTCCCGCCTATCCGGGCGACCCGATCCTGTCGCTGTTCCAGGCATTCCAGCAGGACGCGCACCCGCGCAAGGTCAATCTCAGCATCGGCCTCTATTACGACGACGCGGGCAGGATTCCCGTGCTCGAGAGCACGCGGATCGCGGCCGGGCGGCTGCGCGAAGCGGACGCGCCGCATACGTATCTGCCGATGGAAGGGCTGGCCGGCTACCGGCAGGCCGTGCAGCGGCTCGTGTTCGGCGCCGATTGCGCGGCGCTCGCGGAAGGGCGCATCGCGACGTTGCAGACGCTCGGCGGCTCGGGCGCGATCCGGCTCGGCGCGGAGTTCATCAAGCGCTACTTCCCGGACAGCGCGATCTGGATCAGCGACCCGACCTGGGACAACCACCGCGTGATCTTCGCGGCGGCGGGCCTCGACGTGCAGACTTATCCGTACTACGACGCGCAGCGCAACGGCTTGCGCATCGACGCGATGCTCGCGGCGCTCGACGCGCTGCCGCCGCGCAGCGTCGTGCTGCTGCAGCCGTGCTGCCACAATCCGACGGGCCTCGATCCGAGCCGCGACGCGTGGCGCGCGGTGATCGACGTGCTCGCGCGGCGCGGGCTGGTTCCGTTCCTCGACATGGCGTACCAGGGCTTCGGCGATGGCCTCGCGGACGACGCGTGGGCCGTGCGCGCGATGACCGATGCCGGCCTGCCGGTGATCGTCGGCAATTCGTTCTCGAAGAACTTCTCGCTGTACGGCGAGCGTGTCGGCGGCCTGTCGATCGTCTGCGCGAGCGCAGCCGAGGCCGCGACCGTGCTGAGCCAGCTGCAGGCCGGCGTGCGCCGCACCTATTCGAGCCCGCCGCTGTTCGGCGCGCAGCTCGTCGCGACGGTGCTGAACGACGACGTGCTGCGCGCGCGCTGGGAGGACGAGGTCGCGGGCGTGCGCACGCGCATCAAGCGCATGCGCGGCGCGCTGAAGGAACGGCTCGATGCGCGGCTGCCGGAGCGACCGTTCGACGCGCTCGTCGCGCAGCGCGGGATGTTCGGCTACACGGGCATCGGCGCGGCCGACGTCGATCGCCTGCGCGCATTGCACGGCGTCTATCTGCTGCGCTCGGGCCGCATGTGCATCGCGGGCCTGAACGACGCGAACGTCGAGCACGTCGCGGCCGCGATCGCCGACGTGCTTGGCGCCGCGCGCCAGGCGGCCTGACGGTCCGAACCCAACCAGCAAAGGAGCAGACGATGCCAGAGCAGATTCCGGTCGACCTGCCGCAACTCGGCCAGCCGTTCTCGTGGGCGACCCGCGCGGGCGGGCTGATGTTTACCGGGCACGGCCCCGTCGATGCGGCGGGCGCGATCGCCGGCGACACGATGACCGAACAGGCGCGCCTCACGCTGTCGAATCTCGCGAAGGCCGTGGCCGCCGCCGGTGCGACGCTCGACGACGTCGCGCAGGTGCTCGTCTACTTGTCCGACGTGAAGGACATGCCCGAATTCGATACCGAGTACCGGCGGCACTTCCGCGCGCCGTACCCGAACCGGACCTGCGTCGGCGTGCAGGGCTTCGCGCATCCGGCGATGCGCGTCGAACTCGTCGCGTACGTCGCGTTGCCGCCGGTTTCCGGCGCATAGCGGCACGCATCAACACAGCAACACACACCACCACAACAAGGTTTGGAGGAGAAGATGGAGAAGCAATATCGATTTGCACTGCGAATGATGGCGGGGCTGCTCGTATCGGGCGGCGCGATGGCGCAAAGCAGCGTCACGCTGTACGGCATCGTCGACCAGAGCATCCGCTACACGACGCACGCGGATGCGGCGAACGGCGCGAGCGTGCAACTGACCAACGGCGCGATCACGAACAGCCGCTGGGGGATGAAAGGCGACGAAGCGCTCGGCGGCGGGCTGAAGGCGATCTTCCGGCTCGAAAGCGGGTTCGAGCCGCAGAACGGCCAGCTCGACGGCGCGCTGTTCGGCCGCTACGCGTACGTCGGCCTGTCGGGCGACTGGGGCACGGTCAAGCTCGGCCGGCAGGCGACCGAGGCGTTCAACCTGTTCGGCGATCTCGATCCGCTGACCGTCGGCAACTACACGGCGAACATGTGGCCGTTTTTCCTCACGCAGGGCCGCGCGAGCAACGCCGTCAGCTACGACGGCACGTTCGGCGGGCTGAACGTCGGCGCGAGCTACGGCTTCGGCGGCGTGGCCGGCAGCATGAGCGCGAACACCTATTGGGGCGTGCGCGCCGCGTATACGCAGGGCGGGCTGATGGCCGGCGCGACCTACCAGCAAGTGCGCGACCTGAACGGCCGCGCGCAGCAGGCGTGGGGCGCGGGGGCGCGCTACGCGTTCGGCGCGGCGACGCTGTACGCGGGCTATCTCGGCGGCATCGACCGCTCGGGCGTGCTCGACCAGGCGCTGCTGAACGCGCCGGGCCGCACGGTGACCTATGGCGCGTTCGCCGACAATCCGCGCCGGGATGCGATCTTCTACGCGGGCGCGAGCTACCGCTTCACGCCGGCCGTGTCGGTGACGGGCGCGGCCTACTACGACGACATCCGGAACGTGAACGGCGTGGCCGGCAATCGCGGCAAGCGCTACACGGGCGTGCTGGAAGCCGAGTATGCGCTGTCGAAGGCGACGCAGCTCTACGCGACGGTCGACTACAACAAGGTATCGGGCGGCGCGTTCACCGAGCTGCCGGGCCGCGGCAACCAGACCGGCGTCGCCGCCGGGCTGCGCCACCTGTTCTGAGCCGTGCGCACGACGCGCGGCGGCCGCAACGCCGCCGCGCGCCGGGCGCGGTTTCGCCACGACAATCGATATCGAAGAGGTCACTCGATGCAATCAGGATCCAAAGGGCAATTCCAGCACATCGCGGCGCGCGAGCAGGGCCTGCGCCGCACGCTTTCCGCGCGGCAGATGGCGATGATCGCGATCGGCGGCGCGATCGGCACCGGGCTCTTTCTCGGCAGCGGCTTCGCGATTGGCTTCGCCGGCCCGAGCGTGCTCGTCAGCTACGCGATCGGCGCATTCATCTCGCTGCTGCTGATGGGCTGTCTCGCGGAAATGACGGTCGCGCACCCGACGTCCGGTTCGTTCGGCGCGTACGCCGAGCATTACGTGAGCCCGTGGGCCGGCTTTCTCGTGCGCTACGCGTACTGGGCGTGCATCGTGCTCGCGGTCGGCACCGAAGTCACCGCGATCGCGCTGTACATGAAGTACTGGTTCCCGGGCGCGCCGGGCTGGCTGTGGATCGTCGGCTTTTCCGCGCTGCTGGTGTTCGTCAACGCGCGCAGCGTCGACGTGTTCGGCTCGGTCGAATACGCGTTCTCGGTCGTGAAGATCGCGGCGATCGTCGGCTTCATCGTGCTCGGCGCGTATGTCGTGTTCGGCGATCCGGCGCTGGTCGGCGGCGGCGCGGCGCGCGCGGGCTTCCACCACTACGTCGCGCACGGCGGCTTCTTTCCGAAAGGCGCGTGGGGGACCTGGGTGGCCGTGATCGTGTCGATCTTCAGCTACCTGAGCATCGAGATGATCGCGGTGGCCGCCGGCGAGGCGCAGGACCCCGAGCGCGCGGTGACGCGCGCGTTCCGCTCGACGATCGTGCGGCTCGTGCTGTTCTACCTCGTCACGCTCGCGCTGATGCTCGCGATCGTGCCGTGGACGGCGGCCGGCCGCGATGAAAGCCCGTTCGTCAAGGTGATGGAGGCGATCCGCCTGCCGGGCGCGGCGGGGCTGATCAACTTCGTCGTGCTGGTCGCGGCGTTGTCCGCGATGAACAGCCAGCTCTACATCACGACGCGGATGATGTTCAGCCTGTCGCGCGCGGGCCATGCGCCGAAGGCGCTCGGCGAAGTGAACGCGCGCGGCGTGCCGCTCGGCGCGCTGCTGCTGTCGACGCTCGGCATCGCGCTCGCGACGGTCCTGAGCGTGCTGTATCCGGACGCGTCGTTCACGATCATGATGTCGGTGTCGATGTTCGGCGCGCTGTTCACGTGGATGATGATCTTCGTCACGCACTACTGCTTCCGGCGGCGCCGCGCGGCGAGCGGGCTGCCGCTGCCCGCGTTCCGGATGCGCGGCTTTCCGCTGCTGACGCTGCTCGGCGCGGGGCTGATGCTCGCGGTGATGGTGACGACGTACTTCACGGCGGAATTCCACATGACGCTGATCTTCGGCATCCCGTTCCTCGCCGTGCTGTCCGTCGTGTACGGCGTGTGGTACCGGCGCGCGCAGCCGGCGCTGCAGCCGGGCGCGGAGTAAGCGGGCCGTTGGTCAGCCCGCGAGTGCGGGCAGCGCGTCGAGCGACGCGCGCAGGTAGTCGGCAAAGCGCAGCGCGACCGGTTCCGCGGTCCCGCTGCGCTTCAGTTCGAACGTGCGCGATTCGAGCGACGCATCCTTCAGCGGCCGGAATGCGAGCCGTTCGCTGCGCACTTGCTGCAGCACGCACGGCACGAGCGCGATGCCCATCCCGAACTCGATCATCGACAGGATGGTCTGCCACAGCCGCGCCTCGTGGCGGATCAGCGGGCTGAAGCCCGCGTTCACGCATTGCGCGATGATCAGGTCGTGATAGTGCGGGGCCGCGTCGCGCGGAAACAGGATGAACGGTTCGTCGGCGAGCGCGGCGAGCGCGACCTGCCGGCGGCGCGCGAGCGGATGCGCGGCGGGCAGGCAGCAGACGAACGGTTCCGCATAGATCGGCATCGAATCGACCTCGGACGGGAAGTGCCCCCAGTGCGCGTAGCCGACGTCGATCTGGCCGCGCTGCACCGCCTGCACCTGCGCCTGCGTGTTCATCTCCGACAGCACGATCTCCACGCCCGGATAGTCGGCCTCGAAGCGCCGCACCGCATCGGGCAGCCCGCGATACAGCATCGAATGGACGAAGCCGATCCGCAGCCGGCCCGCGAGGCCGGACGCCGAGCGGATCGTCAGGCGCTCGGCCTCGGCCGCCTGCAGCAGCAGCCGGCGCGCCTCGCCGAGCAGCACCTCGCCCGCGTTGGTCAGCGCGACCGACTTGCTGGTGCGGGCGAAGAGCTGCACGCCGAGCGCCTCCTCGAACTTGCGGATGTCGAAGCTCAGCGCCGGCTGCGAGATGAACAGCCGCTTGGCCGCGCGCCCGAAGTGCAGCTCTTCGGCCACCGCGACGAAATAGCGAAGCTGCTTCAGTTCCATGGCGTCTCCTCCCGCTCGCGCAGTCATCGATAAGCGATGTCTATCGTACGCGATAAATCCTGTATTGGACGCTTATCGAACCCGCGTCTACGCTGGCTGGACTGGTCAAGGAGACGCACACATGAACGACACCGATCGCGCGCCCGATGCCGGCGCGTCCAGCAACATCCCCGACACCCGCGGCGTCAATTTCTTCACCGCCGATCCGGACCTGGGCGTGCTGCTGCGGCTGCACCTCGGCGAGGCGCGATACGCCGAGCTCGAACCGCAACTGCACGCACTCGGCGCGCGTGTCAGCGGCGAGCTCGACGAATGGGCGTCGTGCGCGGACAAGCATCCGCCCGAGCTCCACCACCGCAACCGGCGCGGCGAGCCGCTGCAGCACATCGACAAGCATCCCGCGTATCTCGCGCTCGAGCGCGTCGCATATTCCGAACTCGGGCTCGCGTCGCTCAGCCACCGGCGCGTGCCGGAGCTGCCGCTCGTCAAGTACGCGCTGACCTTCCTGTTCGTGCAGGCGGAATTCGGGCTGTGCTGCCCGGTCAGCATGACCGACTCGCTCACACGCACGCTGCGCCGCTTCGGCGATCCCGACCTCGTCGCGCATTACCTGCCGATGCTCGCGTCGCGCGATTTCGACACGCTGTACCAGGGCGCGATGTTCATGACCGAGCAGGCCGCGGGTTCCGACGTCGGCCGCATCGCGACGCGCGCGGCGCGCGAGACGGACGCGCAGGGCAGGACTCGGTGGCGCCTGCACGGCGACAAGTGGTTCTGCTCGAACGCCGACGCCGATCTCGCGATGGTGCTCGCGCGGCCCGACGGCGCGCCGGACGGCATCAAGGGCCTCGCGCTGTTCCTGCTGCCGAAGACGCTGCCGGACGGCACGCGCAACCGCTACCGGATCGTGCGGCTGAAGGACAAGCTCGGCAGCCGTTCGATGGCGAGCGGCGAGATCACGCTCGACGGCGCGCGGGCTTACCTGATCGGCGAGCTCGGCCGAGGCTTCCACCAGATGGCGGACATGATCAACATGTCGCGGCTGTCGAACGGCGTGCGCGCGGCCGGGCTGATGCGGCGCGCGATGAACGAGGCGCTGCATGTCGCCGCGCACCGCGAGGCGTTCGGCCGCAAGCTGATCGACATGCCGCTGATGCAGCGCCAGTTGATGAAGATGCTGCTGCCGACCGAGGCGGCGCGCACGATGTTCATCCGGATCGCGCTGTTGCTGCAACAGGCGGACGCGGGCGACGACGCGGCCGCGCGCTGCGTGCGCATCCTGACGCCGCTGATCAAGTTCCGCGCGTGCCGCGATGCGCGGCGCGTGACGGGCGACGCGATGGAAGTGCGCGGCGGCGTCGGCTACATCGAGGAATGGAGCGACGCGCGGCTCGTGCGCGACGCGCATCTCGGCTCGATCTGGGAAGGCACGAGCAACATCGTCGCGCTCGACGTCGCGCGCGCCGCGCATCGCGAGCAGGCGCTCGCCGCGCTGCGCGCGTTCCTGTCCGACCGGCTCGACCAGGCGCCGCTGCCGGACGCGAGCCGCACCGCATTCCAGCGCGTGCTCGCGCGCGCGTGCGACGCGCTCGCGCAGGTCGCCGCGCGCGGCGACGATGCGTGTGTGCGCCAGGCGGCGTCGACGCTCTACTACGCGGCGGCGGCGATCCTGATGGCGTGCGAGGGCGTGCGCACCGCGCCGGACTATCGCCGCCTCGCGCTCGCGCACCTGATCGTGCGCTACAAACTGATGCCCGTCGATCCGCTCGCACCGCCGTCGTCGCATGGCGACGATGCAGCGACCTGCGAGGCGCTGCTGCGCGGCACGCCGGTGTCGCTCGACGCCGCGCTCGACCTGCTGCCGGAGGTCGAGCGATGAACGCACCGCGTGGCGCCCTCGATGGCGTGAAGGTCGTCGACCTGAGCCGCGTGCTCGGCGGCCCGTACTGCACGCAGGCGCTGGCCGACCACGGCGCGCAGGTGATCAAGGTCGAGCCGCCGGCAGGCGACGAGACGCGCGGCTGGGGGCCGCCGTTCGTCGACGACACCGCGTGGTATTTCCTCGGCGTGAACCGCAACAAGGAAGGGCTCGCGCTCGACCTGTCGCGCGCCGAAGGGCGCGCGATCCTGTGGCGCCTGCTCGACGGCGCGGACGTGCTGGTCGAGAACTTCAAGCCGGGCACGCTCGCGCGCTGGGGGATGGATTACGAGCGCGACTTGCGGCCGCGTTTCCCGTGGCTGATCCATTGCGCGGTGACGGGCTTCGGCGCCGACGGCCCGCTCGGCGGCCTGCCGGGCTATGACGCGGTGATCCAGGCGATGGCCGGGCTGATGAGCGTCAACGGCGAGCGCGACGGCGATGCGACCCGCATCGGCCTGCCGGTCGTCGACATGGTGACGGGGCTCAACGCGCTCGCGGGGATCCTGCTCGCGCTGGTCGAGCGCGAGAAGAGCGGGCTCGGCCAGTCGATCGACATCGCGCTGTTCGACTGCGGCGTGTCGCTGCTGCATCCGCACCTGCCGAACTTCTTCGGCTCGGGCCGCGTGCCGGAACGCAGCGGCAACGCGCATCCGAACATCGCGCCGTACGACAGCTACCGCACGGCGACCGTGCCGATCTTTCTCGCGGTCGGCAACGACCGGCAGTTCGTCCGGCTCGCCGCGCATCTCGGCGCGCCGGCGCTGGCGAACGACCCGCGCTTCGTCGACAACCGCAGCCGCTGCGCGCACCGCGCGGAGCTGAAGGCCGCGCTGGAGGCACGGCTCGCGCAGCATGCGTGCGAACCGCTCGCGCGCGACCTGATGGCGGCCGGCGTGCCGTGCGGCCCGGTGCAAACGGTTGCCGACGTCGCGCGCGACCCGCATACGCTGCACCGGAACCTGCTCGTCGAACTCGGCCGGTATCGCGGCACCGCATCGCCGATCAAGCTGTCGCGCACGCCGGCGACCTACCGGACGCCGCCGCCCGCGCTGGGCGGCGACACGCGCGCGGTGCTCGACCGCCTCGGCGTCGATCCGGCGCTGCAGCAGCAACTGCTCGACGCGGGCGTGCTGAAGGCGCCCGGCTGACGCGACGCCGCCGGCCGGCGGCGCGAGGCCGGCCAACCGGACAAGGCGCGCGCAGTCGCGCCACCGACCACAGACATGGAGACATCGATGACCCGTCCGCATCCCCAACCCGCCGCGAACCCGCGGCCGGGCCGCGCCGCGCTCGCCGCGTTCGTCGGCACGACGATCGAGTGGTATGACTTCTACATCTACGGCACGGCCGCCGCGCTCGTGTTCGGCAAGGTGTTCTTTTCCGCGCGGATGGATCCCGGCGTCGCGACGCTGCTCGCGTTCGTCACGTTCTGGGCCGGCTTCGCCGCCCGGCCGATCGGCGGCATCGTGTTCGGCCATCTCGGCGACCGCGTCGGCCGCAAGACCGCGCTCGTGATCACGCTCGTGATGATGGGGCTCGCGACGACCGGCATCGGCCTGCTGCCGACCTACGCGCAGATCGGCGTGTGGGCGCCGGTCGGGCTCGTCGTGCTGCGCGTGCTGCAGGGCATCGCGGTGGGCGGCGAGTGGGGCGGCGCGGTGCTGATCGCGAGCGAGAACGCGCCGAAACACAAGAGCATCCTGTACGCGGCGTTCGCGCAGCAGGGCTCGCCCACCGGCAACCTGCTTGCCACTGGCGCGTTCTTCGCGTTGAGCGCGCTGCCGACGCCCGACTTCCTGATGTGGGGCTGGCGCATCCCGTTCCTGCTGTCGGCGGTGCTCGTGGTCGTCGGGATGGTGATCCGCCTGAAGCTCGAGGAATCCGCCGACATGCAGCGCGTGCTGCAGCGCAAGCGCACGGTGAAGCTGCCGCTGCGCGACGTCGTGCGCGACCACTGGCTGATCGTGCTGCTCGCGGCCGGCACGCTGCCGGTGATCAACGTCACGTATTTCCGCAGCACGTTCGCGCTGTCGTGGGCGACCAAGGAACTCGGCTACGCGCAGGGCACGTTCCTCGGGATCCTGTCGATCTCGCTCGTCGTGCAGTTCCTCATGCAGCCGGTCGGCGCATGGCTCGTGTCGAGGATCGACATGCGGCGCGCGATGTGCTGGATCCTGATCCCGGAGATCGTGCTGATGCCGGTGATGTTCCATGCGCTCGCGACGCGTTCCTACTGGATCGCCGTCGCCGGCATGTGCGTGTCGACGATTCCGTCGGCGATGTTCTATGGCGCGGTGGGCGGCATGCTCGCGCGCGTGTTTCCGGTGAACGTTCGCTATACGGGGCTGTCGCTCGCGTACCAGCTGAGCGCGCTCGTCGTCGGCGGCGGCACGCCGGTGCTCGCGCAGGCGATCCTCAACGCGACCGGCAGCATCGTCGGCGTCGCGATCGCGTCGGGGCTCTATGCGTGCGTGTCGCTCGCCTGCATGCTGGCGCTGCTGAAGCGCACCGGCAGCCGCGCGGACGAGCTGTCGACCGCCGAACGCAGCGACGCGGCGCAGTGGCGCGCCGACGATGCGGCGCGCGAACCGGAGCAGCAGAGCGACGGTGAGGGAGAGGGCGGCACGCTGAAACCGGTGTGAGCGGCCTGTCACCTTGGGCCGCACAAACGGAAACGGCATCGTGCGTCGCACGATGCCGTTTCTTCGTTGCTGCCGGCCAGCGAGCCGGCCGCGGAAACCGCGTCAGCCTTGCGTCGGCGGCACGTAGCCGGACGCCTGGTCCGCGCCTTCGCCGAAGAAGTACTTTTCGGTCTGCTTCATCAGGTACTGGCGCGCACGCGGGTCGGCCATGTTCAGGCGGTTTTCGTTGATCAGCATCGTCTGCTGCTTGAGCCAGCCTTGCCACGCCTCTTTCGAGACGCTTTCGTAGATGCGCTTGCCGAGCTCGCCCGGCAGCGGCGGGAAATCGAGCCCTTCGGCTTCTTTGCCGAGCTTCGCGCATTGAACCATTCGAGCCATCGTGTACTTCTCCTGTAAGCGGACTGGGGGAGGGCGGCGCTCGCTCAGAGCTGCTTCATCAGCACGAGCGACTTGCGCTGCCAGTTATAGAGTTTGCGGCGGTCTTCCGGCAGGTCGTCGACGCTGACCTTCACGAAGCCGCGCTTGAGGAACCAGTGCTCGGTGCGCGTCGTCAGCACGAAGATGTGCGTGAGGCCGCGCGCCCGCGCGCGCTGCTCGATGCGCTTGAGCAGGCGCTCGCCGTCGCCGGAGCCTTGCGCCTCGGGCGCGACGGTGAGGCACGCCATCTCGCCGATCTTTTCCTGCTGGTACGGATACAGCGCCGCGCAGCCGAACAGCACGCCATCGTGCTCGATCACCGAGAAGTGGTCGATGTCGCGTTCGATCTGGTGGCGGCCGCGGCGCACCAGCGTGCCGTCCGTCTCGAGCGGCTCGATCAGCGACAGGATGCCGCCGACGTCGTCCGGCGTCGCCTCGCGCAGGCTCTCGAGGTTCTCGTACGAGATCATCGTGCCGACGCCGTCGTGCAGGAACAGCTCGAGCAGCACGCTGCCGTCGAGCGTCTGCGGGACCAGGTGCGCACGGGTCACGCCGCCGCGGCACGCGCGGATCGAGTGCTTCAGGAAGAACGCGTCGTCGCCCTGCACGTTGCCCGAGTCGAGCAGCTCGGCGGCCGCGTCGAGCGACATTTCGCGGATCAGCTCGCCCTCGTCGTCGACGATGCCGGGCGCTTCGGTCAGGAAGATGATCTTGTCGGCGCGCAGCGCGATCGCGGCGGCGGACGCGACGTCTTCCATCGACAGGTTGAACGCCTCGCCGGTCGGCGAGAAGCCGAGCGGCGACAGCAGCACGAGCTTGCGGCTCGCGAGCGAATGGCGGATCGATTCGGCGTCGATCTTGCGCACGACGCCCGTGTGCGCGAAATCGACCCCGTCGAGTATCCCGACCGGCCGCGCCGTCACGAAGTTGCCCGACACCACGCTGATGTGCGCGTGCGCCATCGGCGAGTTCGGCAGGCCCTGGCTGATCGCGGCCTCGATGTCGAGGCGCACTTCGCCGGCCGCTTCCTTCGCGGATTCGAGCGCGCGCGCATCGGTGATGCGCAGCCCGTGCGAAAACTCGGATTCGACACCATGCAGGCTCAGCTGCTCCTCGACCTGCGGCCGCGAGCCGTGCACCAGCACGATCTGGATGCCCATCGCCTGCAGCAGCGCGATGTCGGACACGAGCGCGTTGAGGAGCCCCTGATGCACGACCTCGCCGCCGAAACCGACGACGAACGTACTGTTGCGGAACTTGTGAATATAGGGCGCGACGGACCGCATCCAGTCGACGAACTGGGCGTGGCTGGCGACCGTATCGTCGGATGCCGCGGGGGCCGCGGCACCGGACTGGGCGGGGGGGAGGTCGGTTTGGGAATTCATGGGCGGGATTATAATGCGCCCCCATGTCGAATGTACCTAAAAGTCCCGCGCCGACGCGGGCCAACGCGCCGTCGGGCCCGCACCCGGACGGGGCGGCCGGCGCGCGCCAGCAAGCGGGCCGACAACCCGGCCAGCAATCGGGCCAACAAGCGGACCAACCGCCGCGCCAGCAGCAGGGCAAGCCGCCGCGCGCACCGCGCGGCGACGAACGGCGCAACGAGCCGCGCCAGAACGCCGCGCAGAACGCCGCGCCGGACGCCGCGCCCGACGCGCGCGCGCCGCGCCGCGAGCGTGGGCCGCGCACGGCCGTCCCGCCGAATCCCGTCCCGCCGATCACGTTCCCCGAAAGCCTGCCCGTGTCGGGCAAGCGCGACGAAATCGCGCGCGCGATCGCCGGTCACCAGGTTGTCATCGTCTGCGGCGAGACGGGCTCGGGCAAGACCACCCAGCTGCCGAAGATCTGCCTCGCGCTCGGCCGCGGCCTCGGCGCGGGCGGCACGGGCCTGATCGGCCATACGCAGCCGCGCCGGCTCGCCGCGTCGTCCACCGGCCGCCGCATCGCCGAGGAGCTCGGCACGCCGTTCGGCGAGGTGGTCGGCTACAAGGTGCGCTTCACCGACAATCTCGCGCCGGGCGCGTCCGTCAAGCTGATGACGGACGGCATCCTGCTCGCCGAGACGCAGACCGATCCGCTGCTGAAGGCGTACGACACGCTGATCATCGACGAGGCGCACGAGCGCAGCCTGAACATCGACTTCCTGCTCGGCTACCTGAAGCAGATCCTGCCGAAGCGGCCGGATTTGAAGCTGATCGTCACGTCGGCGACGATCGACGCCGACCGCTTCGCGCGCCATTTCGGCACCGACGCGCGCCCCGCGCCGGTGATCGAGGTGAGCGGCCGCCTGTATCCGGTCGAGATGCGCTACCGCCCGGTGGCCGAGGACCGTCCGGCCGTGAAGAACGCCGAGGGCACGGCGAGCCGCGACCGCGTGAAGACCGCGCGCGAGGCCGAGCGCGACCTGATGGACGCGATCGTCGACGCGGTCGACGAGCTGTGCCGCGAAGGCCCCGGCGACGTGCTGGTGTTCCTGCCCGGCGAGCGCGAGATCCGCGACGCGGCCGAGGCGCTGCGCAAGCACCACCCGCCGCACACGGAGATCCTGCCGCTGTTCGCGCGCTTGTCCGCAGCCGAGCAGGACAAGGTGTTCAAGGCGTCGAACGCGCGCCGCATCGTGCTCGCGACGAACGTCGCGGAAACCTCGCTGACGGTGCCGGGCATCCGCTACGTGGTCGACACGGGCCTCGCGCGCGTGAAGCGCTATTCGTACCGGAACAAGGTCGAGCAGCTGCAGGTCGAGTCGATCTCGCAGGCCGCCGCGAACCAGCGCGCGGGCCGCTGCGGCCGGGTCGCGGACGGCATCTGCATCCGCCTGTATGAAGAAACGGATTACCAGGCGCGCGCGCGCTTCACCGATCCGGAAATCCTGCGCGCGTCGCTCGCGTCGGTGATCCTGCGGATGAAGTCGCTGCACCTGACGGCAATCGAGGCATTCCCGTTTCTCGAGCCGCCGCCGGGCCGCGCGATCGCGGACGGTTATCAACTGCTGAACGAGCTCGGCGCGGTCGACGACGACAACGCGCTGACGCCGCTCGGCCGCGAGCTCGCGCGCCTGCCGCTCGATCCGCGGGTCGGCCGGATGATCCTCGGCGCGCGCGACCAGCAATCGCTGCGCGAGGTGCTGATCATCGCGAGCGCGCTGTCCGTGCAGGATCCGCGCGACCGGCCGAGCGAAGCGCAGGAGCAGGCCGACCAGGCGCATCGCCGGTTCGCCGACGAGCGCTCGGAATTCCTGCAGTGGCTGAAGATCTGGGCGTGGTTCGAGGAGGCGGTCGCGCACAAGAAGTCGAACCGCCAGCTGATCGACGCATGCCGGCAGAATTTCCTGTCGCACCTGCGCCTGCGCGAATGGCGCGACGTCCATTCGCAGCTGCTGACCGTCGTGCGCGAGCACGGCTGGCGGCTGAACGAGGTCGAGGCGACCTACGAACAGGTGCATCTGGCCCTGATGACGGGCCTGCTCGGCAACCTCGGGCTGAAGGCCGAGGACGAGCCGCATTACCTCGGCGCGCGCGGGATCAAGTTCTTCCTGTGGCCGGGCTCGGTGCTCGCGAAGAAGGCGGGGCGCTGGGTGATGGCGGCCGAGCTGGTCGAGACGAGCCGGCTGTACGCGCGCTGCCTCGCGAAGATCGAGCCCGAGTGGATCGAGAAGGTCGGCGCGCACCTGCTGAAGAAACTGCTGTCCGAGCCGCACTGGGAGAAGCGCCCGGCGCAGGTGAGCGCGTTCGAGCGCGCGACGCTGTACGGGCTGCCGGTCTATCACCGGCGGCGCGTCGCGTTCGGCAGGCAGGATCCGGCGCGCGCGCGCGAGCTGTTCATCCGCGGTGCGCTCGTGGACGGCGAATTCGACACGAAGCTCGCGTTCTTCGCACACAACCGCAAGCTGCTCGCCGACATCGAGCAGCTCGAGCACAAGTCGCGCCGGCAGGACGTGCTGGTCGACGACGAGCTGATCCACGCGTTCTACGACCAGGCGATTCCGGACGGCATCCACACGGGCGCCGCGTTCGAGCGCTGGTATCGCGACGAGGTGAGGCAGAGCGGCCAGCCGGAGGACAAGCTGCGCCTGCTGTACCTGTCGCGCGACGACCTGATGCGCCACGAGGCGGCGGGCGTGACGACCGAGCTGTTCCCGAAGCGCGCGACGATGGCGGGCGTCGAGATGGCGCTCACGTACCACTTCGAGCCCGGCGCGCCGCGCGACGGCGTGACGCTCGCGGTGCCGCTCTACGCGCTGAACCAGGTCGACGCGCGCCGCTGCGAGTGGCTCGTGCCGGGGATGCTGAAGGAGAAGGTGCAGCTGCTGCTGAAATCGCTGCCGCAGAAGCTGCGCCGCCATTGCGTGCCGCTGCCCGACTACGCGGCGGGCTTCGTCGAGCGCATGGGGCGCGAGCGCTTCGGTGCCGGCGGGCTCGTCGAGGCGCTGATCGCCGACGTGCGCGCGCAGACGCAGGTGATGATGAAGGCGAGCGACTTCAAGCTGGAGACGCTGGCCGCGCACCTGTTCATGAACTTCAAGGTGATCGACGAGCACGGCCGCCAGCTCGCGATGGGGCGCAATCTCGCGCAGCTTCGTCAGGAACTCGGCGCGCAGGCGCAGCAGCAGTTCCAGAAGATTGCCGCGGCATCGACGATCGCGGCCGGCGGTGACGCCGACGCGGCCTTGTCCGCCGCGCCGTCCGTCGTGCAGGCGCAGGGCGCCGGCAAGGCCGGGAAGGGCGGCAAGGGTGCGCCGCCACCGACCGCCGCGCCGGCGGACACGGGCGCGACCGCGCTGTACGAGAACCTGACGACGTGGAACTTCGGCAAGCTGCCCGAGCTGCTGGAGATCCGCCGGCGCGGCCAGACGCTGTACGGCTACCCGGCGCTCGTCGATCGCGCCACGCATTGCGACGTCGAAGTGTTCGATTCGCCGGAGGAGGCCGCGCGCATCCACCGCGCGGGGCTGCGCCGGCTGTTCGCGCTGCAGCTGAAGGAGCCGATCAAGTTCCTGGAGAAGAACCTGCCGGGCCTGCGCGAGATGGCGATGCAGTACATGTCGCTCGGCACGCAGGACGAGCTGCGCGACCAGCTGATCGACACGGCGCTCGACCGAGCGTGCCTGCAGGAGCCGCTGCCCGACGACGACGCGAGCTTCCACGCGCGCCGCGACGAGGGCAGGAGCCGCCTGAACCTGCTCGCGCAGGAGATCGCGCGGCTCGTCGGGCAGATCCTCGCCGAATACGCGGGGCTCGCGAAGAAGCTTGCGCAGGCGAAGCCGTTCGCGGCCGTGCACGCCGACCTGCAGCAGCAGCTGTCCGCGCTGGTGGGCAAGCGCTTCGTGATCGACACGCCTTACGTTCAGCTTGCGCATTTCCCGCGCTACCTGAAGGGCATCGCGCTGCGGATCGACAAGCTCAAGGCCGACCCGGCCCGTGACGCGAAGCAGCAGGCCGAGCTGCAGCCGCTCGTGCAGCAGTACCAGCGCGCGGTGTCGCAGCGCGGCGGCGTCACCGACGCGCGTCTCGCGGAATTTCGCTGGCTGCTCGAGGAGCTGCGGATCTCGCTGTTCGCGCAGGAGCTGCGCACGCCGATGCCGGTGTCGGTCAAGCGGCTCTACAAGGTCTGGGAGTCGATGCAGCGCTAGGCACGCGCAATTTTTGAGACAAACGCGGGGAACGGATTGCGCCCGCCATGCGTCGAAGTGGCGCAATCCTCGTTCCCGTCAACCGGCGGGGCTGGTCGTCCGTTCTACAATGACGGTTGTTCCTCGACGTGAGTCTTCATGCGCACTTTCCTTTCCCTCGGCCGCACGCTTGCGGTGGCCGCAGCCGTGCTGGCGCCCGCCGCCCACGCGAATAACGTCATCGTTCTCAATTCGGCGGAAGCCACCCTGTCCCTGATCGACCAGCAGAGCCGCCAGGTCGTCGGCACGATGCCGACGGGCAAGGAGCCGCACCACCTGATGGCGACGCCCGACAATGGGTCGCTGATCGTCGCGAATTCGGTCTCGAACAGCCTGATGTTCGTCGATCCCAAGACGGGCAAGCTGCAACGCACGGTCGAAGGCATCGAGGATCCCTACCAGCTCGGCTTCTCGCCCGATCACAAGTGGTTCGTGTCGACCGGGCTGCGCCTCGATCGCCTCGACATCTACAGCTACGACGGCCGTGATGTGAAGATCGCGAAGCGCCTGCCGCTCGCGGTGATGCCGAGCCACCTCGCGTTTACGAAGGACAGCAAGACGGTGCTCGTGTCGCTGCAGGTGTCCGGCGAGATCGCGGCGGTCGACCTGGCGACGCAGACGGTCAAGTGGAAGATGCCGGTCGGCAAGGTGCCGGCGGGCCTGTGGCTCACGCCGGACGACAAGTACCTGCTCGTCGGCATGACGGGCGCCGATTACGTGGCGGTCGTCGACTGGCGCAACCAGAAGGTCGTGAAGACGATCCAGACCGGCAAGGGCGCGCACAACTTCCGCTCGCTCGCCGACGGCACGCACGTCGCGATCACGAACCGGGTCGCGAACACGATCAGCATCATCGACGAGAACACGCTCACCAACGTCGGCGACATCACCGGCCTGCTGCCGGGGCCCGACGACATGGAGCTGTCCGCCGACAAGAAGACGCTGTGGGTGACGTTCCGCTTCGCGAAGAAGGTCGGCATCATCGATCTTGCATCGCGCAAGCTGGTGCAGACGATCGCAGTCGGCCGCTCGCCGCACGGCATCTACTTCTACGACCGCGCGCCGTGGAAGGCGGCAAACGGCGCGTGACGGACGGAGGCGAACGATGCTGCACCTGATCGATGCGTTCGTGTCGGACATCCAGACCTGGCTGTACGTCGACGTCGTGCAGCCGCTCCTCTTCAAGTTCAACCTGATGGACTATGACGAGGACACGTACGACGCGTTGTACTGGGTGATCATCGGCGCGCTGCAGATGGTGCTGATGTTCGCGCTGCTGCGCCCGCTCGAGGCGCTGCTGCCGGTCGAGCGCTGGAAGAACCGCCGCGCCGTGCGGGTCGACGTGATCTACACGGCGATCTCGAAGCTCGGCATCTATACGCTGTTCTTCTTCTTCGCGCTGCAGCCGGTGTTCGACAGCTTCCAGGCATGGCTGCGCCTGCACGGCGTCGCGAACGTCAACCTCGACTATCTGTGGCCGGGCGTGACCTCGCAGCCGATCGTCGCGTTCGCGATCTACCTCGTCGTGCTCGATTTCGCCGGCTACTGGTATCACCGCTGGCAGCACAAGTTCGGCATCTGGTGGGAGCTGCACGCGGTGCATCACAGCCAGCGGCAGATGTCGCTGTGGTGCGACGACCGCAACCACCTGCTCGACGACGTGTTCCAGTCGTGCTTCTTCGCGGCGATCGCGCTCGTGATCGGCGTGACGCCGTCGCAGTTCGTGGTGCTGACCGCGTTCACGAACTTCATGCAGAGCATCCAGCATACGAATGCGCGGCTGTCGTTCGGCTGGCTCGGCGAGCGCCTGCTCGTCAGCCCGATCTTCCACCGGCGCCACCACGCGGTCGGCTACGGCCATGAAGGCACGAAGTACGGCTGCAACTTCGGCGTGCTGTTCCCGTGGTGGGACATGATGTTCGGCACCGCGTCGTGGAACCGCACGGTCGAGCCGACCGGCATCCGCGAGCAGGTCGAGGGCGTGTCCTACGGCGAAGGCTTCTGGGCGCAGCATGGCCTCGCGTTCGTGCGGATCTTCCGCCGCCTGTTCCCGGCCAAGCGCGGCGCGGCGTCCGCCTGACCCGCCCCGGCTTGAACCGATCCGATCCGCGGCCCGCATGCGCTTTGGCGCATGCGGGCCGCGTGGTTTATCCTTTCCCCGTTTTTCTCCGTCGACACAGGCCCGCATGAGCGACTTGCTGCGTTCCTTCGTCCGGGCATTCGCGGGCGCGCTGCACCCGCGCATGCTCTGGCTCACCCTGATGCCGTTCGTCGTCTCCGCCGCGTTCTGGGGCATCCTGCTGTGGTTCTCGTGGCAGACGCTGATCGACGCCGCGCGCGGCGCGCTCGACGGCTTCGCGCTGACGGCGGCGCTGTACCGGGTGTTCGACGTGATCGGCATGTCGCAGCTGCACGCGGTCGTCGCGCCGTTCGTCGTCGTGGCGCTGGCGATTCCGCTGATCGTGCTGACCGTGCTGCTGCTGATCGCGACGATTTCGATGCCGGTCGTGATCAAGCACCTGTCGAACCGCCAGTTCGCCGCGCTCGAGATGAAGCGGGGCGGCACGTTCGTCGGCAGCATGTTCAACTCGCTGTGGGCGTCGTTCGCCAGTATCGTGGTGCTCGTCGTCACGCTGCCGCTGTGGCTGATCCCGCCGTTCTTCGGGCTGCTGCCGCCGGTGATCTTCGGCTGGCTCACGTACCGGATGATGACCTACGACGCGCTCGCGCTGCACGCAAGCCGCGACGAACGCCGCGCGCTCGTGCGGCAGCATCGCTGGCCGCTGATCGGCATCGGCATCGCCACCGCGCTGCTCGGCACGGTGCCGACCTTCATCTGGGTGTCGTCGGTCTGGATGATGGTGCTGTTTCCGTTCGTCGCGGCGGCGATGATCTGGGTTTATGCATTCATTCTGGTGTTTTCGGCGCTGTGGTTCGGCCATTACTGCCTGCGCGCGCTCGAAACCCTGCGCGCGACGCCGCGCACCACCACCATCGACACGGGGCAGGCATGAGTATCGGCATCATCATCATCGGCGACGAAATCCTTTCGGGCCGCCGGCAGGACAAACATCTGGCGAAGGTCATCGCGCTGCTCGGCGCGCGCGGCCTCGCGCTCGACTGGGCCGAGTACGTCGGCGACGATCCCGCGCGGATCACCGCGACGCTCGCGCGCGCGCGCGCGTCGGGCGACATCGTGTTCTCGACGGGCGGCATCGGCGCGACGCCGGACGACCATACGCGGCAATGCGCGGCCGCGGCGCTCGGCGTGCCGCTCGAGCTGCATCCGGACGCGAAGCTGCTGATCCAGGAGCGGATCCGCGAGACGCACACCGACCCCGACCGGCCGGTCGACTTCGATTCGCCCGAGAACCAGCACCGGTTCAACATGGGCGTGTTCCCGCGCGGCGCGACCATCATTCCGAACGGCTACAACCGGATTCCGGGCTTCTCCGTCGGCGACCTCCACTTCGTGCCGGGCTTCCCGGTGATGGCGTGGCCGATGATCGAATGGGTGCTCGACACCCGCTACGCGCACCTGCATCACGCGACGCCGCACGCGGAGCGCTCGCTGTACGTGTTCGAGCTGCCGGAATCGACGCTCACGCCGCTGATGGAGAAGATCGAGCGCGACTTCCCGGGCGTGCGGGTGTTCAGCCTGCCGAGCGTCGGCGATGCGGAGCGGGGCGGGATCTACGCGCGCCGTCACATCGATCTCGGCGTGAAGGGCGAGCCGGAGGCGGTCGCGGCCGCGTTCGTGAAGCTGCGCGAAGGCGTGCACCTGCTCGGCGGCGACATCGTCGAGCCCGATGCGCCGCGCGCCTGAGCGTCGGCAGCCCAACAAAAAAGCAACGGGCCGCGCAATGCGGCCCGTCATCGGGGTGTCATCGCCCGGCTCGACGATGACGGAGGCGGGGCGGGCGGCGCGTGTGCGCCGTCACGCGCCGATCCACGGCAGCTTGCGGAAGCACCAGCCGTCGACCGTCTTGCGGTGACCCTCGGCGTCCTTCGCGCCCTCGAAGCCTTCGAGCAGGTCGAATGCCCTCGCGAAGCCGGCCTGCGCGGCCGCGACCGCGGCGAGCTTCGAGCGCGCGGCGCTGCGGCACAGGAACAGCACCGGCGCGCCGGGTTCGATCGCCGCTTTCAGCGCGTCGACGAATTCGGCGTTCGGCACGCCGCCGGGGTAGCGGGTCCATTCGAGATGCAGGTACTGGCCGTCGCCGACGAGCGGGCGGCCGACCCAGTCCAGTTCGGCGCGGGTGCGCACGTCCACGAGACGCGCCGACGGGTCGAGCTGCAGCAGTTCGAATGCTTCGGCCGGCAGCAGCGCGCCGGCATAGGTCAGCGAGCCTTGCGCGCGGCGTTCGTCGGCCTTCGCGTAAAGCTGTTCGAGCGTACTCATGGCAGGAGGTCTCCGTATCGATCAAACGAACATTCTAGCGCGGCGCGTACCGCGCGACGGCCGGGCGCCGTACCGCGCGTGCACCGCACACGCGCTCACCAAAAAGGTGCAGAATGACGCGAATGCACCATCATGGTTCCTTCCGAATGCCTGACGCCGGGAATTGCACCGCGGAGGTGCTTCCGACGGATCGGCCGCGCGGCGCGAAGCCCCGAAATCGCGCGGCGAAGCCCCGTCGTGGCGAGCCCGGCGCGATTCGCGCCCGTCTTGCGCGGACATGGCACGGAAGCTGCTATATAGAATTCGGTCGAATCGGGGCGCGCTGCGCCAAAGCCAGGCCCCGAGCAGCTCGATAAACGAGGCGGTTCCCAGTCCGCCGGAATTGTTCAATCAGGAGAAGAGGTTATGAGTAAAACCGTCGCCGACGTCATGCAGCTCGTGAAGGACGAGGACGTCAAGTTTGTCGATTTCCGCTTCACGGATACGCGCGGCAAGGAACAGCACGTGTCGGTGCCGGTTTCGGCGTTTGACGAAGACAAGTTCGAAAGCGGCCATGCATTCGACGGTTCGTCGATCGCGGGCTGGAAGGGCATCGAGGCGTCGGACATGCTGCTCATGCCGGATCCGAGCGCTGCGTTCGTCGACCCGTTCTACGAAGAATCGACGCTGGTGCTGACCTGCGACGTGGTCGAGCCGGCCGACGGCAAGGGCTACGAGCGCGACCCGCGTTCGCTCGCGAAGCGCGGCGAAGCGTACCTGAAGAGCACGGGCATCGGCGACACCGCGTACTTCGGTCCGGAGCCGGAATTCTTCATCTTCGACTCGGTCCAGTGGAACACGGACATGTCGGGCTGCTTCGTGAAGATCAATTCGGAAGAAGCGCCGTGGTCGGCCGGCAAGGAATTCGAAGGCGGCAACACGGGCCACCGTCCGGGCACGAAGGGCGGCTACTTCCCGGTCGCGCCGGTCGACACGTTCCAGGACATGCGTTCGGAAATGTGCCTGCTGCTCGAACAGCTCGGCATCCCGGTCGAAGTGCACCACCACGAAGTGGCGGGCCAGGGCCAGAACGAAATCGGCACGAAGTTCTCGACGCTCGTGCAGCGCGCCGACTGGACGCAGTGGTCGAAGTACATCATCCACAACGTCGCGCACTCGTACGGCAAGACGGCGACGTTCATGCCGAAGCCGGTCGTCGGCGACAACGGTTCGGGCATGCACGTTCACCAGTCGATCTGGAAGGACGGCCAGAACCTGTTCGCGGGCAACGGCTATGCCGGCCTGTCGGAACTGGCGCTGTTCTACATCGGCGGCATCATCAAGCACGCCCGTGCACTGAACGCGATCACGAACCCGACGACGAACTCGTACAAGCGTCTGGTCCCGCACTTCGAAGCACCGGTCAAGCTGGCCTACTCGGCACGCAACCGTTCGGCATCGATCCGCATTCCGCACGTGTCGAACCCGAAGGGCCGCCGCATCGAAACGCGCTTCCCGGATCCGATGGCGAATCCGTACCTGTGCTTCACGGCGCTGATGATGGCCGGCCTCGACGGGATCCAGAACAAGATCCATCCGGGCGAAGCAGCGGACAAGAACCTGTACGACCTGCCGCCGGAAGAGGATGCAAAGATCCCGACCGTCTGCGCGGGCCTCGACCAGGCACTCGAAGCGCTCGACAAGGATCGCGAGTTCCTGACGCGCGGCGGCGTGTTCACGGACGGCATGATCGATGCGTACCTCGCGCTGAAGGAACAGGAACTGGCGAAGTTCCGCATGACGACGCATCCGATCGAGTTCGAGATGTACTACTCGCTGTAAGCGGCGATGGCGCTTCGACGCTTCAGCGGGCGAAGCGCCGCACACCGGTTCGCCTGCGCCGCGCAGTGCCCGGCGCGGGCAGCGGATTCTGAAAAGGGGACGGCGCCCAGCCGTCCCCTTTTTGTTCCGCGCATTTCACACTTTCTGCGCGACACGAACGCACGATGGTTCTGAAGAATCTGATCAAGGCGAGGACGGGGCAGCCTGAGCGTTTGTCGGATGACGAGCGGCTCGCTCGCTCGGGGCTGCTCGCCGGGCTCGAGGCGTTGCCGACGGTCGTGCTGGTGCTCGACCGCAAGACGCTCAAGATCGCGTTCGCGAATCCGTCCGCGGAGGCGATGCTCGACATCTCGCGCCGGCAGCTCGCGCAGCGGCCGTGGGGCGAGATCTTCCCGAACGCGAACGAGCTTGCGTCGACGATCACCGCGATCGGCGAGGAGCGCTTTCACGCGACGCACCTCGACACCGTGCTCGACCGGCCCGGCCGCGAGCCGCTGCACGTGCACGCGATCGTCGGCTTTCTCGAGAGCGCGCCGGATTTCGTGCTCGTCGAGCTGTTCGAGAACGAGCGCCAGTCGCGCACCGACCGCGAGGAGCGCATCCACGACCTCACCGCGGTCAACAAGCAGCTGATCCGCAACCTCGCGCACGAGATCAAGAACCCGCTCGGCGGGATCCGCGGCGCGGCGCAACTGCTCGAATTCGAGCTGGGTGAGCGCGAGCGCGGCGAGCTGCGCGAATACACGCAGGTGATCATCAAGGAATCCGACCGCCTGCAGACGCTCGTCGACCGGCTGCTCGAGCCGCACCGGCATCCGCACATCGTCGGCGACGTGAACATCCACGAAGTGTGCGAGCGCGTGCGCGCGGTGATGCTGGCCGAATTCCCGCGCGGGCTGTCGATCGAGCGCGACTACGACGTCAGCGTGCCGGACCTGCGCGGCGACAAGGAGCAGCTGATCCAGGCGCTGCTGAACATCGTGCGCAACGCGGCGCAGGCGCTGCGCGAGCGGATCGCGCAGGGCGACGCGCGCATCGAGTTGCGCACGCGGGTCGCGCGCAAGATCACGATCGCGAAGCGCCTGTACAAGCTGGCACTGGACTTGCATGTGATCGACAACGGGCCGGGCATTCCGGAAGAGATCCGCGACCGGATCTTCTATCCGCTCGTATCGGGGCGCGAGGACGGCAGCGGCCTCGGCCTCACGCTCGCGCAGACGTTCGTGCAGCAGCACGACGGGATGATCGAGGTCGAAAGCCGGCCCGGTCGTACCGAATTTCAGATTTTGCTGCCGCTCGACCATTGAGCGGCGACACCGCGATTCACCGAGATATCTGACCGACCTATGAAGCCGATCTGGATAGTAGACGACGACCAATCGATCCGCTGGGTGCTGGAAAAGGCGCTCGCCCGCGACAGCTTCGCGACGAAGAGCTTCGCCAACGTGCGCGACGCGCTCGGCGCGCTCGATCACGAGACGCCGCAGGTGCTGGTGTCCGACATCCGGATGCCGGGCGGCTCGGGCCTCGAGCTGCTGCAGGCGATGCACGACCGGATGCCGGGCCTGCCCGTGATCATCATGACCGCGTTCTCGGATCTCGACAGCGCCGTCGCGGCCTTCCAGGGCGGCGCGTTCGAATATCTCGCGAAGCCGTTCGACGTCGACAAGGCCGTCGAGCTGATCCGTCGCGCGGTGGAGGAGAGCCTGCGCGGCGGCGTGCCCGAGGACGACCGTGTGGCCGAGGCGCCCGAGATGCTCGGCCAGGCGCCGGCGATGCAGGACATGTTCCGCGCGATCGGCCGCCTGTCGCATTCGGCCGCGACCGTGCTGATCACCGGCGAGTCGGGCACCGGCAAGGAGCTCGTCGCCCGCGCGCTGCACCGTCACAGCCCGCGCGCGAACGGGCCGTTCATCGCGCTGAACACCGCGGCGATTCCGAAGGACCTGCTCGAATCCGAGCTGTTCGGCCACGAGCGCGGCGCGTTCACCGGCGCGCAGACGACGCGCCAGGGCCGCTTCGAGCAGGCCGAGAACGGCACGCTGTTCCTCGACGAAATCGGCGACATGCCGTTCGACCTGCAGACGCGCCTGCTGCGCGTGCTGTCGGATGGCCAGTTCTACCGCGTCGGCGGGCACAGCCCGCTGCGCGCGAACGTGCGCGTGATCGCGGCGACGCACCAGAACCTCGAGTCGCGCGTACGCCAGGGGCTGTTCCGCGAGGACTTGTATCACCGCCTCAACGTGATCCGGCTGCGCCTGCCGCCGCTGCGCGAGCGCAGCGAGGACATCGCGCTGCTCACGCGCCACTTCCTGCAGAAGAGCGCGCGCGATCTCGGCGTCGAGCCGAAGCGCGTGTCCGACGAGGCGCTCGCGTACCTGACGTCGCTGCCGTTCCCGGGCAACGTGCGGCAGCTCGAGAACCTCGCGAACTGGCTGACCGTGATGGCGCCCGCGCAGACCGTCGAGATCAAGGATCTGCCGCCCGATCTCGTGCCGTCCGGCGCGGCCGTCGCCGTGGCGGCCGACGGCACCGATGCGCACGCGGCGGGCGGCGACGCGCCCGCGTTGTCGCCGGCCGCCGGCCTGGCGGGCGCGCCTGTCGCCGCCGTGCCGAACAGCGCTCCGGCCGGCTATCCGATGTGGGAGCACGGGCTGCGCACCGAGGTCGCGCGCCTGCTGCGCGAGAACTCGACCGACGTGATGGACGAGCTCGCGCGCCGCTTCGAGGCCGCGGTGATTCGCGAGGCGCTCGACTTCACGCGCGGCCGCAAGGTCGAGGCGGCGGAGCGGCTCGGCATCGGCCGCAACACGATCACGCGCAAGATCCAGGAACTGCATCTGGAGCTGTAAGCGCGCAGCGTGGCGTGCGCGGGTTCCCGCGCATGCCGCCGCGATCGGACATAATCGCGGTTTGCCGTCACGCCGTTCCGCCATGTCCGATTCCGTCCGCTGGCCCGCCGGGGCCGATCCGTTCCGTTTTCTCGAAGCGCTCGACAGCGCGCGCGCCCGCGCTTGGGTCGACGCGCAGAACGCGCGCACGCGCGCCGCGCTGCGCGACGACGACGCCTATCGCGCGCTCGTCGCGCGTCTCGCGCAGGCCTATCTGCCGCGCGAGCGCCCGGTGATCCCGACCCGCTGGCGCGACTGGGCCTACGACCTGTGGCAGGACGACCTGCATCCGAAGGGGCTGTGGCGCCGCGCGCGCTGGGACGACTGGCGCGCGGGCCGGCCGGCGTGGGACACGCTGCTCGACGTCGACGCGCTCGGCGCGCAGGAGGGCGAGTCGTGGGTGTTCGAGCAGGACGCGATCCTGTATCCGGACGGCGATCGCGCGCTGCTGTCGCTGTCGCCGGGCGGCGCCGACGCGGTGGTCGTGCGCGAGTTCGATCTCGTCGAGCGCCGTTTCGTCGACGCAGGCTTCACGATCGACGAGCCGGGCCATCACACGATCGGCTGGATCGATCGCGATACCGTCTACGTGAGCTGGGATCGCGGCGAAGCGCATGCGACCGAGGCCGGCTATCCGTATGAAGTGCGGCGCTGGGCGCGCGGCGCGCCTCTTGCCGATGCGCCGGTCGTGTTTCGCGGCGAACCCGACGACATCAGCGCGGGCGCGTGGTTCGATCCGGTCGACGGCCGCCACGGCGGCTGGCGCAGCGTCGATTTCTTCGATGTGCATTCGTACTGGCTGACAGCCGAAGGCGAGTGGTCGCGCTACGACGTGCCGACGCATGTCGAGGTCGGCTTCTGGCAGGGCTGGCTCGTGATGGAGCCGCGGCTCGACTGGGAATGCGATGGCGTGCGCCACGCGGGCGGCGCGCTGCTCGCGATTCGCGAGGATGCGTTTCTGGCCGGTTCGCGTGCGTTCGACACGCTGTTCGAACCGGGGCCGACGACGTCCGCGTGCACGTGGACGAACACGCGCCATACGCTGATCGCGAGCTGGCTCGACGACGTGAACAATCGCACGCTGCTGTGGCAGCCGCGGCAGGCGGACGACGGCGCGTGGGTGTGGGATGCGCGGCCGTTCGACTGGCCGGGCGACGCGCAGATCGACGTCGAGCCCGTCGAGTCGACCTTGAACGACGACGTGTACGTGGACGTCGACACCTATCTCGATCCGCCCGAATGCTGGCTGGCCGACCTTGCCGATTGCGCGGCCGATGCGCCGTCGCGCCGCGTGCTGCTCGACCGGCCGCCGGTGCAGTTCGACGCGGCCGGGCTCGTCGTGCGTCGCGCGAGCGCGCGCTCGCGCGACGGCACCGTGGTGCCGTACACGCTGATCGGGCCGCGCGATGCGCTGGAGGCGCTCGACGGCGACGCACGCGTCGCAAGGCCGTGCCTGCTGTCCGGTTACGGCGGCTTTGCGTTGCCGAACCTGCCGGGCTACAGCGATGCGCTCGGCATCGCATGGCTCGAGCGCGGCGGCGTCGCGGCGTTCGCGCACATCCGCGGCGGCGGCGAGTTCGGGCCGCAATGGCATGTCGACGCGCAGCGCGAGCACCGGCAGCGTTCGTTCGACGACTTCATCGCGGTCGCCGAGGATCTGATTAGGACGGGCGTGACGACGGCCGCGCAACTCGGTATCGAGGGCGGCAGCAACGGCGGCTTGCTGGTGGCCGCGTGCATGGTGCAGCGGCCTGAGCTGTTCGGCGCGGTGCTCTGCCGGGTGCCGTTGCTCGACATGCGTCGCTATCCGAAGCTGCACGCGGGCGCGGCGTGGCTGGACGAGTACGGCGACCCGGACGACCCGCTGGAGGGCGCGGCGCTGGCCGCGTACTCGCCGTATCACCGCGTGCGCGAGGGCGTCGCGTATCCGCCGCTGCTGCTGACGACGTCGACGCGCGACGATCGCGTGCATCCGGCGCACGCGCGCAAGATGGCCGCGCGCATGCACGCGCTCGGTCACGGCGAGGTGTGGTACTGGGAGAACACCGATGGCGGCCACGGCAGCGCCGACGATCTGGAGCGCGCCGAATCCGACGCGGCCGAATTCGGTTTCCTGTGGGCCCATCTCGGGCCCGCGCCCGCGCGCGGCTGAACGCGCGCGGGTGGCGTGCTCAGCCGACGATCGCGACCACCGGCGTATGGTCGGACGGCTGTTCCCACGTGCGCGGCGTGCGATCGACCTCGCACGACGTGCAGGTTTCGGCCAGCGGCGCCGACAGCAGGATGTGGTCGATGCGCAGCCCCGCGTTGCGGCGGAACGCCATCATCCGGTAGTCCCACCACGTGAAGGTTTTTTCGGGCTGCTCGAAGCGGCGGAACGCATCGACGAGCCCGAGTTCGACGAGGCCCGCGAAGTGCGCGCGCTCCTGCGGCGACACGAGGTTCTGGCCTTCCCATTTGGCCGGATCGTGCACGTCGCGATCTTCGGGCGCGATGTTGTAGTCGCCGAGCAGCGCGAGCTTCGGATAGCGCTGCAGTTCGCTGCGCAGCCACGCGTTCAGCGCGTCGAGCCACTGCATCTTGTAGGTGAACTTGTCGGAGTCGGGCGCCTGGCCGTTCGGGAAGTACGCGGAGATGATGCGCGCGCCGCCGACCGTCACCGCGACCACGCGCTGCTGCGGATCGTCGAAGCCGGGGATGTTGCGCGTGACGTCGGATTCGTCGAACGGCAGCGTGTCGCGCGCGAGGATCGCGACGCCGTTGTACGTCTTCTGGCCCGTGAACCAGCTGCGATAGCCGGCCGCCTCGAGATCGGCGCGCGGGAACTTGTCGTCGGTCAGCTTCAGTTCCTGCAGGCACAGCACGTCGGTGCCGCTTTGCGCGAGCCAGTCGAGCACATGCTGCTTGCGGACGTTGAGCGAATTGACGTTCCAGGTGGCGATCTTCATGGACGAGTGCGAGAGCGGGGTGGATGCGAAGGCCGCCATCTTACCGCGAGCGCGATGCGAGGACGTGAGCTGCGGCGATGCATCGACGGTGCGTATCGCACGGCTCCAAGAAAGAATCGTGACAAAAGTGTTGACGTGAGTGCTTAACAACCCTATAATTTATTTCTCTGACGCGGGGTGGAGCAGTCTGGCAGCTCGTCGGGCTCATAACCCGAAGGTCGTAGGTTCAAATCCTACCCCCGCAACCAAGCACATCTGGCGATGTGCAGCGCAAGTGACCGATGCGCACCTCGCCAACAAGAACCCGGCTCCATGCCGGGTTTTTTGTTTTCTGCGCATAATCCGCGCGGGCCCGCCCGGAGCGGGTCATCGCCCGATCCCGTTGACAGCACGGGACTTCGTTCGCAATCAATCAGCCCGCCGCCCATTCGACCGCCGCCTTCGCATGCAGCGCGGTCGTATCGAACACCGGCAGCGGCGAATCTTCCGCGCCGATCAGCAGCGTGATTTCCGTGCAGCCGAGGATCACGCCCTGCGCGCCGCGCGCCGCAAGCGCTTCGATGATCCGCACATAGGTCGCGCGCGACGCCGGCAGCACCGCGCCGTGACACAGCTCGTCGTAGATGATCCGGTGCACGTCGTCGCGCTCGCGTTCGTCGGGCACGAGCACGTCGAGCCCGAACTTCTCGCGCAGCCGCTGCGCATAGAACGGCAATTCCATCGTATATCGCGTGCCGAGCAGCCCGACGCGCGCGATGCGGGCCGCGCGCAGCGCTTCGCCGGTCGGATCGGCGATATGCAGGAAGGGCAGCGCGACCGCCGCTTCGATCGCGTCGTGCACGCGATGCATCGTGTTGGTCGTGAGCACGATCAGGTCCGCGCCCGCCGCCTCGAGCTGCCGGGCAGCCGTGGCCATCCGTTCGCCGAGCGCCGGCCAGTCGTGCGCGCGCTGCAGCGCTTCGATTTCCGCAAAGTCGACGGTCACCATCACGCTCTTCGCGTTGTGGTGCCCGCCGTGCAGCGCCTTCGAATGCTGGTTCAGCATCCGGTAGTATTCCGCCGACGATTCCCAGCTCATCCCGCCGATCAGTCCGATCGTCTTCATCCGCCACGCTCCCGTTTCCGTTGCCTGCCTCGCCGCGAGTATAGGCGGCGGCGCGCGCGCACGGCGGTACGGTCCGCGCAAAGCGGGCCAGTACGGCGCGGCCGCGCGCGGCAGCACGCGGCAGTTGAAACGGGCACTGTGTTTTTGTACAGTATCGGCACCGTGAACCCGCTCGTCATTCCGCCCGCCGATCCGAACCCGCCGCCGTTGTCGAGCGACGCGCCGCCGCGCGCGCGCAAGATCATCCACTGCGATTGCGACTGCTTCTATGCGTCGGTGGAGATGCGCGACGACCCGTCGCTGCGCGGCCGGCCGCTCGCGGTCGGCGGCCGCCCCGACCAGCGCGGCGTGATCGCGACCTGCAACTACGAGGCGCGGCGCTATGGCGTGCATTCGGCGATGTCGTCGGCGCTCGCGATGCGCAAGTGCCCGGACCTGCTGATCCTGCCGTCGGCGATGGACAAGTATCGCGCCGCGTCGCGCCAGATCATGGCGATCTATCGCGACTACACGGCCGACGTCGAGCCGCTGTCGCTCGACGAGGCGTATCTCGACGTCAGCCACGCCGAGCGGTGCCAGGGCAGCGCGACGCTGATCGCCCGCGAGATCCGCGAGCGGGTGTTCGCCACGGTTGGCGTGACGGTGTCGGCCGGCGTCGCGCCGAACAAGTTCATCGCGAAGATCGCGTCGGACTGGAACAAGCCCGACGGCCTGTTCGTCGTGCGGCCGCACGAAGTCGACGCGTTCGTCGCGGCGCTGCCGGTGCGCAAGCTGCACGGCGTCGGCAAGGTGACGGCCGCGCGGCTCGACCGGCTCGGCATCCAGACCTGCGCGCAACTGCGCGACTGGTCGCTGATCGACCTGCATCGCGAATTCGGCGCGTTCGGGCGGCGCCTCTACCAGTTGTCGCGCGGCATCGACGAACGGTCGGTGCAGGCGGACCAGGAACGCAAATCGGTCAGCGTCGAGACGACCTACGTGACCGACCTGACGACGCTCGAGCAATGCGCGGACGAGATTCGCAGGCTGACCGTCCAGCTCGACGCGCGGATCGCGCGCGCGGGCGCCGTGCGGTCGATCCGCAAGCTGTACGTGAAGATCCGCTTCGCCGATTTCCAGCGCACGACGGTCGAATGCGTGGCCGACGCGACGAACGCGGACACGGCCGTCACGCTGCTCGCGAAGGGCCTGCTGCGGCGCGCGCAGCCGGTGCGGCTGCTCGGCGTCGGCGTGCGCATCGACGAAGACACGCCCGAACGTCACGGCCAGATCGCGCTGTTCGACGACGAATCGCCCGCGCCATGAAAAACGGCACCGCGCAACGCGGTGCCGTCTTCATCGTCGCGGTGCAGCGGGCTGGGGCACTCAGTGCGCGGGCGCGGCCATCCCGTTGTGGCGCAGCAGCGCATCGATCTGCGGTTCGCGGCCGCGGAACGCCTTGAACGAATCCATCGCCGGACGGCTGCCGCCGACCTCGAGGATTTCGCGGCGATAGCGCGTGCCGGTGGCCGCGTCCAGCACGCTGCCGCTGGCCGCGGCGGCTTCCTCGAAGGCCGCGTACGCATCCGCCGACAGCACTTCCGCCCACTTGTAGCTGTAGTAGCCGGCCGCGTAGCCGCCCGCGAAGATGTGGCTGAACGTGTTCGACCAGCGCGAGAACGGCGCCTGCGGGATCACGTGGTAGCGTTCGTTGATCTCGCGCGCGAAGTCGTTCACGCCGACCGCGCCCGCCGGATCGAAATCGACGTGCAGCAGCATGTCGAACATCGAGAACACGATCTGCCGCAGCGTGCCGAGGCCGCTCTGGAAGTTCTTCGCGGCGATCATCTTGTCGAACAGCGCGCGGGGCAGCGTCGCGCCCGTGTCGACGTGCGACGACATCGACGACAGCACGTCCCATTCCCAGCAGAAGTTCTCCATGAACTGCGATGGCAGCTCGACCGCATCCCATTCGACGCCGTTGATGCCCGACACGCCGAGCTCGTCGACGCGCGTGAGCATGTGATGCAGGCCGTGGCCGAACTCGTGGAACAGCGTGATCACCTCGTCGTGCGTGAAGCACGCGGGCTTGCCGCCGACCGGCGCGGAGAAGTTGCAGGTCAGGTACGCAACCGGCGTCTGCACGCTGGCGCCGCGCTTCGCGCGTGCGCGCGCGTCGTCCATCCACGCGCCGCCGCGCTTGCCTTCGCGTGCATACAGGTCGAGATAGAACTGCGCGACGAGCGAGCCGTCACGGTTCTCGACGCGGAAGAAGCGCACGTCCTTGTGCCAGACCGGCGCGTCGTCGGGCTTGATCCGCACGCCGAACAGCGTCTCGGTGACGGTGAACAGGCCCTTCAGCACGGCCGGTTCCGGGAAGTACTGCTTGACCTCGTTTTCCGAGAACGCGTAGCGCTGCTGGCGCAGCTTCTCGGCCGCGTACGCGACGTCCCACGGCGCGAGCTCGGCGAGGCCGAGCGTCTTCGCGAACGCGCGCAGCTCGTCCCAGTCCTGGTCCGCGTGCGGGCGCGCGCGTGTGGCCAGATCCTCGAGGAACGCGACGACCTGCTGCGGCGATTCGGCCATCTTCGGCGCGAGCGACACTTCGGCGAAATTGCGGTAGCCGAGCATCTGCGCTTCCTCGCGACGCAGCTTCAGCTCGTCGGCGACGATCGCGGTGTTGTCCCATTCGGCCTTGCCGCCGCCGTACTGCGGGCCGAGCTCGGACGCGCGCGTCACGTAGGCGCGATACAGCGTCTCGCGCAGCGCGCGGTTGTCCGCGTACTGCAGCACCGGGAAGTACGACGGGAAATGCAGCGTGAATTTCCAGCCTTCCTTGCCGTCCTTCTGCGCGGCTTCGCGGGCGGCTTCGATCGCGTCGTCGGGCAGGCCGGCCAGCTCGGCCGCGTCCTGCGCGATGTACGCATAGGCATTGGTCGCGTCCAGCACGTGGTCGGAGAACGACTTCGACAGCGCGGCCTGCTGCTCCTGCAGCTCGGCGAAGCGCGGCTTCCGGTCTTCCGGCAGCTCCGCGCCCGACAGGCGGAAATCGCGCAGCGCGTTGTCGAGGATCTTCTTGCGCTCGACCGACAGCGTCGCGTATTCGGCGCTCGCGGCGATCGCCTTGTATTTCTCGTACAGCGCGAGGTTCTGGCCGACGCTCGACCAGAACTCGGTCACGCGCGGCAGGTTCTCGCCGTACGCGGCGCGCAGCTCGGGCGTATCGGCGACCGCGTTCAGGTGGCCGACGACGCCCCACGCGCGGCCGAGCGGCTCCGTCGCGCGCTCGACCGTCTCGACGACATCGGCCCAGGTCGCCGGCGTCGCGCTCGCGGCATCGACCGCGCGGTTGGCGTCGTCGAGCAGCGTATCGAGCGCGGGCGTCACGTGTTCGGGGCGGATTTCGCCGAAGCGGGGCAGGCCGGAGAAGTCGAGGAGCGGGTTGGTGTTGGCGCTTGCGGACATAAGACTCCCTGTCTGTTGCCGGATGAACCGGGATGATGGGGGCAGGGCGCGACAGCGCCCGATATCGACATTATTGGGGCGCAACGCGCGCTTTCCAATCGATAGTTTCTAACGGCTTGATTGACGCGGGGTCGGACGCGCGCCGGGCGGGCGGCTCGGGAGGACGCCGGCGCGGCTGGGCGCGCCGGCGGGAGACAGCGCAATGCGCAGGTCAGGCGGCCGCGGCGGCGCGCTCGGCGGCTTCGATCGTGTTGATCAGCAGCATCGTGATGGTCATCGGGCCGACGCCGCCTGGCACCGGCGTGATGTGGCCGGCGACTTCCTTCACGCCTGCGAAATCGACGTCGCCGCACAGCTTGCCGGCGTCGTCGCGGTTCATGCCGACGTCGATCACGGTCGCGCCCGGCTTCACCATGTCGCCGGTCAGGATGTTGCGCTTGCCGACCGCGGCGACGACGATGTCGGCCTGCCGCGTGTGCGCGGCGAGGTCGCGCGTCTTGCTGTGGCAGATCGTGACGGTCGCGCCCGCTTCGAGCAGCAGCATCGCCATCGGCTTGCCGACGATGTTCGAGCGGCCGATCACGACCGCGTTCGCGCCCTGCAGCGCAATGCCGTGGGCCTCGAACATCTTCATCACGCCGTACGGCGTGCACGGGCGGAACAGCGGCTTGCCGGTCATCAGCGCACCCGCGTTCGCGACGTGGAAGCCGTCGACGTCCTTCTCCGGCGCGATCGCCTCGATCACCTTGTGGCTGTCGATGTGCTTCGGCAGCGGCAGCTGCACGAGAATCCCGTGGATCTTCGGGTCGCGGTTCAGTTCGTCGATGCGCGCGAGCAGGTCGGCCTCCGACAGCGACGCCGGATACGTATCCTTCAGCGAGAAGAAGCCGTTGTCCTCGCACGCCTTGATCTTGTTGCGCACGTAGACTTCGCTGGCCGGGTTGTCGCCGACGAGGATCACCGCGAGGCCGGGCTGGTGGCCGCGCGCGGCCAGCGCGGCGGCGCGCTCGGCGGCCTGCGCGCGCAGGGTCTTCGAAAGGGCGTTGCCGTCGATGAGGAGGGCTGTCATGGTGGTGGGTTCTGCAGGAAGTTGGAATGCGGGCGTGCGGCGCGTGGGGTGCGCCGCAGCAAAGCACGGAATTATACCGTCCGCCTGCCGTCGTCCGACAGCGAATGCGCGGGAAGCGTCATCGGCGCGGCCGGCGGCGTGCCACCCCGCGCCCGCGTTGCGCGGGGCGGGGCACGGGCCCGGCAGGTTCACCGGGCCGCGCGGGTGCTTAAGCCTGCTTCTTCGACAGCGCGAGGCGCAGCAGGTCGGCCACCGTGTTGACGTTGAGCTTTTCCATGATGTTCGCGCGGTGCGCCTCGACCGTCTTGATGCTGATGCCGAGATCGTCGGCGATCTGCTTGTTCAGGCGGCCCGCGATGATGCGCTCGAGCACCTGCTGCTCGCGTGCGGTCAGCTTCGACAGGCGCTCGCTCGCGGCGCGCTGTTCCAGGACGCTCTTGCTCTCGCTTCGGGCCTTGTCGAGCATCCGCTCGACGAGCTTGCGCAACTCCGCCTCGTCGAACGGCTTCTCGATAAAGTCCATCGCACCCTTTTTCATCGTCGAGACGGCCATCGGCACGTCGCCGTGACCGGTGACGAAGATGATCGGCAGTGCGGCGTTGTCGGCGATCAGGCGTTCCTGCAGTTCGAGGCCGCTCATCCCGGACATCCGGACGTCGAGGATCAGGCACGCGATCTGGCCGGCCTGCTGGGCCGGCTGGTATGCATCGAGGAACTGCTCGGCGCTCGAGAAGCATTGCACGCGATAGCCATTCGCCTCCAGCAGCCAGCGCAGCGAGTCGCGCACGGCCTCGTCATCGTCAACGACAAAGACGGTTTCCTGAGTGGTGGTGACAGGGCTATTCATAGTTCTCCCGTAACGGTATGTGATGCCGATGCCTCTGCCCCCCCTCGGGCGAGATCAGCGGGTTCCCCAATGGGCAGGCTGCAGTGGAACGTCGCGCCGGAGATGCGGCCATCCGCCTCGACGTTGTTGACCACCCACAGACGCCCGCGATGCGATTCGATGATCGAGCGGCAAATGTTCAACCCCATGCCCATCCCGTCGGACTTGGTGCTGTAGAACGGCTCGAACAGGCGTTCGGCGGTCGCTTCGTCGACGCCCGGACCCTGGTCGATCACGCGGATGTCGACGAAGCCCGCCTCCAGATCGGCGATGACGCGGATCACGCCGTCGGCCGATGCCGGCTTCACGTCGGCCATCGCTTCGGCCGCGTTCTTCATCAGGTTCACGAGCACCTGCTCGATCAGCACGGGGTCGACATAAATAATAGGCATTCTTGCGAGGATTTCCGTGACGATCCGGATCCTGCGCTTCCTGGCCTCGATTTCGGCGAGCCCGACCGCGTCCGCGACGATGTCGGCGACCCGCGCGGGCTGGCGTTTCGGCTCGCTGCGCTTCACGAATTCGCGGATCCGCTTGACGATCATCCCGGCGCGCAGCGCCTGTTGCGCGGTCTTCTCGAGCGCGGGCGCCAGCGTTTCGGTGGTCGCGCGGCCGCTCTTGACCATCGCGAGCGTGCCCGAGCAGTAGTTGTTGATCGCGGCGAGCGGCTGGTTCAATTCGTGAGCAATCGACGACGCCATTTCGCCCATCGTCATCAATCGGCTCGTGAACTGCAGCTTCTCTTCCTGCTGGTGCGCGAGTTCCTGCGCCTTCTTGCGGGTCGTGATGTCGGTCGCGATCTGCATCTGCGCGAGGTGGCCGTCGACCCACTGGATGTACTGGCGGCGCACCTCGAACCACTTCTGGATGCTCTCGACATAGACTTCCTGCGCGTCCGCGGTGCTGCCTGTCAGCGCAGCGGCGGGCAGGCCGGCGAAGGTATCGACCATGTCGATCGAGTCGGACGACGCCTGCGCGCGATCGAAGCCGCCGCCCGACAGCTCGAGGTGGCCGTCCGGGCGAATGCCGAACAGGTGGCGGTAGTAGCGGTTCGCGAACAGCAGCTCGGCTTCGTCGGCGGCGAGCACCGACACTGCGGCGTCGAGGCTCTCGAGCACCGTGGTGAAGCGCTCGTGCGCGGCGGCGAGTTCCTCGCGCGCGCGCTTCGGCTCGGTGATGTCGGTCATCGACGACATCCAGCCGGTCTGGCGGCCGGCGCTGTCGATCAGCGGCGACACGTACAGGCGCGCATGGAACAGCGTGCCGTTCTTGCGCCGCACGCGCAGCTCGAAGCCGGAGCTCGGCGCCTTGCCGCGCAGCGTCATGTCGAGCTGGCGCTGCATCTCGGGGTAGGAATCGCGCGGCCAGTACGGGAACGGCGCGACCTTGCCGACCAGGTCGCTCTCGTCCCAGCCGGTCATTCGGCAGAACGCCGGGTTCACGTGCGTGATGCGGCCGTGCATGTCGAGCACGCGCATGCCGATCAGCACCGAGTTCTCCATCGCGCGGCGGAAGAACGCTTCCGCGTACAGCGCCTGCTGCGCCTCGAAGCGCTGGCGCGTGTGCTTCCACAGGCTCCAGAGGCTCCACAGCACGAAGCACGACAGCCCCGCGACGAGCCAGACGAGCGTATTGTTGGTCAGGTTGGTGAGCTGCGGGAACGCGTAGACGCGCACGGTCAGGCCCTGGCCGGGCGGATCGAGCGGCAGGTCGTAGTGCGAGTCGCGCGGCAGGCGCGGGCGCGACGACGTCGATGACAGCTCGCGGTTGTTCGCGTCGGTGATCGAGATCTTGTATTTCGACGACAGCTCCTGCGGGATGTCGTGCTTCAGGATCCCCTCGACCGAGAACACGGCCGCGAGCGAGCCGAGGTATTCGCGGTCGCCGCGCATCACGGGCGTCTGCAGCGTGATGTAGCCGTTGCCGAAGTCGTCGTAGACGAGCGGGGCGTACGCCTGGCGGCGCGAGTTGCGCGCCTCGTCGTACGCGCCGCGCACCGCGTCCTGCATCTGCGCGTCGCCGGGCCGCGCGAGCCGCTGGCCGAGCAGCGGCGGGTGCACGGTCGGCCAGCGCTGCGTGCCGGGCGACGTGTACCAGTTCAGGTAGAGGATCTCGGGGTGCGTCTGCATCACGTCCGCGACCGCCATCTGGAAACCGTTCTGGTCGAGACGGCCGGACGCGAGGTCGCGCGACAGCGCCTGGAGCTGTTCCTGCGCGCCCGTCATCGACAGGCGGATCTGCTGCTGCGCCCACGCGACGTTGCGGAACAGCGTGTCTTCCTGCTGTTGCTGCTCGCGGCGGTTGAGGCTCCACAGGATCAGGCTCATCACCACGAGGAAGACGAGGATCGACAGGAGCGGCGTCAGCAAATAGGAATTGGACCACCACGGTCCGTGGTGCCAACGGGACGGCTGCGATTCCGCCGGCGGGCCCGACGGTCGCGCCGAGCGTGCGAAAAGCCGGTCGGTCAACATGCGAGGATTGTAGCGCAGCACTATTGATGGAAAGCCTATACCGGATATGTTGAACCGAAACGGATTTACCGCGCGGTGACGCGCGCCGGAGCCCCGAAGCAAGGGTGCAGCGCAGCAATATTCCGCATTACGAGAAAAGATCTCACTATTCGAAAATTTTGTTGCACGTCGCCGCGAGGCCTCATTACAATCCGCTGGAGCTTGCCCGCAGCCGGTCGCGTCGCGTCGTCTGCACGAAGAGCGATCCTCACATTT
The DNA here is from genome assembly GCA_001527685.1 of Burkholderia pyrrocinia. Taxonomy (GTDB): domain Bacteria; phylum Pseudomonadota; class Gammaproteobacteria; order Burkholderiales; family Burkholderiaceae; genus Burkholderia; species Burkholderia pyrrocinia_D. The sequence goes on from LOZU01000037.1 coordinate 47,741, forward strand.
CCGGACCAGGAGACGAGAATGTCCGCTGTACCTAACGAAGTGATGAAATATGTCGCCGCCGAGCGTGACGACGATCCGCAGGAAACCGTCGAATGGCTCGAGGCGCTCGACGGCGTGATCTCCTCCGTCGGCACTGGTCGTGCACACTACCTGATCGAGAAGCAGATCGAATTCGCGCGCGTGCGCGGCGAGCACCTGCCGTTCTCGGCCACCACCCCGTACATCAACACGATTCCGGTCGGCGCCCAGGCGAAGATCCCCGGCGACCAGGAAATCGAGCACAAGATCCGTTCGTACACCCGCTGGAACGCGCTCGCGATGGTGCTGCGCGCGGGCAAGGACACCAACGTCGGCGGCCACATCGCGTCGTTCGCATCGGCCGCGACGCTCTATGACGTCGGCTACAACCACTTCTGGCACGCGCCGTCCGAACAGCACGGCGGCGACCTCGTGTTCGTGCAGGGCCACTCGTCGCCGGGCGTGTACTCGCGCGCGTTCCTGCTCGGCCGCCTGAAGGAAGAGCAGCTCGACAACTTCCGCCAGGAAGTCGGCGGCAACGGCATCTCGTCGTATCCGCACCCGTGGCTGATGCCGGACTTCTGGCAGTTCCCGACCGTGTCGATGGGCCTCGGCCCGATCATGGCGATCTACCAGGCGCGCTTCATGAAGTACCTGCAGGCGCGCGGCATCGCGAAGACGGACGGCCGCAAGGTGTGGGCGTTCCTCGGCGACGGCGAGACGGACGAGCCGGAATCGCTCGGCGCGATCGGCATGGCGAGCCGCGAGAAGCTCGACAACCTCGTGTTCGTGATCAACTGCAACCTGCAGCGTCTCGACGGCCCGGTGCGCGGCAACGGCAAGATCATCCAGGAACTGGAATCGGAATTCCGCGGCGCCGGCTGGAACGTAATCAAGGTGATCTGGGGCAGCCGCTGGGATGCGCTGTTCGCGCGCGACAAGACGGGCGTGCTGATGCGCCGCATGATGGAAGTCGTCGACGGCGAGTACCAGACCTACAAGTCGGAATCGGGCGCGTTCGTCCGTGAGCACTTCTTCAACACGCCGGAACTGAAGGCGCTGGTCGCCGACTGGTCCGACGACGACATCTGGGCGCTGAACCGCGGCGGCCACGATCCGCACAAGATCTACGCGGCATTCCACGAGGCCAGCAACTCGCAGGGCGCGCCGACCGTCATTCTCGCGAAGACCATCAAGGGCTACGGGATGGGCGAGTCGGGCCAGGCGATGAACATCACGCACCAGCAGAAGAAGCTGCCGGTCGAGCAACTGAAGAAGTTCCGCGACCAGTTCCGCCTGCCGATCACCGACGAGCAGATCGCCGACGTGCCGTACATCAAGTTCGAGGAAGGCTCGAAGGAGCTCGAATACATGCGCAAGCAGCGCATGGACCTCGGCGGCTACCTGCCGCAGCGCCGCGAGAAGGCGACGTCGCTGCCGGTGCCGGCGCTCGACGCGTTCGAGCCGCTCCTGAAGGGCACGGGCGAAGGCCGCGAGATCTCGACGACGATGGCGTTCGTGCGGATCCTGAACATCCTGCTGAAGGACAAGGCGCTCGGCAAGCGCGTCGTGCCGATCGTCCCGGACGAGTCGCGCACGTTCGGCATGGAAGGCCTGTTCCGCCAGATCGGCATCTGGAACCAGCAGGGCCAGAAGTACGTGCCGGAAGATTCCGACCAGCTGATGTTCTACAAGGAATCGGAAACCGGCCAGATCCTGCAGGAAGGCATCAACGAAGCGGGCGGCATGTGCGACTGGATCGCGGCGGCGACGTCGTACTCGACGCACGGCGAGATCATGGTGCCGTTCTACATCTTCTACTCGATGTTCGGCTTCCAGCGGATCGGTGACCTGGCATGGGCGGCGGGCGACATGCGCTCGCGCGGCTTCCTGCTGGGCGGCACTGCCGGCCGCACGACGCTGAACGGCGAAGGCCTGCAGCACGAGGACGGCCACTCGCTTCTGTGGGCGGCGTCGGTGCCGAACTGCGTGAGCTACGACCCGACCTTCGGCTACGAACTCGCGGTGATCATCCAGGACGGCCTGCGCCGCATGGTGCAGGACCAGGAAGACGTGTACTACTACATCACGGTGATGAACGAGAACTACGAGCACCCGGCGATTCCGCAGGGCGAGCACGTGGCGGCCGACATCATCAAGGGCATGTACGCGTTCAGGAAGGCCGACGCCGACAAGAAGGCGCCGCGCGTGCAGCTGCTGGGCGCGGGCACGATCTTCAACGAAGTGATCGCCGCCGCCGACCTGCTGAAGAACGACTGGGGCGTCGCCGCCGACCTGTGGAGCGTGCCGAGCTTCACGGAGCTCGCGCGCGAAGGCCATCAGGTCGAGCGCTGGAACCTGCTCCATCCGACCGAGGAGCGCCGCCTGTCGCACGTGCAGTCGTGCCTGAAGGACACGCAGGGCCCGATCATCGCATCGACCGACTACGTGCGTGCGCTGGTCGACCAGATCCGCGGCCAGATCGATCGCCGCTTCGTCGTGCTGGGCACCGACGGCTACGGCCGCTCGGACACCCGCGAGAACCTGCGTCACTTCTTCGAGGTCGACCGCCACTGGGTCACGGTCGCGGCGCTCAACGCGCTCGCGGACGAAGGCACGATCGAGCGCAAGGTCGTCGCCGACGCGATCGCGAAGTACAACCTCGATCCGTCCAAGCCCAACCCGATGACGGTTTAACGCACACGCGCCGTGTGATGCCGCGCGCCGCCTCCGGGAGGGGCGCGCGCGGCTCTGGAGACACAAAAAGATGAGTCAAGCGATCGAAGTGAAGGTGCCGGATATCGGCGATTACAAGGACGTGCCCGTCATCGAAGTGCTCGTGAAGGCGGGCGACACGGTCGAGCCCGAGCAGTCGCTCGTCACGCTCGAATCGGACAAGGCGACGATGGACGTGCCGAGCCCGTCGGGCGGCACGGTCAAGGAAGTGAAGGTCAAGGTCGGCGACTCGGTGTCGGAAGGCACGCTGATCATCCTGCTCGAAGGCGGCGCCGCGGCGCAGCCGAACGGCGCGGCCGCGCCTGCCGCCGCACCGGCGGCGGCTGCGCCCGCAGCGGCGCCGGCGCCGGCCGCCGCGCCCGCGGCAGCCGGCGGCGGCACGCTCGAAGTGAAGGTGCCGGACATCGGCGACTACAAGGACGTGCCGGTGATCGAGATCGGCGTGAAGGTCGGCGACACGGTCGAGAAGGAACAGTCGCTCGTCACGCTCGAGTCGGACAAGGCGACGATGGACGTGCCGAGCCCGGCCGCCGGCGTCGTGAAGGAAATCAAGGTGAAGGTCGGCGACGCGGTGTCCGAAGGGGCGCTGATCGTGCTGCTCGAGGCTGCTGGTGCACCTGCCGCCGCCGCGCCGCAGGCAAGCGCGCCGGCGCCCGCTGCCGCTCCGGCCGCCGCTGCGCCCGCGCCGCAGGCCGCGCCGGCTCCGGTTGCAGCACCTGCACCGGCCGCGGCGCCGTCCGGCGAATACCGCGCCAGCCATGCGTCGCCGTCCGTGCGCAAGTTCGCGCGCGAGCTCGGCGTCGACGTGTCGCGCGTCGGCGGCAGCGGCCCGAAGGGCCGCATCACGAAGGAAGACGTCACGAGCTTCGTGAAGGGCGTGATGACGGGGCAGCGTGCGGCGCCGGCAGCGGCGGCCGCGCCGGCCGGCGGCGGCGAGTTGAACCTGCTGCCGTGGCCGAAGGTCGATTTCGCGAAGTTTGGCCCGTTCGAGGCGAAGCCGCTGTCGCGCATCAAGAAGATCTCGGGCGCGAATCTGCATCGCAACTGGGTGATGATCCCGCACGTCACGAACAACGACGAAGCGGACATCACCGAGCTCGAGGCGCTGCGCGTGCAGCTGAACAAGGAGCACGAGAAGGCGGGCGTGAAGTTTACGATGCTCGCGTTCGTGATCAAGGCCGTCGTGTCGGCGCTGAAGAAGTTCCCGACCTTCAACGCGAGCCTCGACGGCGACAACCTGGTGTTCAAGCAGTACTACCACATCGGTTTCGCCGCGGACACGCCGAACGGCCTCGTCGTGCCGGTGATCCGCGATGCGGACAAGAAGGGCCTCGTCGACATCGCGAAGGAAATGAGCGACCTGTCGAAGGCCGCGCGCGAAGGCAAGCTGAAGCCGGACCAGATGCAGGGCGGCTGCTTCTCGATCTCGTCGCTCGGCGGGATCGGCGGCACCAACTTCACGCCGATCATCAACGCGCCGGAAGTGGCGATCCTCGGCCTGTCGCGCGGCCAGATGAAGCCGGTGTGGGACGGCAAGCAGTTCGTGCCGCGTCTTACGCTGCCGCTGTCGCTGTCGTATGACCATCGCGTGATCGATGGCGCGGAAGCCGCGCGGTTCAATGCGTATCTCGGTGCGATTCTGGGCGACTTCCGTCGCGTGATTCTTTGATGAGCGGGGAATCTCGCGGGGGCGTGGGTTTTTTATGTCGGTGATCCGCGCCCTGTCGTTGAACCTGTTTTGCTAACGGTCGATTGGCGTCGCCCCTGCGCGGGGCGGCGGTCACTTTTCTTTGTCTTCCAAAGAAAAGTAACCAAAAGAAAGGCGCGTCCTTGGGCGGACGGCAAAGGTGGTCCTGCCCATGCCCCCGTTCTCCAGTCAGGCCGTAGTTCAAGTTCAATTCGCGAGTTTCCCCTCCGTCTGTCAGCAGTCAATCAAGAAGGGGACGGTACATGAGTCTCATCGAAGTCAAGGTTCCGGATATCGGCGATTTCAGCGGCGTCGAAGTCATCGAAATCAATGTCCAGCCGGGCGACGTGATCGAAAAAGAGCAGACGCTCATCACGCTCGAATCGGACAAGGCATCCATGGAAGTGCCGAGCGACATCGCCGGCACCGTGAAGGAAATCAAGGTCAAGGCCGGCGACAAGGTCTCGCAAGGTACGGTGATCGCGCTCGTCGAAGCAGCGGCAGGCGCCGCCGCACCCGCGAAGCCCGCCGAACCGGCGAAGCCGGCCGCGGCTGCACCCGCCGCCGCGCCGGCCCCGGCACCGCAAGCAGGCAGCTTCGGCGGCACGGCCGACATCGAGTGCGACATGCTCGTGCTCGGCGCCGGCCCCGGCGGTTACTCGGCTGCGTTCCGCGCGGCCGACCTCGGCATGAAGACCGTGCTCGTCGAACGCTATTCGACGCTCGGCGGCGTGTGCCTGAACGTCGGCTGCATCCCGTCGAAGGCGCTGCTGCACACCGCGCTCGTCGTCGAAGAGGCGGAAGCGCTCGCCGCGCACGGCATCACGTTCGGCAAGCCCGAAGTCAACCTCGACAAGCTGCGCGACTTCAAGTCCGGCGTCGTCAAGAAGCTGACGACGGGCCTCGCCGGCATGGCGAAGGCGCGCAAGGTCGAAGTCGTGACGGGCGTCGGCACGTTCGTCGATCCGCATCACATGGAAGTGCAGGGCGAAGGCGGCAAGAAGGTCGTCAGGTTCAAGCAGGCGATCATCGCGGCCGGCTCGCAATCGGTGAAGCTGCCGTTCCTGCCGGACGACCCGCGCATCGTCGACTCGACCGGCGCGCTCGAGCTGCGCCAGCAGCCGAAGCGAATGCTCGTGATCGGCGGCGGCATCATCGGCCTCGAAATGGCGACGGTCTACTCGACGCTCGGCGCCGAGATCGACGTCGTCGAAATGCTCGACGTCCTGATGAACGGCGCGGACCGCGATCTCGTCAAGGTCTGGGAGAAGTACAACGCGAAGCGCTTCGGCAACGTGATGCTGAAGACCAAGACGGTCGGCGCGGAAGCGAAGGAAGACGGCATCTACGTGACGTTCGAGGGCGAGAAGGCGCCGGCGGAACCGCAGCGCTACGACCTCGTGCTGGTCGCGGTCGGCCGCAGCCCGAACGGCAAGAAGATCGGCGCCGACAAGGCCGGCGTCGCCGTCACGGACCGCGGCTTCATCGACGTCGACAAGCAGATGCGCACGAACGTCCCGCACATCTTCGCGATCGGCGACGTCGTCGGCCAGCCGATGCTCGCGCACAAGGCCGTGCACGAAGGCCACGTTGCGGCGGAAGCGGCGCACGGCGAGAAGGCGTACTTCGACGCGCTGCAGATCCCGTCGGTGGCCTACACCGATCCGGAAGTGGCGTGGGCCGGCAAGACGGAAGAGCAGTGCAAGGCCGAAGGCATCAAGTACGGCAAGGCCGTGTTCCCGTGGGCCGCGTCGGGCCGCGCGATCGCGAACGGCCGCGACGAAGGCTTCACGAAGCTGATCTTCGACGAGGAAACCCATCGCGTGATCGGCGGCGGCATCGTCGGCCTGAACGCGGGCGACCTGATCAGCGAAGTGTGCCTGGCGGTCGAGATGGGCGCGGACGCGGAAGACATCGGCAAAACGATCCATCCGCACCCGACGCTCGGCGAATCGGTCGGCATGGCGGCCGAGCTGTACGAAGGCGTCTGTACGGACCTGCCGCCGCAGCGCAAGAAGTAACGCGCCGCAGCAGCCGTGGCCGGCATACCGCGCCGGCCATGAACAACGCCGCTTTCCGGGTCACCGGGAAGCGGCGTTGCTTTTTGTGCACTACGGCGTGGAAGCAGGGCGGAGCACCATAGCCGCTGATCGGTTATCGCACCCCAAAAAGAAAAAGCCGCGCTGGGCGCGGCTCTTTCGGGAGCGATGGACGCTTAGGCGGCCGGCTTGCTCGAACGGCGCGAAGCCGCTGCGCTGGCAGCCTTCGTCGCGACGGCGGCGGCGGCGTTGAAGTTCGTTTCGGCGATCTCGACCGCTTGCTTGGCAGCCTTCTGCACGGTTTCGTACGTCGTGTTCGCGGCGTTCAGCGCCGACTTCAGCGCGGCGACAGCCGTTTCCGAACCGGCCGGCGCGTTCTTCGCGACGTTGTCGACGAGGGCCTGAACCTTCTTGTTCTGCTCTTCGAACTGCGCTTCCGCGACCTTCGTGAACTCGGCTTGCGTCGCCGATGCGATTTCATACACGTGACGGCCGTACGACAGCACCTTTTCCGCGACCGGCTGCGCGAGGCTCGTCTGCAGCGCGATCAGTTCCTGCGCGTCCTTCACCGACAGCAGGCGCTGTGCGTTTTCTTGCGATTCCGCGAGCGTCGACTTCACGACTTGCAGGTTGAGTTCGATCAGCTTTTCGACGCCTTCGAATGCCTTGGTCGTCAGACCGAACAGGCTCTCGAGGTTGGCTTTCTGTGCGGCGGCGATTTGCTCCGGGGTCAGCAAGGACATGTCATGCTCCTGAAAAGCGATCGCGTCGATCGCAAGGGGAAAGGGCACTACGCAGGGGAACTTCTGATGCGCGCGCTTTGTGCAACGCAGCAATGGAACCTATTTTAGGGCAGAACAAGCCGATGTCAAGCATTTTTTGTGCATTGCACAATGCCGACAATTTATCGACAAAACAACGAGTTAGTTGAGCTTTTCGGAAACGGTTTCAGAGGCCGTCCCACATGTTGCGCGGGGCCGCCCGGCCCACGCGGTGCACCAACATCGCGCGCAAGTAAACCTGACAGGGGGGTGGAACGTTGTGAACATGTTCTTGTCGAAAAGCGCGCCGTTCCGACGCCACTGCGGCGATGTGCCTTCGCCGTGGCGCGGGACGCGCGCCGCAGGTGCTCCGAGCGCCGGATACGTAGTTTCCCCGCTTTAAATCGCCCTGAAAGTGACGTTATCTCAATTAACCGCGTGGTAATCGGGAGACGAGCACTGTGGGGCTGTGCCTCCATCATGATTTTTTTCGATGGGTGCAGGGGAGTCGATCGAGCGAAGGTTCGGCGACGCTTACAATCCGGTTTAAAGACGATCGGTAAGTGCCTAATATTGCTTATTTTTTCAGCCTTAACTACACTTGCGGAAACCTCCCCCGCTTTGTCCAGACCCCAATGAAAGCCGAATCGTTTTCACCGCGCAGAATGTTGCAGAGCATGGCGCTCGGCACAGCGGTGTCGGTCGCCGTCGCCTTGCTGGCGGCCACCGCCACCGTTGCGCCCGCTGATGCCTTTGCCGCCACTGCGAAGTCCCAACAAGCCGCCAAGAAGAAAGCGACTGCTTCGTCGTCCGCGAAGAAGTCGGTGAAGTCGGCGTCCGCCACTGCCGACGCGCCGCGTGCCAAGTCCGTGCGCAAGCGCGCGACGCTCGCCGCGAACGTGCGCGGCCACCATGGCGCCGTGCGCCGGGTCGCGTTCCAGCCGCGCCAGCCGTCGGTCGGCCAGGCATTCGGCCTGCACGACACGCCCGACGCGCTCGCGCTGCGTTCGAGCGTCGCGTATGTCATCGACCAGAACACCGGCGAGCCGCTGTTCGACAAGAATTCGCATGCCGTCGTGCCGATCGCGTCGATCACCAAGCTGATGACGGCGATGGTCGTGCTCGACTCGAAGCTGCCGCTGACCGACCAGATCGAAGTCACCGACGAAGACCGCGACTACGAGAAGGGCACCGGCTCGCGCCTGTCGGTCGGCTCGGTGCTGTCGCGCGAGGACATGCTCCACATCGCGCTGATGGCGTCGGAGAACCGCGCGGCGGCGTCGATGTCGCGCTACTACCCGGGCGGCCGTCCGGCGTTCGTCGCGGCGATGAACGCGAAGGCGAAGGCGCTCGGCATGACCGACACGCACTTCGAGAACTCGACCGGGCTGTCGAGCCAGAACGTGTCGAGCGCGCGCGACCTCGTGAAGATGGTCAACGCGGCGTACCAGTATCCGACGATCCGCAAGTTCTCGACCGATCGCAGCTACGAGGTGTACACGGGCAAGCGGAACCTGGCCTACAACAGCACGAACGCGCTGATCCGCGGCAACAATACGTGGGACATCGGCCTGCAGAAGACCGGCTTCATCAACGAGGCGGGCGAATGCCTCGTGATGCAGGCGACGATCCACAATCGTCCGATGGTCATCGTGCTGCTCGATTCGTTCGGCAAGTACTCGCGCTTCGCGGATGCCGCGCGGCTGCGCAACTGGCTCGACAACGGCGGCGGCGAGCGCCTGACGGCGGCCAACGCGCCGAACGGCGGCACCTGATCCGGTTGCGCGGCGGTGCGCCGCTGCCGATCCGGCGTCAACGCCAACAAAAAGCCCCGCAGTCGCGGGGCTTTTTTTCGTATGGCGGATCGCGCCGCGGCGGCTCAGGCCTGGCGCTGCAGGCCGTCCAGTTCCTTCGTGCTCTCCGGCCGATAGCCGAGCGATTCGGAAATCGTCAGCGCGGTGCGGCTCAGCTGGCCGAGCCACGCGTCCTGCAGGCGGTCGGCCGGCGCCGACAGCGACAGGCCCGCGACGAGCTTGCCCGAGTCGTCGTAGATGCCCGCGGCGATGCAGCGCACGCCGAGCTCCAGCTCCTCGTTGTCGCGCGCACACGATTGCTGGCGCACGATCGTCAGCTCGCGCTCGAGCTTCGCGATGTCGGTGATGCTGTTCTGCGTATGGCCCGCGAGCCCCGTGCGCGTCGCATACGCGCGCACCCGCGAGGTCTCGTCGGCCGCGAGGAACAGCTTGCCGACCGAGGTCAGGTGCAGCGGCGCGCGGCCGCCGATTGCGCGCACGACCTGCATCCCGGAGCGCTCCGAATACGCGCGCTCGATATAGACGATCTCGTCGCCCTGTCGCACCGACAGGTTCACGGTCTGCCCGGTGAGGCGATGCAGCTCGCGCATCGGCATCAGCGCCGCGTCGCGCACCGACAGGCGTGCCTTCACGAGGTTGCCGAGCTCGAGCAGCCGCATGCCGAGCCGGTACGTGCCAGGATCGGAGCGGTCGACGAGGCGGCAGGTCACCATGTCGTTGAGGATGCGGTGCGCGGTCGACGGGTGCAGCTTGGTGCGCTGCGCCAGTTCCTTCAGGCTCACGGGGTCGCTATGCTCGGCGAGTGCATCCAGCAGCCTCATCATGCGTTCGATCACCTGGATCGACGTTTTGGAATCCGGGGTCGGGTTGGTCATGTCGGGGAATCGGTTGATGCGGCAAGCGCTATTGCGGCGATTGTATCTCGTATCGTGAAAAAAGCGAACGGCGTTCGAGGAAGTCCTCGCATCCGTTTCCAGTGGATTGCCGATACGCGCCGGCGTTGGTCTTGCCGGGCAAACGGCGGATAATGAGAGCCGTTTTCTCGAAGGAGCGCCTATGCGAGTCGGTTTGTTCGTGACCTGTCTGGTCGATCTGATGCGTCCCGAGATCGGTTTTTCCGCGCTCAAGCTGATCCGCGACGCGGGTTTCGAGGTGATCGTGCCGCCCGCGCAGACCTGCTGCGGTCAGCCGGCCTACAACTCCGGCGACCGCGCGCTCGCACGCGACCTCGCCGAAAAGACGCTGCGCGAGTTCGAGCAGTTCGACCACGTCGTCGCGCCGTCGGGCTCGTGCGGCGGCATGATCCGCGCGCACTACGGCGACCTGTTCCGCGACGATCCTGAAATGATGGGGCGTTTCTCGCGGTTCCAGCAGAAGGTCTACGAGCTGACCGACTTCCTCGCGAACGTCGCGAAGGTCACGCTCGAGCGGGGCGAATTCGCGGGCCCGGTCACGTATCACGATTCGTGCTCGGGGCTGCGCGAGCTCGGCGTGAAGGCGCAGCCGCGCGCGCTGCTCGCGCAGCGCGGCGTCGCGGTGGTCGAGATGAAGGATTGCGAGCACTGCTGCGGCTTCGGCGGCACGTTCGCGGTCAAGTACGGCGACATCTCCACGGCGATCGCCGACGAGAAATGCGCGAACGTGCGCGCATCGGGCGCGGGCGCCGTCGTGCTCGGCGATCTCGGCTGCATGCTGAACATCGAAGGGCGGTTGCGCCGCACCGGCGACCGCGACACGCGCGTGCTGCACATCGCGCAGGTGCTGGCGGGCGACGTCTGACGCCCGGTTCCGCTCACAATTCTCCCGATACCGCGATGCAAGTCCAATCGATGCATTTCAAGGCGCGCGCCGGCCAGAAGCTCGCCGACCAGCGCCTGCAGCAGAACCTGAAGAAGCTGTCGGCGAAGTTCGTGTCCGCGCGCGCCGACGCGATCACGCAGATCGACTTCCCGGCGACGCGCGCGGCGCTCAAGGCGCGCCGCAACCGCGCGCTCGAGAATCTCGACGTGTGGCTCGAGGCGTTCGAGCGCGAGGCGGCGCGGCGCGGCGCGACGGTGCTGTTCGCGGAGTCGACGGCCGACGCCGCGCGGCTCGTCGCCGACATCGCGCGCCGCCATGACGTGAAGAAAGTCATCAAGACCAAGTCGATGGTGACCGAGGAAATGGGCCTGAACGCGGTGCTCGGCGAGATGGGCGTGCAGTCGATCGAGACGGATCTCGGCGAATACATCCTGCAGATCAACGACAACGAGCCGCCGAGCCACATCATTGCGCCCGTCGTGCACAAGGACAAGGACGAGATCGCCGACCTGTTCGCGCGCACCCACCACCGCGAGCGGCTGACCGAGATCCCGGAGATGACGCGCGAGGCCCGCGAGGTGCTGCGTCCGCATTTCCTGTCGGCCGACATGGGCGTGACGGGCGGCAACTTCGTGATCGCCGAGACGGGCTCGGTCGTGCTCGTGACGAACGAGGGCAACGAGGGGATGTGCACGGTGATGCCGCGCGTGCATGTCGCGGTGACCGGCATCGAGAAAGTGCTGCCGACGCTCGAGGATCTCTCGACCGCGATGCGCCTGCTGCCGCGCTCGGCGACCGGCCAGAAGACCTCGAACTATTTCTCGCTGCTGACCGGCCCGCGCCGGCCGGGCGACGAGGACGGCCCGGAGCACATGTACGTGGTGCTCGTCGACGGCGGCCGCACGGGCCTGATCGGCGGCGAATTCCAGGAGATGCTGCGCTGCATCCGCTGCGGCGCGTGCATGAACCATTGTCCGGTCTACCAGAAGGTCGGCGGCCACACGTATGGCTGGGTCTATCCGGGGCCGATGGGCTCGGTGCTGACGCCCAGCTACGTCGGCCTCGAGCGCACGCTCGACCTGCCGCAGGCGGCAACGCTGTGCGGTGAGTGCGACAGCGTGTGCCCGGTCGGCATTCCGCTGTCGCACCTGCTGCGCACGCTGCGCGAGAAGCAGGTCGAACGGCACCTGCGGCCCTGGCGCGAACGCGCGGCGCTCGCCGCCTGGGGCTTCGTCGCGCGCCGCCCGACGCTCTATGCGCTGACGACGAAGCTGATGGTGCGCATCCTCGAGCGGCTTGGCAGCGGCGGGGGGATGCTGCGGCGCCTGCCGATGATGGGGGGCTGGATGGATACGCGCGACCTGCCGGTGCCGACCGGGCGGACGTTCCGCGAGCTCTACGCGGCGTCGCGCAGCCATCTCGGCTGAACGTCGCGCGACTGTTCATCCGGCCGCAACACTGAGTTCACTATTTACGTATTTATCCCGATAGGTGCGATCTATAGAATTTGCCCTGTAGTCCCCGGAAGTGGGCTTCCGGGGCATCAGGTCAAGGAGGTCGCATCATGAAAAAGAGAATATCGATGTACTGGCCGTTAGCGATTGTCGTGCCGCTCGCGGCTGCCGCGTATCTGCATGCCGTCGGCGCCGCGCCGTCGCGCGGGCCGCTCGAGGTCGACCAGGCATCCGCCGAGCTGGCGCGCACCGTGTCGTTCGGGCTCGTTGGCGACGCGGCGAGGCCGCTGCCCGCCGCGGCCGGCGACGTCGTGCTTGCCGCGCCGAAGGCGCTGTAGCGCAGTTCGCCGTCGCGTGGCGCGGCGGCGAGATTCCGGGCGCCTTTGTATAATGGCGCGTTCCCCGATTGCGCGGCTCGCCGCGGTTTTCCGGTAGTGCGATGACCCGCGTTGCGATCTGTTTCGTCTGTCTCGGCAACATCTGCCGTTCTCCCACCGCCGAGGGCGTGATGCGCCATCAGGTGGAGGCCGCCGGGCTGGCCGACCGGATCGACGTCGATTCGGCCGGCACCGGCGACTGGCATGTGGGCGAGGCACCCGACAGCCGGGCGCAGGCGGCGGCGCGCACGCGCGGCTACGACCTGTCGGCGCTGCGGGCGCGACAGGTGAGCGGGGCGGATTTCGAGCGTTTCGACCTGCTGCTCGCGATGGATGGCGCGAATCTCGCGGAACTGCGCCGCCGGTGCCCCGTCGAGCATCGCGGCAAGGTGCGGCTGCTGATGGAGTTCGCGCCCGGCGCGACGGAATCCGAAGTCGCCGACCCTTATTTCGGCGGCGCGCAGGGCTTCGAACAGGTGCTCGACCAGTGCGAGGCCGCGTGCCGCGGCCTGCTCGACACATTGCGCCAGCGCGTGCCGCGCTGACGTTCCGAGGTTTTCGTTAGCCGCTTCGCGAATACCCTGTCAGAGACATGGATACTTGACTAAAATCGTCAAATATTTATACTTGACCAAAATCGTCAAGATTGCGGTCCCCTAACACCATGAGACTCACCACCAAAGGTCGTTTCGCCGTCACAGCGATGATTGACTTGGCACTGCGCCAGGAGCAGGGCCCGGTGACGCTTGCAGGCATCAGCCAGCGCCAGCGGATTTCGCTCTCGTACCTCGAACAGCTGTTCGGCAAGCTGCGCAGGCATGAAATCGTCGAGTCCGTGCGCGGGCCGGGCGGCGGGTACAACCTCGCGCGCCGCGCGCAGGACGTCACCGTTGCCGACATCATCATTGCCGTCGACGAACCGCTCGACGCAACGCAGTGCGGCGGCAAGGGCACGTGCGACGGCTCGAAGCAGCCCGACGGCCACTGCATGACGCACGAGCTGTGGGCGACCCTCAACCAGAAAATGGTCGAATACCTCGATTCGGTGTCGCTGCAGGATCTCGTCGATCAGCAGCGCACGCGCGAAGGCGCGCCCGCGGTGCTGCGCGACCGGCGCACGCCGGAGCCCGTCGCCGCGCCCGCCGAGCCGGTTCGCACGATGCCGCTCGGCCCGAATTCGGTGTTCAACATCGCGAGTTCGTGACCACGAACGCGGCCCGCCGATACCTTACAACGCACATAGTCCCTGCACAGAATACCCGGAGCGACAGATGACCCAAGAGACTCTCCACCTGCCCATCTACATGGATTACAGCGCGACGACGCCGGTCGATCCGCGCGTGGTCGACAAGATGGTGCCGTACCTGCGCGAGCAGTTCGGCAACCCGGCGTCGCGCAGTCACGCGTACGGCTGGGATGCGGAGCGTGCCGTCGAAGAGGCGCGCGAACAGGTGGCCGCGCTCGTGAACGCCGATCCGCGCGAGATCATCTGGACGTCCGGCGCGACCGAATCGGACAACCTCGCGATCAAGGGCGCCGCGAACTTCTACAAGGGCAAGGGCAAGCACATCATCACGGTGAAGACCGAGCACAAGGCCGTGCTCGACACCTGCCGCGAGCTCGAGCGCGACGGCTTCGAAGTCACCTACCTGGACGTGAAGGACAACGGCCTGGTCGATCTCGACGCGTTCAAGGCGGCGCTGCGCCCGGACACGATCCTCGTGTCGGTGATGCACGTCAACAACGAGATCGGCGTGATCCAGGACATCGAGTCGATCGGCGAGATCTGCCGCGAGAAGGGCATCGTGTTCCACGTCGATGCCGCGCAATCGACCGGCAAGGTCGAGATCGACCTCGCGAAGCTGAAGGTCGACCTGATGTCGTTCTCGGCGCACAAGACCTACGGCCCGAAGGGCATCGGCGCGCTGTACGTGCGCCGCAAGCCGCGCGTGCGCATCGAGGCGCAGATGCATGGCGGCGGCCACGAGCGCGGCATGCGCTCGGGCACGCTGCCGACGCACCAGATCGTCGGCATGGGCGAAGCGTTCCGCATCGCCAAGGCGGAAATGGCGACCGAGAACGAGCGCATCCGCATGCTGCGCGACAAGCTGCTGCGCGGCCTGTCGCAGATCGAGGAAACCTACGTGAACGGTGACATGGAGCACCGCATTCCGCATAACCTGAACATCAGCTTCAACTTCGTCGAAGGCGAGTCGCTGATCATGGCGATCAAGGACGTCGCGGTGTCGTCGGGCTCCGCGTGCACGTCGGCGTCGCTGGAGCCGTCGTACGTGCTGCGTGCGCTCGGCCGCAATGACGAACTCGCGCACAGCTCGATCCGCTTCACGGTCGGCCGCTTCACGACGGAGCAGGAGGTGGACTACGTGGTCAATCTGCTGAACAGCAAGATCGCGAAGCTGCGCGAACTGTCGCCGCTTTGGGAAATGCACCAGGAAGGCATCGATCTGTCGACGATCGAATGGGCTGCGCACTAAACACATTCGCGGGCGGATTGGCGCACGCAGACGCAACGAGTCAAGGAGTCTGAGTCATGTCTTACAGCAACAAGGTTCTGGATCACTACGAAAACCCGCGCAACGTCGGCTCGTTCGCGAAGGACGACGACGCAGTCGGCACCGGCATGGTCGGCGCGCCGGCCTGCGGCGACGTGATGAAGCTGCAGATCCGCGTAGGCGCGGACGGCGTGATCGAGGACGCAAAGTTCAAGACCTACGGTTGCGGCTCGGCGATCGCGTCGAGCTCGCTCGTGACCGAGTGGGTGAAGGGCAAGACGCTCGACGAGGCGCTCTCGATCAAGAACACGCAGATCGCGGAAGAGCTGGCGCTGCCGCCGGTGAAGATCCACTGTTCGATCCTCGCGGAAGATGCGATCAAGGCGGCAGTGGCCGACTACAAGAAGCGCCACGACGGCGCGGAAGGCGATCAGGCAGCGGCCTGAGCGGGCATCGAGCGACTTAGCTAGCTGGAGCGCGGCGCATCGCGATCGATGCACCGCGGCAAGGACATCATGGCAATTACACTGACCGAAAAAGCAGCACAGCACGTCCAGAAGTACCTGGTCCGGCGCGGCAAGGGGGTGGGCCTGCGGCTCGGCGTTCGCACGACCGGGTGCTCCGGCCTCGCGTACAAGCTCGAGTATGTCGATGACCTCGCGCCCGAGGATCAGGTGTTCGAGAGCCATGGCGTGAAGGTCGTCGTCGACCCGAAGAGCCTCGCGTACATCGACGGCACCGAACTGGATTTCGCGCGCGAAGGCCTGAACGAAGGGTTCAAGTTCAACAACCCGAACGTGAAGGACGAATGCGGCTGCGGCGAATCGTTCCGCGTGTGACGGGTTCCGCGCAATGCGGGCAAGAGGCGGCACAGGCCGCCTTTTTAATGCGCGGCGCTCGCCGCGCGACGAATTGGGATTGAACGCGACGATGGTCTCGCTGAAAGACAGCCACTTCGACCTGTTCCACCTGCCGGCGCAATTCGCGCTCGACGACGCGGCGCTCGACACCGCGTACCGGACCGTGCAGACGCAGGTGCATCCGGACCGCTTCGCGGCGGCCGGCGACGCGCAGAAGCGCATCGCGATGCAATGGGCGACCCGTGCGAACGAGGCATACCGGACGCTGCGCGATCCGCTGAAGCGGGCGACCTACCTGCTGTCGCTGCGCGACGTGGATATCGGCGCGGAGAACAATACCGCGATGGAGCCGGCGTTCCTGATGCAGCAGATGGAGTGGCGCGAAGGCATCGAGGATGCCGCCGCGGCGCGCAACGTCGATGCGCTCGACGCGCTGCTGGCCGAACTGCGCGACGAGAAGCGCGCGCGGCTCGCGCGCCTCGGCACGCTGCTCGACAGCGGCGCCGACCAGGCCGCCGCCGAGGCGGTACGCCAGCTGATGTTCATCGAGCGGGTCGCGTCGGAAGTGAGCGCGCAGATCGAGCGTCTCGAACATTAACCGCGTGCCTCGCGGCATGCGCAGCAAACGGGCGTAAGCGCCCGAACGAACCAAGATGGCTTTACTGCAAATTTCCGAACCGGGCATGGCGCCGGCGCCGCACCAGCGGCGGCTGGCCGTCGGGATCGACCTCGGCACGACGAACTCGCTCGTCGCGGCCGTGCGCAACAGCGTGCCGGAAGTGCTGCCGGACGACGCAGGCCGCGTGCTGCTGCCGTCGGTGGTGCGTTACCTGGAGAAGGGCGGCCGCCGCATCGGCCACGATGCGAAGGAACAGGCCGCGACCGATCCGCGCAACACGATCGTGTCGGTCAAGCGCTTCATGGGCCGCGGCAAGGCCGAGGTCGAAGGCGCGGCGAACGCGCCGTACGAATTCGTCGATGCGCCCGGCATGGTGCAGATCCGCACCGTCGACGGCGTGAAGAGCCCGGTCGAGGTGTCGGCCGAGATTCTCGCGACGCTGCGCCAGCGCGCGGAAGATACGCTCGGCGACGACCTGGTCGGCGCGGTGATCACGGTGCCGGCCTATTTCGACGACGCGCAGCGCCAGGCGACCAAGGACGCCGCGCGGCTCGCCGGTCTCAATGTGCTGCGTCTCCTGAACGAGCCGACCGCGGCGGCGATCGCCTACGGCCTCGACAACGCGGCGGAAGGCCTGTACGCGGTCTATGACCTCGGCGGCGGCACGTTCGACCTGTCGATCCTGAAATTGACGAAGGGCGTGTTCGAAGTGCTCGCCGCAGGCGGCGATTCGGCGCTCGGCGGCGACGATTTCGATCACGCGCTGTTCGGCCACGTGCTCGCGCAGGCCGGCATCGACGCGAATTCGCTCGCGCCCGAAGACGTGCGCCTGCTGCTCGACCGCGTGCGCGTGCTGAAGGAAGCGCTGTCGGCGGTGCCGCAAGCGTCGCTCGACGTCACGCTGTCGACCGGCGCGACGCTCGCGCAGACGGTCACGCACGACACCTTCGCCACGCTGGTCGAGCCGCTCGTGCAGCGCACGCTGACGCCGACCCGCAAGGCGCTGCGCGACGCGCAGGTGGCGCCGGCCGACATCAAGGGCGTGGTGCTGGTCGGCGGCGCGACGCGCATGCCGGTGATCCGCGACGCCGTCGCAAAGCATTTCGGCCAGCCGCCGCTCGTCAATCTGGATCCGGACCAGGTGGTCGCGCTCGGCGCGGCGATCCAGGCCGACCTGCTGGCCGGCAACCGCGGCAGCGGCGACGACTGGCTGCTGCTCGACGTGATCCCGCTGTCGCTCGGCGTCGAGACGATGGGCGGCCTCGTCGAGAAGATCATCCCGCGCAATTCGACGATTCCGATCGCGCGCGCGCAGGAATTCACGACCTTCAAGGACGGCCAGACCGCGATGGCGATCCACGTCGTGCAGGGCGAGCGCGAGCTCGTCGCCGACTGCCGCTCGCTCGCGCGCTTCGAGCTGCGCGGCATTCCGCCGATGGTGGCGGGCGCGGCACGGATCCGCGTGACCTATCAGGTCGACGCGGACGGCCTGCTGTCCGTGTTTGCGCGCGAGCAGCACTCGGGCGTCGAGGCATCGGTCGTCGTGAAGCCGTCGTACGGCCTCGCCGACGACGACATCGCGAAGATGCTCGAGGACAGCTTCAAGACCGCCGAGGTCGACATGCGCGCGCGTGCATTGCGCGAGGCGCAGGTCGAGGCCGAGCGGATGCTCGAGGCGACGGACGCAGCGCTCGCCGCCGACGGCGAACTGCTCGATGCGGAGGAGCGCGCGCAAGTCGATGCGCATGTCGCGGCGCTGCGCACGGTCGCGCAGGGCGACGACACGGACGCAATCGAGGCGGCGACCAAGGCGCTGGCCGAAGGCACCGACGAATTCGCCGCGCGCCGGATGGACAAGAGCATCAAGCGTGCGCTGGCGGGCCGCCGGCTCGACGAGATCTGAGCGAACGACTTGCATGCCGGCCGATCGCGGCCGGCGTTATGATGAATCGTGCGGCGCAGCCTGCCGCACCTGACTGACGGAACGGACATGCCTCAACTGGTAGTGCTGCCTCACGTCGAACTGTGCCCGGAAGGCGCGGTGATCGACGCGACGCCCGGCAAGAGTATTTGCGACAACCTGCTCGACCACGGCATCGAAATCGAGCACGCATGCGAGAAGTCGTGCGCCTGCACGACGTGCCACGTGGTGATCCGCGAGGGCTTCAACGATTTGACGCCGTCCGAGGAGGACGAGGACGATCTGCTGGACAAGGCGTGGGGCCTCGAGCCGACGTCGCGCCTGTCGTGCCAGGCGATCGTGAAGGACGATTCGGACCTGGTGGTCGAGATTCCGAAGTACTCGATCAACCATGCGAAGGAAAATCACTGACCGAGGAGGGCAGGCGATGAAATGGACCGATTCGCGCGAGATCGCGATCGCGCTGGCGGAAAGGCATCCCGACATCGATCCGCAGCGGATCAACTTCGTCGATTTGCGTCAGTGGGTGCTCGAACTCGACGGGTTCAGCGACGACCCGAAGCACTCCGGCGAGAAGATTCTCGAAGCGATCCAGGCGCACTGGATCGACGAATCCGACTTCGACGACGAAGAGTGAGCGGCGCGCGCTGCATCGAGCGCGCGACCCTGGCAAGCAAAACGGCTCGTGATCACTCACGAGCCGTTTTCGTTTCTTCGTCACGCTGCCCACGCGTCACGCGTGCGCAGCGGACCGGTCATGCACCGACCAGCGTCCCGTTCTCGATCCGCACGCGCTGGCCCTGGCCGAACGGCGGCGGGTTGTGATACGTGAACGTGCGCGTCGTGCCGTTTTCCATCTGCACTTGCACCTGGTAGTCGGTTTCGGCGCGCACCTGCTTCTCGACCTGGTTGCCGGCGAGGCCGCCGCCCAGCGCGCCGAGCAGCGTCATTGCGGTACGGCCGTTGCCGTGACCGAACTGGTTGCCGAGCAGGCCGCCTGCCGCCGCGCCGCCGACTGCACCGATACCCGAGCTCTGGCCGGGCGTGCGCATCTGGTTGATCGCGACGACCGTGCCGCAGCTCTGGCAAACGGACGAGGACGGCTGCGCATAACCGCCGCCCTGCTGCGCATACTGAGGCGGCTGCGGCGCCGTCGACGCGTGGCGGCGATGGTGCGTCGGCGCCGGGCGCGGTGCGGGTTGCGGCTGGGCCTGCGCGATCGGCTGCTGCTGTTGCTGCTGTTGCGCGGCTTGCTCGGCCGCGATCTGCTGCGCTTGCGCGGCGCGCGCCGCGCTGGCCGCCGCCGCCGTGTCGACGGCCGGCTGCGACGCGATCAGCGCGGCCTGGGTCTGGCCGTTCTGCTCGTTGTTGCCGGTGGCCTTCGGAAACACGCCCGTAATGGCGGCGGTCGCCGCGAGGCTCGCGACGATGACGGCGCCCGCCGCGGTGGCGACGAGCGGGTGGAGGCGTTGCTTTTGCGGCGTGGTCTGGTTCGGGTTGTCCATTTTTTGCTCTCCTATGTCGACCGGAGTGGGCGCCTCGGCGCTTGTTTCGGTCCCATGCAAAGCTCGCACGCAATCGTGCGTTTATTTTGCAAAGGCAGTGTCGTCCAGGCGCGAGCGAACCGCCGTATCAAGTTGTAACGATTCGCAGCGGGAAAACGTTCGGCAACACCGGAAAAACCCGGGCGAGGTCGATTCGACGAGGAGATAAAGCGGGGAATGATCAGTTGCCGGCGAACGCCGGCAGGCGGGATTTACGCGCGGTTACAAAGCTGTCGCCTGCGCGCCGCGGGGCGCGCAGGCGAAGCGGGTCAGTCTTCGCGGCGCAGGTGGGGGAACAGCAGCACGTCGCGGATCGTCGGGCTGTCGGTCAGCAGCATCACGAGACGGTCGATGCCGATCCCGCAGCCGCCCGTCGGAGGCATCCCGTATTCGAGCGCGCGAATGTAGTCGGCGTCGAAGAACATCGCTTCCTCGTCGCCGGCATCCTTCTGCTCGACCTGCTTCTTGAAGCGCGCGGCCTGGTCTTCCGGATCGTTCAGCTCGGAGAAGCCGTTCGCGATTTCGCGGCCGGTCATGAACAGCTCGAAGCGCTCGGTGATGCCCGGCACCGTGTCCGACGCGCGTGCGAGCGGCGACACCTCGACCGGGTAGTCGATGATGTAGGTCGGTTCCCACAGCTGCGCTTCGGCGGTTTCCTCGAACAGCGCGAGCTGCAGCGCGCCGATGCCGGCGTTCAGGAATGCCGGCTGCCTGACGTCGACGCCGAAGCTTGTCAGTTCATTGCGCAGGAACGCGTCGTCCGACAGCTGGCCGTCGGTGTATTGCGGCGCGTACTTCTGGATCGCCTGCGTGATCGTCAGGCGGTGGAACGGCTTCGCGAGGTCGAGCTCGCGGCCCTGGTACTGGATCGTCGCGGTGCCGAGCGCGTCGATCGCCGCCTGGCGGATCAGCTGCTCGGTGAAGTCCATCAGCCAGCGGTAGTCGGTGTATGCGGCGTAGAACTCCATCATCGTGAATTCCGGGTTGTGGCGCGGCGACACGCCCTCGTTACGGAAATTCCGGTTGATTTCGAACACGCGCTCGAAGCCGCCGACGATCAGCCGCTTCAGGTACAGCTCCGGCGCGATGCGCAGGAACATCTGCATGTCGAGCGCGTTGTGGTGCGTGACGAACGGCTTCGCGGCCGCGCCGCCCGGGATCGGGTGCAGCATCGGCGTCTCGACTTCCATGAAGTCGGCGTTGCTCATGAAATTGCGGATCGACGTGATCGTCTTGGTGCGCGCGCGGAACGTGTCGCGCGTTTCCGGCGTGACGATCAGGTCGACGTAGCGCTGGCGGTAGCGCATTTCCTGGTCGGCGAGGCCGTGGAACTTGTCCGGCAGCGGGCGCAGCGCCTTCGACAGCAGGCGCAGTTCCTTGCACTGGACCGACAGCTCGCCCTTGTTGGTGCGGAACAGCACGCCGCGCGCCGCGACGATGTCGCCGAGGTCCCACTTCTTGAACGCGTCGTAGGTTTCCGCGCCGACGTCGTTCGGCGTCACGAAGAACTGGATCTGGCCCGAACCGTCCTGCACCGTCGCGAAGCTTGCCTTGCCCATCACGCGCTTGAGCATCATGCGGCCGGCGACCGCCACCTCGACCGGGTTCGCTTCGAGCGCGGCCTTGTCCGAATCGGCGAATCTGGCCTGCAG
Source organism: Burkholderia pyrrocinia (assembly GCA_001527685.1). Lineage (GTDB taxonomy): Bacteria > Pseudomonadota > Gammaproteobacteria > Burkholderiales > Burkholderiaceae > Burkholderia > Burkholderia pyrrocinia_D. The sequence goes on from LOZU01000037.1 coordinate 69,536, forward strand.
CTCGGCTGCGTGATGCGTCGGCTGGAAATCGTTCGGGTAGGCGACGCCTTGCTCGCGCAATGCGCGCAGCTTCTCGCGGCGCTCGGCGATGATCTGGTTTTCGTCCGCCGCGACGGCGGGCTGCGTTTGGGTCGATTCGGTCATGATGGTCGGAATTCGGGGTGGGTGCGGCAGCGCAAACGGGGAGGGCAAGGGGGCGCGACCCGGGCAGGCCGCGCCACGGCGCTTACACGCCCTGTTTGAGGCTCGCGCTGATGAAGTCGTCGAGATCGCCGTCGAGCACCGCTTTCGTGTTGCTCATTTCGACGTTCGTGCGCAGGTCCTTCACGCGGCTCTGGTCGAGCACGTACGAGCGGATCTGGTGGCCCCAGCCCACGTCGGTCTTGCTCGACTCGAGCTTGTCCTGCTCGGCCTGGCGCTTGCGCATCTCGGCTTCGTACAGGCGCGACTTCAGCATCGCCATCGCTTCGGCGCGGTTGCGGTGCTGCGAGCGGTCGTTCTGGCACTGCACGACGATGCCGGTCGGCATGTGCGTGATCCGCACCGCCGAGTCGGTCTTGTTGATGTGCTGGCCGCCCGCGCCCGATGCGCGGTACGTGTCGATGCGCAGGTCGGCCGGGTTGACCTCGACTTCGATCGAGTCGTCGATTTCCGGATACACGAATACCGACGAGAACGACGTGTGGCGGCCGCCCGACGAGTCGAACGGCGACTTGCGCACGAGGCGGTGGATACCTGTTTCGGTGCGCAGGAAGCCGTATGCGTATTCGCCCGACACCTTGACCGTCGCGTTCTTGATGCCGGCGACGTCGCCGTCGGATTCTTCGAGCACCTCGGCCTTGAAGCCCTTGCGCTCGCAATAGCGCAGGTACTGGCGCAGCAGCATCGACGCCCAGTCGCACGCCTCGGTGCCGCCGGCGCCGGCCTGGATGTCGATGAAGCAGTTGTTCGGGTCGGCCGGGTTCGAGAACATCCGGCGGAACTCGATGTCGCCGACGCGCGCCTCGAGCTTCGCGGCGTCATCTTCCGATGCGACGAGGGTGTCCTCGTCGTTTTCCTCGCGGGCCATCTCGAACAGGTCGAGCGCATCGCGCAGGTCGCTATCGAGCGCCGTCAGCGTCGTGACGACGCCTTCGAGCAGCTTCTTTTCGCGGCCGAGCGCCTGGGCGTTCTTCGAATCGTTCCAGACGTTCGGGTCTTCGAGTTCCTTGTTGACTTCGGTCAGACGCGCAGCTTTGGCGTCGTAGTCAAAGATACCCCCGAAGCTCGCCCGCGCGGTTGCGCAGGTCGAGCAGGGAGCTTTCGATCGCGTTGAGACGTTCCGCTTCCATGATCGTTTCGCTTTTCGTGCTTCGTAAAAAAGCGGAATTATAGCCGATCGGGACAGCTGGTCGGGCGGCGGCCCGGGGTTGCCGGTGGGGGGCGCATGCGCGTTCGCGCCCCGCCGGGCCGGGCCGGGCAGCGCGCACGTTCGCGCGCGTTGCCCGCGTGTCTCTTCCTTTATGCGGCTGCGTGCTCGACGATCAGCTGCACGCGCGTGACGCCGTTCCACGTGTCGGCGACGAGGCGGTACGCGATGAGCGCGCTCGCCGGCAGCGGCTCGGTGTGGTTGAACCAGATCGCATTGAAACGCTGGCGGCCGCGCGCGAGCTGCAGCTTCAGGTGCTTTTCCTTCACGAGGCTCTGCGACACGACGTCGAACTCGCCGGAGAAAAGCGGGGCCGGAAAACCCTGGCCCCAGACGGCCTCGTCGAGCAGCCCGACGAACTGCGGCGTGAAGTACGCGTCCTCGAGTTCGCCGTCGGTCTCGATCACGCGGGCGAGCGCGTCGTCGGACAGCCACTCGCGCGCGACGGCTTCGAACGCGGCTGCGAAGCGCGGCACGTTTTCGGTGTCGAGCGTGAGGCCGGCCGCCATCGCGTGGCCGCCGAACGCGACGATCAGGTCCGGCTCGCGCTTCGACACCAGGTCGAGCGCGTCGCGCAGGTGAAAACCGGGGATCGACCGGCCGGAACCCTTGACCCGCTTGCCTTGCTCGTCCGCGTGCGCGAACGTGAACGACGGGCGGTGGAATTTTTCCTTCAGGCGCCCGGCGACGATGCCGATCACGCCCTGGTGCCACTCGGGGTTGAAGAGGGTGATCGTGCACGCGTCGGCCGGATCGACGTCGGCGAGATCGGCGAGCGCCTGCTGCTGCATGCCGGCCTCGATCTCGCGGCGCTCGCGGTTCATCGTGTCGAGCTGCTGCGCGAGTTCCCACGCGCGGCCGACGTCGTCGGTGATCAGGCACTCGATGCCGAGCGACATGTCCGACAGCCGGCCGGCCGCGTTCAGCCGCGGCCCGAGGCCGAAGCCGAGATCGAAGCCCGATGCGGTGCGCGCTTCACGGGCGGCCGCGCGGAACAGCGCGGCGATGCCCGGCTGCATCCGGCCGTTGCGGATCCGCTGCAGCCCCTGCGCGACCAGCACGCGGTTGTTGCCGTCGAGCCGCACGACGTCGGCGACGGTGCCGAGTGCGACGAGGTCGAGCAGGCCGTCGAGGCGCGGCTCGGCGGCCTTGTCCGGGAACGCGCCGCGGCGGCGCAGCTCGGCGCGCAGCGCGAGCAGCACGTAGAACATCACGCCGACGCCGGCGATGTGCTTGCTCGGGAACGCGCAGCCCGGCTGGTTCGGGTTGACGATCGCGCGCGCGGCCGGCAGCGCGTCGCCGGGCAGGTGGTGGTCGGTCACGAGCACGTCGATGCCGCGCGCGTTCGCGGCTTCGACGCCCGCGACGCTGGCGATGCCGTTGTCGACGGTGATCAGCAGGTCGGGCTTGCGCGCGGCCGCCAGCTCGACGATCTCGGGCGTGAGGCCGTAGCCGTACTCGAAGCGGTTCGGCACCAGGTAGTCGATCTGCGCGCCGAACATCCGCAGCCCGCGCACCGCGACCGCGCAGGCGGTCGCGCCGTCGCAGTCGTAGTCGGCGACGACGAGCAGGCGCCGCTTGTCGGCGATCGCGTCGGCGAGCAGCGCGGCCGCGTCGGCGCAGCCCTTCAGCTCGGTGGGCGGGACGAGCCGCGCGAGCGCGGTCTCGATGTCGGTCGGGGATTGCACGCCGCGCGCGGCATACAGGCGCGCGAGCACCGGGTGCAGGCCGTGGCGGGCGAGCGCCTCGGCGTCGGCGGGCGCGACGGAACGGGTAACGATGCGGGTCATTCTGGGTTGTTTTATTCGAACAGGGACGCGATCGCGCGGCGGCGCCAGAACTTGCGCAGGTCGCCGCGCGTCGCGCGCAGGGTCGCGGAGCTGGTGTCGCCGCACAGCGTGAGCTCGACGCTCGCCAGCTCGCCGCGCTGCAGCGCGGCGAGGGCCGGCGCGAACCAGTCGCGTTCCAGCGCGGCGAGCGTGTCGTGCCAGCGCGCCCAGTCCTGTTCGATGAATGGGGTGGTGAGCGCCGCCAGCTCGACGAGGGTCGTGCCGTCGGCGGGTGTAAGGGCGTCGAACGCGGCGGGCGGCGCGGCGGTGTCGGCACGGGCCGCGCGGGCGAGGCCGAGTGCCGCCGGCGCCGCCGACAGCACGCGCGCGAACGGCTTGGCGACAGGCTTCAGCGTGCCCTGCGCGTGAAACCAGATCGAGTTGACGGCCGGCAGCCCGCGCGCCTCGCGGGCTTCATTGACGGGGTGCTGGAACCACGCCATCTGCACCTCGTTCTGCAGCTTCATCCACATCCGCGAGCGTTCGCCGGTGTGCGCCTCGTGCGGCAGCCAGATCTCGATGTTGCGGCCGCTCGCGCGCAGCGGCGCGGCGCCGGCCAGGTGGCGGAGCTGCTCGCTCGACAGGTACCAGCGGGTCGGCCGCGGCGCTTCGAGCCGGACCCCGAGTTCCTCGATCAGCGGGCGCGCGACCGCGAGCAGCGCGGCCGCGTCGCCGTCGTCCAGTGCGAGCGCGGCCGGATCAACGAGCACGAGGTGGTCGTGCGCGATTTCGACGTGAACGGGCTCGACGCAGGCCCACGCGTGCTCGCCGGGCTCGCCGCCGTCGGCGAGCAGCATGTACGGGGCGAGCGGCGCTTCGTCGGCGGCGCTGCCCTGGGCCGCGCCGAAGCGGTGGGCGAGCCAGCGCTCGTGCGGCAGCGTGCGCTGGAAGTCCTCGCCGGCCACGCGCTCGACGAGGCTCGCGCGCGACAGCAACTTTTCGAGCGCAGGGCTGTCCAGCGTGTGCAGGGACGAGGCCGCATCGGCCGCCGACGGCAGCGCGAACGGAACGAGAAAATGGAGGCATCGGTCGTGCATGATGGTGCGCATTGTATGGCAAACTGCGCGCGTGATCGGGCGGGCCGACGGCCCGCTTGCGTCCGGCGGCGGTTTTCGCCCCCGCCCGGGCGGGCGGCGACCGCCGTCGCGGGCCGCTCCCCGTGCCGCAACCAGCAGAAAGGATTCGCTTGAAACTTCCGTACGAATGGCAGATCGGCTGGCGCTATACGCGCGCCGGCAAACGCACGACCGGCAACGGCTTCATTTCCTTCATCGCCCTCGTCTCGATGCTCGGCATCGCGCTCGGCGTCGCGGCGCTGATCGTCGTGCTGTCGGTGATGAACGGCTTCCAGAAAGAGGTGCGCGACCGGATGCTGTCGGTGCTCGCGCACGTCGAGGTGTTCTCGCCGACGGGCTCGATGCCGAACTGGCAGCTGACCGCGCAGGAGGCGCGCCGCAACCCGTCGGTGATCGGTGCGGCGCCGTATGTCGAGGCGCAGGCGCTGCTGACGCGCCAGGACGCGGTGAGCGGCGTGATGCTGCGCGGCATCGAGCCGACGCTCGAGCCGCAGGTGTCGGACATCGGCAAGGACATGAAGGCCGGCCAGCTCACCGCGCTCGCGCCCGGCCAGTTCGGCATCGTGCTCGGCGACGCGCTTGCCGGCAACCTCGGCGTGACGGTGGGCGACAAGATCACGCTCGTCGCGCCCGAAGGCACGATCACGCCGGCCGGCATGATGCCGCGGCTCAAGCAGTTCACGGTGGTCGGCATCTTCGAGTCCGGCCATTACGAATACGACAGCACGCTCGCGATGATCGACATCCGCGACGCGCAGGCACTGTTCCGCCTCACCGCGCCGACCGGCGTGCGGCTGCGGGTGACGGACATGCAGAAGGCGCCGGAGGTGGCGCTCGAGCTGTCGCGTTCGCTGTCGGGCAGCCTGTACATCCGCGACTGGACGCAGCAGAACAAGACCTGGTTCTCGGCCGTGCAGATCGAGAAGCGGATGATGTTCATCATCCTCACGCTGATCATCGCGGTGGCCGCGTTCAACCTCGTGTCGTCGCTCGTGATGACGGTGACCAACAAGCAGGCCGACATCGCGATCCTGCGCACGCTCGGCGCGCAGCCCGGCTCGATCATGAAGATCTTCGTGGTGCAGGGCGTGACGATCGGCTTCGTCGGCACCGCGACCGGCGTCGCGCTCGGCTGCCTGATCGCGTGGAGCATCCCGTGGCTGATCCCGATGATCGAGCATGCGTTCGGCGTGCAGTTCCTGCCGCCGTCGGTGTACTTCATCAGCGAGCTGCCGTCCGAGCTCGTCGCGAGCGACGTGATCAGGATCGGCCTGATCGCGTTCGCGCTGTCGGCCGTCGCGACGCTGTACCCGAGCTGGCGCGGCGCGAAAGTGAAGCCGGCGGAGGCGCTGCGCTATGAATGACCGCGCCGCCGCGTTCGCAGGCTCCACCCAACCACTCAACCAGGATTCGGCAGGTATGCAGGAATACGTGCTTCAGGCGCGCGGCATCACGAAGGCATTCGTGCAGGGCGGCTTCAACGTGCAGGTGCTCAACAACACCGAGCTGTCGGTGCGGCGCGGCGAGAAGCTCGCGGTCGTCGGCGCGTCGGGCTCCGGCAAGAGCACGCTGCTGCACGTGCTCGGCGGGCTCGACGAACCGAGCGCGGGGGAGGTGTCGCTGCTCGGCAAGCCGTTTACGCAGCTTGGCGAGCGCGAGCGCAACGACCTGCGCAATCGCGCGCTGGGGTTCGTCTATCAGTTCCATCATCTGCTGCCGGAATTCACCGCGCTCGACAACGTCGCGATGCCGCTGCGCATCCGCCGGATGACGACCGAGGCCGCACGCGCCGAAGCGCAGGCGATGCTCGAGCGGGTCGGGCTCGGCGCGCGCGCGAAGCATCGCCCGGGCGAGCTGTCGGGCGGCGAGCGGCAGCGCGTCGCGATCGCGCGCGCGCTCGTAACGAAGCCCGCGTGCGTGCTTGCCGACGAGCCGACCGGCAACCTCGACGGCGGGACCGCCGATACGGTGTTCAACCTGATGCTCGAGCTGTCCGAGACGCTCGACACGAGCTTCGTGATCGTCACGCACGATCCCGATCTCGCCGCGCGGTGCGACCGCACCATGCGGCTGCGCGACGGCGTGCTGCACGAAGAGCCGGCCGTGCCGGTCTGACGATAACCCACGCCCCGGCGCGATCCGCGACGGGGCCCTCCGGTGAGTGCCGACATGTGGATCGATACGCACTGCCATCTCGATGCCGCCGAATTCGACGCCGACCGTGACGCGGTCGCGCGGGCGGCGCGCGATGCGGGTGTGTCGCGCATCGTGATCCCGAGCATCGGGCGCGACAACTTCGCGACGGTGCGCGAACTCGCGCAGCGCACGCCGGGGGCGGTCTATGCGCTCGGCATCCATCCGATGTACACGCCGCATGCGCGCGACGGCGACCTCGACCGGCTGCGCATGGAAATCGAGGCGAGCATCGACGATCCGCGCTTCGTCGCGATCGGCGAGATCGGGCTCGATTATTTCGTGCCGGGGCTCGACGAGGCGCGGCAGCAATTCTTCTACCAGGGCCAGCTGAAGCTCGCGCGCGAGTTCGACCTGCCGGTGCTGTGCCACGTCCGCAAGTCGCAGGACCGCGTGCTGGCGGGGCTGCGCCGTTTCGGCGTGCGGGGCGGCATCGCGCATGCGTTCAACGGCAGTTTCCAGCAGGCCGAAGCGTATCTCGCGCAGGGTTTCCATCTCGGCTTCGGCGGCAACGTCACGTTCGGGCGTGCGCTGCAGATTCGCCGGCTGGCGGCGCAGCTGCCCGTCGACGCGCTCGTCGTCGAGACGGATGCGCCCGACATCGCGCCTGAGTGGGCATACAAATCCCGCAATACCCCGGACCAGGTGCCGCGCATCGGCGACGTGCTCGCCGAGCTGCGCGGCATCGATGCGTCCGCGCTGGCCCTATCCACTTCGGCTAACGCGCGCGCCGCGCTGCCCCGTCTCGCGCTTTCGTCCGCATAATCGTTTCCCGCAGGCGCCGGTTTCGCGATGGCGCCGCCGGGTTGGCGAGGAGGCGGAATGCGCGTGTGGTGGGTGGCGTTCGCGCTCGGTGTCGTCGTGCTGCAGCGGCAGGCGGCGCTGCCGGGCGTCGCGGGATGGCTCGCGGGCGTGGCCGCGTTGGCGGCGTTCGCGGTGGCGGGCATTGCGTGCGCGCGTCGCGCTCCGCGGACACGCGCGACCGTGGCGGCTGGCTGGGCGCTGTGCGTGGCCGCCGCCTGCGTCGCGGGCTTCGGCTATGCGGCGGCGCGGGCCGAATGGCGGCTGCGCGACGGCCTGCCGGTCGAATGGGAAGGGCGCGACATCACGGTGACGGGCGTGGTCAAGGGGCTGCCGGCCGTCGGTGACGACGGCGCGCGGTTTCTGTTCGCGGTCGAATCGAACGACGCCGGGCTTGCCCATTTTCCGCCGCTGATCCGGCTGTCGTGGCGCGCATACGGTGCGCGCGCGGCGCCGGCGGCCATCCCGGACGTGCGCGCCGCGCAGCGCTGGCGGCTGACGGTGCGGCTGAAGCGACCGCATGGCGAGGCGAATCCCGGCGTGCGCGACGCCGAGGCGGCGTGGCTCGGCGCGGGGATACGCGCGCTCGGCTACGTGGCCGACGCGCGACGGGCGGCGTTGCTCGACGCGCGAGCGCGCGGCATCCAGGCATCGATCGACCGGCTGCGCGACGGGTTGCGGGCGCGCATCGTCGCGACGCTCGGCACGGATGCGCCGCACCGCGGGATTGTCGCCGCGCTCGCGATCGGCGATCAGTCCGGCATCGGCGGCGACGACTGGCGCGTGTTGCGTGATACCGGCACCAGCCATCTCGTCGCGATCTCGGGCCTGCATGTCGGTCTGGTCGGCGGCCTTGCGGGCGGACTCGCGTCGGCCGTCTGGCGGCGCATCCGCTGGCGGCGGCGCGCAGCCGCGCTCGTCGTGCCCGCGCCTTACGTTGCCGCGCTCGCGGCACTGGCGGGGGCGCTCGGGTACGCCGCGCTCGCCGGTTTCAACGTGCCGGCGCAGCGCGCGTGGTGGATGATCGCGGCCGGCGCCGCCGCGTATCTGGCCGGGCGCAGCGTGCCGGCGTCGTCAGTGCTGTGCGCGGCGCTGGGCGGCGTGCTGCTGGCCGATCCCTGGGCGGTGCTGTCGGCCGGTTTCTGGCTGTCGTTCGGCGCGGTCGCCGTCATCCTGCTGGCCGTTGCGGGCTGGCGCGCGGTGCACGCGAGCGGCGCCGCGCCGGCCGACGACGGGCTGCGCGAGCGCCTGCGCGCGGGGTGCCTGCGCGGCGCCCGTCGCGTGATGGAAGCGTCACGCGTGCAGTATGCGGTGACGATCGGGCTCGCGCCGTTGACGGCGGCATGGTTCGCGCAGATCTCCGTGTCGGGGCCGCTCGCCAACGCGTTCGCGATTCCGTGGGTCGGCAGCGTCGTGACGCCGGTCGTGCTGGCGGGCATCGCGCTGCCGGCGCCGCTCGACGCGTACGCTTTCCGGCTCGCGCATGCGGCACTCGAACCGATGATGGCGGCGCTCGCCTGGCTTGCCGGCTGGCCGAGAAGCGTGTTCTGGCTGCCGATGCCGGACTGGCCGGTGCTGCTGCTCGCGTGCGCGGGCGTCGCATGGGCGCTGCTGCCGCGCGGCTTTCCGCTGCGCTGGGCAGCGCCGCTCACGTGGCTGCCGCTCGTCGCGCCGGCGCCGGACCGGCCGCCGGAAGGCGGCTTCCGGCTGACCGTGCTCGATGTCGGGCAGGGTGAGTCGGTGCTGGTCGAGACCGCGCGCCGAACCCTGCTGTTCGACGCGGGACCGGGGCCGGAATCGACCCATGCCGGCGAGCGGATCGTCGTGCCGTTCCTGCGCGCCCGCGGCCTCCATGCGCTCGATACGCTGGTGCTGAGCCATGCGGATGCCGATCACGCCGGTGGCGCCGCCGCGGTCCAGGCGGCCATCGACGTGCGCCAGCTGCTGGGCGGCATGCCGGCCAGCAACCGGCTGTGGCGCGACGCGCGGGCGGCCGGCGTCGCGAGCCTCGTGCCGTGCGCGACGGGGCAGCGCTGGCACTGGGACGGCGTGACATTCACGGTGCTCTGGCCGCACGGCGGCCCCAACGGCGGCGCAACGAACGCGCAGTCGTGCGTGCTGCGTGTCGACGCGGGCGGCACGTCCGCGCTGCTGACGGGCGATATCGACGCGCGCGTCGAGCGCCGGCTGATCGACGCGGATCGCGACGCGCTCGCCGCACAGATCCTGATCGTCCCACACCACGGCAGCCGCTCGTCGTCGACCGAGCCTTTCCTCGATTCGGTCGGGCCGCTCGCCGCGGCTTTTCCTGTAGGCTATCGCAATCGTTTCGGGCATCCGCACCCGACCGTCCTTGCGCGCTACGCGGGGCGCGGGATTCCGTTGCCGCGCACCGATCGCGACGGCGCGGTGCGGTTCGATGTCGCGCCGGCGGAAGGTGGCTTCGGACTCGAACGCCACCGCGATGCGCAGCGCCGCTACTGGATGGACCGGTGACGCGCGCCGCGGGACGAATGCCAGACAGGAACCGGAGCCCGCGCTGCGACGCTGGCGCCGGTCGATAAAGGAGACACGGGCGCTTGAAGGACATCCTCCATTTTTCGCACGCGAACGGCTTTCCGGCGTCGACGTACCGGACGATCTTCGCCGAGCTGGCCGACGACTACGAGCTGCGCTTCATCGAGCGGATCGGCCATGACCGGCGCTACCCGGTCACCCGCGACTGGCCGCACCTCGTCGAGCAGCTGCTCGACGACATCGGCGGCCGCTACGAGCGGCCGGTGTGGCTCGTCGGCCATTCGCTGGGCGGCTACCTGTCGCTGATGGCCGCGCTGAAGAGGCCGCAATGGGTGCGCGGCGTGGTGATGCTGGATTCGCCGATCATCGCCGGCTGGCGCAGCAGCGCATTGCGCGCCAGCCAGTGGGCGGGGCTCGACGAGCGGCTGTCGCCGGCCGCGGCGACGCGCAACCGGCGCACGCGCTGGGCGAACCGCGACGAAGCGTGGCGGCACTTCCGCGAAAAGCCGGCGTTCGCGCGCTGGGACGAGCGGATGCTGGCCGACTACATCGACTACGGCATTCCGCAGGCGGACGTCGCCGGCGAGCGCGCGCTCGCATTCGACCGGCAGGTCGAATACCTGATCTACCGGACGCTGCCGCATACGCTCGGCCCGCGGCTCGCGCACGGCGCACCGGTGCCGCTCGGCTTCCTCGCCGGCACTCGCTCGCGCGAAGTGCGCCAGGTCGGGCTCGATGCGACGCGCCGGGCGACGCACGGGCGCATCGAATGGCTCGAGGGCAGCCACCTGTTTCCGATGGAGCGGCCGCTCGAGACGGCGCGCGCATTGCAGCGGATGCTGAACATGCTGCGCGCGGAAGAGGGGAGCGTCGCGTACCCGAAGAGCGCCTGATGCGCGCGGCCCGACGGGCCGGCCGGTTGCCGCGCGTCGGACGCTTGCGAGCGCGGCATTTTGGGATAGGGCACGATCATCACGTCAATTGCTGAGAGAAGCGCGGGCTTTACGGTATAATCCGTTTTTCCCGCGAGCATCCAGCGATGACCAAATATGTTTTCGTCACCGGCGGCGTAGTTTCTTCCCTCGGCAAGGGTATTGCCGCCGCCTCTCTCGCCGCGATCCTCGAATCGCGCGGTCTGAAAGTCACCCTCCTCAAACTCGATCCCTACATCAACGTCGACCCCGGCACGATGAGCCCGTTCCAGCACGGCGAAGTGTTCGTGACGGAAGACGGCGCGGAGACGGATCTCGACCTCGGCCACTACGAGCGCTTCATCAGCACGAAGATGCGCAAGGCCAACAACTTCACGACCGGCCAGATCTACGAATCGGTGATCCGCAAGGAACGCCGCGGCGACTATCTCGGCAAGACCGTGCAGGTGATCCCGCACATCACGAACGAGATCCAGGCGTTCGTCGAGCGCGGCGCCGCGTCGGCCACCTGCGGTGAGCCGGACGTCGCGATCGTCGAGATCGGCGGCACGGTCGGCGACATCGAGTCGCTGCCGTTCCTCGAGGCCGCGCGCCAGATGAGCCTGCGCCTGGGCCGCAACAGCGCGTGCTTCGTGCACCTGACGCTCGTGCCGTACATCGCGACGGCCGGCGAGCTGAAGACGAAGCCGACCCAGCACAGCGTGCAGAAGCTGCGCGAGATCGGCATCCTGCCGCACGTGCTGCTGTGCCGTGCGGACCGCCGCATCCCGGACGACGAGTCGAAGAAGATCTCGCTGTTCTCGAACGTGCCGGAAGACGCCGTGATCTCGGTGTGGGACGTCGACAGCATCTACAAGATTCCGCAGATGCTGCACGACCAGGGCCTCGACCGGATCATCTGCGAAGAGCTGAAGCTGTCGCCGAAGGATGCCGAACTCAGCATGTGGTCGGAGCTCGTCGAGAAGCTGCAGAACCCGAAGCACGAAGTGACGATCGGCATGGTCGGCAAGTACGTCGAGCTGACCGAGTCGTACAAGTCGCTGATCGAGGCGCTGCGCCATGCGTCGATCCACACGTCGACCAAGGTCAACATCGAGTACATCGATTCGGAAGAGATCGAGACGAACGGCGTCGACGGCCTGAAGCACCTGGATGCGGTGCTGGTGCCGGGCGGGTTCGGCCGCCGCGGCACGGAAGGCAAGATCGCGGCGATCCGCTATGCGCGCGAGGCAAAGCTGCCGTACCTCGGCATCTGTCTCGGCATGCAGCTCGCGGTGATCGAGTTCGCACGCGACGTCGTCGGCCTGACGCACGCGAACAGCACGGAGTTCGACCCGGATACGCCGGACCGCGTGGTCGCGCTGATCACCGAGTGGTACGACCGCGAAGGCAATGTCGAGACGCGCACCGAGGATTCCGATCTCGGCGGCACGATGCGCCTCGGCTCGCAGCGCTGCCCGGTCAAGCCGGGCACGCTCGCCGAAGAGATTTACGGCAAGGACGTGAACGAACGTCACCGTCACCGTTATGAAGTCAATAACCGCTTCGTGCCCCAGCTCGAGTCCGGCGGCCTTATCATCAGCGCCCGTACCCCGAGCGAGGATCTGCCGGAAATGATGGAGTTGCCGCGCTCGATGCACCCGTGGTTCGTCGGCGTGCAATTCCACCCGGAATTCACGTCCACGCCGCGTGACGGTCACCCGCTCTTCAAGTCGTTCGTCGAAGCCGCGCTCGTCAACAAGGAAGCGCGCGCTGGAGTGAAAGCATGAAGTTGTGCGATTTCGAGGTCGGTCTCGACAAGCCTTTCTTCCTGATCGCGGGTACCTGCGTCGTCGAATCGGAGCAAATGACGATCGACACGGCAGGCCGCCTGAAGGAGATCTGCGAGAAGCTGGGCATTCCGTTCATCTACAAGTCGTCCTACGACAAGGCGAACCGCAGCTCGGGCAAGTCGTTTCGCGGCCTCGGAATGGACGAGGGGCTGCGCATCCTGTCCGAGGTGAAGCGCCAGCTCGGCCTGCCGGTGCTGACCGACGTGCACTCGATCGACGAGATCGAGCAGGTCGCGTCGGTCGTCGACGTGCTGCAAACGCCTGCATTCCTGTGCCGCCAGACGGATTTCATCCATGCGTGCGCGCGCTCGGGCAAGCCCGTCAACATCAAGAAGGGCCAGTTCCTCGCGCCGCACGACATGAAGAACGTGATCGACAAGGCGCGCGACGCGGCGCGTGAAGCGGGGCTGTCGGAAGACCGCTTCATGGCGTGCGAGCGCGGCGTGTCGTTCGGCTACAACAACCTCGTGTCCGACATGCGCTCGCTCGCGATCATGCGCGAGACGGCCGCACCCGTCGTGTTCGACGCGACCCACTCGGTGCAGCTGCCGGGCGGGCAGGGCACGAGCTCGGGCGGCCAGCGCGAATTCGTGCCGGTGCTCGCGCGCGCGGCGGTCGCCACGGGCGTCGCGGGCCTGTTCATGGAAACGCACCCGAATCCGGCCGAAGCAAAGTCGGACGGCCCGAACGCGGTGCCGCTGAACCGGATGGGCGCGCTGCTCGAGACGCTCGTCACGCTCGACCAGGCGGTGAAGCGCAACCCGTTCCTGGAAAACGATTTCAATTAAAGACCGAATGAACCTTGCGGCGGCTTCGCGCGTCAGTAGCGAAAGCGGCTTTCGTGCGAGCGCCGTCGCAGTTTGAAGAATCCATCGTCTTTCTCAGAGGAAACCCATGAGTGCCATCGTAGATATCATCGGCCGCGAGATCCTGGATTCGCGCGGCAACCCCACCGTCGAATGCGACGTGCTGCTCGAATCGGGCACGATGGGCCGCGCGGCCGTGCCGTCGGGCGCGTCCACCGGCTCGCGTGAAGCGATCGAACTGCGTGACGGCGAAGCCGGCCGCTACAACGGCAAGGGCGTGCTGAAGGCGGTCGAGCACATCAACACCGAAATCTCCGAAGCCATCATGGGCCTCGACGCGTCGGAACAGGCGTTCCTCGACAAGACGCTGCTCGAGCTGGACGGCACCGACAACAAGTCGCGCCTCGGCGCGAACGCGATGCTGGCCGTGTCGATGGCCGTCGCGAAGGCTGCTGCCGAAGAAGCCGGCCTGCCGCTGTACCGCTACTTCGGCGGTTCGGGCGCGATGCAGCTGCCGGTGCCGATGATGAACATCGTCAACGGCGGCGCGCACGCGAACAACAGCCTCGACATCCAGGAATTCATGATCGTCCCGGTCAGCCAGCCGACGTTCCGTGAAGCCCTGCGTTGCGGCGCGGAAGTGTTCCACGCGCTGAAGAAGATCCTCAGCGACCGCGGCATGAGCACGGCAGTGGGCGACGAAGGCGGCTTCGCGCCGAACTTCGGCAGCAACGACGAGTGCCTGTCGACGATCCTGCAGGCGATCGAGAAGGCCGGCTACCGTGCGGGCGAGGACGTGCTGCTCGCGCTCGACTGCGCGGCATCCGAGTTCTACCACGACGGCAAGTACCAGCTCGCGGGCGAAGGCCTGCAGCTGTCGTCGGCCGAGTTCACCGACTACCTCGCGACGCTCGCGGACAAGTTCCCGATCGTGTCGATCGAGGACGGCATGCACGAAGGCGACTGGGCCGGCTGGAAGCTGCTGACCGAACGCCTCGGCAAGAAGGTGCAGCTCGTCGGCGACGACCTGTTCGTCACCAACACGCGCATCCTGAAGGAAGGCATCGAGAAGGGCATCGCGAACTCGATCCTGATCAAGATCAACCAGATCGGTACGCTGACCGAAACGTTCGCGGCGATCGAGATGGCGAAGCGCGCGGGCTACACGGCCGTGATCTCGCACCGCTCGGGCGAAACGGAAGATTCGACGATCGCGGACATCGCGGTCGGTCTGAACGCCGGCCAGATCAAGACGGGTTCGCTGTCGCGCAGCGACCGCATCTCGAAGTACAACCAGCTGCTGCGCATCGAGGAAGATCTCGGCGATATCGCCAGCTACCCGGGCAAATCGGCTTTCTATAACCTGCGCTAACCGGCTACTATCGGGTTAGTTGCTTCGACGCCGCTCTGCGTGATGCGTGGAGCGGCGCTTCTTATATCTGCGTCTCGTACATGCGGCTTGTCACTGTCGTCCTGATTGCCTTGCTGGCGCTCATTCAGTACCCCCTATGGTGGGGACATGGCGGCTGGTTGCGGGTGCACGAGCTGCGTCAGCAGCTGGACGGCCAGTTGCAGAAGAACGCGGACGAGAAGCTGCGCAACGAGCGGATCGCAGGCGAAGTGCAGGACCTGCAGGGCGGCACGGCGGCCATCGAGGAGCGCGCGCGCTACGAGATGGGGATGGTGAAGGACGGCGAGGTGTTCGTGCAGTTCGTGTCGCCGAACGCGCAGGCCGCGCCGGTCACCAGCACGCCGTCGAACACGTCGACGCGCGGCGAAGTCTCCGCGGCGCCGGTGCGCGTCGTGCCGAATCCGCAGTCGATCGCGAAGCCGTCGCGGCATCACGGCGGCGAGAAGGGCAAGCCGGCCCACCACTGAAGGCGCTGATGCACGTTCGGCAGCCCCATTGAAAAAGCACGGTAAATGCCGTGCTTTTTTATTTCCTGCCGGTCGACAATCGGGCCGATGCAGCGACTACCACCACCATCCCGGATAGCCGTAACTGACGCCGGTGCCCCAGCCGCGCCCCCAGCCGCCGCCGTAGTAGCTGCCGTAGAACGTGACGGGCGGCGGCGTGTAGTACGACCAGGCGCGGATCGCGGCTTCCGCCGCCATCGCGTCATTCTGTTCGCGTAGCGCCTGTCTGTCGATTTCGTCGTAGCGCTTGCGTTCGGCGGGCGTCAGCGTCGGCGGCTGGCCGGCCGCGTGTTGCTCCGGCAGGCGGCTCAGGATCGTGGCGGTCGGCTGCACCGCACAGCCGGCGAGGACGAGCAGGCCGGCCGCGGCGCTCGTCGACAAGAGGGGGCGAAACAGGCGATTCATGACCTTCTCCAGCGGCGCGCCGGGATCGGTGCGGCCCGATGCTTCGGGCTGCGAGGCGGCGCGCTCGACACTACTCGTGCGTCATTATGCGCCCGCGCACCGGCTGGTGCGCGGGCGCGCGGCTCAGTGACGCTGCCCGGCGGCAGGCGTCACGCCGCTCGCGAGTTCGGGCGACGCGAACAGTTGCGCGACGTCGACGGGATCGAACTCGTAGCGCTGGTTGCAGAACTCGCAATGGATCTCGACGTGGCCGCGCTCGACGATCACGCCGTCGACTTCGTCCTGGCCGAGCATGCGCAGCATCGCGCCGACCTTTTCGCGCGAGCACGTGCACTGGAAGCGCGTGACGGCGGGCTCGAAGTGCTGCACGTTTTCCTGCCAGAACAGCCGGCGGAACACGACTTCCGGCTCCACTTCGAGCAGTTCCTGCGCGGACAGCGTGCCGCCGAGCGTGCACACGCGTTCCCACGTGTCGGCGTCGGTTTCCGCGGTGCGCGGCACGATGCCGCCGTCGCCGGGCAGCTTCTGCAGCAGCATGCCGACCGCGCGATCGCGATCGGCGGCGAGCCACAGGCGCGTGTCGAGCTGTTCCGAGTGGTGCATGTACTGCTCGAGCACCTGCGCGATCGATTCCAGCGAGCCCTGTTCGCCGTTGAGCGGCACGATGCCCTGGTACGGCTGCTGGCCCGGCAGCTTGTCGGCCGGATCGAGCGTGATCACGCAGCGGCCGTGGCCGCTCGCGTTGACGAGATCGGCGAAGCGCACGTCGTCGCCGATCGTCTGCGCGACGTCGCCGGAAAACTTCGCGGTCGCGCGCATCGACAGATCGGAGCTGCACTGCACGACCAGCATCTTCACCGGCCCGTCGCCGAAGATCTGCATGACGAGGGTGCCGTGAAATTTCAGGTTCGCCGACAGCAGCGCGCAGGCGGCCATCATCTCGCCGAGCACCGTGCGCACAGGCACGGGGTAGTCGCGGCGGGTCAGCACTTCCTGCCACGTGTTGCGCAGCGAAACGATTTCGCCGCGCACGGGCGCCGCGTTGAACATGAATTTCTGTAACTGGTCGCTCACTCTTCTTCCTTGAAAATCGCGCGGTGTCAGCCGATCCGCACGAGTTGCTCCTTGAAATGCGCACGCCGGTCGACGTACGTTTTCGCATTTGCGCGCAGGCGCGCGATGTCCTCGGTCGACAGCTCGCGCACCACCTTCGCCGGGGCGCCGAGTATCAGCGAATTGTCCGGAAACGTCTTGCCCTCCGTCACGATCGAGCCGGCGCCGACCAGACAGTTGCGGCCGATGACCGCGCCATTCAAGACCACCGCCTGAATTCCGATCAGCGAGTTTTCGCCGACCGTACAGCCGTGCAGCATCGCCTGGTGCCCGATCGTCACGTTCGCGGCAATCGTCAGCGGATAGCCGGGGTCGGTGTGCAGCACCGCGCCTTCCTGCACGTTGCTGCCCGCGCCGACCGTGATCGGCTCGTTGTCGCCGCGCAGCGTCGCGCCGAACCACACGCTCGCATTTTCCTCGAGCACGACTTTGCCGATGATGGCCGCCGTATCGGCGACGAACACGCTTTCGTGGATCGTCGGGGCGGTGTCGCCCAGCTTGTAGATCGTCACGGAGTCTCCTTGGTCTCGTTCGTTGGGCGCGCCGGTAAAATGGCGCGTTTCGCGCGGCGTGCTTCACCGCGGCACAGCTGCGTATTGTAAACCGTTGTGTCCGGCGGCTCCCGCCGCGCTTTTTACGGTGTCCCCGTTTATGAGCATGGAGTTTTCCTCGTCCTCCGACGCGCCTGCCTGCGTGCGCCGCGCCTCGCTTGCCGCGCTCGCCGTGCCCGAACCGGCGGAAAAAACCGTCCGGGTGCGCGCGCTCCGCGATGCGCTGCTGGCAGGACAGGCGGCGATCGATCCGTCGCTTGCGCTGCCCGAGCCCGCCGGGCTGCCGGGGCGGCCGGCGCGGCCCGTGCTGGTCGAGCCGCGCCAGCTCGAGCGGCGCAGCATGTGCTCGCCGGAAGGGCGGGCGGTGCTGCTGCACGCGCTCGCGCATATCGAGTTCAACGCGATCAACCTGGCCCTCGACGCGGTGTGGCGCTTTGCCGGCCAGCCGGATGCGTTTTACGCGGACTGGCTGAAGGTCGCGGCCGAGGAGGCCTATCACTTCTCGCTGCTCGCCGGCCGGCTCGCCGAATTCGGTCACGCATACGGCGACTTCCCCGCGCACAACGGGCTGTGGGAGATGTGCGAGCGCACCGCGGGCGATGTGCTCGCCCGCATGGCGCTCGTGCCGCGCACGCTCGAAGCACGCGGGCTCGACGCGTCGCCGCCGATCCGCGCGCGGCTCGCGCAGGCGGGCGACCATGCATCGGCGGCGATCCTCGACGTGATCCTGCGCGACGAAATCGGCCACGTCGCGATCGGCAACCGCTGGTTCCGCCATTTGTGCGACGAGGCCGGCCGCGATCCTCTGCCGACCTACCGGCAGCTCGCGGAGCAGTACCACGCGCCGCGCCTGCGCGGGCCGTTCAATTTCGACGCGCGCCGCAGCGCGGGATTCGACACGGCCGAGCTGGACGAACTCGCCGCACAGGATCGGCCGGGTACGGAGTGACGCCCGGCAATCGGCCGGTGGGCTGGCCGCACCCGCGTAGAGGAGTGCCTCGACACGCGCCACGATCGTCGGGGCGGTTAGCGTCAGCGCAGGCGTCGCCGCTATAATCGAACGACCATTCTTTTTTTGGCGGCTGCGATGAATGCCACGAGTTCTGTTTCCGATTTCGTTACGGTGCGCGGCGTCAGGCTGCATGTCCGGCGCTGGGGCCGGCCGGATGCGCCGACGCTGTTCATGTTGCACGGCTGGATGGACGTCGCGGCGTCGTTCCAGTTCGTCGTCGACGCACTCGCGGGCGACTGGCAGGTGATCGCGCCGGACGCGCGCGGCTTCGGGCTGTCCGACTGGCCGGTCGCGCAGCAGGGCGGCGGCCATTACTGGTTCCATGAATACCTCGGCGACCTCGATGCGCTGGTCGACCACTATGCGCCGGCCGGCGAGGTCAATCTGGTCGGGCACAGCATGGGCGCGAACGTCGCGTGCCTGTATGCGGGCGCGCGGCCGGAGCGCGTGCGGCGCGTCGTCGACCTGGAAGGCTTCGGCCTGGCGCCGGCACGCGCCGAGCAGTCGCCGCGCCGGTTGCGCGGCTGGCTCGACGCGCTGCGCGAGCCGCCGGCCCTGAAATCCTATGCGTCGCTCGACGACGTCGCGGCCCGCCTCGTCAAGACCAATCCACGGCTCGATCCGCGCCGCGCCGCGTTTCTGGCCGCGCATTGGTCGAAGCGGGGCGACGACGGGCGCTTCCATCTGCTGGCCGATCCCGCGCACAAGATGATGGGCCCGCTGCTGTACCGTCTCGACGAAGTGATGGCGACCTGGGCGCAGGTGCGCGCGAAGGTGCTGCACGTCGAGGCGGTCAATTCGCCGACGCTCGCGCATCTGGCCGGCGACATCCCGCTGCCGGAATTCAAGGCGCGCTTCGCGGCGTTCCCGGACTGGCGCGAAAAGCTCGTCGAGGACGCCGGCCACATGGTCCACCACGACCAGCCCGAGCAGATCGCGGCGCTGATCGAGGCGTTCTGCGCGTAACGCGTGCGACCGGCGCGGCGGCAGGGGAGCGGCGGCGGAATGCCGCATTGCAGTAGAATGAAGCGTGATTTCCCTTGCCAAAAATGAACGCCGATCTCCACTGCCATTCGAATGTCTCCGACGGCCTGCTGTCGCCCGTTGATGTCGCGCGCCGCGCCCATGCCGGCGGCGTGACGCTTTGGGCGCTCACCGACCACGACGAGGTCGGCGGCCAGGCGGCGGCGCGCCGCGAGGCGGAAGCGCTCGGCATGCGCTACCTGAGCGGCGTCGAGATCTCGGTGACCTGGGCATCGCGCACGGTGCACATCGTCGGCCTGAACATCGACCCCGCGAACCCGGCGCTCGTCGACGGCCTGTACCGCACGTGCCACGGCCGGGCGGCCCGCGCACTGGCGATCGCCGCGCAGCTCGAGACACTCGGCATTCCCGGCGCCTACGACGGCGCGCTGAAATACGTATCGAATCCCGACCTGATTTCGCGCACGCATTTCGCGCGCTTTCTCGTCGAGAGCGGCCATGCGGCATCGACGTCGGACGTGTTCGACCGCCTGCTCGGCGACGGCAAACCCGGTTTCGTGCCGCACCGCTGGGCGGCGCTGTCCGACGCCGTGCAATGGATTCGCGGCGCGGGCGGCGAGGCCGTGGTCGCGCATCCGGGCCGCTACCGCTACACGCCGGTCGAGTTCGACGCGTTCTTCGGCGAATTCATCGATCTCGGCGGCCGCGCGATCGAGGTGGTCACCGGCAGCCATACGCCGGACCAGTACCGCGAATATGCGGACGTCGCGCGCCGTTTCGGCTTCGAGGCGTCGTGCGGCTCGGATTTCCACGCGCCGGGCGAGGGCCGCATCGAGCTGGGCAGCCTGCCGCCGCTGCCGTCCGACCTGAAACCGGTCTGGGAACGCTGGCTCTGACCCGCCGCGGCCGCCGGCCGCGCGTGCCGCGGGCGCGGCGCGCACCCGATCATTCCCTCTTTACCTGCCCTCAATGTCCCAGTTCTTCAGGATTCATCCGGATAACCCGCAGCCGCGCCTGATCAAGCAGGCGATGGAGATCGTCAACAAGGGCGGGGTGGTCGCGATGCCCACCGATTCGAGCTACGCGCTCGCGTGCCACCTCGACGACAAGGACGCGGTCGAGCGGGTGCGCCGCATCCGCGGCCTCGATGACAAGCAGCGCCTGTCGCTGCTCGTGCGCGACCTGTCGGAACTCGCGAACTTCGCGATGGTGGACAACCGGCAGTACCGGCTGATCAAGTCGGTGACGCCCGGCCCTTACGTGTTCATCCTGCAGGCGACGAAGGAGGTGCCGCGGCGGCTGTCGCATCCGTCGCGCAAGACGATCGGGCTGCGGGTGCCGGAGCACGCGATCACGCTCGCGCTGCTCGAATCGCTCGGCCAGCCGCTGCTCGGCACGACGCTGATCCTGCCGCCCGATACGGACCCGCTCAACGATCCGGACGAGATCCGCGAGCGGCTCGAGAAACAGGTCGATCTCGTGATCGACGGCGGCGCCTGCCCGCGCGAACCGTCGACGGTGATCGACCTGACGGACGCGGAGCCGCAGCTCGTGCGCGCCGGGCGCGGGCCGCTCGAGCCGTTCGGCCTGTCGGCGTGAGCCCGCGCCATTCCGTTTCCGCACGATTGCGCTTGTTACAATAACGCGATATGGACGCTTCCCTGATACAGACCATCGCCGTCTACGCGCTGCCGGTGATCTTCGCGATCACGCTGCACGAGGCCGCGCACGGCTACGCCGCCCGCCTGCTTGGCGACAACACCGCCTACATGATGGGGCGCGTGTCGTTCAACCCGATGCGCCACATCGATCCGATCGGCACGATCGCGATCCCGCTCGCAATGTATTTCCTGACCGGCGGCGCGTTCCTGTTCGGCTATGCGAAGCCGGTGCCGGTCGCGTTCCGCAACCTGCGCAACCCGCGCTGGGGCAGCCTGTGGGTGTCGCTCGCGGGCCCCGGCTGCAACTTCGTGCAGGCGCTGCTGTGGGGTGTGCTGAGCGTCGTGCTCGCCGCCGCGAGCGTGGACGAGCCGTTCTTCACGCGCATGGCGCTCGCCGGCGTCAGCGTGAACCTCGTGCTCGGCGTGCTGAACCTGTTCCCGTTGCCGCCGCTCGACGGCGGCCGCATCCTGGCGGCGCTGCTGCCACCGAAGCAATCGATCGCGCTGTCGCGCATCGAGCCGTACGGCTTCATCATCGTCCTCGTGCTGGTCACGACGGGCGTGCTGACGAAATTCTGGCTGCGGCCGCTCGTCAACGTGGGCTACGACGTCGTGTCCGCCATCCTGACTCCTTTAGCCTCGCTTTTCTAACGACAACCATGTTCCCAGATCGTATTTTCTCCGGCATGCGGCCCACCGGGTCGCTGCACCTCGGCCACTACCACGGCGTGCTGAAAAACTGGGTGAAGCTGCAGTCCGAGTACCCGTGCTTTTTCTGCGTCGTCGACTGGCATGCGCTGACGACGCACTACGAGACGCCCGAGGTCATCGAGAAGAACGTGTGGGACGTGCTGATCGACTGGCTCGCGTCCGGCATCGATCCGGCGCAGGCGACGCTGTTCATCCAGAGCAAGGTGCCGGAGCATGCGGAACTCGCGCTGCTGCTCGGCATGAGCACGCCGCTCGGCTGGCTCGAGCGCGTGCCGACCTACAAGGAGCAGATGGAGAAGCTGAAGGACAAGGACCTGTCGACCTACGGCTTCCTCGGCTACCCGGTGCTGATGGCGGCGGACATCCTGCTGTACCGCGGCTCGCTCGTGCCGGTCGGCGAGGACCAGGTGCCGCACGTCGAGATGACGCGCGAGATCGCGCGCCGCTTCAACTACCTGTACGGCCGCGAGCCCGGGTTCGAGGAGAAGGCGCTCGAAGCCGCGAAGAAGCTGGGCGGCAAGCGCGCGAAGCTGTACCACGAGCTGCGCAACGCGTACCAGCAGGAAGGCGACGACGAGGCGCTCGAGCAGGCGCGCGCGATGCTGCAGGAGTCGCAGAGCCTGTCGATGAGCGACCGCGAGCGCCTGTTCGGCTATCTCGAGGGCGCGCGCAAGATCATCCTGGTCGAGCCGCAGGCGCTGCTGACCGAGGCATCGCGCATGCCGGGCCTCGACGGCCAGAAGATGTCGAAGTCGTACGGCAACACGATCGGCCTGCGCGAGGACGCGGAGACGATCACGAAGAAGGTCCGCACGATGCCGACCGACCCGGCGCGCGTGCGCCGCACCGATCCGGGCGATCCGGACAAGTGCCCGGTGTGGCAGCTGCACCAGGTCTACACCGACGAGACGACGCACGAGTGGGTGCAGCGGGGCTGCCGCTCGGCGGGCATCGGCTGCCTCGACTGCAAGCAGCCGGTGGTCGAAGGGATCCTGCGCGAACAGCAGCCGATGCTCGAGCGCGCGCAGAAGTACATGGACGATCCGTCGCTGCTGCGCGCGATCGTGGCCGACGGTTGCGACAAGGCGCGCAAGTACGCGACCGAGACGATGCGCGACGTGCGCGACGCGATGGGCCTGTCGTACTCGTGAGCGGCATGCGTGAACCGGTGATGCCGGCCGGCGGCGGGCACGTCGGGCTCGCCGAGCCGTCGCGCTGGGTTGCCGGCTGGGCCCGGCTCGTCCCGGCCGGCGGCGCGGTGCTGGACGTCGCGGCGGGCGGCGGGCGGCATGCGCACTGGTTCGCGTCGCGCGGGCATCCGGTCGTCGCGCTCGAACGCGATCCGGCCGCGCTCGCGGCGTTGCGCGCGATTCCCGGCGTGGACGCACGCGACGCCGATCTCGAAGGCGCGCCGTGGCCGCTGCCGGCCGGCGCGCAGTTCGCGGCCGTGGTCGTCACGAATTACCTGCATCGCGCGCTCTGGCCCCATCTGCTCGACGCGCTGGCGCCGGGCGGGGTGCTGATCTACGAAACCTTCGCGCAAGGAAACGAAACGGTCGGCAAGCCGTCCAATCCCGCGTTCCTGCTCGCGCCGGGCGAACTGCTGGAAGCGGTGCGCGGCCGGCTGCGGGTGGTGGCGTACCAAGACGGTTTCATCGCCGCGCCGCGCGCGGCATTCATCCAGCGCATCTGCGCAGTGCGCGACGAGGCGGCTCCGGGGTCGGAGGCGGGTATTCCTCGTTTCGAACTGCCCGGCTAATCCGCTACAATCTCAACGTTTACCGGTTCTAAATCAATCGCGTTTCATGGCTAACGGCACTCAAGACGGCATTCAAATCCGCGGCAGCATCCCCGCGATCGTCACCCCGATGCTCGAAGACGGCAGTCTCGACCTGCCGGCGTTTCGCAAACTGATCGACTGGCACATCGACGAAGGTACCGATGCGCTGGTCGTGGTCGGCACGAGCGGCGAATCGGCGACGCTCAACGTCGAGGAACACATCCTGATGATCCGCACCGCGGTCGAGCATGCGGCGAAGCGCATCCCGATCATCGCGGGCGCCGGCGGCAATTCGACCGCCGAGGCGATCGAACTGACGAAGCACGCGAAGGCGGTTGGCGCGGATGCGACGCTGCAGGTCGTGCCGTACTACAACAAGCCGACGCAGGAGGGCATGTATCGCCATTTCAAGGCGATCGCCGAGGCGATCGACCTGCCGGTGATCCTGTACAACGTGCCGGGTCGCACGGTGGCGGACATGTCGAACGAGACGATGCTGCGTCTCGCGCAGGTGCCGGGCATCATCGGCGTGAAGGAAGCGACCGGCAACATCGACCGTGCCGCGCAGCTGATCAAGGCCGCGCCGAAGCACTTCGCGATCTACAGCGGCGACGATCCGACCGCGATCGCGCTGATGCTGCTGGGCGGCCACGGCAACATCTCGGTGACCGCGAACGTCGCGCCGCGCGCGATGAGCGCGCTGTGCCGCGCGGCGCTGGCGGGCGACGTGAAGACGGCGCGCGATCTGCACATGCAGCTGCTGTCGCTGCACAAGAACCTGTTCATCGAGGCGAATCCGATCCCGGTGAAGTGGGCACTGCAGGCGATGGGCAAGATGCAGGGCGGTATCCGCCTGCCGCTCACGCCGCTGGACGAGCGTTGCCACGACGCGGTGCGCTCGGCGCTCGCCGAGGCCGGCATCCGCGCGTGAGATGCGGCGGCCGCGCACCGGCCGCCGATTCCAACCCCGATCAACCCGCACCGGCCGGCTCCGTCCGGCGCCGCTCCTGACGAGCGTTCTAGCAAGACGAAGGATTTCATGAAACGTTTCGCCTTTTCCTCTCGCGCCATCCAGGTTTCGGTGGTGGCGCTTGCGCTGGGCGCGCTCGCCGGCTGCGATACGCTGAACGACTACCTGGCCCCCGACAAGGTCAACTACAAGAACACCGGCTCGGCGCCGCCGCTCGCGGTGCCGAGCGACCTGAAGCCGGTGCCGACGGGCCAGCAGTTCGTCGCGCCGCCGGTCAACGCCGGCCTCGGCTCGCTGCCGCCGCGCGTCGCGACGGCCGCCGGCAACGCGACGGACGGCGTGCCGACCGCGCAGGATCCGCTCGGCATGCACATCGAGCGCGACGGCGACCGCCGCTGGCTCGTCGTCGACGGCCGCACGCCGGAGCAGCTGTGGCCGCTCCTGAAGGACTTCTGGCAGGACAACGGCTTCTCGCTGAAGACCGACGCGCCGTCGACCGGCATCATGGCCACCGACTGGGCGGAAAACCGCGCGAACATCCCCGACGACTGGTTCCGCAGCACGATCGGCAAGGTCGTCGACTTCGTGTACTCGTCCGGCACGCGCGACCGCTTCCGTACGCTAGTGAACCGCACGCCGGACGGCAATACCGATATCTCGATCACGCACAGCGCGATGGAGGAGATGATGGTCGGCCCGCAGGGCGGCACGTCGTCGCGCTGGGAGGAGCGTCCGCGCAATCCGGTGCTGGAGGCGGTGTTCCTGACCAAGCTGATGCAGAAGTTCGGCCTGACCGAAGCGCAGGCGAAGCAGATGCTGACCAACGCGAAGCCGGCGACGGCGCCCGCGCAGGTCCTCGACTCGAGCGCCGGCGCGGCGACGCTGCAACTGGCCGAATCGTTCGATCGCGCGTGGCTGCGCGTCGGCCTCGCGCTCGACCGCACCAACTTCACGGTCGACAGCCGCGACCGCGAGAAGGGCGTGTATCGCGTGCGCTACGCGAATTCGATGGAAGAGCTGAAGCGCGACGGCCTGTTCGGCAAGCTGTTCTACGGCGGCCCGTCGGCTGCGAAGCCGGGTAAGGAATACGTCGTCAACGTGCGTGCGCAGGGCAGCGGCGGCACGCAGGTCGCGGTCGTCGACGCGAACGGCCAGGTCGACAACTCGTCGGATGCCCAGCGGATCATCTCGCTGCTCCACGCGCAATTGAACTAAGCGCGTGCGATTCGCCAGCCTCGGAAGCGGCAGCGAAGGCAATGCACTGGTGGTCGAAGCCGCGAGCGGCACGACCACCACCCGCGTGCTGCTCGACTGCGGCTTTTCGGCCAAGGAGGTCGAGCGCCGGCTCGGCCGCCTGAATCTCGGCATCGACGATCTCGATGCGATCCTCATCACCCACGAACACAGCGACCATGTCGGCAGCGCACTGACGCTTGCCCGGCGCGCGTCGCTGCCGCTCTACATGAGCTGGGGCACCGCGCGCGCGGTCGGCGCGGACGAAGCGGACGTCGACCTGCACGTGCTGTGGGGCGACGAGACGGCCCAGATACGCGATCTGGCCGTCCAGCCCTATACGGTGCCGCACGACGCCCGGGAACCGCTCCAGTTCGTGTTCATGGACGGCTGCAGCCGCCTCGGCGTGCTGACCGACGTGGGCACCTCCACGCCGCACATTACGGCCGTCCTGAGCGGCTGTGACGCGCTGGTGCTCGAATCCAACCACGATACCGCGATGCTGGCCGCGAGCCGCTATCCGAAGTCGCTGAAGGCGCGGATCGGCGGCAGCCATGGCCACCTGAGCAACGATGCGGCGGCGGGGATTCTCGCGTCGCTCGAGCGCAGCCGCCTGCGCCACCTCGTCGCGGCCCACCTGAGCCAGCAGAACAACCTGCCGGAGCTGGCCCGCCAGGCGTTCGGCAGCGTGCTGGGCACCGACGGGCGCGACGTGGTCGTCGCGTCGCAGGAAGCGGGCTTCGACTGGCTCGGGCTGGGGTAGGCGAGCCTGACGCTCGTCCGGCGGCCCGTACCGGCGCTTGCCCGCACAAAACCTGCAGACGTAAAAAAACCGGCCCTCGGGCCGGTTTTTTTTCAGCTGATGCTGAGGCTTACTGGCTTGCGCCCGAAGCCGGAGCAGCCGTCGCTGCCGAAGCAGCCGACGCCACAGCAGCAGCTGCGTCGCTCGCAGCAGCCGTAGCCGACGAAGCAGCAGCCGTCGCTTCGCTCGCAGCACCAGCAACTGCCGAAGCAGCCGACGAAGCGGCAGCAGCAGCGTCGCTAGCAGCCGACGAAGCAGCTTGGTCAGCGCTCTTGTTGCAAGCAGCCAGTGCAACAGCAGCCAACAGGGAAGCTACGAGGAGGGATTTCTTCATGATCACGTCCTTTTATGGTTAAAGGTAAGCAACAGCGCGAAACAATACCGGTAATGTGCTCCAACACCGACCTGGGCCGCTGGTGGAGACGCACTTCTAGAGCGTGAATCTTCCCTACGGCTTGGGCGGAAATTATATGCACTTTCCTATCGACCGTCGACAAATGCGGGGTCAATACGTTGTCTTTCCCATACAAATTTTGATTTGCATGGGCTACGGGTCAACTCACACTAATCCCGGTTTCCGACCCGTATCCAGCCCGCACAATACCACTCGTGCAGTAATGCTGTCATGGAGGGATCCCTGGATAGTGTTACAAACCGTTTCGCCTCCATTCGGCGCTGATCGGCCAGTTCGGGCAGCCATTTGGCGGACCGATCAAGCGGCCATTCCTCGCCGTTGATGAAGTACGAGCGCGCGTTATACATCAATGCGGCGCGTCTGTCGAGACATACGCCGCGCCGCGTTGCCTGCGCGATGAATGCCGTCTCGGAAAGCGCGCGTGCTGGCGGGTCGAAAACGACGTTCGATTTGGGTTCGCTCAGGTAGCAGCCGAGGAATTCCGCGACGTCCTGCTCGCGCCAGCGGATGCCGTTGACGATCGCGGCGACCCGTTCGACCATCGCGGGCGGCAGTTGCGCCGGCGTGTCGACTGCGGGCTGCTTCGGGTCGCGATAGAGGTCGTCGCTGCGCGCGCCGTTGCGCAGGCCGCCGCGCTCCGCGAGGTAGTAGAGGAACTGCGCGCCCAATTCGCCGGCGGACGGGGCGCGAAAGCCGACGGAGCAGGTCATGCACTCGCCTTCGGCCACGCCGTCGTGCGCGATGTGCGGCGGCAGGTAGAGCATGTCGCCCGGCTCGAGCACCCATTCTTCGCTCGGTTCGAAATGCTCGAGGATCTTCAGCGGCACGCCCGGCTGGAGCGACAGGTCCTTTTGCGCGCCGATGCGCCAGCGGCGCTTGCCCTCGACCTGCAGCAGGAACACGTCGTACGAGTCGAAGTGCGGGCCGACGCCGCCGCCGTCCGTCGCGTACGAGATCATCAGGTCGTCGAGGCGCGCATCCGGGATGAAGCGGAAGCGTTCGAGCAGCGCGCGCGCCGCACCGACATGCAGGTCGAGCCCCTGGATCATCAGGGTCCAGGCCTTGCGGGTGACGGGCGGCAGCGCGTCGGCGTCGAACGGGCCGTGAGCCAGTTGCCACTTGTTACGAAAATGCGTGATCAGACGTGCTTCGGCGTCGTAGTCGCCGGCCAGCTCGAACAGTGCGTCGCGCGTGAGCGGGGGCTTCACGCGGGGGACCGCCTGGCGGACCAGCAGCGGCTTTTTCTGCCAGTAGCGGCGCATGAATTGCGCCGGGGTGAGGCCGCCGAGCAGCGGCGTGGGAAGATCGGTGGGCGGCGCGCCGATTGAGGCGGCGGCGCCGTCCCGCGGTTCGGCTGGAGACCGGTTGCGCATCGTATAATGGGACTTGTATTTGGGAGAATTGGATGAAAATCGCAAAAAACACCGTCGTGTCGGTCGCTTACAAGCTGTCGGATGCGCAAGGCAATCTGATCGAGGAAAGCGACGAGCCGATGGTCTATCTGCACGGCGGCTATGATGGCACGTTCCCCAAGATCGAGGAACAGCTCGATGGCCAGGAACCGGGATACCAGGCGCAGGTCCAGCTGGAGCCGCAGGATGCGTTCGGCGATTACGACCCGGAGCTCGTGAAGGTCGAGCCGCGCGATCGTTTTCCCGAGCCGCTCGAAGTGGGCATGCAGTTCGAAGGCACGCCGGAAGACGGCGACGAAGAGGTCGATTCGCTGATCTACACGGTGACGGACATCGCCGAGGACAAGGTCGTGCTCGACGGCAACCATCCGCTCGCCGGCATGGCGCTGCGTTTCTCGCTGACCGTGAAGGACGTCCGCGTCGCCACCGAGGACGAAATCGAGCATGAGCACGCGCATGGCGCGGACGGGCTGGAAATCGTCGACGAGGATGAGGACGACGAGGACGGCGAACCGTCAGGGCGCACGCTGCACTGAGCGGGCGGGCGCGCGTTGCGTCGGGGCCGGTCAGGGTGCCGGCGCAGGGCCTGAAGCACCCGAAGCACCATACGGCGCCGTGCTGTCGCCCGGTAGCGGCGGCGCCGACGATGCGTCCGGCAGTGCCGGCAATGCCGGGATTTCCGGCATCTGCGGCAGCGGCACGTCGTCATGCGGTGCGGCCGGCAAGGCTGGCGGCACCGGCAGGTTTTTCGGCACGTCCTGCACGCTGACGCTGAAACGCGTCTGCCGTGCGGGCGACACACCGACCCTTACCCACTGACTCGCCGGCTGGCGCGGCCCGATCGCGACGCGCGTCACGTTGCCGATGAATTCTCCGCCATCCGACCGCAGCGGCCGGTCGATCACGAAGCCGTTCGCAAGTGGCGCGCCGCTCGCATGCATCACGAGTATCGGGCCGCGAAAGGTTGCCGCTGCCTTCACCAGCGTGCGCTTCAATTCACGAAAGCCATCGCGCGTGCGCGGGCGGTTGAACCGCAGCCACGCGAAGCGCTCCGCGCGTTCGTAGCGATCGAATTGCGGATCGCCTTCGAATATCAGCACCAGTGCGCGCGCATCGCGCCGCTTCGCGTATTCGGCCGCATGGTCGATCCAGAAGCCGTTCGCGATGATCCGATCCTCGAACTCGCCGTTGCGGCCGCCGGCCGTTGAAAAGTGATTGTTCGGCGCGGGTGCGTTGAGCGCGACGTACACGATGTCGTCGCGTACCCAGCGCGCGTTCTCTCGATATGGCCGGAAGCGCGCGACTTCGCTTTCGCGCGTGATCTGCAGTGCGCCAGGATCGGGCAGCGCCGCGTCGGCGAGCAAGGTCTGGCGCAGGTAGTCGAGCCGCTCGACCGGATCGTAGCCGCCGCCCGCCGCGGTGTTGCACGTGACCCAGTCGTCGTGGCCGGGAATGAAGACGAGCGGCACGCGCGCCGAATCGAGCAGGGCGCCGCGCTGCATGTACACCGCGTCCCGGCAGGCTTCTTTCGTCCCCTTCAGGTTGCCGGCGTACACGACGAACGCAAGATTGCGCTCACGGGCCATCGCTTCGAGCATTCGTTGGGCGGCCGGTTCGTCCGCAGGCGAGCCGAGCACGCCGGAGACGACGGCGAACGAATAGGGCGCGGGCGCACTGGCTCGCTTCGCGGGCGCCGCGTGGGCGACCGCGGGCAGCAGCACCGCCAGCGCCGCCGCAGCGAACGCTGCAGCGACGCGCGTGCACAGGCCGGACGCGGTGTGCTTACGCAAGCCCGTCGGCATCGTGCGACTGCGCGAGGGCGCGCAGTTCGTACAGCAGGTCGAGTGCCTCACGCGGTTTCAGGTCGTCGGGGTCGATGTCGCGCAGTTTTTCGAGCGCCGGGTGGGGGGCGGCCGGTTGCGCCGGCGCCTCCGCGCATTCGAGCGTGTCGGCCGCCGGCTGCATGCTGAACAGGTCCAGCTGCGGGGTGTGCTGCGCGGCGGACTGCTGCTCCAGATAGGCAAGATGCTTGCGCGCCGCGCGGATCACCGGCGCCGGAACGCCCGCGAGCTGGGCAACCTGCAGGCCGTAGCTCTGGTTCGCGGGGCCTTCGTTGACCGCATGCAGGAACACGATGCCATGGCCATGCTCGACTGCCGACAGATGCACGTTGGCCGCATGCGGGAACTCGGCCGGCAGTTGCGTCAGTTCGAAGTAGTGCGTCGCGAACAGCGTATAGCAGCCGTTGTGCGCGAGCAGGTGCCGCGCGATCGCCCACGCGAGCGCGAGGCCGTCGAACGTCGACGTGCCGCGGCCGATTTCGTCCATCAGCACGAGGCTTTGCGGCGTCGCGTCGTTGAGGATCGCCGCCGCTTCGGTCATCTCGACCATGAACGTCGAGCGGCCGCCGGCGAGGTCGTCCGCCGCGCCGATGCGGGTGAAGATCCGGTCGATCGGGCCGAAGCAGGCCGCCTTGGCCGGCACGTAGCTGCCGACGTAGGCCATCAGCGCGATCAGCGCCGTCTGCCGCATGAACGTCGACTTACCGCCCATGTTCGGGCCGGTGATCAGCAACAGCTTGCGCTCGGCGCCGAGCGTGCAGTCGTTCGCGATGAACTGCTCGACCTGCGCCTCGACGACCGGATGCCGGCCCTGCTCGATCTCGATGCCGATCTCGTCGGTGAACGCCGGCGCGACCCAGTCGAGCGCGCGTGCACGCTCGGCGAACGCGGCGAGCAGGTCGAGCTCAGCGAGCGCGGACGCGACGCGCTGGCATTCGGGGATGAACGGCAGCAGCGCCTGCAGCACCGCGTCGTACAGCGCGCGCTCGCGTGCCAGCGCACGTTCCTGCGCGGACAGCGCCTTGTCCTCGAAGGTCTTCAGCTCGGGCGTGATGTAGCGTTCGGCGTTCTTCAGCGTCTGGCGGCGGCGGTAGTCGTCCGGCACCTTGTCCGTCTGCCCGCGCGTGACCTCGATGTAGAAGCCGTGCACCTTGTTGTATTCGACGCGCAGGTTCGCGATGCCGGTGCGGGCGCGCTCGCGCGCCTCGAGATCGATCAGGAACTGCCCGCAGTTTTCCGAGATGTCGCGCAGCTCGTCGAGCTCCGCGTCGTAGCCGCGCGCGATCACGCCGCCGTCGCGCACCATCGCGGCCGGCTCGGTGGCGATCGCGCTCGTCAGCAGGTCGAGGCATTCCGCGGGCGGCACGAGCGCCGCGTCGAGGCGCGCGAGCGAATCCGCATTGCCGACGATCGGCCCGATGCGCTCGCGCAGCGCCGGCAGCGCGGCGAACGTGTCGCGCAGGCTCGACAGGTCGCGCGGACGCGCGGACAGCAGCGCGAGGCGCCCGGTGATCCGTTCGACGTCGGCGATCTGGCGCAGCGCGCTGCGCAACGCGTCGAGGCTTGCATCCGCGGGAGCGTCGAGCAGCGCGCCGATCGCCTGCTGGCGCGACTGCGCGGCGACGGATGCGCGTGGCGGATGGTGCAGCCAATGGCGCAGCAGCCGGCTGCCCATCGTCGTGCAGCAGGTATCGAGCAATGAATACAGGGTCGGCGATTCGGTGCCGCGCAGTGTCTCGGTCAGTTCGAGGTTGCGGCGCGTGGACGGATCGAGCCCGATGTACTCGGTTTCGTTCTCGACCTTCAGGCTGCGCACGTGTCGCAGCTGCTGGCCCTGGGTGGCCGCCGCATACAGCAGCAGCGCGCCCGCGGCGCCGCAGGCGCTCGTCAGCGAGTGCGCGCCGAAACCGTCGAGGCTCGCGACGTCGAGCTGGTCGCACAGGCGCTGCGTGCCCGACGCGATGTCGAAATGCCACGCAGGCACGCGCTTGAGCGCGCCGGCGGCGGCCGGAATCGCGTCGGTCTGCCCGTCGGCCGTCAGGATCTCGGCCGGGCGGATGCGCTCCAGCGCGGCGCCGAGCTGGTCGGGCTCGATCTCGGCGAGGCGCAGCGCGCCGCTCGCGAGGTTGAGCCACGCGAGGCCGACGTTGGTCGTCACGCCGCGCTTGTTGTGGCCGACGCACATCGCGAGCAGGTAGACGTCGTTCTTGTCGGACAGCAGCGCGGCGTCGGTCAGCGTGCCCGGCGTGACGACGCGCACGACCTTGCGCTCGACGGGGCCCTTCGACGTGGCCGGGTCGCCGATCTGCTCGCAGAGCGCGACCGATTCGCCCATCTTTACGAGCTTCGCGAGGTATTGCTCGACCGCGTGATGCGGCACCCCGGCCATCCTGATTGGATTGCCGGCGGACGCACCGCGCTGCGTGAGGGTCAGGTCGAGCAGGCGTGCGGCCTTTTCTGCATCCTCGAAGAATAGCTCGTAGAAGTCGCCCATCCGGTAGAAGACGAGCGTGTCGGGGTGGTCGGCCTTGATGCGAAGATACTGCTGCATCATCGGCGTATGGCCGGCGAGGGCATCGGTCGGCATGGTGCTCATAGGTCTGGCGTGAAGTTTCTTTGGTGCCCGAGTTTACCAGTGGGCTCGACTTGCCTGCGCGATATTCGCCTTTTGGCCAGTGGGGGCTGCGTCGGCGCATGCTTCTGCGGGCGGATCGCGAACCGGCAGCGTTGCCTGTTGGCGCCGCTCACGCACGCGACAGCAATCGACGCCGAACGATCATCAGCATGCACACGCCGACCGATGCGCCGATGTTGACGATCGGATAGAACGCGACCGCCACGCTCCACGTTCGCAGGGCCAGCACGGCCAGCGCATATTTGACGACGCACAGTGCGAAATACGCGAGGCTTTCGCTCCACGGATCGCGGAACGTCTTGCGGATGGTCGGGCCGAGTCCAGCCAGTTCGATCAGCGTGACGAGGCAGACCGAGACCGTCGGATCCTGGGTCAGGATCCAGGCAGGGATGGCCGAAAAGGCGGCGCCGAGAAAGACCCAATCGGATACGGTCCAGCCGCGCTCGCCTCGAAAGATGCTGGCGACGAAGGTCAGAAAGCACGTCGCGGCGATCGCCGCCGTGCACCACGCGGAAGGGCCCGCACCGGCGACCCACTGGCCCGCCGCGGCGATTGCCGTGACGACGGACCAGATCAGCCATGTGAACAGATGGGGACGCACGGCACGCCGGAAAATCGCGAGTCCGTACGGAATGGCCGCCAAAAGCGACACGGCCGAACCGACGAGGCCAAAGATCGAAGCCGTACCCTGATCGACGTTCATCATCGGGATGTCCTCTTTTGCGCGAACAGTACGGGGTCCGATATTCGAATCCTCTCGCATGTCGCCGCACGATTCGACAAACCGGAAATGACAACGGCCCGAGCCGCGCGTGGCGGGCTCGGGCCGTCGGTGTGCCCCACGCGCCGCGGCGTTATTCCGCGGCCGGGTGCACGCGGCTGTAGCGGTTCAGGATCGGGATCATCTGCGCGTAGACCTTCGGGTTCGCCGCGACGATCTCGTGACGATGCAGGAAATCGGCGTCGCCCGTGTAGTTGCCGACGAGGCCGCCGGCCTCGGTGATCAGCAGGCTGCCTGCGGCCATGTCCCACACGTTGATGCCCTGCTCGAAGAAGCCGTCGAGGCGGCCCGCCGCGACGTTCGCGAGGTCGAGCGCGGCCGCGCCCGGACGGCGCAGGCCCGTGCACGCCTGGGTCATTTCGGTGAAGAGGCGCGCGTACGCGTCAAGGCCGTCCTTCTCGCGGAACGGGAAGCCCGTGCCGATCAGCGATTCCGACAGGCGATCGCGACGGCCGACGCGGATGCGGCGGTCGTTCAGGTACGCGCCGCGGCCGCGCGTGGCGGTGAACAGGTCGTTCTTGTTCGGATCGTAGACGACGGCCTGCGTGACGACGCCCTTGTGCGCGAGCGCGATCGACACGCAGTAGTACGGGAAGCCGTGGATGAAGTTGGTCGTGCCGTCGAGCGGATCGATGATCCACTGGAATTCGGATTCGTTCTCGGATTCGCCCGATTCTTCCGCGAGGATCGCGTGATCGGGGTAGGCGGTCTTCAGCGTCTCGATGATCGCGTCTTCGGCGGCCTTGTCCACTTCGGTGACGAAGTCGTTCTGCTGCTTCTTGCGGATCTCGATCATGTCGAGATCGAGGGACGCGCGGTTGATGATCTGTCCGGCGCGGCGCGCAGCCTTGACAGCGATGTTGAGCATGGGATGCATGAGCCAGGATCCTGTAGCCGGCGGCAGGAAGCCGCCACGAAAGTGGAACGACCCGCCCGGCGCGCAGGGGTGCCGGGACGAGATGAGACGCGAATTGACAAAGAGCGGGAACGACCCGCGCCGCTGCAGGTGCGACGCGTATAAAGGCATGATTTTACCCGACTTTCGGCTCGCTTAGGCAGCCCGCATTCGGGGAAACCCCACTGGCCGTCCGGACAGGTGGGCTTGCCGAGGCGTTGGCGATACCATACGGCCATTCTGGTGAATCGAGTCGTATGGTGTTGGAAACTTTGCAGAACCTTGCTGCGCCGTCCGCGTCCGACGCGGCGCAGTCGACCGGGCCGCTCAGCGGCGGCTTTACGTCAACCCGCTTCGTGCTCGTCGAGCCGAGCCATCCCGGCAACGTCGGCGCAGCTGCGCGCGCGCTGAAGACGATGGGCTTCTCGCGGCTCGTGCTGGTCGCGCCGCGTGTGCCGCACGTGCAGAGCGACCCCGAGGCGATCGCGATGGCGAGCGGGGCGGACGACGTGCTCGCGTCCGCGCACGTCGTGCCGACGCTCGGCGACGCGCTGTCCGGCGTGCACTGGTCGATCGCGCTGACCGCGCGGTCGCGCGAATATGGCCCGCCGCGCCTTGCGCCGCGCGCGGCAGCCGAGCAGGCGGGGCGGCAGGTCGGCGCAGGCGATATCGCGCTCGTGTTCGGCAACGAGCGCACCGGCCTGTCGAACGAGCACGTCGAGCAGTGCAGTGCGCTCGCGCATATCCCGGCGAACCCGGCCTACAGTTCGCTGAATCTGGCCCAGGCGGTGCAGGTGCTGGCCTACGAGTTGCGCATCGCGTTTCTCGAGCAGGCCAGCGCGCCGGCGCATCTGCCGGAGGCCGGCACGCTCGCGCAGAGCGACGAGATCGAGCGGATGTACGTGCACCTCGAGAACGCGCTGATCGCGCTCGATTTTCTCGACCCGCGCAATCCGAAGAAGCTGATGCCGCGGCTGCGGCGCCTGTTCGCGCGCACCGGGCTGGAGCGGGAGGAAGTGAACATCCTGCGTGGCATCGCGAAGCACATCCTGCTGAAGTCGCGCACGCCGGAAGGCGGCGCCTGACGCGCCGCGGCGCGAATACCCGCGCCGTGTGCGGGGTGAACGCGCGACGCCGTGCGGGCGCGCGCGACTCGCCCTACAATCGCCGAACGTCATATAGAAATCAGCCGGCGTAATAAGCGCCGGCCATTGCCGGCGGTGTGCGCCGGCCCTTTTCCCAGATCAGACCATGTTCACGAGACTTCGCGAAGACGTTGCGACGATACGCGAGCGGGATCCCGCCGCTCGCAGTGCCTGGGAAGTGCTGACCTGTTATCCGGGGTTGCATGCGCTCGTGCTGCACCGTTTCGCGCATGCATGCTGGCGCGCGAAGCGGTACTGGGTCGCGCGCTTCGCGTCGCAGGTCGGCCGGTTCCTGACCGGCATCGAGATCCACCCGGGCGCGACGATCGGCCGGCGGGTGTTCATCGACCACGGGATGGGCGTCGTGATCGGCGAGACGGCGATCGTCGGCAACGATTGCACGATCTACCAGGGCGTGACGCTCGGCGGCACGTCGCTCACGCGCGGCGCGAAGCGTCACCCGACGCTCGAGGCCGGCGTGATCGTCGGCGCGGGCGCGAAGGTGCTCGGCGGGTTCACGGTCGGCGAGGGCGCGAAGATCGGCTCGAACGCGGTGGTCGTGAAGCCGGTGCCGGCGGGCGGCACGGCGGTCGGCAACCCGGCGCGCGTCGTGATGCCGGCGCAGCCGAAGCCGCAGCCCGAGCGCGCGGCGTTCTGCGCATACGGCATCACGCCGAATGCGGACGATCCGATGTCGCTCGCGATCCACGGGCTGATCGATCATGCGGCGAAGGAAACCCAGCGCGTCGATGAAATCGTCGCGGCGCTCGAGCAACTGGGCACCCATCTCGAATCGCTGCAGGGCGCCGACGCGGCGCGGCTCGACTTGCGCCGCCTGTCGGCGGTGCTGGAAGGCAAGGCGGTCGAACGCCAGTCGTAGGAAGATCGGGGCGGCCGCCGTACTGGCGGCGGCTCGCCTGCCCGCGATTGCTGGGCCTGGCCGACGGCCGGTTGGCCGTCAGTCGAGCGGCAGCGCGCGGATGCCGTCCGCGTCGACGCGCAGATAGCCGCCACGCGGCGGCACGCCGTGATCGAGATCCCAGTCCGGCAGCACCCAGCGCACGCCGCCCGGTTCGAGGTGGCGCGCGGGGCGATGCGTATGGCCGTGGATCATCACGCTCGCACGGCTTTTCCTGAATAGCGCCGCGACACCTTCGCGCGTGACGTCGTAGAGCGGCGAAGCGGGGCGCATCCGGCCGGCTTCGCTGTTCGCGCGCATGCGCTGCGCGAGCGCGCGGCGCCAGCGAAACGGCCACGCGAGAAACAGCCACTGCGCGACGCGGTTGCGCGCGAAGCGACGGAACATCTGATAGCCGCGGTCGGCCGTGCATTGCGCGTCGCCGTGCGCGAGCACGATGCGCTGGCCGAACGCCATGATCAGCGCCGGATCGGGCAGCAGCATCGCGCCGGCCGCCTTCATGAAGCGCCTGCCGAGCAGGAAATCGCGGTTGCCGTGCATCACGTACAGCGCGATGCCGCGCTCTGAGAACGTATGCAGCAGCGCGGCCATGCGCGCGGCGAACGGATCGTCGTCGAGCACGTCGTCGCCGATCCAGTATTCGAACAGGTCGCCGAGGATGAACACCGAATCGGCGCTGTCCGCCGTGTATCGCACGAAATGCTCGAACGCGGCGACCGTCTTCGGAATCGACTCGCTCAGGTGCAGGTCGGACAGGAACAGGAACGGGCGTGCGGCCTGCGCGTATTCGCGCTCGCCGGGCACGCCCGCAGAGACGCTTCGCGGCGGAGTCTCCTGCAGCATCGAAGTGCCTCCGTCGCCGGCCGTCAGACGACGACGGCCTTCTCGATCACGACGTCGTCGGTCGGGACGTCCTGATGGAAGCCGGCATTGCCCGTCTTCACGGCCTTGATCTTGTCGACCACGTCCTGGCCTTCGACGACCTTGCCGAACACCGTGTAGCCCCAGCCCTGCGGCGTCGGCGACGAGTGGTTCAGGAAGTCGTTGTCGTTCACGTTGATGAAGAACTGGGCGGTCGCCGAGTGCGGATCGTTGGTGCGCGCCATCGCGATCGTGTACGTGTCGTTCTTCAGGCCGTTGTTCGCCTCGTTGTCGATCGGCGCGTCCGTCGGCTTCTGCTTCAGGCCCGGCTCGAAGCCGCCGCCCTGGATCATGAAGCCGTTGATCACGCGGTGGAACACCGTGCCGTCGTAGTGGCCCTTCTTCACGTAGTTCAGGAAGTTCTCGACCGTCTTCGGTGCTTTCTCGGCGTCGAGTTCGAGCTTGATCACGCCGTGGTTCGTGTGCAGTTCAACCATGATGAATTCCTTCGATAGGGCGGTTTAAATGGCACGCGGCCGGTCGTGCGACGCGGCCGCGTGAGGCGCCGGAACGGGTCCGGCCGGGTTATTTCGAGACGATGCTCGCCGATTCGATCAGGACGGCCTGCTCCGGCACGTCGCGCATCGGGCCGCGCACCGTCGTCGGCACCGCTTCGATCTTCTTCACGACATCGAGGCCCGACACGACCTTGCCGAACACCGCGTAGCCGTTGCCGTCCGGGTTCGGGTAATCGAGGCCGCCGTTGTCCACCGTGTTGATGAAGAATTGCGCGGTCGCCGAATTCGGGTCGCTCGTACGCGCCATCGCGATCGTGCCCGTCGCGTTCTTCAGACCATTGCGGCTCTCGAGCGGGATCGGCGCGCGCGTCGGCTTCTCGTCGAAGTTCGCCTTGTAGCCGCCGCCCTGGATCATGAAGCCCTTGATCACGCGATGGAAGATCGTGCCGTTGTACTGGCCGGCCTTCACGTAGTCAAGGAAGTTGGCGACCGTCTTCGGCGCCTTCTCCGGATACAGCTCGACGCGGATGTCGCCCTGCGAGGTCTTCAACTGCACGACAGGGTGTGCGGTGGCCGTTTGCGCGAACGCGGGCGCGGTCGCGAGCAGGGCGGCGCCGCCAAGCGCCAGCAACAGACGTTTCATTGCGATCCTCTGGTTGGGTGGGTGAAGTGCCGCGCGCCGCTTACTGCGCCGGCGCGACGTAGGGGGCGGCCATCGCGCCGGACGGGCCGCCGAACTGGAACGTCGGCGACAGCGGCAGCGTGGTGGTGGTGGTCACGTTCGCGGCCGCGCGCTCGGAATACGCGCGCGTCGACGGCGCGGCGGCGCGGGCGCCGGGCGCGGGTTTCGGCGGCGTGATGATCTTCTGCAGGTCGGCGAGGCGCTGCGCGGTCGGGCCGCTCGTGCGGCCGAGCGATTGCGCGCGCTTGTACGATTCGGCCGCGAGGCGCAGGTACAGGTCGCCGAGGTTCTCGTACGCGAGCGTGTAGCTCGGGTTCGACTGCGTGGCGGTGACGAGCGCGGCGCGCGCCTCGTCGTAGCGGCCGTGCTTCGCGTAGAGCGCCGCGAGGTTGTTGTACGGCTCGGGCAGTTCGGGGTAGGCCTGGGTGATCGAGACGAACTGCTGGATCGCATCGTCATCGCGGTTCAGGCGGGCGAGCACGGTGCCGCGCTTGAATTGCGCCTGCACGTCGTGCGGGTTCGCGGCGATGCGCGCGTCGAGCTGCGCGAGCGCCTGTTTCCACTGTTTGCCGGCGATCGACGTGTCGATCTCGGGCGTGCCGTCGGCGGTGGACGGGGCCTTCTGCGCGAGGGCCGCGGCGGCCGGCAGAAGCGTCAGCGCGGCGCCCATGACGGCGGTCGCAACGAGGGTCGCAGTGCGCTGCGCACGGCCGCGAGGAGATTTCATAGGCGTAAATCGGAATGTTATACTCCGAGCCATTCTAACAAAACGTCTGCGCGTTCCGGCGAGCCGCAGGCAGTCTTTCTTTTTGCCTCTCGTGGCCGTCACCGCTGTGCTTGCAGCCTGACCGCCCCATGTGATACGAGGACGCGCGGCACGACGCCGCGGCGGCGGTTCGATCGTTTCGCATGCTGGGCGAGCATCGCCAGGGCGGTTTCCTTCGGCTCACGGTTCATCTCTATGGAATCACTGCGCATCTACAACACGCTCGCGCGTGACAAGCAAGTTTTCGTGCCGCGCCAGCCCGGCGAGGTGCGGATGTACGTATGCGGGATCACCGTCTACGACTATTGTCACGTGGGCCACGCGCGCATGATGGTCGTGTTCGACCTGGTGCAGCGCTGGCTGCGTGCGATCGGCTACCGGGTCACGTACGTGCGCAACATCACCGACATCGACGACAAGATCATCCGCCGCGCGGTCGAGAACGGCGAGACGATCAAGTCGCTGACCGACCGTTTCATCGCCGCGATGCACGAGGATGTCGGTGCGCTCGGCGTCGAGCGGCCGGACATCGAGCCGCGCGCGACCCGGTTCATTCCGCAGATGCTCGGGATGATCGAGACGCTCGAGGCAAACGGTTACGCGTACCAGGCGGCCGACGGCGACGTCAACTATTCGGTGCGCAAGTTCGCGAACTACGGGAAGCTGTCCGGCAAGTCGCTCGACGACCTGCGCGCCGGCGAGCGCGTCGCCGCGAACGACGCGAAGGAAGATCCGCTCGACTTCGTGCTGTGGAAGCGCGCGAAGCCGGAGGAGCCGGCCGACACGTCGTGGGAATCGAAGTACGGCCCGGGCCGGCCAGGCTGGCACATCGAATGCTCGGCGATGGGCTGCACGCTGCTCGGCGATCACTTCGACATTCACGGCGGCGGCCAGGACCTGCAGTTCCCGCACCACGAGAACGAGATCGCGCAGAGCGAAGGCGCGACCGGCCAGACGTTCGTCAATTACTGGATGCACAACGGCTTCGTGCAGGTCGACAGCGAGAAGATGTCGAAATCGCTCGGCAACTTCTTCACGATCCGCGAAGTGCTCGAGAAGTACGATGCGGAAGTGATGCGCTTCTTCATCACGCGCACGCATTACCGGTCGCCGCTCAACTACAGCGACGTGCATCTCGACGATGCGCGCGCGTCGCTGACGCGGCTCTACACCGCACTGAAGGACGTGACGCCCGATGCGGCCGCGCTCGACTGGAACGAGCCGCACGCGCAGCGCTTCGCGGCCGCGATGAACGACGACTTCAACTCGTCGCTCGCGGTGTCGGTGCTGTTCGAGCTGGCGGGCGAGGTGAACCGCACGGGCGACGCGGCGCTCGCGCGCCAGCTGAAGCATCTGGGCGGATTGTTGGGATTGCTCGGCCGCGAGCCGCGCGCATTCCTGCAGCAGGCGGCGGGTGCCGCGCAGGAAGGCGGGCTGTCGGCCGACGAGATCGAAGCGAAGATCGCCGCGCGCGGCGCGGCGAAACAAGCGAAGGACTATGCCGAAGCGGACCGGATCCGGGCGGAACTGCTCGATGCGGGTATCGCGCTTGAAGACAAACCGGGCGGATCGACCGAATGGCGTCGCGTATGAGCGCGGTGCGTTCCACTGACCGATTCGTCAGGTAGGAGGCAAGATGGCAACGGCCAGAAAAGCGCCGGTCAAGCGCGCGACGCATGTCGCTGCGCGTCCGGCAGCCAAGCGCGCGCCCGCGGCGAAGGCGGATGCGAAACGCGTCGCGCCGAACGGCGCGTTCAACGGTCAGGCGCAGCCGGCGACGGCGAAGCCGGCGCGGGCGAAGGGCGTCGACGCGGTGCAGGTCGACGGCGCCGTGCCGGCCGTCGATGTCGCGGGCCGCAAGGCCCGCGTGTCCGACACGGTCGCGCCGGCGGAGATCGACGGCGTCGACGTCGTCGTGCGCCCCGCATACTGGGACAAGGCATGTGCCGATCTCGTCAAGCGCGACCGCATCCTGAAGAAGCTGATCCCGAAGTTCGGCCCCGCGCATCTCGTCAAGCGCGGCGATCCGTTCGTCACGCTCGCGCGCTCGGTGGTGGGCCAGCAGATCTCGGTGGCGTCCGCGCAATCGGTGTGGGCGCGCATCGAAATGGCCTGCCCGAAGCTCGCGCCGCAGCAGGTGATCAAGCTCGGCGCGGACAAGCTGATCGCGTGCGGGTTGTCGAAGCGCAAGACCGAATACATCCTCGATCTCGCGCAGCACTTCGTGTCGGGGGCGCTGCATGTCGACAAATGGACGTCGATGGACGACGAGGACGTGATCGCTGAACTGACGCAGATCCGCGGCATCAGCCGCTGGACCGCGGAAATGTTCCTGATCTTCAACCTGTCGCGGCCGGACGTGCTGCCGCTCGACGATCCGGGCCTGATCCGCGCGATCAGCGTCAATTATTTCAGCGGGGAGCCGGTCACGCGCAGCGAGGCGCGGGAAGTGGCGGCCAACTGGGAGCCGTGGCGCACCGTCGCAACCTGGTATATGTGGCGCAGCCTGGATTCGCAGGACGCCGAGGGCTGACCGGGGCTATCGGGTTTTAAACATCAATAGTTGAGAGCCGGTTTTGAGCGCCGCCCGCGCGGGTAGAATACGCGCTGCCGCAAGACCCAAGGATTCAAACACATGAAGACCACGTTTCTGGATTTCGAACAGCCGATCGCCGAACTCGAGGCCAAGATCGAAGAGCTGCGATTCGTGCAGGACGACTCGGCTGTCGATATTTCGGAAGAAATCGAGCGGTTGTCGAAGAAGAGCCAGCAACTGACGAAGGACCTGTACGCGAACCTGTCGCCGTGGCAGGTCTCGCAGATCGCGCGGCATCCGCAGCGTCCGTACACGCTCGACTACGTCGCCGAACTGTTTACCGACTTCCAC
Source organism: Burkholderia pyrrocinia (assembly GCA_001527685.1). Lineage (GTDB taxonomy): Bacteria > Pseudomonadota > Gammaproteobacteria > Burkholderiales > Burkholderiaceae > Burkholderia > Burkholderia pyrrocinia_D. The sequence continues at coordinate 111,826 of LOZU01000037.1, forward strand.
GAGCTGCACGGCGACCGCGCGTTCGCGGACGACCTGTCGATCGTCGGCGGCCTCGCGCGCTTCGGCGGCCATCCGTGCATGGTGATCGGCCACCAGAAGGGCCGCGACACGAAGGAGCGCGCGGCGCGCAACTTCGGGATGCCGCGCCCGGAAGGCTATCGCAAGGCCGAGCGCCTGATGCGCCTCGCCGAGAAGTTCGGCCTGCCGATCTTCACGTTCGTCGATACGCCGGGCGCGTATCCGGGCATCGGCGCGGAAGAGCGCGGCCAGTCCGAGGCGATCGGCCGCAACCTGTACGTGATGGCCGAGCTGAAGACGCCGATCATCACGACGGTGATCGGCGAGGGCGGTTCGGGCGGCGCGCTCGCGATCGCGGTCGCCGATACCGTGATGATGCTGCAGTTCTCGACCTATTCGGTGATCTCGCCGGAAGGCTGTGCGTCGATCCTGTGGAAGAGCGCCGCGAAGGCGCCCGAGGCGGCCGAGGCGCTGGGCCTGACCGCGCATCGCCTGAAGGCGCTTGGCCTGATCGACAAGATCATCAACGAGCCGCTCGGCGGCGCGCACCGCGATCCGAAGGGCATGGCCGCGCTGCTGCGCCGTGCGCTCGCCGATTCGCTGCGCCAGTTCCAGGGCATGAGCATCGATGTGCTGCGCGAGCGCCGCGTCGAGCGCCTGATGGCCTACGGCAAGTTCAAGGAAACCGCGCCGGGCGCATGACCCGCCGCGTGCATTCATCCCGGCGCGCGCACCCGCGCGCGTTCACATCGTGATCCCTCCGAGCGAATTCTCCGCCGACCGCGTCGTCCTCGACGCGGTCGGCGTTGCACTTTCCGAGCTGCCGTCCGGCGCGCGCATCGCGATCGCGTACAGCGGCGGGCTCGACTCGTCGGTGCTGCTCGACGCGGCCGTGCGTGTCGCGGGCGCGTCGCGCTGCATCGCGCTGCACGTGCATCACGGGCTGAGCGCGAACGCGGACGCGTGGGCTGCCCATGCGGAGGCGACTGCCGCGTCGCTGGGTGTCGCATTCGACGCGCTGCGCGTCGACGTGCCGCGCGACAGCGGCGCAGGGATCGAGGCGAGCGCGCGCGAAAGCCGTTACGCGGCGCTCGATGCGATGTGCGAGCGGCACGGCGCGGACGTACTGTGGCTCGCGCAGCACGCCGACGATCAGGCCGAGACGGTGCTGCTGCAGCTGCTGCGCGGTGCGGGCATCGCCGGCATCGCGGCGATGGCGCCACGCTACCGCCCCGCCGCGGTGCGCGTCGAGCGCGTGCGGCCGCTGCTGCGCCTGCTGCGCGCGCAGCTCGAGCGCTATGCGGTGCAGCGCGGGCTCGCGTGGATCGACGACGAATCGAACCTCGACACGCGCTATGCGCGCAATGCGCTGCGGATCGACGTGCTGCCGGCGCTTGCCGTGCACTTTCCCGGCTTTCGCGATGCGCTCGGCCGCGCCGCGCAACATGCGGCATCGGCGCAGCGCCTGCTCGACGACCTGGCCGAGCTGGATTTCGCCGGCGCGGCGCGCGATGACGGGCGCGCGCTGTCGCGCGACGCACTGGTCGCGCTCGACGACACGCGCGGCGCGAACCTGCTGCGCTTCTGGATGCGCACGCTCGGCCTGCCGGGCGCATCGGCCGCGCGGCTCACGAACATGATGCGGCAGCTCCGCGATGCGCACGACGCGCACGCGCTGCGCGTCGATCACGCGGGGCAATGCCTGCGGCTGTACCGCGGCGCCGTCTATTGGGAAGCGGGCGACAGCAGCGAGCCGGCGGACGACGGCCATGGCACGCCGCGCCCCGACAGCGCGTGTTCATGGAGCGGGCAGGAGGTCTGGCATCTGCCGGCGTGGCGCGGCACCTTCGTGTTCGCGCCAGCCGGCGCGGGCGACGCCGATGCGGTGCCCGAGACGCTGCTGCGCGCCGCGCCGCTCGTGGCGCGCGCCCGCGCGGGCGGCGAACGGATGCGCGTGGCCCCGGGCGCGCCGGGCCGCACGTTGAAGAACCTGTTCCAGGAGCGCGGCGTGCCGGCATGGCAGCGCGACGTGCCGCTGCTGTTCGCGGGCGACCGGCTGCTCTATGTGCCGCGGCTCGGCGTGAACCGCGACGGCGGCGCGGCCGGCGACGGCGCATGGCGCCGGATCGAATGGCGCCCGGACCTGCTGATCGCGTGACCGGGCCTTGCGCGGCGGGCGATGCCGCGCCAATTTTCACTATTTGGTAAACAGCGGCGGAACGGCCGCCGGTGCGGCGTCCGTCTTGTCAAGCGGGCGTCGATCGGGTACGCTCAGTTGTTTGCTCGGCTCGATTTTTGAGCATTTTGTGCAGGTTTCCCGCGTGACGTACCCGGTTTGCGCGGCCTGATCGGCCTTCCGGGCAAAATCCGTCACGCTTGCGTGTTGCGTCCCAGCCGTCCCTCTCGTCGTCCGTCCACAGCCACAAGCCGCGTGACCGAACGGCAACGCGGCCTGCCCAGCGCGCCCGTGCGGTCTCTCTTCCAGTTCAGAACGACAATGGCACTCATCGTACACAAATACGGCGGCACTTCGATGGGCTCGGTCGAGCGCATCAAGAACGTCGCGAAACGCGTCGCAAAATGGCATCAGGCCGGGCACCAGATGGTGGTCGTGCCTTCGGCGATGTCCGGCGAAACCAACCGTCTGCTCGGTCTTGCGAAAGAGATTTCGAGCCAGCCGAGCCCGCGTGAGCTCGACATGATCGCGTCGACCGGCGAGCAGGTCAGCGTCGGCCTGCTGTCGATCGCGCTGCAGGAGATCGGCGTCGAGGCCGTGAGCTATGCCGGCTGGCAAGTGCCGATCAAGACCGACAGCGCATTCACGAAAGCGCGCATCCACTCGATCGACGACGAGCGCGTGCAGGCGGATCTCGACGCGGGCAAGGTCGTGATCATCACGGGCTTCCAGGGCGTCGACCCGGACGGCCACATCACGACGCTCGGCCGCGGCGGCTCGGACACGTCGGCCGTGGCGGTCGCGGCCGCGCTGAGCGCCGAAGAGTGCCTGATCTACACGGACGTCGACGGCGTCTACACGACCGACCCGCGCGTCGTCGAAGAGGCGCGCCGCCTCGACCGCGTGACGTTCGAGGAGATGCTGGAAATGGCGAGCCTCGGCTCGAAGGTCCTGCAGATCCGCTCGGTCGAATTCGCCGGCAAATACCAGGTGAAGACGCGCGTGCTGTCGAGCCTGACCGATCCGCTGATTGCGCTCGACGAGGAAATGCGCTCGGGCACCCTGATTACTTTTGAAGAAGACGAGACCATGGAAAAGGCAGTCATTTCCGGCATCGCGTTCCAGCGCGACGAAGCACGCATTGCGGTGATGGGCGTGCCCGACAAGCCGGGCATCGCGTATCAGATCCTCGGCCCGGTCGCCGACGCGAACGTCGACGTCGACATGATCATCCAGAACCAGAGCGTCGAGGGCAAGACGGACTTCACGTTCACGGTCGGTCGCGGCGACTACCAGAAGGCGATGGACATCCTCACCAACCAGGTGAAGGGCCACGTGAACGCCGAGCAGGTGCAGGGCGACCCGAAGGTGTCGAAGGTGTCGGTCGTCGGCGTCGGCATGCGTTCGCACGTCGGTGTCGCGAGCAAGATGTTCCGCACGCTGTCGGAGGAGGGCATCAACATCCAGATGATCTCGACGTCCGAAATCAAGATTTCGGTGCTGATCGACGAGAAATACATGGAGCTGGCCGTCCGCGCGCTGCACAAGGCATTCGAACTCGACCAGGCATGATGAAATTTTCGTGATGCGTTGAAGAAAATGCATCACGGAAATTGACGCGCGGTTCGAAACCCTATATTATTTCGTTCTCGTCGCACTGCCTCCCTGGTGCGAGCGAAAGTTTGGGAGACGTGGCCGAGAGGTCGAAGGCACTCCCCTGCTAAGGGAGCATCTGGGCCAAAACCTGGATCGAGGGTTCGAATCCCTCCGTCTCCGCCAGAAATGGCGGAACAAGCCCCGCAAGTTCTCGGACTTGCGGGGCTTTTCTTTTTCCGGCGCCCGCCGCGCAGTCGTATCGCTTCACTGCCCGAGCAGCCACACCTGCCCGAATTCGGTGGCCGGAAGCGGCGTCGCCGCGATGTGCGCGCTGCGCAGAAATTCCCCGTCCGCCTGTTCCCCCTTGCCGACCATGCGAATCGATCGATTCCGCAGGAACGGGTCGTTCTGCACGAGATCGTTGAGGAACACGTTGCGATCGACGAACACGAACACGATGCTGCGCCGGTTCGCCGGCGCGTCGGGTATCCGTGCGAGCTGGGCGCTGACGTGCGTTTCGATATTGCGAAGCTGCCACGGCACGAGGATCAGCAGGCTGCACACGACGAAGGCGCCGGCCAGGTTCCGGAATGCCGGCAGCGCTTCGCCGTCGTCGTCGCGGAATCTGCCGGCGACGGCGGCGCCCGCGAGGATCGGCAGCACGCCCCACGCGGGATGGAAATAGCGGTAGCCCCAGCCGTTCCCCTGATCGAACGGAACGAAGAAGTAGCCGAAGAAGGTCAAGAGGGCCGACGCGGCGAGCAGTTGCACGGCGCGGTTGTTCCGCCAGCGCACGTACCCCATGCCCGCAAGGATCAGGAGGCCCGGCATCGCCCATACCCACAGCTTGATGGCGCCGGCCGCGCGGACGACGAGTATCGATGCGCCGGGCAACGAAAACACCGACGCGACCAGCGCGAGGAAGCCTTGGGACGGCGGGTGAGGCAGTTGGCCGACCGCGTCGGCTGCCACATGGGCCTTGAACAGGATCCAGCCCAGGCCGAGCAGCAGGACAAGCGGCACGTATCCCGCGACGAGCGCCGCCGCGTGTCGCAACGGCGGGCGGCGGACGAGAAACCAGATCAGCCACGGCAGCGCGAACAGCGTGTGGGGCAACGGATTATGGAAGGTCAGCGCAACCGAGCCGACGACGCCGCTGACGAACAGGCGGCGCGCGGTCGGCTGCAGGAAACCCCAGACGAACACGAGATTGGCCAGCAGCAGGCTGGTCATCGCGAAGTATGAAATGCCCGAGCCCGCGAACACCGGGGAGGCGACGGTGAACAGGATCGCCCAGCCGGCCACTGCTTCGTTCTCCGGAAACACGAGGCGACAGGTGCGCGCGATCGCGACGACGGTCAGCGCCGACAGCACCGGATTGCACAGCCATTCGGCGCCGATCAGGCTGAACGGCGCCATCACGAGCGCGAAGCCGGGCCAGTAGGCGGAGGTCACGTCGCCGCTGGCGCGCGACACGATCAGGAAGTAATTCTGGAATGGCTGATAGATGAGCCGGTCGAGCCACGACGGCGGGAATTGCCCCGACAGCGCGCCGTTCGCGAAGATGCGGCTCTGGAACCAGACGGTGTACTCATCCATCGACAGTGGATGCGCGTGATAGACGTAGCGCGCGCCGAGCGCGAGCACGGCACCGGTCACGGCGGCCATGCGCCACGGGTGGCGTCCGCACGCGGCGGCCACGGCGGACACGCGGCCGCAGAACGGGGCAATCGCGGCGGCCAGCAGGATCAGCAATACGCTGGCCTCGGCGACCGGGCGATCGTACGTGTAGAGCAGGTAGAAGAAGAACGACGACATCAGGCCCGGCACGTGCGGATCGATCGCGAGCAGCAGGGCGCAGATGCAGGCGCCTGCGCCGGTCCGGATGAACAGGGCCGTGGCGGGCGAGGACAGTCGCCGGGCGAACGGCAGGCGCTTCTCGGCACTCGTCATACCTTGTCTCCGGATCTGTCACTCACGCGAATTGCTTTACGATAAGTAGAGTGCAACGACACCGAGGGGCTGCATAGGCTGGCAGCGGTCATTCTGGCGTGTCGCCCACGGATCGCGGGCTGCGTCAGGCAAAGCTTCGCGAGTCGCAGCAGCCTGCCTGCCGTTCCCAGGATCAGGTCCTGCCTCACGACGCAAAGGTCCACACGCAGTGGGTCACGAAGTTGAAAATCGTGAACAGGAGCGTGAGCAGGATGCAGGCGAGAAGGTAGTTGATTCCCAGCACACTGACCATGGCGTACATCGTCACGAAATTCAGAGTAAGGGCGCCTGACATCGTGGCGTAATATCGCTTGATCTCCCTGGTTCTTGGTCTGGATTCCCTATTGAAGGTAAACCGATTGTTCAACGACAGGCCGAGCCAGTTCACCGAAAAGAACGAGAAAATCACACCCACCAGATAGTTCCATCCAAGCCAGCTTGTAAAAAGCCACAGGATTACCAGGTTTAGCGACGCGCACAGCCCGCCCACGAGCGCGAAGCGCAGGAATCTGCCAAACAGTTCAGGCCGGCGGAGCCACGATGACGAGTCTTTATGCATGGTCTCGATGACATGTCATTGATCGTAGCGACTCCATGCCCGACGGGCCGTTGGCTGGTCCCGTTCTGTCCTCGGCGCGATCGGCGTCCGGATTACGCAATATTGTGGCTGGTAACGTTGAAGCAACGCGTGGTCACGGTAACTGAACGCAGCGCGTATCGCATCAACAATTCTGAAAACCGTTTTCATGGTGTGCCTCATGGGGTTCGGTGCTGTGCGTCGGGGCGTGTGGTCTGTCCCATTCCGACACCAGCAAATTGAGGAGAAAGGCTGAGAACGCGCAGTTCATTCCCAATACGATTATGGTTGTCGCCACCATCGCCAGATGCACGGTGTTTTCCATCGGAAGCGATGGATTGGCCAGCCACTTCACCAGCATTCCGACGTCGAGAATGAAACCCAGCGCCACCGCTGTCATGCCGCCCAGCAAGCAGACTTCCATCGCCCAAGGTCCGGTGGCCCATCGCACGATGCGTCCACGCAAGGAGGGGTGTTTTCCGGCAAGCATGACTTTGGCTAGCAGGCCCATCGTGATGAAATTGAAGCCGACCAATGTCAGGAGGCTGCCGAGGGCCACGAAGTGCGGGCCGAGGTAGCGGCCCATAAGGGCCGTAGGGCCGCCAGCCAACAGGCCCATCAATAGCAGGCCGATCGAAAAAAGCAGGAGTCCGGGTACCCAGAAGATATGATTGGGTGCGTAGGTCAGGATGAAGCGCAGGTGTCGCCATCCGTCGCGGAAGGAGCGCAAGTGGGGCGGACGATTGCGCTTGTCGGGATGCAGAACGGTAGGGATTTCGATGATGCGCAAACCGTTCCGGGCCGCATTCATGACCATTTCCGACGCGAACTCCATGCCCGGTGTGTACAGTTCCATCCGCGCAAATGCCGCACGCGTAAACGCGCGCATGCCGCAGTGGAAATCGCCGACGGGCACGTGGCAGATCAATCTCGCTATCGTCGACAGGACAGGGTTGCCCAGGTAACGGTGCAAGGGGGGCATTGCCTTGGGCATGATGCCCCCCTTGAAGCGATTGCCGATGACGAAATCGTAGCCTTCGTCGATCTTGGCGACGAACCCGTCCATGTTCGACCAATCGTACGAGTCGTCTGCATCCGCCATGACGATGATTTCGCCGTCGGCTGCCGAGATCGCAGCCGCGAGCGCGGAGCCGTAACCGCGAATCGGTTGGTGGACCACTTTCGCACCGAGTGCCCGAGCGATCTCCACGGAGCGGTCGGTGGAGCCGTTGTCTGCCACAACGACCTGGCCGGTGATGCCTAGACGTTCGAAGCAATGTTGTGCTTTCCTGATGCACAACGGCAACGTCTTCTCTTCATTGAGGCAGGGCATGACTGCCGAGACTTTGATTGTATTGGTCATGATCCGATGGTCCCCAAATGCCGCGCAACCCATCTGCATCACGAAGCATTTCCCATACTGAATGAAAATTTCCGCGAGACGCGTGAAGCTCTTCTCTTTCGATTCGGGTGAAACGCAGCGAATACTGTTCGTCGGTCACGGTTCGATTGCGCTCATGGTCGCGACCGCAACATGCTTCACTTCCGGAAGCGAATGCCGGAGGCCGACGGATGTCATTTGCGATGCGAATCGAGTCGGTCGCCGAGTTGCGTCATGCCTGTTCGTGGCGGAAACGCGCCTTGAGGTTGAGCGTCTTCGCAATCGATGGAAACGCGCAGTGTTGCGCAGTCTGCCCATCGCTCACGACGCCCTGATCGAACCTCCGGAGCTGGGCGACCATGCATGCCGAATCGCCCCGACAACGAATGCGCGGATAGGTGGACGCTCCGGTCGGGCAGCGTCTGTAGACATGCTTCCGTATTGGAGATCATGTTTACCCCGAGTATGAGTTGTTCTGTCTGGTTGACCAGTTTGCTTATTGGTGTTCGATCGGCTAGACACTGACCGTGCTGCTTTCTGGTGTCGGCGCGATATGCGGGAATATGCAGAAAATGTGCCACGCAAGCTGCTTCGAAGCGCGGTCGGCGTGTTGCTTGGCGAATCCCAACGATCCGGAGCCGTGCCGCGCGAAATGATTCAGTTTTGAAACGTACCAGCCAACGCATGCGCGATTGTGCAGTCACGGCCGAAGGGGATGGTGTAGCGCAATGGCACGTTGTCGGATCGCTATGGCGCGGCGATGCCGAAATCCTGAGATGGAAAGCGTACCCGGAATGGCACACAGTGGTAGCGTCTCTGGCGATCGTGATTGGACGTGGCCATTCGTGTTTCAGCAGACTGGCAGATGCGATTTGATTCAGCAATGAAACGACTGGCGAGACCGTACGCACGTCGCCTCCCTTGTTCCGGCTGCTTCGTGTTTCCTGATCAGCAGATTCCGCAAGTACGTTTTGAGTGGCGGGCGGGGTGTCATGCATGAACAAGAAAGGCGATGTTGTTGCGCCACGGCTTGATGTGTGCTTCCTCTGCGATCGCGCTCTGGCCAAAGATGCCGGTTAGTGCCTGACGCATTTCCGGCACATTCATGTACCGGACCCGGTCGCCGGTCATCCATCGGTCCGACGCGTAACAGAGCGCATGGATCAGGCTGGCCGCGCGTTCCCAATCCTTGAATATGAACGCACCATTTTCCGCGAGCGCAGTCTTGGCCGCTGCAAACAGTGTTATGCGGAGATCCGGCGGTACGTGATGGATGACGTCGGCCAGGATCACGAGATCGAATTGTGCACGTCGCTGCGCCGCCATTTCCTGAACCGTCGTCTGGAAGAAGGAGACATTGCCGGCCGGCCCGCGATAAAGGCGGCCGATACGTGGAGTAATGTCGATTGCGACGATTTCCGCATGCGGATAGATTCTTGCCAGGCGTTCAGTCATTGCGCCTTCTCCGCATCCAATTTCGAGGATGCGCGCTGCGTCGCGCCGCCAGTGCCCGATACATTCGGAAAATGCATCGAGGTCAACGTAAACCGATCGATACGCGTCGCTGACGCGACGCTCGTAAGGGCCAAACAGTGACCGGATGCGAGGTCCCATTGTCATCACATGCTCCCCCTGAACTTGGCGCGTACACGCGCACTGACGCGCTCAACGAGGCGACTGTCTCGCAGAAGCGTGGTCAGGCCGGACGGCCCCAATGAAATCAGCGCATGCAATGAGCCGGGCAACCGGCTCATGTCGCCTGCACCGGCGCGCGCCAGCGCCGTGTTGATCAATATCGAAGTTTCCGCGAGCGGCTCGATTTTCTTGCGCGTCGGTTCGTCGAGCACGGCAATATGCCGCGCCAAAACAATCTTCATCTGTCGGGCGAAATCGTCGACATTGCGGCTGCCGGACACGGTCAACGACGAGCCGTGGACCCGGAACGCCGTCAAGACATCTGCGTGGAAGTATGTGTCGCCCTGTATGGCCAGCTTGAGCCAGATGTCCCAGTCGGCCGTATACCAGAGGTCCTCGTCGAGCCCGCCACACTGTAGCCAGATATCCTTGCGGAAAACCGGCGCGGGTGCCGCGACGAAGTTCTGCACGAGCAGACGGCGAACGAGCACTTCATGCGGCACAAGCCCGCTTGCGTCGAGCGGGCAATGCCAGGGGCCGAGCGACGTGCCTTCGGCATCGACAAAGAGACTGGGTGCGATATGCAGCGCAGCTGCAGGTGCGTCTGCTATCCACGACTTGATCGCGTCGAATCGCCCTGGAAGCCAGAGATCGTCCTGGTGAAGCCAGCACACATGGTCGGCAGATGCTTGCATCACGCCAAAATTAGTCTTCGCGTGCCACATGCGGAGATCGGGCTGCGTCATGATGCGCAGCCGCATGCGATCGGAAAAGGTGCGCGCGATTTCGAGAGAAGGCGTGTCGCTTGCGATCTCGATGACCAGCACTTCGACGCTTTGCCGCTCCGTCGGTGAGAGTTGATCCGCAATGGACGCGAGCGCGTGACCAATGAAGCGTTCACCTTGGTGAACCGGCATGATGACGCTCAGTACGGGTTTTTCCGCAGCAATGGTGGCGTCCATCAGGAACCCCTTTGGCATCGTTCGAGACGCGACCACTGTCAGGTCGAGTCCAGATTGCTTCTTTTGGATTCGATACGGCGATGTGCAGCGTGAGTGTGGCGGTTTTGTGCGCTGCATCTTTCTGCAGGCTGGCGCGCATCGCTCGGTGTCCCCGTCAGACAACCCACCGGACGTCGCCGCGCTAATAGCCTACTTTGGATGTGCATCAGGTGCAATGCGGTGAATGCTGGGGGAGACGGCGTGTCGATACCGGCGTGCCGCGGCATGCTCATTGCTGCTCGACTGATCGTTTCGCGACGCTGTCGGGGCGGGGCGGACGATGCATGCCGTATCGCCATGCCGGTCGATTCAAACCCGCTCTTCACCGCACATCGGCGCACAAAAAATAACGCAGGTAAATCAGGCGGTTGTCGAATCGGCGGACAAGAGGCGCATTGCTGCGCTGCAAAAAATAATCAACCGAATTATGCTGGTTAACCCGGTAGCGTTTGAGCGGCATCAAGCTTTCGCGCGATGCCGCTTTACATTTGCCCGACACCGGCGATCCACGAAATCTACCTTTCCTTTTGATTTCGTTTCTTTCGCCGCGCCTGCCCCCGATCCAGCGCGCGGCACTCCGCGCTCGCGCAAACCGATCTCGGCAAGCTGCTCGCGTATTCGACGGTCGCGCACATGGGGCTCGTCACGCTCGGCCTGTTCCTGTTCAACCAGATCGGCGTCGAAGGCGCGATCGTGCAGCTCGTGTCGTACGGCTTCGTCGCGGGCGCGATGCTGCTGTGCGTGAGCGTGCTGGTCGACCGCACGAAGCAGCGCGAGATCGCGGCCTACGGCGGCGTCGCGAGCGTGATGCCGCGTTTCGCGACGTTCGCGCTCCTGTTCTCGATGGCCAACGTCGGGCTGCCCGGCACGTCGGGTTTCGTCGGCGAATTCATGATCATCATGGGCGCGATCCGCTTCAACTTCTGGATCGGCGCGCTCGCGGCGCTGACGCTGGTCCTCAGCGCGTCGTACACGCTGTGGATGCTCAAGCGCGTCGTGTTCGGCAAGATCAGGAGCCCGCGCATCGCGCAGCTCGTCGACCTGAACCGCCGCGAGATCGCGATGTTCGCGTCGCTCGCGCTGATCGTGCTGATGGTCGGCCTGTATCCGAAGCCGTTCACCGATGCGATCGACCCGACCGTCGCGCGCCTGATCGACGAAGTAGACCATTCGAAGATGCCGGCAGGGGACGGCCCCGCTCCCGCGCCATCGTCGTACGTGGCATCCACACCGAACAGCTGAGCGCCGCCGTCCTCGTGCTTCATGCGCCGCATGCGGGAGACCGCAGGCGCGCATGGTTGCGCGCGCATCTTTCTCTGCGCGCGCGCCGCGCGACCCCGCGACAATCTGACACACGACAAATCCTGCAACGATGATTTGTCGCATCTGTTGATTTTCGACAAACCCGATCGCCGTAAGATGCGGCCACTTTCGTGGATCGAATGCGCATCGGGCGTGGATGGATTCAATGACAATCAGGCTGTGTGATGAATGAAAAGGCTTTGAAAGGCGCGTCGAGACTGCTGCCGCTCGCCGCTGCACTGGGCTTGTCCGGCTGCAAGCTCGACGTGCTGAATCCGAAGGGCAGCATCGGCGTCGCGGAGAAGGCGCTGATCGCGACGTCGACGTGGGCGATGCTGGTCGTCGTCGTGCCGGTGATCCTGCTGACGCTGTACTTCGCGTGGCGCTACCGCGCGTCGAACCGCAACGCAACCTATGCGCCGGAGTGGTCGCACTCGACCGCGATCGAGGTCGTGATCTGGACGGTGCCGACGCTGATCATCCTGTTCCTCGGCATCCTTACGTGGAAGACCACGCACGAGCTCGACCCGTACAAGCCGCTCGAGTCGTCGGTCAAGCCGATCGACGTCGAGGTCGTCGCGCTCGACTGGAAGTGGCTGTTCATCTATCCGGAGCTCGGCATCGCGTCGGTGAACCAGCTCGCGATTCCGGTCGGCACGCCGGTGAATTTCCGCATCACGTCGGATTCGGTGATGAACTCGTTCTTCATCCCGCAGCTCGGCGGCCAGGTCTATGCGATGGCCGGCATGCAGACGCGCCTGCACCTGATCGCGGATGAACCCGGCAACTACGCGGGCACGTCCGCCAACTTCAGCGGCCGCGGCTTCTCCGACATGAAGTTCCGCACGCTCGCCGAGCCGCGCGAGCAGTTCGACGCATGGGTGCGCAAGGTCAGGGCATCGTCCGACCGGCTCGACATGACCGCATACGGCACGGTGGCGCAGCCGAGCGAGAAGGCGCCGGTGCGCTACTTCTCGTCGGTCGACCCGCGCCTCTTTCACAACATCATCGCGAAATACAACGATGGCCACGTCCTCGACCTGAAGGACGCCGCCTGCGGAACGAAGGGATAACGCATGTTCGGCAAACTGACACTTTCGGCGATCCCGTTCGATCAGCCCATCATCATGGGGGCGGGCGCCTTCATGGGGCTCGTCGTGCTGGGCATACTCGCCGCACTGACGATCACCGGCCGGTGGAAATGGCTGTGGAGCGAATGGCTCACGTCGGTCGATCACAAGAAGATCGGCGTGATGTACATCATCGTCGCATTCATCATGCTGCTGCGCGGCTTCGCCGACGCGATCATGATGCGCCTGCAGCTCGCGCTCTCGTACAACGCGCCTGGCTTCCTGCCGCCGCACCACTACGACCAGATCTTCACCGCGCACGGCGTGATCATGATCTTCTTCATGGCGATGGTGTTCATGGTCGGCCTGATGAACCTGGTCGTGCCGCTGCAGATCGGCGCGCGCGACGTCGCGTTCCCGTTCATCAACTCGCTGAGCTTCTGGATGACGGCGGTCAGCGCGATCCTGATCAACATCTCGCTCGTGATCGGCGAGTTCGCGCAGACGGGCTGGCTCGCGTATCCGCCGCTCTCCGAGCTGCAGTACAGCCCTGGAGTGGGCGTCGACTACTACCTGTGGGCGCTGCAGATCTCCGGCGTCGGCACGCTGCTGACGGGCGTGAACTTCTTCGTGACGATCATCAAGATGCGCGCGCCGGGCATGACGCTGATGAAGATGCCGGTGTTCACGTGGACGGCGCTCTGCACGAACGTGCTGATCATGGCGTCGTTCCCGATCCTGACCGCGACGCTCGCGCTGCTCGGTCTCGACCGCTACCTCGGCATGCACTTCTTCACGAACGAGGCGGGCGGCAATGCGATGCTGTACCTGAACCTGATCTGGGCATGGGGGCATCCGGAGGTGTACATCCTGATCCTGCCGGCGTTCGGGATCTTCTCGGAAGTCATTGCGACCTTCGCGAAGAAGCCGCTGTTCGGCTACAAGACGATGGTGTACGCGACCTGCGCGATCATGGTGCTGTCGTTCCTCGTGTGGCTGCATCACTTCTTCACGATGGGCTCGGGCGCGAACGTGAACGCGTTCTTCGGGATCATGACGATGATCATCGCGATCCCGACCGGCGTGAAGGTGTTCAACTGGCTGTTCACGATGTACCGCGGGCGGATCGAATTCACGACGCCGGTGCTGTGGACGATCGGCTTCATGGTCACGTTCACGCTCGGCGGGATGACCGGCGTGATGCTGGCGATCCCCGGCGCGGACTTCGTGCTGCACAACAGCCTGTTCCTGATCGCGCACTTCCATAACGTGATCATTGGCGGCGTGCTGTTCGGCTATCTCGCGGGCTTCAACTACTGGTTCCCGAAGGCGTTCGGCTTCAAGCTGAACGAGACGCTCGGCAAGGCCGCGTTCTGGTTCTGGCAGATCGGTTTCTACGTCGCGTTCGTGCCGCTCTACGTGCTCGGCTTCATGGGCATGACGCGCCGCCTGAACCACTACGACAACCCGGCCTGGCATCCGTGGCTGCTGGTCGCCGCGTTCGGCGCGGTGCTGATCGCGGTCGGCATCGCGTGCCAGCTGCTCCAGCTCGTCGTCAGCATCCGCAACCGCAACCTGCCCGAGAATCGCGACACGACGGGCGACCCGTGGGGCGGCCGCACGCTCGAGTGGGCGACCACCTCGCCGCCGGCGGACTACAACTTCGCGGCCATCCCGCAGGTGCGCGCGCTCGATGCGTTCGCCGACATGAAGGCACGCGGCGACGGCCGGCCGAATCCGGCGGCGTATCGCGACATCCACATGCCGTCGAACACCTGCGCGGGCCTCGTGATCGGCGTGTTCAGCCTCGCGCTCGGCTTCGCGCTGGTGTGGCACATCGGCTGGCTCGCGATCGCCGGCGTGGTCGGTATCGTCGCGACGCTGGTGATCTACAGCTCGCGCGACAACGACGGTTATTACATTCCCGCCTCGACCGTGCGGCGGATCGAAGCGTCGCGACACAAGGCGCGCGTGGCCGCGCGCGTCGACGACGTGGAACTGGAGGCCAACTGATGTTGCAGAAAACCCTGGACGCGAACCTGCACGTGCACGAGCATGCGGACGATCATCCGCCGTCGCATTCGGTGTTCGGATTCTGGCTGTACCTGATGACCGACTGCGTGATCTTCGCGGCGCTGTTCGCGACCTTCGCGGTGCTCGGCCAGCAGTATGCGGGCGGCCCGACCGGCAAGGACCTGTTCGACATTCCGGGCGTCGCGCTCGAGACGGCGGCGCTGCTGCTGTCGAGCATCACGTACGGCTTCGCGATGCTCGGCGCGCACCGCGGCAAGCGCGGCGCGGCGCTCGGCTGGCTCGCGGTGACGTTCGTGCTCGGCGCGGCGTTTCTCGCGATGGAGATGCGTGAGTTCTCGCACCTGATCGCCGACGGCGCGGGCCCGCAGCGCAGTGCGTTCCTGTCGGCGTTCTTCACGCTGGTCGGCACGCACGGGCTGCACGTGACGGCCGGCCTGATCTGGATGATCGTGCTGGCCGCGCAGATCGTCGCCCGGCCCGAGCTGAGCGATCGCGACATCCGGCGCCTGACGTGCCTGAGCTTGTTCTGGCATTTCCTCGACATCGTCTGGATCTGCGTGTTTTCCTTTGTCTATCTCGCGAGCGTGATCTAAATGGCCCATTCGCATTCGTCTCAACTCGAAGAAGGGCACGGCAGCGTCGGCGGCTATGTCGCCGGCTTCATCCTGTCGGTCGTGCTCACGGCCGCGTCGTTCGGCCTCGTGACGGGGGGCGTGCTGTCGCCGCATGCGTCGCTCGTCGCGCTCGCGGTGCTGGCGTTCGTGCAGATCGTCGTGCACCTCGTGTACTTCCTGCACATGAACAGCTCGTCCGGGCAGCGCTGGAACGTGATGGCGTTCAGCTACACGGTGCTGACCGCGGCGATCCTGATCGTCGGCACGATGTGGGTGATGCACAACGTCAGCATGAACATGATGTCGCGCTGACGCGGTAGCGATTCCTCAGCATGAGAAGAGCGGCACGCATGTGCCGCTCTTTGTCGTTGTGGCGCCGCGCGCGCGGCACGGTCAGGCCGCTGCGTTATCGTTCCGGGCGGCTGCGGCGGGGCGAATGTAACAAGACGTTAGCGCCGCTTCCCGGTTGCGATCCCGCGCATCAGTTCTTACAAACTTGAAATATGCGCGGGCGGTGCATCCCGCTATAGTCGAATCACCCACGAAACAACCAGAAGAGGAATCCATGAAGACCTTGCGTATTGCGTCGCTCATGACCGGTATGGCGACCTTGCTCGTGTCGGGCGCAGCAATGGCGGGTGTCAATGTCGGGATCAACGTCGGCGTGCCGGCGCCGGTCTACGTCGCGCCCGCGCCGGTGTACGCGCCGCCGCCGCCGCCGGTCGTCTACCAGCCGGCGCCGGTGTATGCGGCGCCCGCGTATGTCGCGCCCGCGCCGGCCATCGTGATCGGCTGGCACGGCGATCGCTACTGGGACGGCCGCCGCTACTGGGGCCGTGACGAGTGGTATCGCCATCGCGGCCGAGGCTGGGATGACCGCGGCCACTGGGATCACGATCGCGGCCGCCACAACGGCTGGCGTTGATGCGCACGCGTATCGCGTGTCGCAGGTTCGTGAAAAACCGCCTTTCGAGGCGGTTTTCTTTTGCGGTCGCGCGGCCCGCATCCGCGGCGGCGCGGCGCGCAGTGGCTGAAAGCGGGGGCGAATGGGTAGAATTCCCGCACATTGCCACCTTCAATCGACCGACAGGACCTTTATGACGCAGGGTTCGCCCCGGGCCGCCGCGCGCGCCCGCTCCGGCTTCGCGCGTGCCGTCCGGGCCGCCGGCCGCACCGCAACAGCGCTGCTGGTGCAGGCGGCGCTGGCCGCGACCGCCGCGCATGCCGCCCATGCGATCGCGCAGTACGGCGAGCCGAAGTATCCGCCGGGCTTCAAGCACTTCGACTACGTGAACCCGGATGCGCCAAAGGGCGGCACGCTCGTGCTCGCGAACCCGAACCGGCTGACGTCGTTCGACAAGTTCAACCCGTATACGATGCGCGGCAACATCGCGCCCGGCATCGACCTGCTGTTCGAAAGCCTGGCGACCGGCAGCTCGGACGAGCCGGCGTCCGCGTACGGCCTGCTCGCCGACGACATCGCGGTCGCGCCGGACGGCCTGTCGGTCACGTTCCACCTGAACCCGCGCGCGCGCTTCTCGAACGGCGACCCGGTGACGGCCGCCGACGTCAAGTTTTCGTTCGACACGCTGAAGAGCAGGCAGGCCGCGCCGCAGTTCGCCGCGTATTTCGCGGACATCGCGCGCGCGGTGATCGTCGACCCGGCCACGGTGCGCTTCGAGTTCCGCCGGCACAACCGCGAGCTGCCGCTGATCGCGGGCGGCGTGCCGGTGTTCTCGCGCAAGTGGGGGCTGCGTGCGGACGGCACGCGCATCCCGTTCGACCAGCTCGCGTTCGAGCAGCCGATCGGCAGCGGGCCGTACCTGATCGAGCGCTACGAGAACGGCCGCAATATTACGTACCGGCGCAACCCCGCCTACTGGGGCGCGGACCTGCCGGTGCGGGTGGGCACCCACAACTTCGAGCGGATCGTCTACAAGCTGTACGGCGACGGCGTCGCGCGGCTCGAGGCGTTCAAGGCGGGCGAGTACGACGTGCTCGTCGAATACATCGCGCGCAACTGGGTGCGGCGCGACGTCGGCAAGCGCTTCGACAGCGGCGAGCTCGTCAAGCGCGAATTCCGCCAGCACAACGGCGCGGGCATGCAGGGCTTCATGCTGAACCTGCGGCGGCCGCAGTTTCGCGACGTGCGGGTGCGCCAGGCGCTCGATCTCGCGTTCGATTTCGAGTGGCTGAACCGCCAGCTGTTCTACGGCGGCTATACGCGCCTCGACAGCTATTTCGCCGACACCGACCTGCAGGCGACCGGCACGCCGGGCCCGGGCGAGCTGAAGCTGCTCGAGCCGCTGCGCGCGCAGCTCGACCCGGCGGTGTTCGGCCCGATGGTCGTGCAGCCGAACACGAACCCGCCCGGCTCGCTGCGCGCGAACCTGCTGAAGGCGCGTGCGCTGCTTGCCGCAGCCGGGTGGACGTATCGCGACGGCGCGCTGCGCAATGCGAAGGGCGAGCCGTTCACGTTCGAGATCCTCGACGATGCGGGTTCCGCGTTCGAGCCGGTCGTGATTGCGTACCAGCGCAACCTCGCGAAGCTCGGCATCGATGCGCGGTTTCGCACGGCCGATTTCGCGCTGCTGCAGAAGCGTCTCGAAGCATTCGACTACGACATGACGACGATCCGCCTTCCGGGTGTGCAGGTGCCGGGCCCCGAGCAGTTCGCGCGCTACGGCAGCAAGTTCGCGGACGAGCGGGGCTCCGACAACGTCATCGGGCTCAAGTCGCCGGCCGTCGACGCGTTGCTCGCGGCGCTCGGCGCAGCCGAGACCCGCGAGCAACTGCTCGACGCGACGCATGCGCTCGACCGCGTGCTGATGCACGGCTACTATGCGATCCCGCAGTGGTACAGCACGACGCACCGGGTGGCGTACAAGCGCACGCTCGCCTATCCGCAGACGTTGCCGCTGTACTATTCGGCGGAGGGCTGGGTCGTGTCGACCTGGTGGGCCAAGCCGGGCAACTGAGCGCGGCGGCCGCCATCCCAACCATTGCTTATCGATCGCGAGTCGACGCCTATGTGGAGCTACATCCTCAAACGCCTGCTGCTGATGATCCCGACACTCGTCGGCGTGCTGACGCTGACCTTCGTCGTGATCCAGTTCGTGCCGGGCGGCCCCGTCGAACAGGCCGTGCAGGAGCTGCGCAAGGGCGCGACGGAGCAGGGCGCGGTGCCGTTCGGGATGCGCGCGCATACGGGCGTTGATCCGCAGCAGATCGCGCAGCTCAAGGCGCTGTACGGGTTCGACAAGCCGCCGCTCGAGCGCTACGTGCTGATGCTGAAGCGCTTCGCGCGCTTCGACCTCGGCGACAGCTACTTCCGCCACCAGAGCGTGTGGTCGCTGATCGTGCAGAAGCTGCCGGTGTCGATCAGCATCGGGCTCTGGACGTTCTTCCTCACCTACCTGATCTCGGTGCCGCTCGGCATCGCGAAGGCCGTGCGCAACGGCTCGCCGTTCGACGTCGCGACGAGCCTCGTCGTGCTCGTCGGCTACGCGATCCCCGGCTTCGTGCTCGGCGTGCTGCTGCTCGTGCTGTTCGGCGGCGGCTCGTTCTGGCAGCTGTTTCCGCTGCGCGAGCTCACGTCGGACAATTTCGCGCAGCTGTCGATCGCCGGCAAGGTGCTCGACTACCTGTGGCACATCACGCTGCCGATCACGGCGTCGGTCGTCGGCAGCTTCGCGGTCGTGACGATGCTCACGAAGAACGCGTTCCTCGACCAGATCCGCCGGCAATACGTGCTGACCGCGCGCGCGAAGGGGCTGTCCGAGCGCACCGTGCTGTGGAAGCACGTGTTCCGCAACGCGCTGCTGCCGCTGATCGTCGGCTTTCCGGGTGCGTTCATCGGCGCGTTCTTCACCGGCAGCCTGCTGATCGAGACGCTGTTTTCGCTGGACGGCCTCGGGCTGCTGTCGTATGAGTCGGTCGTGCGGCGGGATTACCCGGTGGTGCTCGGCACGCTGTATCTGTTTACGCTGATCGGCCTGGCGACCAAGCTGATCTCCGATCTGTGCTACGTGTGGGTCGACCCGCGCATTCAATTCGAGAACCTGGAGCGCTGACATGACGCACCCCGCACGACTGCTTCCTTCGCGGCGCTTCGATCTGGACGCCGGCGCGCGTCGGGTCCTCCCGGAGGCGCGCGCATGAGCCAGGCCGCCGCCTCGTCCCGCGTCGACGCCGCCCGCGCGCGCGTGTCGCCGTCGCCCGTGCGCCGCGTGTGGCGGCGCTTCACGCAGCAGCGCCTCGGCTACTGGAGCTTCGTGATCTTCGTTGTCGCGTTCGCCGCGAGCCTCGCCGCGCCGCTGTGGTCGAACGACAAGCCGCTCGTGGTGCGCTACGACGGGCAGTACTACTTCCCGATGTTCAAGGCGTATCCGGAAACGACCTTCGGCGGCGACTTCCCGACGCCCGCCGACTATCTCGATCCGTATGTCCGCAAGCGCCTCGACGCGCCCGGCAACTTCGTCGTCTACCCGCCGAACCGCTACCACTACGACACGCTGAACTACTTCTCGCGCGTGCCGAACCCGGCGCCACCGTCGCGCGAGAACTGGCTCGGCACCGATGCGCAGGGCCGCGACCTGCTGGCCCGGCTCGTCTACGGGTTTCGCGTATCGGTCGAGTTCGGGCTGGTGCTGACGCTGATCGGCACGCTGCTGGGCATTGCCGCCGGCGCGGTGCAGGGCTTCTTCGGCGGCCGCATCGACATCGTCGGGCAGCGCCTGATCGAGATCTGGAGCTCGCTGCCCGAGCTGTACCTGCTGATCATCTTCGCGTCGATCTTCGAGCCGAGCTTCCTGCTGCTGATCGTGCTGCTGTCGCTGTTCGGCTGGATCAGCCTTGCCGACTACGTGCGCGCCGAGTTCCTGCGCAACCGCACGCAGGACTACGTGCGCGCGGCGCGGGCGATGGGGCTGTCGAACGCGCAGATCATCTGGCGCCACGTGCTGCCGAACAGCCTGACGCCGGTGATCACGTTCCTGCCGTTCCGGATGAGCGGCGCGATCCTCGCGCTCACGAGCCTCGACTTCCTCGGGCTCGGCGTGCCGCCGCCGACGCCGAGCCTCGGTGAACTGCTCGCGCAGGGCAAGGGCAACCTCGATGCGTGGTGGATCTCGCTGTCGACCTTCGGCGTGCTGGTCGCGACGTTGCTGTTGCTGACCTTCATGGGCGACGCGCTGCGCAATGCGCTCGATACGCGGATCGCCGATTCGGTGCGGGCCGCGGGAGGCCAGCGATGAGCGTCTCGACGATGCCGCCGCCGGACGGCGAGCCGCTGCTGTCGCTCGAACGCCTGCAGGTGCGCTTCGGCGACACCGTCGCGGTCGAGGACGTGACCTTCGCGATCGGACGCGGCGAACGCGTCGCGCTGGTCGGCGAGTCGGGCTCGGGCAAGAGCGTGACCGCGCTGTCGATCCTGCGCCTCCTGCGCGACGCCGAGGTCGGCGGCACGATCCGCTTTGCCGGCCAGGATCTCGCGGCGCGCAGCGAGCGCGAGATGCGCGGGCTGCGCGGCTCCGACATCGCGATGATCTTCCAGGAACCGATGACCGCGCTCAACCCGCTGTATACGATCGGCGCGCAGATCGGCGAGACGATCGTGCTGCACGATGGCGTGACGGCCGCCGAGGCGCGCAAGCGTGCGATCGCGCTGCTCGCGCGCACCGGCATCGCCGAGCCGGACAGGCGCGTCGACAGCTATCCGCACCAGCTGTCGGGCGGCCAGCGGCAGCGCGCGATGATCGCGATGGCGCTCGCGTGCCGGCCGCGCCTGCTGCTCGCCGACGAGCCGACCACCGCGCTCGACGTGACGATCCGCGCGCAGATCGTCGAGCTGCTGCTCGCGCTGCAGCGCGAGGAGGCCGAGAAGCGCGGGATGGCGATCCTGCTGATCACGCACGACCTGAACCTCGTGCGGCACTTCGCGCAGCGCGTCGCGGTGATGGAAGGGGGCAGGCTCGTCGAGAGCGGGCCGGTCGAGCGGATCTTCGCGGCGCCCGAGCACCCGTATACGCAGCGCCTGCTGAACAGCCGGCCGCAGCGCGCGGTCGCGCCGGTCATGCCGATCGCGCCCGTGCTGCTCGATGCGCGCCACGTCAGCGTGCAGTTCGCGCGCAAGCGGCCGGGCATCGCCGGCTGGTTCCACACGGCGCCGGTGACGGCGGTGTCGGACGTGTCGGTGTCGGTTCGCCAGGGCGAGACGCTCGGCATCGTCGGCGAGTCGGGCTCCGGCAAGTCGACGCTCGCGATGGCGCTGCTCGGGCTGCAGAAGACGACGCACGGCGAGATCGAATTCCAGGGGCGCGCGCTGTCGAGCTATCGCGGCCGCGAGCAGACCGCGCTGCGTTCGAACCTGCAGGTCGTATTTCAGGATCCTTACAGTTCGCTGTCGCCGCGCCACACGATCGAGCGGATCGTCGGCGAGGGGCTTGAGCTGCACCGCCCGGACCTGTCGGCCGACGCGCGGCGCGCGAAGTCGCTCGCGGTGCTGCGCGAGGTCGGCCTCGACCGCACCGTGATGCATCGCTATCCGCATGAATTCTCCGGCGGGCAGCGGCAGCGGATCGCGATCGCCCGCGCGCTGGTGCTCGAGCCGCGCATCCTGATCCTCGACGAGCCGACGTCGGCGCTCGACGTATCGATCCAGCAGCAGGTGCTGAAGCTGCTCGCAAATTTGCAACAGAAATACAACCTCGGCTACGTGTTCATCAGCCACGACCTGGAGGTGATCGGCGCGATGGCGCACCGCGTCGCGGTGATGCAGGACGGGGCGATCGTGGAGTCCGGCGAGGTCGCCGACATCTTCGGCAAACCGTCACATCCTTACACACAAAAGCTGTTGAAAGCCGTCTGGAAAGCGTGATAGGCCGCCAATGGTCTAATCATCTCGATTGTATTTTTTAATTTGTTTTGACAAACGGATACGCGCTGGCTAGTATCGACCGAAATTTTCCGCCAATCAGCTGATTTTTAAGCACAATCCATCGACCAATGCAGCACCGATCCCTGACCCAGGCATGCGCGCGCGCCGTCGCCGGGATGTTTATCGGCGTCCTGTTCGCTGCAGCTCCCGGCGCGTTCGCCGACGAAGCAAGCAGTTTTAACCAGAATGCCGCAATCTCGACTCAATCCGGGTCGACGTCCTCCCAGAATTCCCAAGCCAGCAGCCAGCCGTCGGGCGGCGGCGCGAAGTCGTTCCTGTCCGGCATGGCGGGCAAGGCGGGCGACGTCGTCGTCGGCGCGCTGAACATGATCGGCGTGCGCTACCGCTGGGGCGGCAACACGCCGGATTCGGGCCTCGACTGCAGCGGTTTCGTGCGCTATGTGTTCCAGGACACGCTCGGCATGTCGCTGCCGCGTCGCGCGGAAGAGATGAGCCGGGTGGGCGAGAAGGTGCGCGTGAGCGAGCTGAAGCCGGGCGACCTGGTGTTCTTCAACACGATGCGCCGCACGTTCTCGCACGTCGGGATCTACATCGGCGACAACAAGTTCGTGCATTCGCCGTCGACCGGCAGCACGGTGCGCGTCGACGATCTCGACAGCACCTACTGGGAAAAGCGCTTCAACGGCGCGCGCCGGATCGAGTCGCAGTTTCCGATGAAGGCCGACGATCTGCGCCAGCGCGTGCGCGCGACGCTCGGCGACGATACGGCGAACGGCAGCAACTGAGCGTTCGCAGGCAGTCGGATCACACAAACCCTGTCGCCCGAAAGGCGGCAGGGTTTTTTGTTTTGGCGGCGCGACTTATGCCGCTGCCGCCGGCCGGCGCCGCTTACGCGGTCACGCCGCGCGCAGCCGCGAGCTTGCGCTGCAGTTCGGGCATGATGCGCGCGACCGCTTCCTCGCCGGCGAGGATCGCCGCGTTGCGCTGGTTGAAGTCGCTGCCGCCCATCGCGTTGAGGTTCGGGCGGATCACGACGTCGGCGTACTTGTCGAGCTCGTAGGTCTTGATCGTCTGGCCCATGATCGTGAACGTCTGCAGCAGCATCTCGATCGGGTTGCCGGTCGCCGCGCCGTCCGGGCGCGCGGAGATGTCGACCGCGATCACGAAGGTCGCACCCATCTTGCGCGCGTACGACGCGGGCACCGGGCTCACGAGCCCACCGTCGACATACTCGCGGCTGCCGATCTTCACCGGCTCGAACACCGACGGCACGCTGCACGACGCGCGCACCGCGAGGCCGGTGTTGCCCTGCTGGAACAGGATCGGCTGGCCGTTCTGCAGATCGGTGGCGACGACGCCGAGCGGCTTCGCCATCTTCTCGATCGGCCGGTTGTTCAGCGCCTTGTTCAGGAAGTTCTGCAGCGCGACGCCCTGCAGCAGGCCGCGCGAGCGGAACGGCAGCGCCCAGTCGCTGATCGCGGTCTGGTCCATTTCGAGCGCGAGCTTGTTCAGCTGCAGCGCATTCATCCCCGACGCGTAGAGCGCGCCGACGACCGAGCCCGCGCTCGTGCCGGCGACGAGGTCGACCGGAATGCCGCGCGCCTCGAGCCCCTTCAGCACGCCGATGTGCGCGAAGCCGCGTGCGGCGCCGCCGCCGAGCGCGATGCCGATCTTCACCGGCTTCTCGTGCGGCTGGGCCGTCGTGGCGGCATTGTCGGGGCGGCTCTTGCCGCCGAGCGACGTGCAGGCGGCGAGGCTGGCGGAAGCGGCGGCGATCGTGAATTGACGGCGCGACAGGCGAGGGGACGACATCGAGGGTTCTCCAGCGTCGGGCGGCGGGCGACGGGCCCGCCGCGGCGGTAGGTTCCGGGCGGCGGCGCGACATGCGCCGCGCGGCCGGCGCGGCGCCGGCTGGCGGCCGCGGCGCGCACATCATAAAGCAAGCGGCGCGCTTGGCGCGATGGGCGGCGCGGGTATAATTCCGGCTTCACTCCGTTCCGGGCGTCGCCGGCTCCGTTGCAGCATCCGGGCAGCCGCTGCCGACCCCGCGTCGAATCATTCACGCGCCCCAGGCGTTCGAGTTACCGTTTATGACCCGTCCTGTCCGTACCCGCTTCGCGCCGAGCCCCACCGGCTTCATCCACCTCGGCAACATCCGCTCCGCTCTCTATCCGTGGGCGTTCGCCCGCAAGACGAAGGGCACGTTCGTGCTGCGTATCGAGGATACCGACGTCGAGCGTTCGTCGGTGGAGGCGGTCGACGCGATCCTCGAGGGGATGGAATGGCTCGGTCTGAATTTCGACGAAGGCCCGTTCTACCAGATGCAGCGGATGGACCGCTATCGCGAGGTGCTCGCGAAGATGCTCGCGGAAGGGCTCGCGTATCCGTGCTACATGTCGACCGAAGAGCTCGACGCGCTGCGCGAGCGCCAGCGTGAAGCCGGCCTGAAGCCGCGTTACGACGGCACGTGGCGCCCGGAGCCGGGCAAGGTGCTGCCCGAGCCGCCGGCCGGCGTGAAGCCGGTGCTGCGCTTCCGCAACCCGCTGACCGGCAGCGTCGCGTGGGACGATGCGGTGAAGGGCCGCGTCGAGATCTCGAACGAGGAGCTCGACGATCTCGTGATCGCGCGCCCGGACGGCACGCCGATGTACAACTTCTGCGTGGTGGTCGATGACCTCGACATGGAGATCACGCACGTGATCCGCGGCGACGACCACGTGAACAACACGCCGCGCCAGATCAACATCCTGCGCGCGCTGGGCGGCGAGGTGCCGGTGTACGCCCACCTGCCGACCGTGCTCAACGAGCAGGGCGAGAAGATGAGCAAGCGCCACGGCGCGATGAGCGTGATGGCGTACCGCGACGCGGGCTATCTGCCGGAAGCGGTCGTGAACTACCTGGCGCGTCTCGGCTGGTCGCATGGCGACGCCGAAATCTTCACGCGCGAGCAGTTCGTCGAATGGTTCGATCTCGAGCACCTCGGCAAGTCGCCGGCGCAGTACGACCACAGCAAGCTGAACTGGCTGAACAACCACTACATCAAGGAAGCGGACAACGCGCGTCTCGCCGGGCTGTCGAAGCCGTTCTTCGCGGCGCTCGGCCTCGACGACGCGGCGCTCGCGGCCGGCCCGGACCTCGTGTCGGTGATCGGCCTGATGAAGGACCGCACGTCGACGCTCAAGGAGCTCGCGGAAGGCGCGGCAATGTTCTACCGCGTGCCCGCGCCGGAAGCGGACGCGCTCGCGCAGCATGTGACCGACGTGGTGCGTCCGGCGCTGGCCGAACTGGCTGCCGCGTTGAAGGCGGGCGAGTGGAGCAAGGAGGCGATTGCCGCCGCGCTGAAGGCGACGCTCGCCGCGCACAAGCTGAAGATGCCGCAACTGGCGATGCCGGTGCGCCTGCTGGTCGCGGGCACGACGCATACGCCGTCGATCGACGCGGTGCTCATGCTGTTCGGTCGTGACGTCGTCGTGTCGCGCATCGAGTCGGCGCTGGCCTGAGGTCAGGGCTGTTTGCGAAGCCGTCGTTCGGCGGCCTCGCAAAAAATTTTGCTCGAATCGCAAAAAGGGTATTTACAAGTTCAAAGCGGGTCCATATAATCTCATTTCTGTTCTGCAAGGGGGTATAGCTCAGCTGGGAGAGCGCTTGCATGGCATGCAAGAGGTCAGCGGTTCGATCCCGCTTACCTCCACCAACAGAACAAACAAGTCGTAACGCGAAGCAGGGTAGTTAAAAAATGCTTCACAAAACGATTTAAAGCAGTTAGAATTTCGGTCTTCGCTGTTGACGAAAAATCAATAGCGAAAACCAGACAGATCTGAAAAGATTTTGTCCCCTTCGTCTAGAGGCCTAGGACATCACCCTTTCACGGTGAGTACAGGGGTTCGAATCCCCTAGGGGACGCCAGGATTCAGCGGCGTTTCGATGGAAGTGTCGCAAAGCCTGCAGGCGCGCAGCAATGTCCTGCAGGCAGGGTGAAGAAAGCTGGAGCGGTAGTTCAGTTGGTTAGAATACCGGCCTGTCACGCCGGGGGTCGCGGGTTCGAGCCCCGTCCGCTCCGCCAGAACGAAGCCCGTTCAAGCGTCTTTTGAACGGGCTTTTGCATTAAGGATGTAAGCAGTACGTTGTCCCCTTCGTCTAGAGGCCTAGGACATCACCCTTTCACGGTGAGTACAGGGGTTCGAATCCCCTAGGGGACGCCAGATTTCGGCGTCGTTCGAACAAACGACGCGCCGGCAGGAAGCAACCGACGCCTGCCAGGCAAGCAGCAAGACTGGAGCGGTAGTTCAGTTGGTTAGAATACCGGCCTGTCACGCCGGGGGTCGCGGGTTCGAGTCCCGTCCGCTCCGCCAAAACAATAAATGCCCGCCTCGTGCGGGCATTTTTGTTTGTGTCGTTCAATCGTGCCCGCTTGCGGGCGCGTGGCTGCGGAGCGGAGGAAGCCGCCTGCGCGGCTTCCGGCGGGACTCGAAGGGCTGCGCCTGCAGGCGCAGCCGCGGCCTGCGCGACGTAGGCGAGTCCCGTCCGCTCCGCCAGAACAATAAATGCCCGCCTCGTGCGGGCATTTTTGTTTGTGTCGTTCGGCCGCGCGGGCTACGCGAAAACCGCGATTGCAACCGTATCGGACTGCGCTATCTTGGCGGGATGCGTCCCTGACCCTTGCGCAATGCTCGATCCTACCGACCTGCGAATCCTGTACCAGCTCCGCCCCGCGGAGCCTGGCGATTTTCCGTTTGCCGAGGCATTGACGCACGGCAACATGGGCGGCTATTACAAGCGCCACGGGCTCGTGTGGCGCAGCGACCTGTTCTATGCGAGCTGGCGCGAGTCCGAGAACTTCATCCTCGAAGCCGACGGCGAACGCATCGGCGTGCTGCGCATCACGGAAGAGGGCGATTCGCTGCACATCCGCGACGTACAGATCGCGGCCGGCCATCGCGGGCAGGGTGCCGGCACGTACCTGCTCGAGATGTCGCACCGCTGGGCCAAGGCGCGCGGGCTGAGCGAGCTGCAGTTGCGCGTGTTCGTCGACAATCCCGCCGCGCACCTCTACCAGCGCATGGGCTATCGCGTGACCGGCGCGCGCTTCGCGCAGCTCGGCTCGATCCGGCACATGGTGCGGCGGGTCTGACGCGCGGGCGCGGCCTTAGCGTTGCGTGTCCGCCGTGTCGTTGTGCAGCTGCTCGTCGTCTCCCGCAGGGTTTTCAGCGGCCTCGTGGTCGTGGCCGCGCAGCATGAACGCGCGCGGGCTCTCTCCGAAGGCCCGCCGGAACATCGCCGAGAACGCACTCTGGCTCTGGTAGCCCAACTCGCGCGCGATATGCGACAGCGGGCGCCCCTGGTTCAGAAGCGGGATCGCGCGCGCGAGCAGCGCCTGCTGCCGCCATTGCGAGAAGCTCACGCCGAGCTCTTGCTTGAACAGCCGCGAAATCGTGCGCGTGCTCGCGCCGATTTCGCTTGCCCAGTGTTCCAGCGACTCCGCATGCGCGGGCTGCGCGAGCATCGCCTCGCATAGCGTGCGCAGCCGTTTCTCGTCCGGCATCGGCACGGCGAGCGGCAACGGTTCGGCGCGACTCAGCTCGTCGAGCACGAGCGCGCAGAGCATGCGCTCGCGCGTCGCGCTCAGGTCGCGCGCATCGAGCGCGACGACCAGCTCGCGCAGCAGCCCCGTCACTTCGACGACGCGACACGCGTCGAGCCCGTCCGGCACGATCGACGCGTCGATGTACAGCGTGCGCAGATACGCATCCTCGACGATCACGACCTCGTGGGTCACGCGCGGCGGCACCCAGATCGCCCGCGACGGTGGCACCATCCACGTCGTGCCCGTCGTCGCCATCCGCAGCACGCCGCGCGACGCGTACGCGAGCTGCGCCCACGCGTGCGTGTGACGCGGCACGCGCACGCCGGCGGGAAGCGGCCGTGCGCGCACGCGCATCGGGTGAGCGGGAGTCGGCGCGAACTCCGGTGGAATGTCGATGACGTCCTGGTGGGCGCGCTCGTCGGCGCGGGCGGGCGAATTCATGGGCGATTCGGGCGATTCGGGCATACGCAGCGATGCCGCTATTGTAGAAGGCGCCGCGCAAACGCACGCGGCGGTTTTTCCGCCGATAATGCAGCGTTCGAATGCCCCCTTGCATGGACCCCGCGTGTGAACCACGCGACCGAACCGGGTGCAGGCGCGCCGGGTTCGATCGACAGGAGACAATGACATGACGTTTGCAACGACCGATCTCTGCGACGCTCACGAAGACCAGCTCGCGGCCGGCACCCTGCGCGTGCTCGAGCCGGCGCTGCGCCCGTACGGCGGTGCGGCGCGTTTCGCGGGCCCCGCGGCGACGCTCAAGCTGTTCGAGGACAACACGCTCGTGCGCGCGGCGCTCGAGCAGGACGGCGGCGGGCGCGTGCTGGTCGTCGACGGCGGCGGCAGCCGGCGCTGCGCGCTCGTCGGCGGCAACCTCGGCGCGCTGGCCGAGCAGAACCATTGGGCCGGTATCGTGGTCTATGGATGCGTGCGCGATTCCGAGGAATTGCGCGCCTGCAACGTCGGCGTGCTCGCGCTCGCGACGCACCCGCGCAAGAGCGACAAGCGCGGCGCCGGCGAACGGGATCTTCCCGTCACGGTGCTCGGTACGCGGATCGCCCCCGGCGAATGGATCTACGCCGACGAGGACGGCGTGCTTGTCAGCGCGACGCCGCTGACCTGATACGGCAACCCACGAATCGAAGAAGGAGAAATACGATGCGCCATGTTTTCGTCTACGGCACGTTGAGAGCGGGAGAGGCCAACGATATCGACCACGCGGCGGCGAAGCACGGCATCGCCGCGCCGACGCTCGTCGGTGCGGCCGCATTGCCGGGCGAACTGTACGATTGCGGCACGTATCCGGGCATGGTCGCCGCGGGGGACGCCAGGGCGCTCGTCTGGGGCGACGTCTACGAAGTCGACGAGCAGCTCGTGCCGGTGCTCGACGAGATCGAGCGCGTCTATCCGGGCGTCGACAGCCTGTTCAAGCCCGAGACGGCAACCGTCGAGCTGGGCGGCCGGCAGTACGCATGCCTGTATTACCCGATCGCCGCGCACGCGGTGTCGGACAAGCCGCGCATCGCGTCGGGCGACTGGGTCCAGCATCGGCGCGAGCGTGAACGCGTGAGTGCGTGACGGCCGACGCAGCATGAGAGAAAGGCGCCCGAGGGCGCCTTTTTCGTGTGCTGACGCGCGGCGTGGCGGGTGCGACCGCATCGGGCCGCACCTAGCCGGCCGCACCTAACCGGCCGCACCTAGCCGGCCGCGTCAGATCTCCTCATACAGCGGCAGCGTCAGGAACTCGGTGAAGCCTTCCGACGTCGACATCTGCTCGAAGATCGCCGCGGCATGCTCGTACGGCTGCGTGTCGCCGCCGACCGACTTCTTCACGTTCTCGAGCTCGACCTTCGCGTAGTCACGCACGAGCTCCGCCGTCACCTTGCGGCCGTCGTCGAGCACGCCCTTCGGCGAACGGATCCACTGCCACACCTGCGAGCGGGAAATCTCGGCCGTCGCCGCGTCTTCCATCAGGTTGTGGATCGGCACGCAGCCGTTGCCGTCGAGCCATGCGCCGAGGTAGTGGATGCCGACGTTGATGTTGTTGCGCAGGCCGGCCTCGGTGATCGGCGCTTCCGGCTGGAAGTCGAGCAGGTTCCTGCCTTCGACCTGCACGTCGTCGCGCTGCTTCGCGATCTGGTTCGGCTGGTTGCCGAGCACCTTGACGAACTCCTCCATCGCGATCGGCACGAGCCCCGGGTGCGCGACCCAGCCGCCGTCGTAGCCATCGGTCGCATCGCGCTGCTTGTCCGAGCGCACGCCGCCCATCGCCTTGTCGTTCGCTGCCGGATCGTTCTTGATCGGGATCAGCGCGCTCATGCCGCCGATCGCCGGCGCGTTGCGCTTGTGGCAGGTCTTCAGCAGCAGCAGCGCGTACGCGCGCATGAACGGCACCGTCATGGTGATCTTCGAACGGTCCGCGAGGCAGAAGTCGCGGTCGTTCTTGAACTTCTTGATCGCCGAGAAGATGTAGTCCCAGCGGCCCGCGTTCAGGCCCGAGCTGTGCTCGCGCAATTCGTACAGGATCTCGTCCATCTCGAATGCGGCGAGGATCGTCTCGATCAGCACGGTGGCGCGGATCGTGCCGCGCGGCACGCCGACCGCTTCCTGCGCGGCGACGAAGATGTCGTTCCACAGGCGCGCCTCGAGATGGCTTTCCATCTTCGGCAGGTAGAAGTACGGGCCCGAGCCGCGTGCAAGCAGCTCCTTCGCGTTATGGAACAGGAACAGCGCGAAATCGAAGATGCCGCCGGACACGCGCTGGCCGTCGACCGTCACGTGCTTCTCGTCGAGGTGCCAGCCGCGCGGGCGCACGATCAGCGTCGCGACCTTGTCGTTCAGCTTGTACGACTTGCCGTTCTGCTCGAGCGAGATCGTGCGGCGGATCGCGTCCTTCAGGTTGATCTGGCCGTCGATCTGGTTCGTCCAGCTCGGCGCGTTCGAATCCTCGAAGTCCGTCATGTACGAATCGGCGCCCGAGTTCAGCGCGTTGATGATCATCTTGCGCTCGACCGGGCCGGTGATTTCGACGCGGCGGCATTGCAGGTCGGCCGGCAGCGGCGCGACCTTCCAGTCGCCTTCGCGGATCGCCTTCGTGTCGGCCAGGAAGTCGGGGCGCTCGCCGGCGTCGAGGCGCTTCGTGCGTTCGGCGCGCGCCTGCAGCAGCGTCTGGCGGCGCGGTTCGAACGTACGGTGCAGCGCTGCGACGAGCGCAAGGGCTTCGGGCGTCAGGATTGCTTCGTAACCCGGGCGAATCTCGCCGGTAATCGCCATGCCTTGCGGCAGCGTGAGCGGGGTGGTCATGAGTCTCATCTCCTTGGTCGGTCAGTTGCGGTTTCGGTAAAGGGGGAAGTGGCCGGCAGCGATGCGAGCGTTACGCGCCCGGGCCGGGGCGCGCGCGGCTGGCAGGTCTGCCGGACGGAGCCGGGGTGGCGAGGAAAGCGAGCAGGTCGGCCATGCCGGGGCCGGTGCCGTCGGGCGGCGCGCCGAGCTCCTCGGCGGGCGCACCGGTGCGGTTGAGCCAGAACGTCGTGTAGCCGAACCATGCGGCGCCCGTCACGTCCCAGCCGTTCGACGACACGAACACGATGTCGCGCGGGTTCGCCCCGAACGCGGCGGTGCCGAGCGCATAGGCGGCCGGGCACGGCTTGTATGCGCGCACCGCGTCGACCGACAGCACGCGGTCGAACAGGCCGGTCATGCCGGCGCTCTTGACCGCGATGTCGAGCATCTGCGGGTTGCCGTTCGACAGGATCGCGATTTGCGGGCGCGGCTCGAGCGCGCGCAGCTTGCGCAGCGCGGGCACCGTGTCGGGATAGGTGGACAGGCACGCATATTCGTCCATCAGGCGTTTCTCGGCGGCGCTGTTGAGCGCGAGGCCGAGCGCGCGCGCGGCGAAGCGCAGCGCGTCGAGCGTGATGTCCCAGAACGGGCGGTAGCGGGCGCCGGCCGGATCGGCGAGCGTACGCAGCTGCGAGTATTCGATTTGCTTGCGTCGCCACAGCTGCGACAACCGTTCCCCGTGTCCGGGGAACATCTGCTCTGCCGCGGCCACGACCGCATGCACGTCGAACAACGTGCCGTATGCGTCGAAGAGGATGGCGTCAGGAGAGAGTGTCGTTGTGGCCGACATAGCCTTTGCGCTCCAGTATCAGAGGTCGGAAACGATTTTATTCGTGCTCGTCAGTGCTAAAAAAGACGCTAAACATCACTTGATCTTTTACTTTCATATACCTAATCTGGAGCCGCTTCAGTCAATTTGAAGGACGGTTGGCGCCGTCCTCCCGATTCATGGACCGGTTCAAACAGATCGAAACGTTCGCCGCGGTCGCGGCGAAAGGCAGCCTGTCGGCGGCCGCGCACGCGGAAGGCGTTGCGCCGGCGATCATCGGCCGCCGCCTTGACGCGCTCGAGGAGCGGCTCGGCGTCAAGCTGCTGGTGCGCACGACGCGCAAGCTCACGCTGACCTTCGAAGGCTCGGCGTTCCTCGAGGATTGCCAGCGCATCATCAACGACATGCAGAATGCCGAGGCGAGCGTGTCCGCGGGCGGGGTCAAGGCGAGCGGCCACCTGCGGATCTCCGCGCCGGCCGGTTTCGGCCGGCGGCACGTCGCGCCGCTCGTGCCCGAATTCAGCTGCGCGCACCCGGACGTGTCGGTCACGCTCGACCTCTCCGACCGGATGGTCGACCTCGTCAACGAGGGCTTCGATTGCGCGGTGCGGCTCGGCGAGCTGCCCGATTCGTCGCTGGTGTCGCTGAAGCTCGGCGAGAACCGCCGCGTGTGCGTCGCGTCGCCCGCCTATCTCGCGCGGCGCGGCACGCCGGCCACGCTCGCGGAGCTCGCGCGGCACAACTGCCTCGCGCTCGCCGCGAACGCGAACCAGCAGCGCGGCTGGGCATTCCAGGAGGACGGCAAGGTCGTGTCGATCCGCGTGAGCGGCATGATGGAATGCTCGGACGGCGCGGTGCTGCACGAGTGGTGCCTGGCCGGCCACGGCCTCGCGTGGCGCTCGTGGTGGGAGGTCGGCGAGGACATCGCGGCCGGCCGCCTCGTCAGCGTGCTCGACGCGTTCGCCGCGCCGCCGATCGGCATCCACGCGGTGTTTCCGCAGCGCCGGCACTTGCCGTTGCGCGTGCGGCTGTTCCTCGATTACCTGAAGCACACGTACGAGCGGCCCGGATATTGGGGCTAGCGGCGCAGGGGCGAACGGCACGGGCGTCCGACCCGCGTGTTTCCGATATGAGGGCGAACCCGCTGCGCCGGCTGGCGGCGCGATTTCGCACACTACAATCGAAACAGGCATACCGGGCGCGTCGCGGCCGCAGCAGGCGGCGGCGCGGCGCACAACGTGCGATTGACGATGGAGGGCGCGATGTTCAAGCACATCCTCGTTCCGACCGACGGGTCCGACCTGTCGAAGAAGGCGATCGACGGCGCGATCGATCTCGCCCGCGCGGTCGGCGCGCGCGTGACCGCCTATGCGTGCCTGCCGCAGTATCCGTACTCGCCGTTCTCGGAGGTGATCATCGAGCCGCCCGCCGATTTCCGGGCGCGCAGCGAGCGCGAGGCACGCACGCATCTCGACGAGGTGGAGTCCGCCGCGCGGCAGGCGGGCGTCAACTGCGACACCTGGACGAGCGTGCATCCGTCGCCGTACCTCGGCATCATCGAGGCGGCCGAACGCGGCGGCTGCGATGTGATCTTCATGGCGTCGCACGGGCGACGCGGGCTCGGCAGTCTGCTGATCGGCAGCGAGACGCAGCGCGTGCTGACCCATACGAAAATTCCGGTGATCGTCTATCGGTAGGCCCGGCGCCGGCTCGCGCGAAGCGGGGCGGGCCCTTCGGCCAAGGCTGAAAGCAGTGCGCGCCGGCTGGGCTGGCGCGCGTTGCCGTGTGCGGCCCGCAGGCCGCGCGGCGGGTCGCGCGCCTGCCGTCGCGCGCCCGCCGTCTTCTCCCTGATGCTCTTTCGTGATTCGGGCGCCGACGCCCGCCGCCGCATGACCGGCGGGCATCGGCATGACGCCGGGGCGTCTCAGGCGACCTTCTTGCCGTCGAAGAACTGTTCGTCTTCGGTCGAGCCGTGCAGCGCGGTCGTCGACGCTTCGCGTTCGACCGTCTGCGTCACCGCGTCGAAGTAGCCGGTGCCGACTTCGCGCTGGTGCTTCACCGCGGTGAAGCCCTTGTCCGCTGCCGCGAACTCGGCCTGCTGCAGCTCGACGAACGCGCTCATCTGCGTGCGGGCGTAGCCGTGCGCGAGGTTGAACATCGAGTAGTTCAGCGCGTGGAAGCCGGCCAGCGTGATGAACTGGAACTTGTAGCCCATCGCGCCGAGTTCCTTCTGGAACTTCGCGATCGTCGCGTCGTCGAGGTTCTTCTTCCAGTTGAACGACGGCGAGCAGTTGTACGACAGCATCTTGCCCGGGAACTGCTTGTGGATCGCTTCCGCGAACTTCTTCGCGTACTCGAGATCCGGCTTGCCGGTTTCGCACCAGATCAGGTCGGCGTACGGCGCATACGCGAGGCCGCGCGAGATTGCCTGCTCGAGCCCCGGCTTCGTACGGAAGAAGCCTTCGACCGTGCGTTCGCCCGTCAGGAACGGCTTGTCGTTGTCGTCGATGTCGGACGTGATCAGGTCCGCGGCTTCCGCGTCGGTACGGGCGACCAGCACGGTCGGCGTGCCCATCACGTCGGCCGCGAGACGCGCCGCCGAGAGCTTCGCGACCGCTTCGCGGGTCGGCACCAGCACCTTGCCGCCCATGTGGCCGCACTTCTTCACCGAGGCGAGCTGGTCTTCGAAGTGGACGCCCGATGCGCCGGCTTCGATCATCGCCTTCATCAGTTCGAACGCGTTCAGCACGCCGCCGAAGCCGGCTTCCGCGTCAGCCACGATCGGCGCGAAGAAATCGACGTAGCCTTCGTCGCCCGGGTTCTTGCCTTCCGACCACTGGATCTGGTCGGCGCGCGTCAGCGTGTTGTTGATGCGCTTGACGACCTGCGGCACGGAGTTCGCCGGGTACAGCGACTGGTCCGGGTACATTTCGCCCGCAAGGTTCGCGTCGCCCGCGACTTGCCAGCCCGACAGGTAGATCGCCTTGAGGCCGGCCTTCACCTGCTGCATGGCCTGGTTGCCGGTCAGTGCGCCGAGCGCGTTGACGAACGGCTCGTTGCTGATGAGGCTCCACAGCTTTTCTGCGCCGCGCTTCGCGATCGTGTGCTCGACCTGGATCGAGCCGCGCAGGCGGACCACGTCCTCGGCCGAGTAGCCGCGCTTGATGCCCTTCCAGCGCGAATCGGTTTCCCATTGCGTTTGCAGTTCCTGTGCCTGTTGCTGACGCGACATGATGTGCTCCT
Source organism: Burkholderia pyrrocinia (assembly GCA_001527685.1). Taxonomy (GTDB): domain Bacteria; phylum Pseudomonadota; class Gammaproteobacteria; order Burkholderiales; family Burkholderiaceae; genus Burkholderia; species Burkholderia pyrrocinia_D. Next base: position 147,058 of record LOZU01000037.1, read on the forward strand.
TGGGGGCTGCCTGAATCTGGTGAATCGGACGGTGGTGATGCTGTTCACGAGGCGGGGGAGAGTGGCGTTCCGTTTCGCGAAGTCTTGTATAAGAGTCTAGGCAAACCGAGGATCGTGAAACAGAGGCTTTTCCAGGCAATCTTGAAATTTTTAATCGTTATAATTCAATGGCTTGAATATTGCGTTTCGCGATGAGAAACGCACTTTCCCATCCCGCAATATCGCGGGTTGTGCCACGCAACATGATTTTTTACGACACAAAAAAATTTTCCGCATCGTGAAATGATGGCGAGGGCGAAAAAAAACCGGTGCCGAAGCACCGGTTGCATGTCGCGGGGCGGGAGTGGCGCACCGAACGCGCGCCACGCAGGCCCGATTACGACGCGGAACCGCGTCGCGGACCGCCGCGCTGGCCGTCGCTGCGACGGTTGCCGCCGCCGAAGCCGCCTTCGCGGCTGCCGCCCGACTTGCCGCTCCAGCCGCCGCCATTGCCGCCGCCGTAACCGCCGCGGCCGTTGCTGCTGCCCGGCTTGCCGCCGCCGCTGCCGAAACGGCGACCGCCGTTACCGCCGCCCGGACGGCCACGACCCGGGGCGCGATCGCCGCGCGGCGGCGCCTTGCGCGGCTCGAAGCCTTCGACCACGTTGACCGGCAGCGGCGAACGCACGAAGCGCTCGATGCGCTTCAGCGCGCCTTGCTCGGCGTGATGCACGAGGCTCACCGCAATGCCCGAGCGGCCCGCGCGGCCGGTACGGCCGATGCGGTGCACGTAGTCTTCCGCGAACTTCGGCAGGTCGTAGTTGAACACGTGCGTGATGCCGGGGATGTCGATGCCGCGCGCCGCGACGTCGGTCGCGACGAGCACGCGCACGCGGCGCTCGCGCAGTGCGCGGATCGTGCGGTTGCGTGCGCCCTGCGGCAGGTCGCCGTGCAGCGCGGCCGATTCGAAGCCTGCGTCCGCGAGGCGGCCGGCGAGCTGGTCGGCGTCGATCTTGGTCGCCGTGAAGATGATCGCCTGGTCGAGCGCGTTGTCGCGCAGCAGGTGATCGAGCAGGCGATCCTTGTGGTCGCGGTCGTCCACGTAATGCACGGTCTGCGCGATGTTCGCACGCGACTCGAGGCGCTGCTGGATCTCGATGCGCTCCGGATCCTTCAGCAGGCGGCTCGTCAGCGAGCCGATCTTGCCGTCGAGCGTGGCCGAGAACAGCATCGTCTGGCGCGATTCGGGCGTCGCCGCGACGATGGTCTCGATGTCGTCGATGAAGCCCATGTCGAGCATGCGGTCGGCTTCGTCGAGCACGAGCATCTTCAGTTCGGACAGGTCGATGCGGCCGCGCTCGAGGTGGTCGAGCAGGCGGCCCGGGGTCGCGACGAGGATTTCCGGGTTCTTCGCGAGCAGCATCAGCTGCTGGCCATAGGCCACACCGCCGAGGATGCTGACCGTGCGCAGGCGCTTCAGGTGCTTGCCGTACGTCGATGCGGCCGTCGTGACCTGCATCGCGAGTTCGCGGGTCGGCGTCAGCACGAGGAGGCCAGGGCGTGCGACCGGCTGCGGACGGCGGACACGGCGATCACCGGTGTTCGGTTCGCGCGGCGCGCGCGGCTGTTGCGCCTGCGTCTTCTGCAACTGGGCGAAGCGCTCGATCGCGGGCAGCATGAACGCGGCGGTCTTGCCCGAACCGGTCGGGCTCGACACCAGCAGGTCGCGGCCGGCGATGCCGGCCGGAATCGCGCGCTGCTGCACCGGCGTCGGCTTCACGTAGCCGGCGGCCTCCAGCGCGGAGACAATCTCCGGCGACAGCCCGAGCGACGCGAAGGTCGGCTCGTCGGCGGCCGGTGCGGCTGCGGCCGGCGCGGCGTCATCGAGACCGAGTGCCTTGTCGGCGGTCGCGTTGAGGGGGCTGGTGGAAATGCTCGAAGTCATAACAATCCTTGAAACACAGTGGGTGAAACGTCGGCGCCAATCGCGCATGCCCAAGTTGTCGGATTCAACGAGCAAATCGGAAAACGGGTGCAATCCGCCAGTCACGTGGCGGATGAGGCTAGAAGCTGTTTTGGGTGCGGCGTGCTATGACAGCGTTGCCGCCAGCCTGATAAGTGACGGCTGCGAGAGCCGAAGCAGGAAGGGGACAGGTTCTAAACCGGATTGGAGCTTAACGCAGCGAGGCGTCTGGCCGGACGGCCAATGGGCCGAGCGCGGATGTGACGCAGCGAGCATTATAGTGATTTTTGCTGCGCTGCGCCACCGTTGTCTTGCGGCAATGTGCGATCAGGACGCGGTGCCGTTCTTCAGCGATTCGACGAGCTCGACGTATTGCTGCTTCGCGGCATCCTGCGACGTGCCCTTCAGCGCGTCCCAGGCGTCGTACTTGTACTTGCCGACGATGTCGGTGAAGCCCGGCTTGTCGCCGTGCACGTCGCCGTCGGTCGCCTGCTTGAAGAGCGCGTAGAGGCGCAGCAGCGTGAGGTTGCCCGGGCGCTCGGACAGTTGCTTCACGTCTTCCTGGGCCTGGTTGAACTGGACGGTGATGTCGCTCATCGGGTGTCTCCGTGGAGGTTTCAAGTCGGGCGATCTTAACAAGCGGGCCGCCGCGGCGGGTCGAGCGATCCTTCCAAACCGCCGCGCGCGGCCGGCCGGCATCATGGGCCGCGGCGATCGCCCGTCGGAGCGGGGCGCCGCATTACAATGTCGGCCATGATGCAAACAGTGCTCCTCGCCATCGATACGTCGACCGAATACTGCTCGGTCGCCCTGCTGCGCTCGGCCACGGCCGACTCCGCCGCTTCCGCCCCACAAAGCTGGGTCCGCCACGAACTGACGGGCGCCGTCTCGAGCACGCGCGTGCTGCCGGCGATCCAGGAACTCTTCGCCGAATCCGGGCTGACGCTCGCCGACTGCGACGCGATCGCGTTCGGCGCGGGCCCCGGCTCGTTCACGGGCTTGCGCACCGCGACCGGCATCACGCAGGGCCTCGCGTTCGGACGCGGGCTGCCGGTCGTGCCGGTCGGCACGCTGCTCGCGTGCGCCGAGCACGCACGGCTGCGCGCGCCGGGTACGGCGCGCGTGCTGGCCGCGCTCGATGCGCGGATGGACGAGGTCTACTGGGCCGATTTCGCGTGGGACGAAGCCGCCGGCGACTGGCGCACGCTGCATCCGGCCGCGCTCGACGCGCCCGGCGCGGTCGGCGTGCCCGACGTGCCGTTCACGCTCGCGGGCAACGCGGCCGCCGCGTTCGGCGCGCAGCTGCCGGCGCTCGCGCGCGCCGCGGCGACCGACGGCGACGCGTTGCCCCATGCGCTGGCGGTCGCGCATGTCGCGCTGCGCGCGTTTCGCGCCGGGCGCACGGTGCCGGCCGACCAGGCCGCGCCCGAGTACGTGCGCGACAAGGTCGCGCAAACCACCGCCGAACGGATGGCGGCGCGCGCGGCCCGGCCGGGTGGAGCGCAGGGATGACCGGCGTGCTGCTGAGCGACCGGTATCTGTCGCCGATGACGGACGCCGATCTCGACGAGGTCGTCGAGATCGAGCGCGCCGCCTACGAATTCCCGTGGAGCCGCGGCAACTTCGAAGACTCGCTGCGCAATGGCTACTTCGGCGTGTGCCTGCGTCACGTGACGGGCGCACTCGTCGGCTATTGCGTGCTGATGCCCGTGGTCGACGAGATGCACCTGCTGAACCTGTGCGTCGCGCCGGCCGCGCAATGCTCGGGCGCCGGGCTCGCGCTGCTGCGCGAGGCGGTGCGCATCGCGCAGGCGGAACGGCTCGAAGGGGTGCTGCTCGAGGTGCGGCCGTCGAATCCGCGCGCGATCCATCTGTACGAGCGCTTCGGCTTCGCGACGATCGGGCGGCGCAAGAACTACTATCCGGCGCGGCATCGCAGCCGGGAGGACGCGATCGTGATGCGTCTGACGCTGAACAGGGACGGAGGCGCGCATGGCGTGGGCTGAAGCGGCACTCGAGGAAATGGGCCTGGCGCACCGCTGGGTGCGGCGCGGGCTGAACGCGGGCGAGGTGCCGGCGGCGCCCGGGCAGGATGCCGTGGCGCAGGCGGCGGGGGAGCGGGTGGAAACGCCCGTCGGCGTCGCAGGCGAGTCAGCCGGGGAGATCTCGGCCAAGGCAGTCACGCAGACGGCCCGGCCGGCCGCCGTACCGCCGCGACCGGTGCGCGTATCCGCCGAAGCGGGTGGGGCGGCAGCGGCGCACGACGGCGGCGGCGCGCAATCGCCTGCCATGCCGCTGGCGCCGCAAGCGTACGCAGATGCAGATCCCGCTGCGGGACGCCGCGCGATGCCCGCACAAACCGGATCCGCAGCGCGCGGCGACGATTTCGCCCCGCCTGCCGACGCACCGCCGCCCACCGAGGACGATTTCGCGTGGTTCGACGCTGCCCCGCCGGCGGACCTTGCACAGTCCGCGGACCTGCGCCCCGCCGAAACGCCGGTCGCGGAACTCGACTGGGACGCGCTCGCGGCGCGTGTGGCTGACTGCACGCGCTGCGGCCTCTGCGAGAAGCGGACCAACACCGTGTTCGGCGTCGGCGACCGCGAGGCGGACTGGATGCTGATCGGCGAAGCGCCGGGTGAGAACGAGGACAAGCAGGGCGAGCCGTTCGTCGGTCAGGCGGGCAAGCTGCTCGACAACATGCTGCGGTCGCTGTCGCTCGAGCGCGGCGACAACGTCTACATCGCCAACGTGATCAAGTGCCGCCCGCCCGGCAACCGCAACCCGGAGCCGGAGGAGGTCGCGCGCTGCGAGCCGTACCTGCAGCGCCAGGTCGCGCTCGTGAAGCCGAAGCTGATCGTCGCGCTCGGGCGCTTCGCCGCGCAGACGCTGCTGAAGACGGACGCCAGCATCGCGTCGCTGCGCGGCCGCGTGCACACGTACGAGGGCGTGCCGGTGATTGTCACCTACCACCCCGCGTATCTGCTGCGCAGCCTGCAGGACAAGTCGAAGGCATGGGCCGACCTGTGCCTCGCGCGCGATACGTTTCGTGGGACGGCCATCCGTGGGGCGGCCATCCGTGGGACGGCCTCCGGCGAGGCGGACGCCGAGCAGCACGCACCATGACGGCCGGCGCGGCGTTGTCGTTCGTCGAAACGCTGCGTGATGCCGCGGTCCGCGATCTGGCGTGGCTGCTGTCGAGCCCGGACCTGCTCGCCGCGGCGCCCGGCGCGCCGCTCGCGCAGCCGTGGGCCGATGCCGCGGAGCGGGCGGCGGCCGAGGCATGGCTGGCCGCACTCGACGCGGCGCCCGGGCCGCTGCATCGCGCGCTCGAAGGGCTGCGGCCGGTCCGGCTCGGCCGCTACGCCGAATGCCTGCTCGAATACTTCCTGATGCACGGGCCGTCGCTGCGGCTCGTCGCGGCCAATCTCGCGCTGCGCAGCAACCGCCAGACGCTCGGCGAGGTGGATTTCCTCGTCGACACGCCCGGCGGGCGGCGTCTGCACTGGGAACTCGCGGTGAAGTGCTATCTGTGCGCGCCCGTGCAGGGCACGGCGTCGCTGGCCGATTTCGTCGGGCCGAATCTCGTCGACCGCTTCGATCGCAAGCGCCGCCGGCTGATCGATCACCAGCTGCGCCTGAGCGGCCGTGACGGCTTCGCGCTGCTCGGCTACGGCACGCCGTCCGATGCGCAGATGTTCATCAAGGGCTGGCTGTTCTATCCGCATGGCGTGCCGCTGCCGCCGGTGGGCGGGGAAGTCGCGCCGGATCATCCGCGCGGATTCTGGCTGACCCACGCGCAGTGGGCGGCGTGGGCCGCCGCGCTGCCGGAGGATGCCGCGTGGGCGGTGTTGCCGCGCCTCGCGTGGCTCGCGCCGCGGCGCATCGCGAACGGCACCGGCGCGCCCGAGCCGCTTGCAGCGGCGCAGGCGCTGCCGGCCGTCCTGTCGGCGCGCCAGGCGCCGGCATTGATCGGGGTCTATCGGCCGGACGCCGACACCACGTGGCGCGAAACGGCGCGCGGGTTCGTCGTGCCCGACGACTGGCCGGAGCAGGCGCGGGCGTTCGCTGCACAGGCGGACTGACGCGGCACGAGCCGCCGCTTACCACCAGCGGTGGAAGTGATGCACCGGCCCGACGCCATGGCCGACGTCGAGGCGGCCGCTCGCGGCGATCGCGCCGGTCAGGTAGGCCTTCGCGTCGCGCACGGCGCTTTCCAGGTCGGGATGCCGCGGCAGCAGCGCGGCGATCGCGGACGCCAGCGTGCAGCCGGTGCCGTGCGTGCTGGCGACAGGCACGCGCGGGCCGGCGAGCCGCACGGCATGCGTCGCGTCGACGAGCCAGTCGGGGCTCGCGTCGGCATCCGGCAGGTGGCCGCCTTTCATCAGCACCGCCTGCGCGCCGGCTTTCACCAGCGCCTGGCCTTGCCGAACCATCTCGTCTTCGGTCGTCGCATGCGCGTCGCCGAGCAGCGCCGCCGCTTCGGGCAGGTTCGGCGTGACGACGGTCGCGAGCGGCAGCAGCGCGCTGCGCAGCGCATCGACCGCGTCCGGTGCGAGCAGCGCATGCGCACTCTTCGAGATCATCACCGTGTCGAGCACGACGTAGCGGGGCGCATAGCGCCGCAGCGCGTCGGCGACCGCCTGCACGATCGCCGCATTGGCGAGCATGCCGATCTTCACCGCGTCGATGCGGATGTCGTCGAACACGGCGTCGAGCTGCGCGGTCACGAACGCGGCATCGGGCGCATGCACGCCGGTCACGCCGCGCGTGTTCTGCGCGGTCAGCGCCGTGATCACGCTGGCGCCGTACGCGCCGAGCGCGGAGAAGGTCTTCAGGTCGGCCTGGATGCCTGCGCCGCCGCCGGAGTCGGAGCCGGCGATCGTCAGGACATTGGGAATCGGGTGCGTCATGATGGCAAGGCGCCGGTTCGGGAACCGGCGCGGGCATGCGGAAACCGGAAGTGTAGCGTCAGTGCTTCGATTCGCCGATCAGCGCGACCGAATCGAACTGGCGCTGGTTCGCCTGGTGGCGGCGCATCACGAGCCACATCGTCAGGCAGACGAAGGTGCCGAACAGCACGATCACGACGCCGACCGGCACGTCGAGCCACACGAGCACCGCGTACAGGCACAGCATCACGAGCACCGACAGGTTCTCGTTGAAGTTCTGCACCGCGATCGAGTGGCCGGCCGACAGCAGCACGTGGCCGCGGTGCTGCAGCAGCGCGTTCATCGGCACGACAAAGTAGCCGGACAGCGCGCCGACGCACATCAGGAAGATGTACGCGATGAGCAGGTAGATCGGCATGCGGATGTGGCCGAGATGGAGGACCCAGTTCGACGGGATCATGTCGCGCGTGTAGAACGCCATCAGCATCACGGCGACGCCCATGATGATGCCGACCGGCAGCACCGTCAGCGACTTCTTCAGCGGGATCCGGCCGGCGGCGGCGATCGCACCGGCCGCGACGCCGACCGCGACGACCGCCTGCAGCAGCGCGCCTTCGGACAGCGACATGCCGAGCGACACCTCGGCCCATTTCAGCACGATGAACTGCAGCGTCGCGCCGGCGCCCCAGAACAGCGTCGTGACTGCCAGCGAGATCTGGCCGAGCTTGTCGCGCCAGAGCGCCATGAAGCAGTCGGCGAAGTCGGTGACGAGCCTGATCGGGCCGTGCTGCTGCCGCGGGTAGCGTGCGCCGGTGTCGGGAATACGGAGGTTGAACAGCGCGGCGACGACATAGATCGCCATGATGACCGCCATCGCGGATTCGGCCGGCGTGCTGATCCACGACGGCGTGTGCGCGATCACGTGCGAGGCGATGTGCGGGCTGATCAGCGCGCCGCCGAGCACGGTGCCGAGGATGATCGAGCTGACGGTCGTGCCTTCGATCCAGCCGTTCGCCGCGACGAGCCGGTCGGCCGGCAGGAGCTCGGTGAGAATGCCGTACTTGGCGGGCGAGTAGGCCGCCGCGCCGAAGCCGACGATGCCGTATGCAATCAGCGGATGGGCGCCGAACAGCATGATCAGGCAGCCGACGACCTTGATCGAGTTGGTGATGAACATCACGCGGCCCTTCGGGCGCGAATCGGCAAAGGCGCCGACGAATGCCGCGAGCACGACATAGGACAACACGAAGAACAGCTTGAGCAGCGGTGTCATCCAGTTCGGAGCGTGAAGGTCTTTCAGCAGGGCGATGGCGGCGATGAGGAGCGCATTGTCGGCCAGCGACGAGAAAAACTGCGCGGCCATGATGGTGTAAAAACCTTTTTTCATCTGATGCGATGCGTTCGTCGCTGCGGCCCGGCCGCGTAGGCCGCCAGGTATGCGATCGGCTTATTCCGTTCGAAATGGGTTGTGCGCACGGCTTTATAACACGAAAATACAGCAATTCGGACTAGCAAGATTCCCCGATCGTTCCGCAAGTTGTCGGCTTCAGTGCTCAAAAGGCGCGGTAAGCTGATGATTCGCAAGCGTCTTTACGTAAATTTCCCATGCCGCGCCCGATCTCCGCCACCATCCACACCGCCGCCCTCGCGAACAATCTCTCTGTCGTCCGCCGCTACGCCGGCCAGTCCAAGGTCTGGGCGGTCGTCAAGGCGAACGCCTACGGTCACGGCCTTGCGCGCGCGTTTCCCGGCCTGCGCGGCACCGACGGCTTCGGGCTGCTCGACCTCGACGAGGCCGTCAAGCTGCGCGAACTCGGCTGGGCCGGCCCGATCCTGCTGCTGGAAGGATTCTTCCGCTCGACCGACATCGACGTGATCGACCGCTACAGCCTGACCACGACCGTCCACAACGACGAGCAGATGCGGATGCTGGAAACGGCGCGGCTGTCGAAGCCCATCAACGTGCAGCTGAAGATGAACAGCGGGATGAACCGTCTCGGCTACTCGCCCGAGAAGTATCGCGCCGCATGGGAGCGGGCGCGCGCTTGCCACGGCATCGGCCAGATCACGTTGATGACCCATTTTTCGGACGCGGACAGCGAGCGCGGCGTCGCCGAGCAGTTGGCCGCGTTCGAGCGCGGTGCGCAAAGCATCGCCGGCGCGCGCAGCCTCGCGAATTCGGCGGCGGTGCTCTGGCATCCGCACACCCATTTCGACTGGGTGCGCCCGGGGATCGTGCTGTACGGTGCATCGCCGTCCGGGCGCTCCGCCGACATCGCCGATACGGGCCTGAAGCCGGCGATGACGCTCGCCTCCGAGCTGATCGCGGTGCAGACGATCGCGAAAGGGCAGTCGATCGGCTATGGCTCGACGTTCTCGGCGCCGGCGCAGATGCGGGTCGGCGTCGTCGCGTGCGGCTACGCGGACGGCTATTCGCGCCTCGCGCCCGAGGGCACGCCGGTGATCGTCGACGGCATCCGCACGCGGATCGTCGGCCGCGTGTCGATGGACATGATTACCGTCGACCTGACGCCGTGCCCGCAGGCCGGCGTCGGGGCACGCGTCGAACTGTGGGGCAACGACCTGCCGATCGACGACGTGGCGCGGCACTGCGGGACGATCGGCTATGAGCTGATGTGCGCGGTGGCCGCCCGCGTACCGGTGCGCGCGGAATAAGGGCGTACCGCGTGGCCAAACAGAAAACGATCTACGTCTGCAGCGAGTGCGGCGGCCAGACGCCGAAGTGGCAGGGGCAGTGCCCGTCGTGCCAGGCATGGAACACGCTCGTCGAATCGGTCGCCGAATCGCCGGCTGCGCACCGCTTCCAGTCGCTCGCGAAACGCGCGCCGGTGCAGCGCCTCGTCGACATCGAGGCGGCCGACGTGCCGCGCTTCTCGACCGGCATTGGCGAATTCGACCGCGTGCTCGGCGGCGGCCTGGTCGCGGGCGGCGTGGTGCTGATCGGCGGCGATCCGGGCATCGGCAAGTCGACGCTGCTGCTGCAGTCGCTCGCGGGCATCGCGAGCGAGCGCCGCGCGCTCTATATCAGCGGCGAGGAATCGGCCGCGCAGATCGCGTTGCGCGCGCAACGGCTCTCGCTGCTGGACGGCGGCACGCCGGCGGCGGAGCTTAAGCTGCTCGCGGAGATCCAGCTCGAGAAGATCCAGGCGGCGGTCGATGCGGAGCGGCCGGACGTCGCGGTCGTCGACTCGATCCAGACCGTCTATTCGGAGGCGCTCACGTCGGCGCCGGGCTCGGTCGCGCAGGTGCGCGAGTGCGCGGCGCAGCTCACGCGCATCGCGAAGCAGTCCGGCACCGCGATCATCATGGTCGGGCACGTGACGAAGGAGGGCAACCTGGCCGGCCCGCGCGTGCTCGAGCACATCGTCGACACGGTGCTGTACTTCGAAGGCGATACGCATTCGTCGTTCCGCCTGGTGCGCGCGTTCAAGAACCGCTTCGGCGCGGTCAACGAGCTGGGCGTGTTCGCGATGACCGAGCGCGGGCTGCGCGGCGTCGCCAATCCGTCTGCGCTGTTCCTGTCGCAGCACGAGCAGGTCGTGCCCGGCTCGTGCGTGCTCGTCACGCAGGAGGGCACGCGCCCGCTGCTCGTCGAGATCCAGGCGCTCGTCGACACCGCGCATGTGCCTAACCCGCGCCGTCTCGCGGTCGGCCTCGAGCAGAACCGGCTCGCGATGCTGCTTGCGGTGCTGCACCGCCACGCGGGCATCGCGTGCTTCGACCAGGACGTGTTCCTCAATGCGGTGGGTGGCGTGAAGATCACCGAGCCCGCCGCCGACCTCGCGGTGCTGCTTGCGATCCATTCGTCGATGCGCAACAAGCCGCTGCCGAAGGGCCTGATCGTGTTCGGCGAAGTGGGCCTGGCCGGCGAGATCCGGCCGTGCCCGCGCGGGCAGGAGCGCCTGCGCGAGGCCGCGAAGCTCGGCTTCACGATCGCGCTGATCCCGAAGGCGAACGCGCCGAAGCAGCCGATCGACGGGCTCGAGGTGATGGCGGTCGATCGGATCGAGCAGGCAATCGACCGCGTTCGCGGGCTCGAATAAGCGTTCCCGCATGCCGAAGGCGAAGCCTCCGGCGATCTGTCACGTAATTCGGTGTAAATAATCTGTAGGGTTGTGTAACCCGGCGGACATTGCTTTTCCCTATCCTTTGGCGGACTGTCGAACCGCGCAATGCGAAAGGGACCTATGTTCAAACGCTATGAACAGGCGCCGGGCGGACGCCTCTACAACGTGCGAGGCTGCCGCGTCTCGGAGCCGATCCGCCAGCCGTGGGGCGGCGGGTGCCGGATCGTCGAATGGATCGACGACGAAGGGCGTATCGCGCGCCGGGTCGTCGCCGAGGATGTGACGGAGGCGGAAGTCGTCGCGGCGATGCGCCGGCCGACGCAGGGTCGCCGTCACCTGATGGGCGACGACGAGCAGATGCCGCGAGACACGCTGCCGCGGCGCTGAGGTATCGAGCGGCCGAGCCGCCGGGCCCGGCCTTGTCGCACGTGCCGCACGCGCATGCGCTGGCGCTGCGCGACGCGGCGTTCAGCCGATCTGCTCGAGCTCTTCCTGCGCCGCGAGCCAGTCCGCCTCGATGGTTTCGAGCCGCGCGTTGACGTCGCCCAGCTTGCGGATCGCGTCGGTGAGCTCTACCTTGCGCGCGGCCTCGTAGCTGGCCGGATCGGCGACGAACGCGTCGAGGCGGGCCTTCTCCGCGTGCAGCGTGTCCATTTCCTTTTCCAGTTTCGTGATGCGCGTCTGCAGCGGCTTTTTCAGATGCGACAGCCGCTGCCGCGTCTCGGCTTCCTGGCGCTTCTGGTCCTTGCGATTGATGACCGGGCCGGCGTCCTGCGCCGCGGCGCTGTCGGCCTTCGCGGCGGCGCGCTGTTCCGCTGCGTGCTGCAGCAGCCAGTCGCGGTAGTCGTCGAGATCGCCGTCGAACGGCTGCAGACGATGCTTCGCGACGAGCATGAACTGGTCGGTCGTCGCGCGCAGCAGGTGCCGGTCGTGCGACACCAGGATCAGCGTGCCCTCGAATTGCGCAAGCGCCATCGTCAGCGCGTGGCGGGTTTCGAGGTCAAGGTGGTTGGTCGGTTCGTCGAGCAGCAGCAGGTTCGGCTTCTGCCAGATGATCAGCGCGAGCGCGAGGCGCGCCTTCTCGCCGCCCGAGAACGGCCCGACCGGGCTCGTCGCCATGTCGCCCGAGAAATTGAAGCCGCCGAGGAAGTCTCGAAGCTCCTGTTCGCGGGTGTCGGGCGCGAGCCGTGCGAGGTGGGCGAGCGGCGAATCGTCCTCGCGCAGCGTTTCGAGCTGGTGCTGCGCGAAATAGCCGATCGTCAGGCCCTTGCCTTCGCGCACGTGCCCGGACAGCGGTTCGAGCGTCGCCGCGAGCGTCTTGATCAGCGTCGACTTGCCCTGGCCGTTCGCGCCGAGCAGGCCGATGCGCTGGCCGTTCTGGATCGACAGTGTCACGCGCTCGACGATCGGGATCTCGCCGCCGTCGTCGGCGTGATAGCCGCAGCGGACGTCTTCCATCACCATCATCGGGTTCGGCGCGGCGTCCGGCGTGCGGAATTCGAACGTGAACGGCGACGCGACGTGTGCCGGCGCGATCAGCTCCATCTTCTCGAGTGCCTTCATCCGGCTCTGCGCCTGCCGGGCCTTGGTGGCCTTGGCCTTGAAGCGGTCGATGAAGCTTTGCAGGTGGGCGACCGTCTTCTGCTGTTTCTCGTACGCGTTTTGCTGCAGCGCGAGCTGCTGCGCGCGCAGCACTTCGAACTGCGAGTAGTTGCCGCCGTAGCGCTTCACCTGCCGGTTCTCGAGATGCAGCGTGACATTGCAGATCGAATCGAGGAATTCGCGGTCGTGCGAGATCACGACGAGCGTGCCGGGATAGCGGTGCAGCCAGTCTTCGAGCCAGACGATCGCGTCGAGGTCGAGGTGGTTGGTCGGTTCGTCGAGCAGCAGCAGGTCGGAGCGGCACATCAGCGCCTGCGCGAGGTTCAGGCGCATGCGCCAGCCGCCCGAGAAGCTCGCGACCGGCTCGCGCGTCTGCGCGAGCGTGAAGCCGAGGCCGAGCAGCAGCGCCTCGGCGCGCGCCGGCGCGGTGTAGCCGTCGGCGTCGGCGAACGCCGCGTGCGCTTCCGCTTCGGCCGCGCCGTCATGCGCGGCGGACGCGGCGGCGATGCGCGCCTCGATCTCGCGCAACGCGGCGTCGCCGTCGAGCGTGTAGTCGAGCGCCGTGCGGTCGACGGCCGGGGTTTCCTGCGACACATGGGCGATCCGCCACGACGGCGGCATCGAGAAATCGCCGGCGTCGGCGTGCAGCTCGCCGCGCAGGACCGCGAACAGCGTCGACTTGCCGGCGCCGTTCGCGCCGATCAGGCCGGCTTTCTCGCCGGGATTGAGCACGAACGAGGCCGCGTCGAACAGCGGCTTGGTGCCGCGCGCTAGGCTGAACTGATTGAAACGGATCACGACGGAAATGGCTGGCCAAAACCGCTATTCTAGACTGCGCGCCGCACCCCGGGCATTGGCCGTCCGGGAGATACCGTATCGGCGCACGCAGGCCCTATACTCCGGGTCGGTCCGATTTCGAAAGAGGGGGCACGATGTCCACACTGTATTCATTCAGCGCAGAGACGCTCGCCGGCGCGCCGGCGCCGCTCGATGCGTATCGCGGCAAGGTGCTGCTGATCGTCAATACCGCGAGCGAGTGCGGGTTCACGCCGCAGTACGCGGGCCTGCAGAAGCTTTACGACCAGTACGCGTCGCGCGGCTTCTTCGTGCTCGGCTTCCCGTGCAACCAGTTCGGCAAGCAGGAGCCGGGCGACGCCGCGCAGATCGGCGCGTTCTGCGAGCGCAACTACGGCGTGACGTTCCCGATGTTCGCGAAGATCGACGTGAAGGGCGACGGCGCGCACCCGCTGTACCGCTACCTGACCGACGAAGCGCCGGGCATCCTCGGGCTCAAGGCGATCAAGTGGAACTTCACGAAGTTTCTGGTTGCGCGCGACGGCCGGATCGTCAAGCGCTACGCGCCGTCGACCAAGCCCGACGAGATCGCCGCCGACATCGAAAAGCTGCTGTGACGCGGCGCGCGCCGGCGTGTGCGCGCCGGCGCCGCGGTTCGCCTAGAGAATCGGCGAGAACAGCCGCGCGATGTGCATCGCGACCCGCCGCCATGCCGGCGAGCGGCGGTACTCGCTCGCGTCGACCTGGTACGCCAGCGCGAAATCGGCCGTGAGCATCGCCTCGACTTCGCCGGCGAATGCCCGGTCGACGGTCAGCACCATGATCTCGAAGTTGAGGCGGAACGAGCGGTTGTCGAGATTCGCGCTGCCGATCGCGGCGGCGCTGCGGTCGATCAGCACCACCTTCTGGTGCAGGAAGCCCGGCTGGTAGCGGAACACCTTGACGCCCGCATCGGCAAGGTCGCGCGCATAGAGCTTCGACGCCTCGAACACGACGTAGTGGTCGCGCCGGCTCGGGATCAGGATGCGTACGTCGACCCCGCGCATTACCGCGAGCTTGAGCGCGGCGATCACGGCTTCGTCGGGCACGAGATACGGTGTGGTGATCCAGATCCGCTCGCGTGCCGCGTTGATCGTCTCGACGAAGAACAGCGAGCCGGTTTCCTGCTGGTCGGCTGGCCCCATCGGCACCGCAAGGCAGTGCATGTCGGCGTCGGGCAGCGCGGCGGGCGGCGGCGCGAGCGGCGGCAGCTTCTGCGTCGCCCAGTGCCAGTCCTCGGCGAACACGTACTGGATGCTCGCGACGGCCGGGCCGCACACCTCGATGTGGGTGTCGCGCCACGGCGACAGCCGCGGTTTCGCGCCGAGATATTCGACGCCGACATTGTGTCCGCCGACGAACGCGCGATTGCCGTCGACGACGACGATCTTGCGGTGGTTGCGGAAATTGAGCTGGAAGCGGTTTACGAACTGCCGCTTGGTCGCGAACGGATGGACTTCGACGCCGCCGGCGCGCAGGTCGTCGACGAAGCTGTGCGGCAGGTCGAAGCTGCCGATGCTGTCGTACAGCACGTAGCAGCGCACGCCCGCGGCCGCGCGCGCGATCAGCGTGTCGCGCAGCATCTGGCCGAGCGCGTCGTCGTGGATGATGAAGAACTGGACGATCACATAGTCGCGCGCCGCGTCGATCGCCGACAGGATGGCCGCGAACGTCGCCTCGCCGTTGACGAGCGTGCGCACCGCGTTGCCGGCGAGGAACGGCATGCCGCCGAGGCGGGTGAGCGCGAGCACCGCGGAGCGTCCGAGCGCGTCCGCGGGCGGGCCCTCGGTCGAATCGCTGTCGTGCCACGGCACGGGGTGCGTATGCGTGCGCAGCGCCTCGGTCTCGTGGCGCCGCGCGTCGATGTAGCCGGAGAACTTGCTGCGCCCGAGGAACAGGTACGGGATCAGCGTCAGGTAGGGCATCGCGGCGAGCGATACCGCCCACGCGATCGCGCCTTGCGACGTGCGGGTGTTCAGGATCGCATGGCCTGCCGCAACGATGCCGAGCACGTGGATGGCAAGGATGAGCGTGCCAAGGTGTAGCCAGTCGAGGGTCATGGGCGCGTGACGGACTCCTGAGGTCGCGCGGCGCAGCGGCCGCTTACGCGCATCTTACCGAACCGCGCGGCGCAGCGGGGCGCCGCGCGGTCCGGGCTGGCAAGGTCGTCAGGCTTTCTTCGGAAGGTCCGACGCCTGGATCAGGAACACGCTGTCGTCGCCGGCGCTGGTCGGCAGCCACGTCAGTTCGAGGCCGCCGAACGCCGCCTCGACATGCTCGCGCTCGTTGCCGATCTCGACGACGAGCACGCCGTCGTCGTGCAGCCAGTTGCGCGCCTCGCCGATGATGCGGCGGACGATGTCCATGCCGTCCTCGCCGCCCGCGAGCGCCATCTCGGGCTCGTGCCGGTATTCCGGCGGCAGCGCGGCCATCGACGCGGCGTTCACGTACGGCGGGTTCGTCAGGATCACGTCGTAGCGCGCGCCCGGCTCGGTCGAGCGGAACGCCGGCAGCGGCGCGTAGAGGTCGCCGCGGTGCAGCGCGATGCGATCCTCGAGGCCGTAGTCGCGCACGTTGATCTGCGCGACTTCGAGCGCCTTGTCCGACAGGTCGACCGCGTCGATCTCGGCGTTCGGGAACGCGCTCGCCGCGAGGATCGCGAGACAGCCGGAGCCGGTGCACAGCTCGAGCACCGCGCCCACCTGTTCGGGGTCGGCGACGTACGGCTGCAGGCCGTCGTCGAGCAGCTCGCCGATGAACGAGCGCGGCACGATCACGCGCTCGTCGACATAGAAGCGGTGGCCGTGCATCCACGCTTCGTGCGTGAGGTAGGCGGCCGGCACGCGATCGGTCGCGCGCCGTTCGATCACGGCGAGCACGGCGTCGATTTCGTCCGGCAGCAGGCGCGCGTCGAGGAACGGCTCGAGCGTGTCGAGCGGCAGGTCGAGCGTGCGCAGCACGAGGTAGGCCGCTTCGTCGTACGCGTTGTCCGAGCCGTGGCCGAACGCGAGCTTCGCCTTCGAGAAGCGCGTGACTGCGAAGCGCAGAAGGTCGCGGACTGTTGCAAAAGGTGTCGTCATGCGGGGCTCCGTCAGGCGATCAGTTGTTCGAGTACGCGTCGGTACACGTTCTTCAGCGGATCGATGAAGCGGACTTCGATGTGTTCGTCGATCTTGTGGATGCTGCCGTTCGGCGGGCCGAACTCGATCACCTGCGGGCAGATGCGCGCGATGAAGCGGCCGTCCGACGTGCCGCCGGTCGTCGACAGTTCGGTCGTGAGGCCCGTCTCCGCGCGGATCGCGTGCTCCAGCGCGTTCGACAGCTCGCCGCGCGGCGTCAGGAACGGCAGGCCGCTCACCGACCAGTTCAGCGTGTAGTCGAGCCCGTGCTTGTCGAGGATCGCATGCACACGCGCCTGCAGGCCGTCGACGGTGCTTGCCGTCGAGAAACGGAAGTTGAACATCAGGTCGGCGTGGCCGGGGATCACGTTGGTCGCGCCCGTGCCCGAGTGCAGGTTCGACACCTGCCAGGTGGTCGGCGGGAAGTATTCGTTGCCTTCGTCCCACGGCTCGGCGGCGAGCTCGGCGAGCGCCGGCGCGAGCAGGTGGATCGGGTTCTTCGCGAGGTGCGGGTACGCGATGTGGCCCTGCACGCCCTTGACGATCAGCGTGCCCGACATCGAGCCGCGGCGGCCGTTCTTGACGACATCGCCGAGCTCGGCGGTGGACGTCGGCTCGCCGACGATGCAGTAGTCGAGGCGCTCGCCGCGCGCTTCGAGCAGCTCGACGACCTTGACGGTGCCGTCGGTCGCCGGGCCTTCCTCGTCGCTCGTGATCAGCATCGCGATCGAGCCGCGGTGGCCGGGATGCGCGGCGACGAATTCCTCGGCCGCGACGACGAAGCCGGCGAGCGAGGTCTTCATGTCGGCCGCGCCGCGGCCGTACAGCTTGCCGTCGCGGTGCGCGGGCACGAACGGCGGCGACGTCCACTGCTCGAGCGGGCCGGTCGGCACGACGTCGGTATGGCCGGCGAACGCGAGCAGCTTGCCGTCGCGGCCGTCGGCGCCGCGCTTGACGGCCCACAGGTTGGTCACGCCGTGCGACGCGACGGTCTCGCATTCGAAGCCGAGCGCGGCGAGGCGCTCGGTCATGATTTGCTGGCAATGCTGATCGTCGGGCGTGACGGACGCGCGGGCGATCAGCTGTTCGGTAAGGGCTAGGGTGGCGGACATGGTTCGGACCACTTTCGATAAAAAATGCCGGCGCGGTGGCCGGCAGCGATGACTTCGGGCGCCGTGCAGCGCGGGGCAGGCCCTAGGCGGCGAACAGCGCCGCGTACTGGTCGGCCGCGAAGCCGAGCGATTTCACGCGGCCGTTGACGACGAGCACGGGGCGCTTGATGACCGACGGCTTGTGGATCATCAGCGCGATCGCGCCGGCCTGCGTATCGGCGGCGGCCTTCATGGCGTCGTCCAGGCCGCGCCACGTGGTGCCGCGCTTGTTCACGAGCGCGTCGAGCGACACGTCCTTCAGCCAGTCTTCGACCAGCGGCGCGCTGACGCCGGCCTTCTTGAAGTCGTGAAACTCGAATTCGACGCCGTGATCGTCGAGCCATACGCGGGCCTTCTTCACGGTGTCGCAGTTCGGGATGCCGTACACGACCACGGTGGGCGGCTTCGCCATCAGTCGCCTCGCAGCAGCTCGTTCAGGCCGACCTTCGCGCGGGTCTTCGCGTCGACCTTCTTGACGATCACCGCGCAGTACAGGCTGTGCGAGCCGTCCTTCGACGGCAGGTTGCCCGCGACGACGACCGAGCCGGCCGGGATGCGGCCGTAGCTGATTTCGCCGGTTTCGCGATCGTAGATCTTGGTGCTCTGGCCGAGGTACACGCCCATCGAGATCACCGAGTTCTCCTCGACGATCACGCCTTCGACGACTTCCGAGCGCGCGCCGATGAAGCAGTTGTCTTCGATGATGACCGGGTTTGCCTGCAGCGGCTCGAGCACGCCGCCGATGCCGACGCCGCCCGACAGGTGCACGTTCTTGCCGATCTGCGCGCACGAGCCGACCGTGGCCCACGTGTCGACCATCGTGCCCTCGTCGACATAGGCCCCGATGTTCGTGTACGACGGCATCAGCACGACGTTCTTCGCGATGAACGAGCCGCGGCGCGCGATGGCCGGCGGCACGACGCGGAAGCCGCCCGCGGCGAAATCTTCTGCCGTGTAGTTCGCGAACTTCGACGGCACCTTGTCGTAGAACTGCGAGTAGCCGCCGGCCGGCATCGGCGCGTTGTCTTCCAGGCGGAACGACAGCAGCACGGCCTTCTTCAGCCACTGATGCACGGTCCAGTCACCGTCGATCTTCTCGGCGACGCGCAGCGCGCCACGGTCGAGCTGCTCGATCGCGTGCGCGACGGCTTCGCGGACGTCGGCGGGCGCGGCCTTCGGCGACAGCTCGGCGCGGTTTTCCCAGGCGGTATCGATGATTTGCTGAAGTTGTTGCGACATGTTCGGTTTCGCAGGAGAGATGGAATTGATCGGGATGGACGATTACCGCGCGAGGTTGCGGCAGAAATCGACGATGCGTTGCGCGCCCTCGACGCATTCGGGGGTGCCCGCGACGAGCGCGATCCGGATGAAATCGCGGCCCGGGTTGGTGCCGTGCGCGTCGCGCGCCAGGTACGAACCGGGCAGAACCGTCACATTATAGTCGGCGTACAGGCGGCGGGCGAACTCGGTGTCCGACAGGCCGGTGCGCGCCACGTTGGCCCACAGGTAGAACGCGGCGTCGGGCAGCTTCACGTCGATCACGTCGGCGAGCATCGGCGTCACGGTGTTGAACTTCTGCAGGTACAGCGCGCGGTTCTCGCGCACGTGCGCCTCGTCGTTCCACGCGGCGATGCTCGCGTGCTGCCACACGGGCGACAGCGCCGCGCCGTGGTAGGTGCGGTACAGCAGGAACTGCTTGAGCAGCGCCGCATCGCCCGCGACGAAGCCCGAGCGCATGCCGGGCACGTTCGAGCGCTTCGACAGGCTCGACAGCATCACGAGCCGCTCGAAGCCGCGGCCGAGGCGGTGCGCGGCCTCGAGCCCGCCGAGCGGCGGATTGGCTTCGTCGAAGTAGATCTCCGAGTAGCATTCGTCGGACGCGATCACAAAGCCGTGGCGGTCCGACAGCGCGAACAGCTCGCGCCAGTCGTCGAGCGTGAGCACCGCGCCGGTCGGATTGCCGGGCGAGCAGACGAACAGCAGCTGGGTGCGCGCCCACACGTCGTCCGGCACGGCTGCGTAGTCGCACGCGTAGTTGCGGGCCGGGTCGCTGTTCGCGAAATAGGGCTCGGCGCCCGCCAGCAGTGCCGCGCCTTCGTAAATTTGATAGAACGGATTCGGACAGAGTACGATCGCTTTCTCGCCGCCGTCGGCGCGGTTCGCGTCGATCACCGTCTGCGCGAGCGAGAACAGCGCCTCGCGCGAACCGGACGCGGGCAGCACCTGCGTGGCCGGATCGATCGCCGGTAGCCCGTAGCGGCGCTCGAGCCAGCGCGCGATCGACGTGCGCAGCGCGTCCGAGCCGGCCGTGGCCGGGTAGGCGGCGAGGCCGTCGAGCGCGGCTACCGCGGCGTCGCGGATCAGCGCCGGGGTCGGATGCTTGGGCTCGCCGATGCCGAAGCTGATCGGTTTCAGGCTGGCGGCGGGCGTCACGTCCTTGAACAGGGCGCGCAGCTTTTCGAAGGGATAGGGCTGGAGCGAGTCGAGTCGAGGATTCACGGGCGAAGCGGCCATCGCGGCCGGTTGGAGCGAAAAGGGCGGCGGGCGCGCCGCGCGGCGGCGAAGCGGCGCCGCCGGGAGCGGCAGCGCGTTTCGCAGCCGACGATTATAGCGTGACGGAATGCGGTCACGGCGGGCCGAAACGCCGGCCGGGCAACGAAAGATAAAGGGTATCGAACACGATGAACAATGCAGTACGCGGCAGCCTGCCGACGCTGGCGATCCTGATCGGCGCATCGGTATGGGGCCTGATCTGGTATCCGTTGCGAATCCTGGCGTCGCTCGGCATGACGGGCACCGCGGCGAGCGCGCTGACGAGCGTCGTCGCGTTCCTGTTCGTGATCGTCGCGCGGCGCAGCACGATCGCGACCCTGCGCTGGCACTGGGTGCTGCCGGGGATCGCGGTGACGGCCGGCGTGACGAACCTCGGCTTCGTCTGGGGCACGATCCACGGCGAGGTGCTGCGCGTGATGCTGCTGTTCTACCTGACCCCGGCGTGGACCGCCGTCTACGCGCATTTCCTGCTGCGCGAGCGCCTGACCTGGGCGGGCGCGGGCCTGGCGGCGCTGTCGATCGGCGGCGCGATGCTGATGCTGTGGTCGCCCCGGCTCGGCGTGCCGCTGCCGGCCAATCCGGCCGAGTGGGCGGGGCTCGCGGCCGGGCTCAGTTTCGCGATGAGCAACGTGCTGGTGATCAAGGCGAGCCGCGAGCTGCCGGACATGCGCGCCGAGATGCGCACGGCGACGCTGTTCGGCGGCGCGGCGGTGTTCGGCGCGATCGCCGCGCTGTTCGAGGGGCTGCCGGCCGTGCCGGCGAGCGGCAATCTCGGCGTCGTCGCGCTGATCGTCGTCGCGATCGGCGTAACGATGGCGTCGAACAACCTGCTCGTCCAGTACGGGCTCGCGCGCGTGCCGGCGAACCGCGCGTCGATCATCATGCTGTTCGAGATCGTGATCACCGCGCTGTCCGCATGGGTATTCGCGAACGAATTGCCGAGCGCGCGCGAATGGGCGGGCGGCGCGTGCATCGTGCTCGCGACGCTGCTGTCGAGCCGGGTCCACCGCGCGGCACCGGCACCCGGCAAACCGGGCGACGGCCGGGATGGCGCGCGCGCGATGGTATGATGGGTACCGTTTGCGGGGCCCAACGCTGATGCGCGCGGCCCCGCTTTTGAATTCCGAGGCGCGCCGCGCGCATGGGCCGGCTGGTCCGGCGCGGCGTGTCGTCGTCCGTTTCACCCATTCTTCACATCCGATACCGCCGTGCGTCTGAGCTCGATCAAACTCGCTGGCTTCAAATCCTTCGTCGATCCCACGCATTTCCAGGTTCCGGGCCAGCTCGTCGGCGTCGTGGGCCCGAACGGTTGCGGCAAATCCAACATCATCGACGCCGTGCGCTGGGTGCTCGGCGAGTCGCGCGCATCCGAGCTGCGCGGCGAATCGATGCAGGACGTGATCTTCAATGGCTCGACCGCCCGCAAGCCCGGCAGCCGGGCAAGCGTCGAACTGATCTTCGACAACTCCGACGGCCGCGCGGCCGGCCAATGGGGCCAGTACGGCGAGATCGCCGTGAAGCGCGTGCTGACGCGCGACGGCACGTCGAGCTACTACATCAACAACCTGCCGGCGCGCCGCCGCGACATCCAGGACATCTTCCTCGGCACCGGCCTCGGGCCGCGTGCGTACGCGATCATCGGGCAGGGCATGATCGCGCGGATCATCGAGGCCAAGCCCGAAGAGCTGCGCGTGTTCCTCGAGGAAGCCGCGGGCGTGTCGAAGTACAAGGAGCGCCGCCGCGAGACCGAGAACCGGCTGCACGACACGCGCGAGAACCTGACCCGCGTCGAGGACATCATCCGCGAGCTGTCGTCGAACCTCGAGAAGCTCGAGGGGCAGGCGGTCGTCGCGACCCGGTACAAGGAACTCGTCGCCGACGGCGAGGAGAAGCAGCGCCTCCTGTGGCTGCTGCGCAAGAACGAGGCCGCCGGCGAGCAGCAGAAGCAGCAGCGCGCGATCGAACAGGCGCAGATCGACCTGGAAGCGCAGACGGCCCGGCTGCGCGAGGTCGAGTCGCAGCTCGAGACGCTGCGCGTCGCGCACTACGCGGCGAGCGACGCGATGCAGGGCGCGCAGGGCGCGCTCTACGAAGCGAACGCCGAGGTCAGCCGGCTCGAGGCCGAGATCAAGTTCATCGTCGAATCGCGCAACCGCGTGCAGGCGCAGATCGCCGCGCTCAACGCGCAGCGCGAGCAGTGGCGCGCGCAGGCCGAGAAGGCGCAGGACGAGCTCGAGGAAGCCGAGGAAGCGCGCGCGATGGCCGACGAGAAGGCCGCGCTCGCCGAGGACGATGCCGCGTCGAAGCACGATGCGCTGCCGGCGCTCGAGGCGAAATGGCGCGACGCGCAGGCGCAGCTCAACGACGAGCGCGCGCGGATCGCGCAGACCGAGCAGTCGCTGAAGCTCGAGGCCGCGCACCAGCGTAACGCCGACCAGCAGCTGCAGCAGCTGCAGCAGCGTCACGAGCGGCTGAAGGCGGAGGCCGGCGGCCTCGACGTGCCGGACGAGACGCAGCTCGAGGAGCTGCGCATGCAGCTGGCCGAGCAGGAAGAAATCCTCGCCGAGGCGCAGGCGCGCCTCGCGGATGCGCAGGAGACGGTGCCGCGCCTCGACGCCGAGCGCCGCACCGCGCACGAGCGCGTGCAGGCCGAAAGCGCGCAGATCCACCAGCTCGAGGCGCGCCTCGCGGCGCTCAAGCAGCTGCAGGAAAACGTGCAGACCGAGGGCAAGGTGCAGCCGTGGCTCGACAAGCACGAGCTCGGCGCGCTGCCGCGCCTGTGGAAGAAGCTGCACGTCGAGCCGGGCTGGGAAGCGGCGCTCGAGGCCGTGCTGCGCGAGCGGCTCGCCGCGCTCGAAGTGTCGAATCTCGACTGGGTGAAGGCGTTCGCGACCGATGCGCCGCCCGCGAAGCTCGCGTTCTACGCGCCGCCGGCGGCCGGTGAGCCGCCCGTGGCGGCGGCCGGGCTGCGCCCGGTGCTGTCGCTCGTGCGCATCGACGACGCAGGCATCCGCGCGGTGCTGAACGACTGGCTCGGCAACGTGTACGTCGCGGACGACGTCGCGCAGGCGCTCGCGACCCGCACGCAACTGCCGGCTGGCGGCGCGTTCGTCGTGAAGGCCGGCCACGTCGTCACGCGCGTCGGCGTGCAGCTGTACGCGGCCGATTCGGAACAGGCCGGGATGCTGGCCCGCCAGCAGGAAATCGAGAACCTGGCGCGTCAGGTGCGCGCGCAGGCGCTGCTCGCCGACGACGCGCGGACGGCCGCCGTGCGGGCCGAGGCCGCGCACACGCAAGCCACGCAGGCGCTCGGCGACGTGCGCGCGCAGGCCGAACGCGCGACGCAGCGCGTGCACGCGCTGCAGATGGACGTGCTGAAGCTCGCGCAGGCGCACGAGCGCTACACGCAGCGCAGCACGCAGATCCGCGAGGAACTCGAGGAGATCGGCGCGCAGATCGAGGAGCAGCGTGCGCTGCGCGCGGAGTCGGAAGCGAATTTCGAGCGCTTCGACGGCGAGCTCGCCGAGTTGCAGGCGCGCTTCGAGGACAACCAGCTTGCGTTCGAGGCGCTCGACGAGTCGCTGTCGCAGGCACGCCAGCAAGCGCGCGATCTGGAGCGCGGCGCGAACGACGCGCGCTTCGCCGCGCGCAATGCGGCGACCCGGATCGACGAGCTGAAGCGCAGCATCCAGGTCGCGCACGAGCAGAGCGAGCGCGTCGCCGCGTCGCTGGAGGACGCGCGCGCCGAGCTCGAGACGATCAACGAGCAGACCGCGCATACGGGCCTGCAGGACGCGCTCGAGATCCGCGCGGTGAAGGAAGAAGCGCTGCAGGCCGCGCGCATCGAGCTCGACGACCTGACGGCGAAGCTGCGCGCGTCGGACGAGCAGCGCCTGGTCGCCGAGCGTTCGCTGCAGCCGCTGCGCGACCGCATCACCGAGTTGCAGCTCAAGGAGCAGGCCGCGCGTCTGTCGGTCGAGCAGTTCGCCGAGCAGCTCGCGACGGCCGAGGTCGACGAGGCCGCGCTGCGCGAGAAGCTGACGCCGGACCTGAAGCCGTCGTACCTGCAGGGCGAGGTCACGCGGATCAACAATGCGATCAATGCGCTCGGCCCCGTGAACATGGCGGCGCTCGACGAACTGAAGGCCGCGAGCGAGCGCAAGGTGTTCCTCGATGCGCAATCGGCCGACCTGACCGACGCGATCACGACGCTCGAGGACGCGATCCACAAGATCGACCAGGAAACCCGCACGCTGCTGCAGGGAACCTTCGACGAGGTCAACCGTCACTTCAGCGACCTGTTCCCGCGTCTGTTCGGCGGCGGCCAGGCGAAGCTGATCATGACGGGCGACGAGATCCTCGACGCCGGCGTGCAGGTGATGGCGCAGCCGCCCGGCAAGAAGAACGCGACGATTCACCTGCTGTCCGGCGGCGAGAAGGCGCTGACCGCGACCGCGCTGGTGTTCGCGATGTTCCAGTTGAACCCGGCGCCGTTCTGTCTGCTGGACGAGGTCGACGCGCCGCTCGACGACGCGAACACCGAGCGTTTCGCGAATCTCGTGCGCGCGATGTCGGACAAGACGCAGTTCCTGTTCATCTCGCACAACAAGATCGCGATGGAGATGGCGCAGCAGCTGATCGGCGTGACGATGCAGGAGCAGGGCGTGTCGCGGATCGTTGCGGTGGACATGGAAACCGCCGCGGGTTTTGCCCAGAATTGACGTTTGACGAAACCGGACCGCGTTCGCGCGGCGCATGGGCGCCCGTTCGCGGTTCCGACGAAAAAGAATTGCTGATGGAGCGTGCATGGACGAGTTGACACTCGGTTTGATCGGCGCAGGCGCGGTCGTGGTGGGCGGCGTCGTGGTCTACAACGCGTGGCAGGGCGCGAAGGTGCGGCGCAAGATGCCGCGGCCGATGCCGCAGGAAACGGCGGACGCGATGAACCGCCCCGAGCGCGACGATGAGCTGCCGTTCATCGAGCCGGTGCGTCAGCCGGCCCGCCGCGAGGCGGCGGCGCCGGCCCCCGAGGCTGCGGCGGGCGCGGCGGGCGCCGCTGCGGCGGCCGAGGCCGCGCGCGTCGAGCCGACTTTCGGCGGCGCCGCGCCGGCCGACATGCCGGCGGACCTGCAGGCCGAGGCGACCTCGGCCGACCTGCCGGCTGCGGAAGCAGTCGAGGAAACCGCCGGCGCGAGCGAGCCGGTCGAGCCGGTGCTGCCGGCCGCGACGACGATTTCCGCGGCGCCGCCCGCGGTCGTCGACCGCCGGATCGACTGCATCGTGCCGATCCGCCTCGCGTCGCCGCTGCCGGGCGACAAGATCCTGCCGGCCGCGCAGCGCCTGCGCCGCGCGGGCAGCAAGCCGGTGCACATCGAAGGCAAGCCGGAGGGCGGCGGCTGGGAGCTGCTGCAGAACGGCGTGCGCTACGAGGAGCTGCGCGCGGCCGCGCAGCTCGCGAACCGTGGCGGCCCGCTGAACGAGCTGGAGTTCTCGGAGTTCGTGACGGGCGTGCAGCAGTTCGCCGATGCGATCGACGGCGCGCCCGAATTCCCGGACATGATGGAAACGGTGTCGATGGCGCGCGAGCTCGACGGCTTCGCCGCGCAGTGCGACGCGCAGCTGTCGATCAACGTGATGTCGGACGGGGCGCCGTGGTCGGCCAACTACGTGCAGGCGGTTGCATCGCAGGACGGCCTGCTGTTGTCGCGCGACGGCACGCGCTTCGTCAAGCTCGACGCGAAGCAGAACCCGGTGTTCATGCTGCAGTTCGGCGACACCAACTTCCTGCGCGACGACCTGACCTACAAGGGCGGCAACATGATCACGCTGGTGCTCGACGTGCCGGTGGCGGAAGAGGACATCCTGCCGTTCCGGCGGATGTGCGATTACGCGAAGTCGCTGTCCGAGCGGATCGGCGCGCGGGTTGTCGACGACTCGCGCCGGCCGCTGCCGGAATCGACGCTGCTCGCGATCGAGCAGCAACTGATGAAGCTGTACGCGAAGCTGGAAGAGGCCGGCATTCCGGCGGGCTCGCCGGTGACGCGGCGGTTGTTCAGTCAGTAACGCGTGCGGTTTGCGCACGATCCGCGCATGGATCGTGCGCGGTCGATAGCCGAGTGAAGTGCTTTCCGACGATCGACCGGATCACCATGAAAGCCCGTGCCGAAGCCCCGGCGAACTGAGATAATTCGACATCCGACTGTCTCAGAAAGAAACGCCGCCAGCATGGCCCGAACCCAAGCCGAACCGCCAGCCAGCCAGCCCGACGCGCGCGCCGCGTGGCTGCGCGATCAACTCGAGCGGGCGAACCACGCCTACTACGTGCTCGACCAGCCGGAACTGCCCGACGCCGAATACGACCGGCTGTTCGTCGAGCTGCAGCAGCTCGAAGCGGATCACCCCGAACTCGTCACGCCCGAATCGCCGACGCAGCGCGTCGGCGGCGAGGTCGCGGGCGGCTTCATGCCAGTCGTTCACGCGATGCCGATGCTGTCGCTCAACAACGGCTTCGAGGACGAGGACATCGTCGCGTTCGACAAGCGCATCGCCGACGCGCTCGACAAGGCCGTCGACCTCGCCGGCACCGTGACCGACCCGGTCGAATACGCGTGCGAACTCAAGTTCGACGGCCTCGCGATCTCGCTGCGCTACGAGCACGGCGTGTTCGTGCAGGCGTCGACGCGCGGCGACGGCACGACCGGCGAGGACGTGACGGAAAACGTCCGCACGATCCGCTCGATTCCGCTGAAGCTGAAGGGCACCCACGTGCCTGCCGTGCTCGACGTGCGCGGCGAAGTGCTGATGTTCAAGCGCGATTTCGCACGCCTGAACGAACGCCAGCGCGCCGCGGAGCAGCGCGAGTTCGCGAATCCGCGCAACGCGGCGGCCGGCAGCCTGCGCCAGCTCGACCCGAAGATCACCGCACAGCGCCCGCTGTCGTTCTTCGCGTACGGGATCGGCGTGCTTGACGGCGCGGCGATGCCCGAGACCCACAGCGCGCTGCTCGACTGGTACGAACAGCTCGGCCTGCCGGTGAACCGCGAGCGCGCGGTCGTGCGCGGCGCGGAAGGTCTCCTCGAATTCTTCCGCAAGGTCGGCGAGAAGCGCGAGTCGCTGCCGTACGACATCGACGGCGTCGTCTACAAGGTGAATCGCCGCGACGAGCAGGAGCGGCTCGGCTTCGTGTCGCGCGCGCCGCGCTTCGCGCTGGCGCACAAGTTCCCTGCGCAGGAGGCGCTCACGACGCTCGTCGCGATCGACGTGCAGGTCGGGCGCACCGGCGCGATCACGCCGGTCGCGCGGCTCGAGCCGGTGTTCGTCGGCGGCGCGACGGTGACCAACGCGACGCTGCACAACGAAGACGAGGTGCGCCGCAAGGACATCCGCATCGGCGACACGGTGATTGTACGGCGCGCGGGCGACGTGATCCCCGAGGTGGTCGGCGCGATACTCGAGCGGCGGCCCGAACACGCGCCCGAGTTCGTGATGCCGACCGAATGCCCGGTGTGCGGCTCGCGCATCGAACGGCTGCCGGACGAGGCGATCGCGCGCTGCACGGGCGGCCTGTTCTGTCCGGCGCAGCGCAAGCAGGCGCTGTGGCACTTCGCGCAGCGTCGCGCGCTCGACATCGACGGCCTCGGCGAGAAGATCATCGACCAGCTGGTCGAGCAGAACCTCGTGCGCACGCCGGCCGACCTGTTCAACCTCGGCTTCGCGACGCTGGCCGAACTCGACCGGTTCGCCGAGAAGTCCGCGCAGAACCTGCTCGATTCGCTCGAGAAGGCCAAGCACACGACGCTTGCGCGCTTCATCTACGCGCTCGGCATCCGCCATGTCGGCGAATCGACCGCGAAGGATCTCGCGAAGCACTTCGGCTCGCTGGACCCGATCATGGACGCGTCGCTCGAGGCGCTGCTTGAAGTCAACGACGTCGGGCCCGTGGTCGCCGAATCGCTCCACCAGTTCTTTGCCGAAGCGCACAACCGCACCGTGATCGAGCAGTTGCGCGCGCCCGGCAAGGTGACGTGGACCGAAGGGCCGCCCGCGCCGAAGGCGCCGCAGGGCGTGCTCGCCGGCAAGACGGTCGTGCTGACCGGCACGCTGCCGACGCTCACGCGCGAGGCCGCGAAGGAAATGCTCGAAGCGGCCGGCGCGAAAGTCGCGGGCTCGGTATCGAAGAAGACGGATTACGTTGTCGCGGGGGCGGAGGCGGGCAGCAAGCTCGCGAAGGCCGAGGAGCTCGGCATCCCCGTGCTGGACGAAGACGGTTTGCACCAACTCCTGGAGGGCCACGCGCCATGATTCGCGAGATTCTGAAGATGGGCGACCCGCGCCTGCTCGAAATTGCCAAGCCTGTCGAGCAGTTCGACACGCCGGCGCTGCACGAGCTGGTCGCGGACATGTTCGAGACGATGCATCACGCGAACGGCGCCGGGCTGGCCGCGCCGCAGATCGGCGTCGGCCTGCAGGTCATCATCTTCGGCTTCGGCAACAACAACCGCTATCCCGAAGCGCCGCCCGTGCCGGAGACGGTGCTGATCAACCCGAAGCTCGAGTACCTGCCGCCGGACATGGAAGAGGGCTGGGAGGGCTGCCTGTCGGTGCCGGGCATGCGTGGCGTCGTCAGCCGCTACGCGAAGGTGCGCTACAGCGGCTTCGACCAGTTCGGCGAGCGGATCGACCGCGTCGCCGAGGGGTTCCACGCGCGGGTGGTCCAGCACGAATACGACCACCTGATCGGCAAGCTGTATCCGATGCGGATCACCGACTTCACGCGCTTCGGTTTCACCGAGGTGCTGTTCCCGGGGCTCGATGCGGCGGACGACTGACTGAGCCGGCGGCGCGCGGCAGGCGCGCCCGAATGAGAAAAGCCCGCTGTCAGTTCACAGCGGGCTCTTTCACGACTTCCGGGGCGGGCGGCGCGGGCCGCCGCGCCATCAGAACGTCTCGTCGGCCGACAGGTAGCGCCACTGCCCCTGCGGCAGCGCGCCGAGCATCACGCGGCCCATCCGCACGCGCTTGAGGCCGATCACCTCGAGGCCGACCAATTCGCACATGCGGCGGATCTGGCGCTTCTTGCCTTCGCGCAGCACGAAACGCAGCTGTTCGCCGTTCTGCCAGCTGACCATCGCGGGCTTCAGCGCGACACCGTCGAGCTCGAGGCCGTGGCGCAGCTTCGCGAGCGACTCCGCCGGGAGGTGCTGGTCGACGTCGATCAGGTGCTCGCCGAAGCGCACGCGCACCAGGTATTCCTTGTCGATGTCCGACTGCTCGCCGATCAGCTGCTTCGCGATCCGGCCGTTCTGCGTCAGCACGAGCAGGCCGGTCGAATCGATGTCGAGCCGGCCCGCCGGCGCGAGCGAGTGCAGATGCTGCGGCGAGAAGCGCTGCGCCGAGCGGTCGCCGCTCCAGTGGTTGTCGCGCGTGATCAGCACGGCCGCGGGCTCGTAGCCGTCTTCCGCCTGGCCCGACACATAGCCGACCGGCTTGTGCAGCAGGATCGTCACCTGCGCCGCTTGTGCGGCACTCGCGCGTTCGTCGATCTCGATGCGCTGGTCGGCGCGCACCTTGGTGCCGAGCGTGTCGATGCGTTCGCCGTCGACCAGTACCCAGCCTTGCTCGATCCATTCGTCGGCTTCGCGGCGCGAGCACAGGCCCAGCTCCGACATCCGCTTCGACAGGCGCATCAGGCCCGACTCGTCGCCGTAATCGACGTCGGCCGCGCGGCGCTTCACGGGTTGCGCGGTCTTGAAGCCCGCGCCGGAAGACGGCCGCTCGGCGCCGCGAGGTTTGGCAGGGGCGTCCGTGCGCCGTGCGCCGCGTTCACCGTCGCGCGGTGCGCGGGCCGGACGGTCGGACGACGTGCGCCGCTCGCCGAAGCTGCGCTTCGCGCCTTCGCCGCCCGTCGTGTCGCGATAGGACGGGCGCTTGCCGCCTTCGGCGCCGGCGCTCGCACGGCGCGGCCGCGCATCGTCGTCGCCGCGGCGTGCATCGGGTTTGCCGCGGCTGAATTTGCCATCGGCGCTACGGCGCTCGCCGGCGGGTTTCGCGTCCGCGCTTCGGTAGGGGCGCGATTCGCCGCGCTCGCCACGTGCGGCGGGTTTGCCTTCCGCACTGCGATACGGGCGGCCTTCGCCACGTTCGGTGCGACC
This sequence comes from Burkholderia pyrrocinia, assembly GCA_001527685.1. Taxonomy (GTDB): domain Bacteria; phylum Pseudomonadota; class Gammaproteobacteria; order Burkholderiales; family Burkholderiaceae; genus Burkholderia; species Burkholderia pyrrocinia_D. The sequence continues at coordinate 177,390 of LOZU01000037.1, forward strand.
CGCGGGCTTTGCATCCTTGTCGCGATACGTGCGCGATTCGCCGCGTTCACCGCGTGCAGCAGGCTTGCCCTCTGCGCTGCGATACGGGCGGCCTTCGCCACGTTCGGTGCGACCCGCAGGCTTCGCATCCTTGTCGCGATACGTGCGCGATTCGCCGCGCTCGCCACGTGCGGCGGGTTTGCCTTCCGCACTGCGATACGGGCGGCCTTCACCGCGTTCGGTGCGGCCCGCAGGCTTCGCCTCCTTGTCGCGATACGTGCGCGATTCGTCGCGCTCGCCACGTGCAGCGGGTTTGCCTTCCGCACTGCGATACGGGCGGCCTTCACCGCGTTCGGCACGACCCGCGGGCTTCGCATCCTTGTCGCGATACGTGCGCGATTCGCCGCGTTCGCCGCGTGCAGCGGGCTTGCCTTCCGCACTGCGATACGGGCGACCTTCACCGGCGCGGCCCGCGCCGCGTTCCGTGCGGCCGACGGGCTTCGCATCGCCGCCGCGATAGCTCCGCTCGGCGCTGCCGTCGCGCGGCGGGCGTTTCGCCGGTGCGCGATCCGCGCCCGGACGATCCGCGCCACTGGTGGCGCGCGGCTTGAACGCGCGCTCGCCGGCGGCCGCCGGCGCAGGCGCCTTCTTCGGGCGGGCCGGCTTGGCGGCCGCATCCGGTGCAGCGGCGCGCACCGGCTTGCGGGCGACGAGGCTGCCGGAACGGACGGGTGCGCGGGTCGGCGACGCCGGCCGCGGATTCTTGACGGTCAATTTGGTGCGCATAAACGCTGGGATACTTTCGGACTCAGACTGTTTCAGACTGCGATCGCGCGCAGCAGCTCGGTTTCCACCTGGATCTGCAGACGGTTGTCGGACAGGCCGGCACCATCGAGCAGGAAGATGTCCTCGACGCGCTCGCCGAGCGTGTTGATCCGCGCCGCATGGACGCCGACCCGGTGCTCGGCCAGCACGCGCGCGATCGAATAAAGAAGGCCCGGCCGGTCGTTGGCGGACACGGACAGGATGTAGTACTGGCCGCGCTCGTCGGCCCGCAGGTCGACGCGCGGCGTGATCGGGAACGTGCGCGACAGCCGCGACAGCCGGCCCTTGGACGGCTCCGGCAGCGGCGCGGCCTCGGCGAGGCGCATCGCGAGCTGCTGCTCGACCAGGTTCGCGATGTCGCGATACTGCACGTCGCGCTCGGTCTGCGTGACGATGAAGTTGTCGAGCGCATAGCCGTGCCGCGTCGTGCTGACGCGCGCGTCGAGCACCGACAGCCCGTTGCGGTCGAAGTACGCGCAGATGCCGGCGAACAGGTCGGCGCGGTCCTTCACGTAGACGAGCACCTGCAGCGCGTCGCCGACCGGCGACGGCCGCGCGCGGACGATCGCGGTCTCGGCGTTCACGTGCCGATACAGCACGCGGGTCTGCCATGCAATGTCGGCGGCGTCGTGGCGCAGGAAGAAGCCGACGTCGAGCTGGTCCCACAGCGCGCGGTGCGCGTCGGTGGGCACGGTCTCGAGGCGCAGCAGCGCGAGCGCTTCCTCCTGGCGCGACTTCAGCTCGGAGTGCGTATCGGGCTGCGCACCGCCGAGCACCGCGAGCGTCGCGCGGTACAGGTCTTCGAGCAGCTTGCCTTTCCACGTGTTCCAGACCTTCGGGCTGGTGCCGCGGATGTCGGCGACCGTCAGCAGGTAGAGCGCCGTCAGCCGGCGCTCGCTGCCGACGAGCTCGGCGAAGCGCTTGATGACTTCCGGGTCGCTCGTGTCCTGCTTCTGCGCGACCTGGCTCATCGTCAGGTGATGCTGGACCAGCCAGACGATCAGCGCCGCGTCGTCGCCGGCGACGCCGTGCTCGCGGCAGAAGCGCCGCGCGTCGGCCATGCCGAGCGTCGAGTGGTCGCCGCCGCGGCCCTTCGCGATGTCGTGGAACAGCGCCGCGACGTACAGCACCCACGGCCGCTCGAAGTTGCCGATCAGCTGGCTGCAGAACGGATATTCGTGCGCATGCTCGGCCACCGCGAAGCGGCGCATGTTGCGCAGCACCATCAGGATGTGCTGGTCGACCGTGTACACGTGGTACAGGTCGTGCTGCATCTGGCCGACGATGCGGCGGAAGTTCAGCAGGTAGCGGCCCAGCACGCTCGTCTGGTTCATCAGCCGGAACGCGTGCGTGATGCCTTCGGGCTGCTGCAGGATCTGCATGAACGTGTGGCGGTTCTGCGGATCGCGGCGCCACGCGTTGTTCATGATCTCGCGCGAGTTGTACAGCGCCCGCAGCGTGCGCGCGGACAGGCCCTTCACGCCGCGCGTCGCCTCGTAGAGCAGGAACGCCTCGAGGATCGCGTCCGGATGCCGTTCGAACACGCTGTCGTCGACGATCTCGAGCATCCCCTGTTTCTCGACGAAGCGGTCGGGCGACAGCACGCGGGTGATGCCGCTCGTCGCGGGGAACAGCTGCGCCTCGATGTTCTGGATCAGGATCGTCGCGAGCTGGGTGACGGCCTTCGCGGCCCAGTAATAGCGCCGCATCAGCTGCTCGCTCGCGCGCTTGGCCGGCGTCGGCCGGTAGCCGAAGCTTTCCGCCGCCTGGGTCTGCAGGTCGAACACGAGCATGTCCTGGCGGCGCCCGGCGATCACATGCAGCCGCGCGCGCAGCGTTTTCAGGAAGCCCTCGTTGCGGCGCAGCTCGCGTGCCTCGCGGTCGGTGATCAGGCCGCGCGTGTCGAGCTCGCGCCAGCTGCTGCCGAAGCCTGCCGCGCGGGCGATCCACAGGATCGTCTGCAGGTCGCGCAGCCCGCCCGGGCTTTCCTTCACGTTCGGCTCGAGGCTGTACGGCGTGTCCTGGCTCTTCGCGTGGCGCTGGCGCATCTCGAGCACCTTCGCGGTGAAGAACGCGCGGGCGTCGAGCGCCTCGTGGTAGCGCACCGTGAAGCGCTCGAACAGCGCCGTGCTGCCGACGATGCGGCGCGCTTCCAGCAGCGAAGTCTGCACCGTGACGTCCTGCGACGCCTCCTCGATGCACTGCTCGACCGTGCGCACGCTGCTGCCGATCTCAAGGCCGAGATCCCAGGCCATGCCGATGAAGCGCTCGATGCGCGCATCGAGCGCTTCGTCGTGCCCGTCGGGCAGCAGCACGAGGATATCGACGTCGGAATACGGGGCGAGCTCGCCGCGCCCGTAGCCGCCGACGGCGACCAGCGCGAGGGTCGCGGGCAGCCCGCAGTCGTCCCAGATGCGCCGCAGCGCGTCGTCGGTGGCCTTCGACAGCGCGTGCATCAGCGGCGCGACGTGGGTCGCGCTGCGAAAGCGCGCGAGCAGGTCGGCCTTGGCGGCCTTGAATTCGGCGCGCCGCGAGAGCGCTTCGGTCGAGGGGGCGGCGTGGGCGCTCATGGGCGGCGGCTCAGGTGCGGGCGGGGCGGGCAGGCGCGGCGGCGCTCAGACCGCCGGGGCCGGATGGGCGAACACCGGGCGGGCCGGGGAGCCCGCGGACACGGTCAGCACGTCGTAGCCGGTGTCGGTGACGAGCACGGTATGCTCCCACTGCGCGGACAGGCTGCGGTCGCGGGTCTTGACGGTCCACTGGTCGGGCATCGTGCGGATGTCGCGCTTGCCGGCGTTGATCATCGGCTCGATCGTGAAGATCATGCCCGGCTTCAGTTCGACGCCGGTGCCCGGGCGGCCGTAGTGGACGACCTGCGGATCCTCGTGGAACACCGTGCCGATGCCATGGCCGCAGTATTCGCGCACGACGCTGTAGCCCTGCGCTTCCGCGTGCTTCTGGATCGCGTAGCCAATGTCGCCGAGATGCGCGCCCGGCTTGACCTGGTCGATGCCGAGCCACATGCATTCGTAGGTGGTCTGCACGAGGCGCTTCGCGAGGATCGACCCTTCGCCGACGATGAACATCCGGCTCGTGTCGCCGAAGTAGCCTTCCTTGATCACGGTGACGTCGATGTTCAGCGCATCGCCGTTCTTGAGCACCTTGTCGCCCGGGATGCCGTGGCAGATCACGTCGTTGACGGAAATGCAGCACGACGCCGGGTAGGGCGGGTAGCCGGGCGGCTGGTAGTTCAGCGTCGCGGGAACCGTGCCCTGCACGTTGACCATGTAGTCGTGGCAGAGGCGATCGAGTTCGGCCGTCGTGATGCCCGCGGCCACGTGCGGGGTGAGGTAGTCGAGCACTTCGCTCGCCAGACGGCAGGCGACGCGCATCTGCGCGATATCGTGTTCGTTTTTGAGCGTAATAGCCATCGAGGTGTGCCTGGAAAGCGGTGAATTGACGAATTATCGCACCTTATGCCGGGCGTCGCAGCCCCTGGCGCCCGCATGGGTGCGGGTTTTTGCGGATTGCCGCGCGGGCCGCCGGCCGGCCGGCAAAGTGGCGCGCGACTTGAGGGCGGACATCCGGGCATGCTATACTCTTTGGCTAAGTCGGCACTCAAATGCCTTTCATGCCCCAAGCTGGGGCGGCGTTTGCAGTGGCGGCTGGCGGCACGGGCATTTCGCGCGTGCCAAATCGCAAGCCGGCGCAACCAGGGTGCCGGCCGCGCGGAACAGCCTTGCGGGGCGCGTTCGCGCGGCGGTACGGCAGCCGGCTTAAGACCCAACCCTCGTGGAGAATTTACATGGCAGTTACGATGCGCCAAATGCTGGAAGCGGGTGTCCACTTCGGTCACCAGACCCGTTTCTGGAACCCGAAGATGGCACCGTTCATTTTCGGTCACCGCAACAAGATTCACATCATCAACCTCGAAAAGACGCTGCCGATGTTCACCGACGCACAGAAGTACGTGCGTCAGCTGGCGGCGAACCGCGGCACGATCCTGTTCGTCGGCACGAAGCGCCAGTCGCGCGACACGATCGCCCAGGAAGCGCAGCGCGCAGGCATGCCGTACGTCAATGCACGCTGGCTCGGCGGCATGATGACCAACTTCAAGACGCTGAAGGTGTCGATCAAGCGCCTGAAGGACATGGAAGCGGCCGTCGAATCGGGTGAAACCGAAAAGATGAGCAAGAAGGAAGCGCTGCTGTTCGAACGCGAAATCGCCAAGCTGCAGAAGTCGATCGGCGGCGTGAAGGACATGGGCGGCATTCCGGACGCGATCTTCGTCGTCGACGTCGGCTACCACAAGATTGCCGTCACGGAAGCGAACAAGCTGGGCGTGCCGGTCATCGCCGTGGTCGATACGAACCACTCGCCGGAAGGTGTGGACTACGTGATCCCGGGTAACGACGACTCGAGCAAGGCAGTCGCGCTGTACGCGGAAGGCGTGGCCGACGCGATCCTGGAAGGCCGTGCGAACGCGGTCAACGAAGTGGTCCAGGCAGTGCGCGGCGGCGACGACGAGTACGTCGAGGAAAACGCGTAACTGGCCCCGAGCCGGCGCAAGAAGGGGGCTCTCAACAGGCCCCCTTTTTTTAAGCTTGTGCGCCGGACCTGATCGCGCCGAATCGGCGCGGGTCCGGAAACGAATCTCGGCCGTTCGCGTCCAAGCGGGCGGCGTTGTGAATACAGACTCAAGGAGCGAATGATGGCGGCAATTACCGCAAGCATGGTGGCAGAACTGCGCGCAAAGACCGACGCACCGATGATGGAGTGCAAGAAGGCGCTGACGGAAGCCGACGGCGACCTGGCCAAGGCTGAAGAGCTGCTGCGCGTCAAGCTCGGCAACAAGGCGAGCAAGGCGGCATCGCGCGTGACGGCCGAAGGCGTCGTCGCATCGTTCGTCGGCGGCAATGCCGGCGCGCTCGTCGAACTGAACTGCGAAACCGACTTCGTCGCGAAGAACGACGACTTCCTGGCATTCTCGAAGACCGTCGCCGAACTCGTCGCGACGCAGAACCCGGCCGACGTGGCTGCGCTGTCGGCGCTGCCGCTCGAAGGCTCGACGGTCGACGCAGTGCGCCTGGCCCTGATCGGCAAGATCGGCGAGAACGTGTCGATCCGCCGTTTCGTCCGCTTCGAAACCGCGAACCAGATCGCGACCTACCTGCACGGCGCGCGCATCGGCGTGATCGTCGAGTACACGGGCGCGGAAGAGCAGGTCGGCAAGGACGTCGCGATGCACATCGCGGCGATGAAGCCGGTCGCGCTGTCGGCAGCTGACGTGCCGGCCGAGCTGATCGAGACGGAGCGCCGCGTGGCCGAGCAGAAGGCTGCGGAATCGGGCAAGCCGGCCGAGATCGTCGCGAAGATGGTCGACGGCAGCGTCCAGAAGTACCTGAAGGAAGTGTCGCTGCTGAACCAGACGTTCGTGAAGAACGACAAGCAGTCGATCGAGCAGATGCTGAAGGCGGCGAATGCTGCAGTGCAGAAGTTCGCGCTGTTCGTCGTCGGCGAAGGCATCGAGAAGCGTCAGGACGACTTCGCCGCCGAAGTGGCCGCGCAAGTCGCAGCAGCAAAGCAGCAGTAAGCAGTCCAGCAGCATCCGCGGCGGGCGTCCGCTCCCGCCGCGGCCGGCGTCGCCGCCGGCCGGCCGGAACCCCGGCCTGGCCGGCGGCGCTTGCCCGAATCAGTATTTCGCCCCTACAGTTCGTGGTTGTCATCCTCTCGTCGCTCGGAAGCCCCTATGCCCAATGCCTATAAACGCGTCCTCCTCAAACTTTCCGGCGAAGCGCTGATGGGCGACGATGCCTTTGGCATCAATCGCGCGACGATCGAACGGATGGTGGCCGATATCGCCGAAGTCGTGCGTCTGGGCACGCAGCTCGCGGTGGTGATCGGCGGCGGCAATATTTTCCGCGGTGTCGCGGGTGGCGCGGCCGGCATGGACCGCGCGACGGCCGACTACATGGGGATGCTGGCGACGATGATGAACGCGCTGGCGCTGCAGGACGCGATGCGCCACGCCGGCATCGAGGCGCGCGTGCAGTCCGCGCTGCGGATGGACCAGGTCGTCGAGCCGTACATCCGCCCGCGCGCGATCCGCCAGCTCGAGGAGGGCCGCGTGGTGATCTTCGCGGCCGGCACCGGCAACCCGTTCTTCACGACGGACACGGCCGCCGCGCTGCGCGGCTCCGAAGTGGGCGCGGAGGTGGTGCTGAAGGCGACGAAGGTCGACGGCGTGTATTCCGCCGACCCGAAGAAGGATCCGTCCGCCACGCGCTACACGACGATCACGTTCGACGAGGCGATCAGCCGCAACCTGCAGGTGATGGATGCGACCGCGTTCGCGCTGTGCCGCGACCAGAAGCTGCCGATTCGCGTGTTTTCGATCAACAAGCCGGGCGCGCTCAAGCGCATCGTGCTGGGTGAGGACGAGGGTACGCTCGTCCACGTGTAAACTCCCGCGGATGCGGGTGACCGATTGCGGGTGTCGGCGCGACGCCGCTGCGCAGGTGCAGCGCCCGCGTTCATTGAAGGTTTGAAGGTTCGGAGGTTGAAATGAGTGTCGCTGATGTCAAGAAGGGCGTAGAGCAGAAGATGCAGCGCTCGATCGAAGCGTTCAAGAACGATCTGGCAAAGATCCGCACGGGCCGTGCGCACACGGGCCTGCTCGATCACGTGCAGGTCGACTACTACGGCTCGATGGTGCCGATCTCGCAGGTGGCCAACCTGACGCTCGTCGATGCGCGCACGATCGGCGTGCAGCCGTGGGAAAAGAACATGGTCGCGAAGGTCGAGAAGGCCATCCGCGAAGCCGACCTCGGCCTGAACCCGGCGACCTCCGGCGACCTGATCCGCGTGCCGATGCCGGCGCTGACGGAAGAGCGCCGCCGCGAGCTGACGAAGGTCGTCAAGAGCGAAGGCGAAACGGCCAAGGTCGCGATCCGCAACCTGCGCCGCGATGCGAACGAGCAGCTGAAGAAGCTCGTGAAGGACAAGGAAATCTCGGAAGACGACGAGCGTCGTGCAGGCGACGACGTGCAGAAGCTGACCGACAAGCACGTGGCCGAAGTCGACAAGCTCGTGCAGAGCAAGGAAGCGGAGATTATGACGGTCTGACGACCGTCGTTCTCGCGTGCCGCCTTCCGTTTCCGCATTCCTGTCTCAACGGCCATGACCTATACCAGCTCTACCGTTCGCGTGCCTGACGTCGGTGTCGTGCCGCGTCATATCGCGATCATCATGGACGGCAATGGCCGTTGGGCGACCGAACGCCGCTTGCCTCGCGTGGCGGGGCACACCCGCGGCGTCGACGCGGTGCGGGCGGTGGTCGAAGGCTGCGCGCGCGCCGGCGTCGAATACCTGACGCTGTTCGCGTTCAGCTCGGAGAACTGGCGGCGGCCGAACGACGAAGTGTCGTTCCTGATGCGGCTGTTCATCACCGCGCTCGAGCGCGAGGTCGGCAAGCTGCACGCCAACGGGATCCGCCTGCGCGTCGTCGGCGATCTCGACCGTTTCGAACCGCGCATCCAGGCGTTGATCCGTCGCGCGGAAACCAAGACGGCGCGCAACACGCGCCTCACGCTCACCATCGCCGCGAACTACGGCGGCCGGTGGGACATCCTGCAGGCGACCCGCAAGCTCGTCGAGCAGGCCGCGCGCGAGGGTCGCGAGGTGGAGGTCAGCGAGGACAGTTTCGCGCCCCACCTGGCGATGGCCTACGCGCCGGAACCCGATCTCTTCATCCGTACCGGCGGCGAACAGCGGATCAGCAACTTCCTGCTGTGGCAGCTCGCCTACACCGAATTCTATTTCACCGATACCTTCTGGCCGGACTTCGACGGCGCGGCGCTGGCCGCCGCGCTGGCGTCGTACACCGATCGCGAGCGCCGCTTCGGGCGCACGAGCGCGCAACTCGAACCGCAGTCCCAGAACGCCGATTCCCTTTCATGCTGAAAACCCGTGTGATCACGGCGGTGGTGTTGCTGGCGGTGCTGCTGCCGGTCACGCTGTTCGCGCCGTTGGGCGCGTTCGGCGCGCTGATCGGCGTCGTGCTGGTATTGGCCGCCTGGGAATGGGCGCGCCTGCTGAAGCTCGGCGGCGCCGGCCCGGTCGTTTACGCGATTGTCGCGGCGCTGGCGCTGTTCGCGACCACGCAGCTCGGCATCGGCACGACTTCATCTCGCCCCCTTTTTGCCGCGGCCGGTGTGTTCTGGCTGCTGGTCGGCCCGTTCGTGCTGCGGCGCAAGCCGGTGCTCGCCGGCGGCGTGTGGCGGCCGTTCCTGCTGGCATCCGGGCTGGTGATCTTCGCGGCCTGCTGGCACGCGCTGGTGGCCGCGCGCGCGCAGGGCGTGCCGTTCGTGCTGTCGCTGCTGCTCGTCGTCTGGCTGGCCGATATCGGCGCATACTTTGCGGGCAAGGCCTTCGGCAAGCGTAAACTGGCGCTCACGATCAGCCCCGGGAAGACCTGGGAAGGGGCCGCGGGCGGCTGGCTCGCCGTGATGGTCGTCGCGAGCGTCGCGATGGCCGCGCACCTGTTCGAGCCGACCCTTTTTTCTGCCTTTGCCGCGCAGTTCGGCGGACCGGGCGCCTGGGCGGCGTTGACGCTGCTCGTCGCGTACAGTGTGATCGGCGACCTGTTCGAATCGCTGCTGAAGCGCCAGGCCGGCGTGAAGGATTCGAGCGGACTGCTGCCGGGGCATGGCGGCGTGCTCGACCGCGTCGACGCGCTCCTGCCCGTGCTGCCGCTCGCGATGCTGCTGTTTCACGGTTAATACCTACACTTCTGTTATGCAAAAACGCCTGACATTGCTCGGTTCGACGGGCTCGATCGGAGACAGTACGCTCGACGTGGTCGCGCGCCATCCCGACCGCTTCTCGGTCTACGCGCTGACCGCGCACCGCAACGGCGACAAGCTGGTCGCCCAGTGCCTGCGCTTCGCGCCCGAGATCGCGGTGGTCGGCGACGCGCAGACGGCCGCGCAGGTCGAGGCGCGGCTGCGCGCGGCCGGCAGCAAGACCGAAGTGGCCTACGGGCCGCAGGCGCTCGTCGACGTATCGAAGAGCGAGCGCTGCGACACCGTCGTCGCGGCGATCGTCGGCGCGGCCGGCCTCGCGCCGAGCCTCGCGGCCGCGCGCGCCGGCAAGCGCATCCTGCTCGCGAACAAGGAATCGCTCGTGATGTCGGGCGCGATCTTCATGGACGCGGTGCGCGACCACGGCGCGATCCTGCTGCCGGTCGACAGCGAGCACAATGCGATCTTCCAGTGCATGCCGCGCGATGCGGCCGAGCACGGCGGGATCGCGAAGATCATCCTGACCGCGTCGGGCGGCCCGTTCCGCACCCGTGAGCCTGCAACGCTCGTCGACGTGACGCCGGACGAGGCGTGCAAGCACCCGAACTGGGTAATGGGCCGCAAGATCTCGGTCGATTCCGCGACGATGATGAACAAGGGCCTCGAGGTGATCGAGGCGCACTGGATCTTCGGGCTGCCGGGCGACCGGATCGACGTGCTGATCCACCCGCAGAGCGTGATCCATTCGCTCGTGTCGTACCGTGACGGCTCGGTGCTCGCGCAGCTCGGCAATCCCGACATGCGCACGCCGATCGCGCATGCGCTCGCGTACCCGGATCGCGTCGACGCGGGCGTCGAGCAGCTCGACCTCGCGCAGATCGCGCAGCTGTCGTTCGAGAAGCCCGATTACTCGCGCTTCCCGTGCCTCGCGCTGGCGATCAAGGCGCTGGCCGAAGGCGGCATCGCGAGCGCCGCGTTGAACGCGGCGAACGAAGTCGCGGTCGAAGCGTTTCTCGAGCGCCGGATCGGCTTCATGGCGATCGCGGCGACGGTCGACGCAGTGCTCAACGCGCTGCCGAACCGCACGCCCGACGGGCTCGAGGACGTCATCGCGGCGGATGCCGAGGCGCGCCGCCTCGCCGCCGCATTCATTTCGAAAGCGCCTGCGCCGAGCGTGGAGCGCACTGCCTGAATGAGGTGCTCATGAACGTGCTGGTCGAACTGATCGCGTTTGCGGTGGCGATCGGGGTGCTGGTCGTCGTGCATGAGTACGGGCATTACCGCGTCGCGCGCTGGTGTGGCGTGAAGGTGCTGCGGTTCTCGATCGGCTTCGGCCAGCCGATCGCGCGCTGGGTCAGCAAGAAGACCGGTACCGAGTGGACGCTGGCCGCGCTGCCGCTCGGCGGCTACGTGAAGATGCTCGACGAACGCGAGCCGGGCCCCGGCGTGAAGCCGGAGGAGCTCGGGCAGGCGTTCAACCGCCAGTCGGTCGGCAAGCGCATCGCGATCGTGGCGGCCGGGCCGATTGCCAATTTCCTGTTGGCAATCGTGCTGTTCTCCGTGGTTTTTGCGACCGGCGTGACCGAGCCCGCGGCGATCATCGCGCCGCCGGCGGCCGGTACGGTCGCGGCCCGGGCCGGCTTCGACGGCAACGAGACGATCGTGTCGATCCGCGACGCGCAGGGCGGCGACGCGCAAGCGGTGCGATCCTGGTCGGACCTGCGCTGGAGGCTTCTCGCGGCGGCGTTCGATCACCGCGAGGTTGTGCTCGGCGCGCGCGACGGCGGCTCGACCTACGATTTCCGCGTCGACCTGCGGCAGATCGACGAAGGCGCGATCGACGACGATTTCATGGCGCGGCTGGGCTTCGAGACGGGCGGCGGCACGCTGTCGGTCGCCTCGGTGCAGCCGGGCAGCGCGGCGCAGCTGGCGGGCCTGAAGCCCGGCGACAAGCTGCTGGCGATCGACAGCGAGCGGGTCGGCGGCGCGTCGCGCTTCATCGACGCGGTCAAGCGCCATGCGGGCAAGCCGCTCGCGCTGAAGATCGAGCGTGGCGGCGCCGTGCAGACGGTCACGATCGTGCCGCAGGCGCAGCGCGACGAGGAGACGGGGCAGCAGGTCGGCCGCATCGGTGCGGCGCTGTCGATGCATACGCCGGGCGTCGACGTGCGCTATGGCCCGATCGACAGCCTGAAGCTCGGCGCGCGCCGCACGTGGGACATCGCGGTGTACTCGCTGCGGATGTTCGGGCGGATGATCACCGGCGATGCCTCGCTGAAGAACCTGTCCGGCCCGGTGACCATTGCCGACTACGCGGGCAAGAGCGCCCGGCTCGGCCCGTCGGCGTTCCTGTCGTTCCTCGCCCTTGTCAGCATTAGCCTTGGCGTACTGAACTTGTTGCCGATTCCCGTTTTGGACGGGGGTCATCTGTTATATTATCTGGTTGAAGCCGCAACCGGGAAGGCCGTTTCGGAACGCTGGCAGCTGATTCTGCAAAGAGCCGGGTTGATCTGCATCGTCGCATTGTCGGCGATCGCGCTGTTCAACGATCTGGCTCGGTTAATCCATTTTTGAAGCGTCAGGTGGCGCCCGCCGGGCAGCCGCCTGATTTGATGCAGCTAAATATTGGGGATGCATGTTGTTCAAACCTCATCGCTTTGTACCTAAGACAGTTGCAGCGGCGGCGCTCGCCGCGCACGGACTCGCGGCGCATGCAGCCGCGCCGTTCGTGGTGCAAGACATCAAGATCGAGGGCTTGCAGCGCGTCGAACCGGGTTCCGTGTTTGCCTACCTGCCGATCAAGCAAGGCGACACCTTCACCGACGACAAGGCATCCGAAGCAATCCGCGCGCTGTATGCGACGGGCTTTTTCAACGACGTGCGCATCGCCACCCAGGGCAACGTCGTGATCGTGCAGGTGCAGGAGCGTCCGGCCATCGCGTCGATCGACTTCACCGGCACGAAGGAATTCGACAAGGACAACCTGACGAAGGCGCTGCGCGCGGTCGGCCTCGCGGACGGCCGCTACTACGACAAGGCGCTCGTCGACAAGGCCGAGCAGGAGCTGAAGCGCCAGTACCTGACGCGCGGCTTCTACGCGGCCGAGGTGAAGACCACGATCACGCCGGTCGACGCGAACCGCGTGTCGATCCTGTTCGCGGTCGCCGAAGGGCCGAGCGCGAAGATCCGCCAGATCAACTTCATCGGCAACAAGGCGTTCAAGACGAGCACGCTGCGCGACGAGATGCAGCTGTCGACGCCGAACTGGTTCTCCTGGTACACGAAGAACGACCTGTACTCGAAGGAAAAGCTCACGGGCGACCTCGAGGCGGTGCGCTCGTACTACCTGAACCGCGGCTACCTCGAGTTCAACATCGAGTCGACCCAGGTGTCGATCTCGCCGGACAAGAAAGACATGTACATGACGGTCACGCTGCATGAAGGCGAACCGTACACCGTGTCCGGCATCAAGCTCTCGGGCAACCTGCTTGACCGCGATGCCGAGCTGACGAAGCTCATCAAGATCAAGCCGGGCGACCGCTTCTCGGCGGAGAAGCTGCAGCAGACGACGAAGGCGATCGTCGACAAGCTCGGCGAGTACGGCTACGCGTTCGCGACCGTCAATGCGCAGCCGGACATCGACCAGGCGAACCACAAGGTGAACCTGACGCTCGTCGTCGATCCGAGCCGCCGCGTGTACGTGCGCCGCATCAACGTCGTCGGCAACACGCGTACGCGCGACGAGGTCGTGCGCCGCGAAATGCGCCAGCTCGAAAGCTCGTGGTTCGATTCGGGCCGCCTCGCGCTGTCGAAGGACCGCGTGAACCGCCTCGGCTACTTCACCGACGTCGACGTGTCGACGGTGCCGGTCGAAGGCACGAACGACCAGGTCGACGTGAACGTGAAGGTCGCGGAAAAGCCGACCGGCGCGATCACGCTGGGCGCGGGCTTCTCGTCGACCGACAAGGTCGTGCTGTCGGCCGGCGTGTCGCAGGACAACGTGTTCGGGTCGGGCACGAGTCTCGCGGTGAACGTCAACACCGCGAAGAGCTACCGGACGCTGACGGTCACGCAGGTCGACCCGTACTTCACGGTCGACGGCATCAAGCGGATCACCGACGTCTACTACCGCACGTACCAGCCGCTCTACTATTCGACGAACTCGAGCTTCAAGATCGTCAGCGCGGGCGGCAACATGAAGTTCGGCATCCCGTTCTCGGAAGTCGACACCGTCTACTTCGGCGCGGGCTTCGAGCAGAACCGCCTCGACGTCGATTCGAACACGCCGCAGAGCTACCAGGCCTATGTCAACGAGTTCGGCCGCGTGTCGAACACGGTGCCGCTGACGGTCGCGTGGTCGCGCGACGCGCGCGACAGCGCGCTGATCCCGAGCCGCGGCTACTTCACGCAGGCGAACATCGAGTACGGCGTGCCGGTCGGCAAGATCCAGTACTACAAGGCCGACCTGCAGGCGCAGTACTACTATTCGTTCTCGCGCGGCTTCATCCTGGGCATGAACATCCAGGGCGGCTACGGTAACGGCATCGGCAACCCGTACCCGATCTTCAAGAACTACTACGCGGGCGGTATCGGCTCCGTGCGTGGCTACGAGCCGAGCTCGCTGGGCCCGCGCGACTCGAAGACGGGCGACCCGATCGGCGGCTCGAAGATGGTCGTCGGCAACATCGAGCTGACGTTCCCGCTGCCGGGCACCGGCTACGACCGCACGCTGCGCGTGTTCACGTTCGTCGACGGCGGCAACGTCTGGGGCAATGCCCCGGGCGGCACCAGCACCGGCGCGAACGGCCTGCGTTACGGCTACGGCGTCGGCCTCGCGTGGATCTCGCCGATCGGGCCGCTCAAGCTGAGCCTCGGCTTCCCGATCCAGAAGAACGAAGGCGACAAGTACCAGAAATTCCAGTTCCAGATCGGGACGGCGTTCTGATCGAACGCACACGACAACAGCAACGAGAGGGTAATTTTGCTAACCGGTAAGTTTTCGAAACGAGTGATGTGTGCGCTGACCGTTGCGCTGGCCTTGGGCGCGGCGACGGCGCATGCACAGGACGTCGCCCGCATCGCGGCGGTCAATTCGGATCGGATCCTGCGCGAGTCCGCGCCCGCGAAGGCGGCGCAGACGAAGCTCGAAGCCGAGTTCGCGAAGCGCGACAAGGATCTGCAGGACCTGGCGGCGCGCCTGAAGTCGGTGTCCGATTCGCTCGACAAGAGCGGCGCGTCGCTGTCGGCAGGCGATCGCGCGCAGAAGCAGCGCGATCTCGCCCAGCTCGACACCGATTTCCAGCGCAAGCAGCGCGAGTTCCGCGAGGATCTCAACCAGCGTCGCAACGAAGAGCTCGCGGCGGTGCTCGAGCGCGCGAACAAGGTCATCAAGCAGATTGCCGAGCAGCAGAACTATGACCTGATCGTGCAGGAAGCCGTATACGTCAGCCCGCGCATCGACATCACCGACAAGGTGCTCAAGGCGCTGTCCGGTTCGACGAACTGAACGGAGCGGACGACGAATGGCATTGACGCTTGAGGAACTCGTAAAGCGGTTCGGCGGCGAGATCGTCGGCGACCGCCAGTGTCAGGTCGGCGGCCTCGCGCCGCTCGATCAGGCCGGTCCCCAGCAGCTCGCGTTCCTCGCGAATCCGAAGTACCTGTCGCAGGTCGACACGACCCGGGCAGGCGCGGTGCTGATCGCGCCGAAGGATCTGGAGAAGCTGGGCGCGGCCGCCAGCGGCCGCACGTTCATCGTGACGCCGAATCCGTACGCGTACTTCGCGCGCGTCGCGCAGATGTTCATCGATCTCGCCGCGCCGCCGCGCGCCGCGGGCGTGCATCCGAGCGCGACGATCGATCCGGCCGCGCAGGTCGCCGCGACCGCGGTGATCGGCCCGCACGTGGTGATCGAGGCGGGCGCGGTGATCGAGGACGGCGTGCAGCTCGACGCGAACGTGTTCGTCGGCCGCGGCACGCGGATCGGCGCCGCGTCGCACCTGTACCCGAACGTGTCGGTTTACCACGGTTGCCGGATCGGCCCGCGCGCGATCGTCCACGCGGGCGCCGTGATCGGCTCCGACGGCTTTGGCTTCGCGCCGGATTTCGTCGGCGACGGCGATGCGCGCACGGGCAGCTGGGTCAAGATTCCGCAGGTCGGCGGCGTGTCGATCGGGCCGGACGTCGAAATCGGCGCGAATACGACGATCGACCGCGGCGCGATGGCGGACACCGTCATCGAAGAATGCGTGAAGATCGACAACCAGGTCCAGATCGGCCACAACTGCCGGATCGGCGCGTACACGGTGATCGCCGGCTGCGCCGGGATCGCCGGCAGCACGACGATCGGCCGCCACTGCATGATCGGCGGCGCGGTCGGCGTCGCCGGGCACGTGACGCTCGGCGACTACGTGATCGTCACCGCGAAGTCCGGCGTGTCGAAGTCGCTGCCGAAGGCCGGCATCTACACGAGCGCGTTCCCCGCCGTCGAGCACGGCGACTGGAACAAGAGCGCCGCGCTCGTGCGCAACCTCGACAAGCTGCGCGACCGCATCAAGGCGCTCGAGACCGCACTGGCCGCCCACGGCGGCGGCGCGGACGCGTAACCCATACCATGCGACATCATGAACCGGGCAAGGACAGCGCATGTCGCCCGGTTCAGCCGACAGGGCCGGGCGACGGCCCGCATCAGCATCTGCTTCACCACCGCGCAGCCTCTGCGTGAGACGAACCATCATGAGCACTGAAAAAATCAATCTCGACATCCACAAGATCCTCACGCTGCTGCCGCATCGCTACCCGATTCTGCTCGTCGACCGCGTGCTCGAACTCGAACCGCACAAGGGTATCAAGGCGCTGAAGAACGTGTCGATCAACGAGCCGTTCTTCCAGGGGCATTTCCCGAAGCGGCCGGTGATGCCGGGTGTGCTGATTCTCGAGGCGCTCGCGCAGGCTGCCGCGCTCCTGACCTTCGCGGAGGAACAGCCGAAGGATCCGGAGAACACGCTGTACTACTTCGTCGGCATCGATGGCGCACGCTTCAAGCGCGTCGTCGAGCCGGGCGACCAGCTGATCCTGAACGTGACGTTCGAACGCTATATCCGCGGCATCTGGAAGTTCAAGGCGGTGGCGGAAGTGGACGGCAAGGTCGCGGCGGAAGCCGAGCTGATGTGCACGGTCAAGACGACCGACGCGGCGCCCTGAGCGTCGCCGCACGCAAGGCAACGCAACGCGACACATCACATTGAGAGGCAACGGCGCATGACCAGGATTCATCCCACCGCGATCGTCGAGCCGGGCGCGCAGATCGACGAATCGGTCGAGATCGGCCCGTACGCGATCGTCGGTCCGCACGTCACGATCGGCGCGCGCACCACGGTCGGTTCGCACAGCGTGATCGAAGGTCACACGACGATCGGCGAGGACAACCGCATCGGCCATTACGCGTCGGTCGGTGGCCGGCCGCAGGACATGAAGTACCAGGACGAGCCGACCCGGCTCGTGATCGGCAACCGCAACACGATCCGCGAATTCACGACGATCCACACCGGCACGGTGCAGGACGCCGGCGTGACGACGCTCGGCGACGACAACTGGATCATGGCGTACGTGCACATCGGTCACGATTGCCGCGTCGGCAACCACGTGATCCTGTCGAGCAACGCGCAGATGGCCGGCCACGTCGAGATCGGCGACTGGGCGATCGTCGGCGGCATGTCCGGCGTGCACCAGTTCGTGCGCATCGGCGCGCACTCGATGCTCGGCGGCGCGTCGGCGCTCGTGCAGGACGTCCCGCCGTTCGTGATCGCGGCCGGCAACAAGGCGGAGCCGCACGGCATCAACGTCGAAGGGCTGCGCCGCCGCGGCTTCTCGGCCGATGCGATCTCGGCGCTGCGCAGCGCGTACCGGCTGCTGTACAAGAACGGCCTGTCGCTCGAGGAAGCGAAGGTGCAGCTGCGCGAACTGGCGGAAGCCGGCGGCGACGGCGACGCGCCGGTCAAGGCGCTCGTCACGTTCATCGACGCGTCCCAGCGCGGCATCATCCGCTAAGCGATGCCGCTCACGACCAACCAGCTCCGGCTCGCGATGGTGGCGGGCGAGCCGTCGGGCGACCTGCTCGCGGCGTCGCTCCTCGGCGGGCTGCGCGAGCGGCTGCCGGCGTCGACCCGGTATTACGGGATCGGCGGCCAGCGGATGATCGCGCAGGGGTTCGATTCGCACTGGCAGATGGACAAGCTGACGGTGCGCGGCTACGTCGAGGCGCTGGGCCAGATTCCGGACATCCTGCGCATTCGCGGCGAACTGAAGCGCCAGCTGCTCGCCGAGCGGCCCGACGCGTTCATCGGCGTCGATGCGCCGGACTTCAACTTCAACGTCGAGCAGGCCGCCCGCGATGCGGGCATCCCGTCGATCCACTTCGTGTGCCCGTCGATCTGGGCCTGGCGCGGCGGCCGGATCAAGAAGATCGTCAAGTCGGTCGACCATATGCTGTGCCTGTTCCCGTTCGAGCCGGCGATTCTCGACAAGGCGGGCGTCGCGTCGACCTACGTCGGCCATCCGCTCGCCGACGAGATCCCGATCGAACCCGACACGCACGGCGCGCGCATCGCGCTCGGGCTGCCGGCCGACGGCCCGGTGATCGCCGTGCTGCCCGGCAGCCGGCGCTCGGAAATCGCGCTGATCGGCCCGACCTTCTTCGCGGCGATGGTGCTGATGCAGCAGCGCGAGCCGGGCGTGCGCTTCGTGATGCCGGCGGCGACGCCGGCGCTGCGCGAGCTGCTGCAGCCGCTGGTCGACGCGCATCCGCAACTGGCGCTGACGATCACCGAGGGCCGCTCGCAGGTCGCGATGACGGCGGCGGACGCGATCCTCGTCAAGAGCGGCACCGTGACGCTGGAAGCCGCGCTGCTGAAGAAGCCGATGGTGATCTCGTACAAGGTGCCCTGGCTGACCGGCCAGATCATGCGCCGCCAGGGCTACCTGCCGTACGTCGGCCTGCCGAACATCCTGGCCGGGCGCTTCGTTGTGCCGGAGCTGCTGCAGCATTTCGCGACGCCCGAGGCGCTCGCCGATGCGACGCTGACGCAGCTGCGCGATGACGCGAACCGCCGCACGCTCACCGAGATCTTCACCGAAATGCATCATTCGCTGCGGCAGAACACGGCCGCGAAGGCCGCCGAGGCGGTGGTCCGCGTGCTCGAGCAACGCAAGGGGCGCGCATGACGGCGGCTCGCACCCCGCGTCGCCGCGCGCCGGCCGACGCGCAGGGCGGCTTCGACTTCAGCCGGCCCGACGAGATCGTCTGCGGCGTCGACGAGGCCGGGCGCGGCCCGCTCGCGGGCCCGGTCGTGGCCGCCGCAGTGATCCTCGATCCCGCGCAGCCGATCGACGGGCTCGACGATTCGAAGGCGCTCTCCGCGAAGAAGCGCGACGCGCTGTACGAGCTGATCGTCGCGCGGTCGCGTGCCTATTGCATCGCGTCGGCGAGCGTCGAGGAAATCGACACGCTGAACATCCTGCATGCGACGATGCTCGCGATGAAGCGCGCGGTCGAAGGGCTCGCGGTCATGCCGACGCTCGCGCAGATCGACGGCAACCGCTGCCCGATGCTGTCGGTGCGCGCGGAGGCGATCGTCAGCGGCGACGCGCTGGTGCCGAGCATCTCGGCCGCGTCGATTCTCGCGAAGGTCACGCGCGACCGGATGCTGGTCGACCTGCACGAACGCTTTCCGGTCTACGGCTTCAACGTGCATGCGGGCTACGGCACCGCGAAACACCTTGCCGCACTGCGCGAGCACGGGCCGTGCGAAGCGCATCGACGCTCGTTCGCGCCGGTGCGCGCGACGCTTCACCTGAGTCAATGAAAGTCATTACCTCCCGCGACAACCCGCTGTACAAGCGCCTGAAGGCGCTCGCGGGGTCGACGCCGCACCAGCGCCGCAGCGGCCAGGCGCTGCTCGAAGGATTCCACCTCGCGAGCGCGTATCTCGATACGGGCGCCACGCCGGAACTGTGCGTCGCGACCGAAGGCGCGCTCGGCCACGCGGAAGCGCAGGCGATCGTCGCGCGCATCGACGCGCACCGGCTCGTCACGCTGCCCGATGCGCTGTTCGGACAACTGTCGAACGTGGTCAACGGCGTCGGCTTCCTGCTGCTCGTCGACCGGCCGTCCCACGCGCTGCCCGCGCGCGTGACCGAGACCTCCGTCGTGCTCGACGGCGTGCAGGACGCCGGCAACGTCGGCTCGATCCTGCGCAGCGCGGCGGCGGCGGGCGTGAAGCACGTGTTCTGCGCGCCGGGCACCGCGTACGCGTGGTCGTCGAAGGTGCTGCGCTCGGGCATGGGCGCGCATTTCCTGCTGTCGATCCATGAGGATGTCGAAGCGGGCGCGCTCGCCGAGCGGATCGGCGTGCCGGTCGCGCTGACCGATTCGCACGGCGCGCAGGCGATCTACGATTGCGATCTCGCGCGGCCCGTCGTGTGGGTGTTCGGCAACGAGGGCGCCGGCGTGTCGGCATTCTGGCGCGACGCGGCGACCCATCGCGTGACGATTCCGCAGCCGGGCGGGATGGAGTCGCTCAACGTCGCGGCGGCGGCGGCCGTCTGTCTGTTCGAGCAGTGCCGGCAGCGGCGGGGCGCGTGACGCGCCTGCTTCGATTCCCGTTTCCCGACATGAAAAAGGCCGCGTCGAACGCGGCCTTTGCTCATTTCAGGCGGCGGCCCCGCGGGGCCGCGCGTGATCAGTACGACTGCCGGTCGAGGCGGATCTCCTGCAGGATCGTCGTGGCGATCTCCTCGATCGACTTGTGCGTCGACGACAGCCACTTGATGCCTTCGCGGCGCATCATCGCCTCGGCTTCGTTGATCTCATAGCGGCAGTTCTCGGGCGCCGCGTACTTGCTGCCCGGGCGGCGCTCGTTGCGGATCTCCGACAGGCGCTGCGGATCGATCGACAGCCCGAACAGCTTTTCGCGGTGCGTGGACAGCGCCGACGGCAGCTTGCCGCGCTCGAAATCTTCCGGAATCAGCGGATAGTTCGCCGCCTTCACGCCATACTGCATCGCGAGGTAGAGGCTGGTCGGCGTCTTGCCGCTGCGCGACACGCCGACGAGGATCACGTCGGCTTCCGACAGGTTGCGGTTCGACTGGCCGTCGTCGTGCGCGAGCGAAAAGTTGATCGCCTCGATCCGAGTCTTGTATTCCTCGGTGTCCGCGTTCTGGTGGCCGCGGCCCATCGCGTGGCTCGACTTCAGCTGCAGTTCCTGCTCGAGCGGCTCGACGAAACGCTGGAACATGTCGAGCACGAGCGCGTTCGAGCGCTTGACGATCTCGTTCGACTCGCTGTCGACGAGCGTCGTGAACACGATCGAGCGGCGGCCGTCGTGCACGGCGGCTTCGTTGATCTTCTCGACGGTCGCGTAGGCCTTGTCGAGCGAGTCGACGAACGGCACGCGCACGAGACGGAATTTCTGGTCGAACTGGGAGAGGATCGAATGCGCGAAGGTCTCGGCAGTGATCCCGGTGCCGTCGGAGACGATGAAAACGGTAGGCAGCATGAATCTGGACGTCGAACGTGAAGGGCGGTTGCGCGGGTGGCTGGAGGCCGCATTCCAGACGCAATGACAAGGTCGCGCACATCCGGCAGCCGGCACGGTAGAATAGCGGCAACCTGTTGGATAAGCAATTGCGGGGGCGGCGCGCGACACGTGCGGCGAACCCGCCGCAACCGATCAAAAATTCCCGGCAAGTTCGGCGATTTGTCTTCAAATTTCGCCTTTCTGCCGGGATTTTTGTAATTCGGGTCGAAAGACTTCCGCATCCGCGATTGTTTATCTAACAGGTTGCACAAGACGCGCCGCGCCTTTTTGCAAGCGCCCGCGTTCAAGCCCACTTGCGCGATCGAGTATTTTTTTCACACTTAGGGGCTTGTATGACTAACGCAGCAAACGTCGCAAAGGACCAGGCGTATGTAATTCCGTTCGAGCAGTTGCGGATGACCGATGTGGAGATCGTCGGCGGCAAGAATGCGTCGCTCGGCGAGATGATCAGCCAGCTTTCCGAGGCAGGCGTGCGCGTTCCCACCGGTTTTGCCACGACCGCGCTCGCGTTCCGCGATTTCCTCACGCACAACGACCTCACCGACCGCATCGCCAAACGTCTCGAGTCGCTCGACATCGACGACGTGAAGGCGCTCGCCGAAGCCGGTGCCGAGATCCGCAAGTGGATCGTCGACGCGCCGATGCAGTCGCGCCTGGAACAGGAAATCCGTGCCCAGTTCGAGATCCTGAAGGCCAGCTCGCCGGAAGAGCTGTCGTTCGCCGTGCGTTCGTCCGCGACCGCGGAAGACCTGCCCGACGCATCGTTCGCGGGCCAGCAGGAGTCGTACCTGAACGTCGTCGGCATCGAGGATGTGCTCGATCGCATGAAGCACGTGTTCGCGTCGCTCTACAACGACCGCGCGATCTCGTACCGCGTCCACAAGGGCTTCACGCACGCCGAGGTCGCGCTGTCGGCCGGCGTGCAGCGCATGGTGCGCTCGGACGTCGGCGCGGCCGGCGTGATGTTCACGATCGACACCGAATCGGGCTTCAAGGACGCCGTGTTCATCACGTCGAGCTACGGCCTGGGCGAAACCGTCGTGCAGGGCGCGGTGAACCCGGACGAGTTCTATGTGTTCAAGACCACGCTCGCGCAGGACAAGTACCCGATCATCCGCCGCTCGATCGGCTCGAAGCTGATCAAGATGGAGTTCACGCAGCCGGGCGAGCCGGGACGCGTGAAGACGGTCGACGTGCCGCACGAGCAGCGCAACCGCTACTCGATCACCGACGCCGACGTGATCGAGCTGGCGAAGTACGCGGTGATCATCGAGAAGCACTACCAGCGCCCGATGGACATCGAGTGGGGCAAGGACGGCCGCGACGGCAAGATCTTCATCCTGCAGGCGCGCCCGGAAACGGTGAAGAGCCAGGCGAACGGCAAGGCCGAGCAGCGCTTCAAGCTGAAGGGCCAGTCGCAGGTGCTGGCGACGGGCCGTGCGATCGGCCAGAAGATCGGCGCGGGCCCCGTGCGCGTGATCCAGGATCCGTCGGAAATGGAACGCGTGCAGCCGGGCGACGTGCTGGTGGCCGACATGACCGACCCGAACTGGGAGCCGGTGATGAAGCGTGCGGCCGCGATCGTCACGAACCGTGGCGGCCGGACCTGCCACGCGGCGATCATCGCGCGTGAGCTCGGCGTGCCGGCGGTGGTCGGCTGCGGCGACGCGACCGACGTGCTGAAGGACGGCGCGCTCGTCACCGTGTCGTGCGCGGAAGGCGACGAAGGCAAGATCTACGACGGGCTGCTCGAGACGGAAGTCACCGAAGTGCAGCGCGGCGAACTGCCGGAAATCCCGGTGAAGATCATGATGAACGTCGGCAACCCGCAGCTCGCGTTCGACTTCTCGCAGCTGCCGAACGCCGGTGTCGGCCTCGCGCGTCTCGAGTTCATCATCAACAACAACATCGGCGTGCACCCGAAGGCGATCCTCGAGTACCCGAACATCGACCAGGATCTGAAGAAGGCGGTCGAGAGCGTCGCGCGCGGCCATGCGTCGCCGCGTGCGTTCTACGTCGACAAGCTGACGGAAGGCATCGCGACGATCGCCGCGGCGTTCTACCCGAAGCCCGTGATCGTGCGCATGTCCGACTTCAAGTCGAACGAGTACAAGAAGCTGATCGGCGGTTCGCGCTACGAGCCGGACGAGGAAAACCCGATGCTGGGCTTCCGCGGCGCGTCGCGCTACATCGCCGACGACTTCGCGCAGGCGTTCGAGATGGAGTGCCTGGCGCTCAAGCGCGTGCGTGACGAGATGGGCCTGTCGAACGTCGAGATCATGGTGCCGTTCGTGCGGACCGTGAAGCAGGCGGAGCGTGTCGTGAACCTGCTCGCGAAGTTCGGCCTGAAGCGCGGCGAGAACGGCCTGCGCCTCATCATGATGTGCGAAGTGCCGACCAACGCGATCCTCGCCGAAGAGTTCCTGCAACACTTCGACGGTTTCTCGATCGGCTCGAACGACCTGACGCAGCTCACGCTCGGCCTCGATCGCGATTCGGGCATGGAACTGCTCGCAGCCGACTTCGACGAGCGCGACCCGGCGGTCAAGTTCCTGCTGAAGCGTGCGATCGACACCTGCCGCAAGATGGGCAAGTATGTCGGCATCTGCGGCCAGGGCCCGTCCGATCACCCGGACTTCGCGCAATGGCTGACGGACGAAGGCATCCTGTCGATCTCGCTGAACCCGGACACGATCATCGATACGTGGCAGGCGCTCGCCAACCACAAGTAAGATCGGCAACGGTCCTCCGGCGGGCGGCGCGTGTCGTGCGCCCGCTGAAGGCAAACCGCAAGGTTCATGCTATAAACACCCCGGTAAGCACCGGGGTGTTTTTGCTTGTAGGAGACCACACAATGTCAGGGCATCTGTTCTGGTGGATCGGGGTGGGCGTGCTGGTCGTCGGCGAGCTGCTGACCGGCACGTTCAATCTGTTGATGATCGCGCTCGGCTTCCTCGCCGGCGGCCTGCTGCAGGTGGCCGGCTTCCCGCCGCACGTGCAGTTCGCGGCCGCTGCCGGGGTGGCGATCGCCGCGATGATCGTGCTGCGCCGCTCGGGGCTCGGGCGCAGGCAGAAGCGCGACGCATCGGCCAATCCCGACATCAATCTCGATATCGGCGCGACCGTCACGGTCGACGCGTGGCGTGATCGCCGCGCGCGCGTGCAGTACCGGGGCGCCGATTGGGATGTCGAGCTGGCCGACGGCGAACGCGACGACGCGCGCCTCTACCAGGTGAGCGCCGTGCGCGGCAACTGTCTCGTGGTCGTAGCGAAACCCGCGGGCTGATCGTCCGCTGACAACAAGGAGGGAACGCTTCATGGACTCGCTGATCATCTGGGTCGTCCTGCTCGTCATTGCCATCGTGATCGTCTCCAAGACGGTGAAGATCGTGCCGCAGCAGCATGCGTGGGTGCTCGAACGCTTCGGGCGCTATCACGCGACGCTGTCGCCGGGGCTGAACATCGTGCTGCCGTTCGTCGACCGCATCGCGTACCGGCATGTGCTGAAGGAAATTCCGCTCGACGTGCCGAGCCAGGTCTGCATCACGCGCGACAACACGCAGCTGCAGGTCGACGGCGTGCTGTACTTCCAGGTGACCGATCCGATGAAGGCGTCGTACGGGGCGAGCAACTTCGTGCTCGCGATCACGCAGCTCGCGCAGACAACCCTGCGCTCGGTGGTCGGCAAGCTCGAGCTCGACAAGACGTTCGAGGAGCGCGATTTCATCAACCACAATATCGTGTCGGCGCTGGACCAGGCCGCGGCGAACTGGGGTGTGAAGGTGCTGCGCTACGAGATCAAGGACCTCACGCCGCCGAAGGAAATCCTGCACGCGATGCAGGCGCAGATCACCGCGGAGCGGGAAAAGCGTGCGCTGATCGCCGCGTCGGAAGGCCGCAAGCAGGAGCAGATCAACCTCGCATCCGGCGCGCGCGAGGCGGCGATCCAGAAATCCGAAGGCGAGCGGCAGGCGGCGATCAACCAGGCGCAGGGCGAGGCGGCCGCGATTCTCGCGGTGGCCGAGGCGAATGCGCAGGCGATCCAGAAGATCGCCAACGCGATCCAGTCGCAGGGCGGGATGGACGCGGTGAACCTGAAGGTCGCCGAGCAGTACGTCGGCGCGTTCTCGAATCTCGCGAAGCAGGGCAACACGCTGATCGTGCCGTCGAACCTGTCGGATCTCGGCACGGCGATCGCGTCGGCGCTGTCGATCGTCAAGCGTGCGACGCCGGCAGCCTCCGGTGCGCCGGCCGGCAAGGCGTGATCGGCGGGATCGCAGCGGCGTTGCCGACGCCCGGGGCCGCGAGGGTGCGGCGAATTGCCGCCTGATCGCGCGGCGGCGTCGCGCATCCACCTCCCGGCGTTCGCTATCCGGGGAATGAAATGACAACGGCCCGCTTCGAGCGGGCCGTTGCATGTGCGGCAATGGCGGTGCGCGTCAGGTGCCGGCGCGCATGATGCGTGCCTTTTCGCGCTCCCAGTCGCGCTTCTTCTCGGTTTCGCGCTTGTCGTGCA
Source organism: Burkholderia pyrrocinia (assembly GCA_001527685.1). Taxonomy (GTDB): domain Bacteria; phylum Pseudomonadota; class Gammaproteobacteria; order Burkholderiales; family Burkholderiaceae; genus Burkholderia; species Burkholderia pyrrocinia_D. Next base: position 203,108 of record LOZU01000037.1, read on the forward strand.
GCTTCTTGCCTTTCGCGAGGCCGATGTCGCATTTCACGCGGCCGCCCTTGTAGTGGAAGTTCAGCGGCACGAGCGTGTAGCCGCGCTGCTCGACCTTGCCGATCAGTTTCTTGATCTCCTCGGCGTGCAGCAGCAGCTTGCGGGTGCGCACCGGGTCGGGCTTGATGTGCGTCGAGGCCTCGGGCAGCGGGCTGATGTGGGTGCCGATCAGGAAGATCTCGGCATTCTTCACGACCACGTAGCCTTCCTTGATCTGGCCGCGGCCGGCGCGCAGCGCCTTGACCTCCCAGCCCTCGAGCACGAGCCCCGCCTCGTAGCGTTCCTCGATGTGGTAATCGAAGTGCGCTTTCCTGTTGTCGATGATGCTCATGAAAGGATTGGGCCAACTCGTTTAAAATCACGATTTTAGCAAAGCGGGGCGAGAATCGCCCGGCTTGCGTTCCCACCTTTGCGATGCCGCGCGATTTATGGCAGATGTCCAGAAAACCGTATTGATCCGCCACTCGGCGGAACAGATGTTCGACCTCGTCACCGACGTGGCCGACTACCCCAATTTCCTGCCCTGGTGCGGCGGTATCGAGATTCGCCGCCAGGACGAGAACGGGATGGAGGCGCGCATCGACATCAACTTCAAGGGCATCCGGCAGCATTTCGCGACCCGCAACTCGCAGCAGCGCCCGACGCGGATCGACATGGAGTTCGCGGACGGCCCGTTCAAGAAGTTCACCGGCTCGTGGCGCTTCACGCCGCTGCGCGCCGATGCGTGCAAGATCGAGTTTTCGCTGCATTACGAATTCTCGAACATCCTGCTCGAGAAGATCATCGGGCCGGTGTTCAGCCATATCGCGAACACGTTCGTCGATTCGTTCGTCAAGCGGGCCGACCAGCGCTACGGGAAGGGGTGACGCGATGCTGTCGATCGAAGTCTGCTACGCGCTGCCGGAGCGCCAGTCGCTGATCCCGGTCACGCTGCCGGACGGCGCGACCGTCCGCGATGCGATCGACGCGAGCGGCGTGCTCGCGCTGCATCCGGAGATCGATCTCGGCAGCGCGAAGACCGGCATATTCGGCAAGCTGGCACCGCTCGACGCGCCGCTCGCCGACCACGACCGCGTCGAGATCTACCGGCCGTTGATCGTCGATCCGAAGGTCGCGCGCCAGCGCCGCGTCGAGAAAACCCGCCGTGCGGGCTCCGTCGAGGGCCGCAAGTGGCAGCACAAGGATTCGCGCTGATGCACGCGGCGCGCTGCCGCGAATCGCGGTGAAGCCTGCGATTCGCCCGCCATTGATCCGATGAAAGCCGCCGCGCTCAATGCGCGGTGAGGTTCGCGTTCAACGGATCGTCATCCGAGTGCGTGTTGCTGTGCTGGCGCACCGAGCCGTAGACGCCCGCGAGCAGCAGCACGAGCGCCGCGATCTCGAGCACGCGCGGCAGGCGATGGTCGTAGACGAACGCGTACAGCAGCGCGAAGACGGTCTCGAACACGATCAGCTGGCCCGACAGCGTGAGCGGCAGCCGTTTCGACGCGGCATTCCACAAGCCGTTGCCGAGCCACGACGCGCCGATCGCGAGGCCGAGGTTCAGCAGCCAGAACAGCTGCCAGCGCGCCGCCGGCAGCGCCTGCTGCACCGTGCCGGCCGGCAGCGCGAGGATCGCGAGCCAGCACAGCCCGCCGATCAGCCCGGTCACGACGCCCCACAGCACCGACCACGCGTTGCCGTCGAAATGGTGGTGGCGCTGCAGGTAGCGTGCGTTGGCGACCGCGTACCAGGTCCAGCTCGCGAGCGCGCCCGCCGCGCACGCGATGCCCGCGAGCTTCTGCGCGAGCGTCGTCGCCTGCGCGGCCTCGGACGTGAACAGGTCGACGTTGATGCAGGCGATGCCCGCGACGACCAGCGCGAGCGGGCCGGCGAGCCGCTTGAGCGGCACCGCGCCGTGGTCGCCGAGGCCGGCGAGCGTGACCGTCACGGGCAGCACGCCGACGATCAGCGAGCTCGGCGCGATGCCGATCAGGTGCACCGCGCCGGACAGCAGCATGTAGTACGCGACGTTGCCGACCAGCGCGAGTTTCACGAGCGCGACGAAATCCTCGCGGGTGAGGCGCGCGAGCAGCGAGCGCGCGATCGGCAGTGCGGCCGCGACCGACACGAGGCCGTACATCGCGTAGCGTCCGGCGCTCAGCAGTAGCGGCGAGAAGTCGGTCAACATTCTCGGGACCAGGAACACCATGCCCCACAGGGCGCCCGCCAATACCCCATACACCACACCGCGCTGCATCGACTTCTCCGACTGAATTGCTGACGAGCGCGCATCTTAGCGGGGTCGGCGGGATGCCGTCTTGTTCATTCCTGCACTCCGCGCGCAGGGCGGCGCACGGCCCGCACCTTGCCGCTGCTGCCGCCGCCGCAGAAGAACCGGTCGCCGCCGTCGGATTCGAGCCCCGACACGCCGGCGCCCGGCGGCATCTCGACGCGTTCGAGCACCTGCCCCGACTGCGGGTCGATCCGCCGCAGCTCGCTCGCATCGTTCTCCCAGGTGCCGTGCCACAGCTCGCCGTCGACCCAGGTCACGCCCGTCACGAAACGGTTCGATTCGATCGTGCGCAGCAGCGCGCCCGTCTGCGGATCGATCTGATGAATCTTCCGCGCGCGATACTCGCCGACCCACAGCGCTCCTTCGGCCCAGGCGAGCCCCGAATCGCCGCCGTTGCCGGGCGCGGGGATCGTCGCGAGCACGCGGCCGGTCTGCGGATCGATCTTCTCGATGCGGTTCTCGACGATCTGGAACAGGTGCCGGCCGTCGAACGCCGTGCCCGCGTGCGCGGCGACGTCGAGCGAGCGCAGCGTCGCGCCGCTGTCCGGGTCGAGCGCGTTCAGCCGGTCGCCGGACGCGAACCAGACGTGGCGGCCGTCGAACGTGACGCCGTGCACGCCGTCGACGCCCGGGAACGGGCCATATTCACGGATGATCTCTGCGGTGGAGCGTTTCATGTCGGCATCCTCGTCGTTGGGTAACGACATCCTAGTCGCCGGGCAGCGGGGCAGGGAGTAACAAGGTCGTCGCGAATGCGGGGACAGGCGGCGTCATCCAGCGGCGCGCTCGCCCGCGGCCGAGCGTCTGCACCTTGCCGGCCTGCGCGAGCACATCGAGCGCGAGCGCCAGTGCGGAACTCGACCACGATTCGCCGTCGGCGAGGAGGGCGAGCACCGCCGCATGCTGCTCGTCGAGCGGGCGCGCGAGCACGATCAGCTCGCGCGCGCCGTGCGGCGCGAGCGCGAATCCGCGCGGCGTCGCGGTGACGTTCGCGAGCGGACGGAGCAGCGCGCGAAGCCGGCCGATCTCCACGCGCAGACGCGCGCGATGCGATTCGTCCGCGTGCTTCGCGCGAAACGCGGCGGCGACGAGCGCATCCCTCGGCACGTCCGCCGGCCAGGCCTCGCCGAGCGCGCGGGCGAGCACGAACAGCACCGGCCGCCGCGCGAGCGGGATCGTCGTGCGCGCGTCGCGCACGGCATGACGGCATGCGTCCACGACGACGGCGTTCGACGCCAGCAGCGCTTCCACTTCGTCGAGCAGCAGGGGCCGCGCGTCGCCGCGCGCGATCAGCCGCGCGGCCGGGGTGTCGAGGATGCGGCGGGCGCCGTCGACCTCGGCCGTCAGCGCGGCGATGCCGGCCTTGTGCGCGGCTTGCCGCGCGCGGGCAAGCGCCGCGCGTGCCGCATGGGCGCGGATGCGCCGCATCGCGATGCCCGCGGCGACGAGTTCGTGCGCGGCGCGCGACGCCGCGGGCAGCGGCGCGGGGTCGATGGCGGCCAGCACGCGCTCGGCGTCGTCGAGGCGCCCGAGCAGCAGCAGGCGGCGCACGTCGAGATAGCGCGCGTGCGCGGCATTGACGCGATCGCCGTGCGCGTCGAGCGTCGCGCGGGCCGCGTCGAGCGCCTTGGTCGGCCAGTGGAGATCGCGCGACGCGAGCGCGATCTCGGCTTCCGCGACGACGCAGCGCGCGCGGGCCACGGCCTCCTTCGGGCCGAACGCGCGCGCGGCACTGCGCACGAGCGCCTTCGCGCGCTCGAAGTCGCCGAGCTGCGCCATCGCGATGCCGCGCAGCGCGAGCGCGGGCGCATCGTCGCGCAATGCGACCCGGTTCAGCGCGCCGAGCGGATCACCGGCGGCGAGCGCGCGTGCCGCGGCGGTAATCAGCGCATCCATCGGAATCCCGACACACTTGTCACTCCCGCCGTTCGTCGCCCGGCACTAATCTAGCACCACGAACCCCGCACGGCACGCCGTGCCGGCCGCGGGGCCCGCGATGCAGGACACCGAAAGGAGGAACGAACGATGACGACGCATCTCACCGGAACCCGCGACGAATGGCTGGCGGCGCGGCTCGCATTGCTCGACGCGGAAAAGGCGCTGACGCGACAGGGCGACGAACTGGCGCGGCGGCGCCAGGCGCTGCCGTGGGTGCGGGTCGACAAGACCTACCGGTTCGACACCGAAGGCGGCCCCGCGACGCTCGCGGACCTGTTCGGCGGGCGCTCGCAATTGCTGGTCTATCACTTCATGTTCGGGCCGGACTACAAGGCCGGGTGCCCATCGTGCTCGGCGCTCGCCGATGGCTTCGACGGCTTCGCGGTCCATCTGGCGAACCACGACGTCACGCTGACCGCGGTGTCGCGCGCGCCGCTCGCGAAGCTGCTGGCATACCGGCAGCGCATGGGCTGGACGTTCCCGTGGGCGTCCTCGGTCGACAGCGATTTCAACTTCGATTTCAACGTGTCGTTCACCGCTGCGCAGCAGCGCACGGGCGACCTCGAATACAACTACCGGCGCGCCGGCCATGCGATGGACCTGACGCCGCCGCCGGAGCCGGTGGCCCGCTTCGCGGCCACGTGCGGCACCGACGCCGCCACGTATGCGCTCGACCGGCCCGGCATGAGCGCGTTCGTGCGCGAGGACGGCGTGGTCTACCACACCTATTCGACCTATGCGCGCGGCCTCGACGGCCTGTGGGGCATGTACCAGTGGCTCGACCGCGCGCCGAAGGGGCGCAATGAGCAGGGCGTCTGGTGGCGCCGGCATGACGAATACGAACGGCGTTGAGCCGAGCCCCGGCGAACGGCGGGAGGGGGCGATGTGGCTGTCGGTGGATGCCGGGCCCGCTTGCCGGCGACGCATGGCCTTCTTCGGTGCGCTGGCCGTGCTGTTCGCGGCCGGGGGCGCGGTGACGGTGGTGCAGTGCGCATCGATGGCGGCGATGGGTGGCGTGCCGATGTCCGGCGGCTGGACGATGTCGATGGCATGGGCGCGACCGTGCGGTCTTGCCTGGCCGAGGGCCGCCGCGGCGTTTCTCGGCATGTGGGGCGCGATGACGGCGTTGATGATGCTGCCTGCGCTGGCGCCGATGCTGTGGCGCTACCGGCAGGCGATCGGCGCGGCCGGCGACGCGCGTGCGGCGTGGCTGACCGTGCTCGCGGGCGGCGGGTATTTTGCCGTGTGGGCGGTGGCCGGCGTGGCTGTGTACCCGGCCGGCACCGCGCTGGCGGCGGCCGCGATCCGGCTGTCGGCGCTCGCGCAGGCCGTGCCGTTCGCGGCGGGCGCCGTGGTGCTGGGCGCGGGCGCGGTGCAGTTCACGCGGTGGAAGGCGCGGCGCCTTGCGTGCTGCCGGGGCGCGCCCGCACGTGTGCGCCCGGCGCCGCCGGACGCGCGGGCCGCGTGGCGGCAGGGCCTGCGGCTCGGGCTTCACTGCGGCGGGTGTTGCGCGAACCTGATGGCGGCCGCGCTCGCGACGGGCGTGATGGACCTGCGCGTGATGGCCGTCGTGACGGCTGCCATCGCCGCCGAGCGCGTCGCGCCGGACGGCGTGCGGGCCGCGCGGCTCGTCGGGGCCGGCGCGATCGGGGCGGGCGCGTGGCTGGTGGCGCGCGCGGCCGGGCTCGCGTGACGCCGCGGGCCGGCCGCCATCGACCACCATCGGCCCAAACCGGCGCCGGCGCGAACGGACATGCCGCCGGCCAAAACGAAACCGGATTGAAAACGACCCGAACGGCGATCCGAACGATTCGGGGCCCCAACCGCCGGAAAGCCGGCTAAGCCTTTGTTCGTGTTGTGAAAATCAACGGCACATCGCGTATAATTCGCTTTTGCGCCCATAGGATTTGCCATGCGTCTGATCCAAAAAGCACTCACTTTCGATGACGTGCTCCTCGTCCCGGCCTTCTCCGACGTTCTGCCGCGCGACACCAGCCTCAAGACCAAGCTGACCCGCAACATCTCCCTGAACATGCCGCTCGTGTCCGCTGCGATGGATACGGTCACCGAAGGTCGCCTCGCGATCGCGATGGCGCAGCAAGGTGGCGTCGGCATCGTCCACAAGAACCTCACGCCGGCCGAACAGGCCCGCGAAGTCGCGAAGGTCAAGCGTTTCGAGTCGGGCGTCGTGCGCGACCCGATCACGGTGCCGCCGCAGATGAAGGTGCGCGACGTGATCGCGCTGTCGCGCCAGCACGGCATCTCGGGCTTCCCGGTCGTCGAAGGCCCGCAACTCGTCGGCATCGTCACGAACCGCGACCTGCGCTTCGAAACGCGCCTCGACGAGCCCGTCAAGTCGATCATGACGCCGCGCGAGCGCCTCGTGACGGTCAAGGAAGGCACGCCGCTCGCCGAAGCGAAGGCGCTGATGCACAGCCACCGCCTCGAGCGCGTGCTGGTCGTCAACGACGCGTTCGAGCTGCGCGGCCTGATGACCGTCAAGGACATCACCAAGCAGACCGAGCACCCGGACGCCTGCAAGGACGAGCACGGCAAGCTGCGCGCAGGCGCGGCGGTCGGCGTCGGCGCGGACAACGAAGAGCGCGTCGAGCTGCTCGTGCAGGCGGGCGTCGACGTGATCGTCGTCGATACCGCGCACGGCCACAGCAAGGGCGTGCTCGAGCGCGTGCGCTGGGTCAAGCAGAACTTCCCGCACGTCGAGGTGATCGGCGGCAACATCGCGACGGCCGCGGCCGCGAAGGCGCTCGTCGAGTACGGCGCGGACGCGGTGAAGGTCGGCATCGGCCCCGGCTCGATCTGCACGACGCGGATCGTCGCGGGTGTCGGCGTGCCGCAGATCAGCGCGATCGCGAACGTCGCCGAAGCGCTGAAGGGCACGGGCGTGCCGTGCATCGCCGACGGCGGCGTGCGCTTCTCGGGCGACGTGTCGAAGGCCCTCGCGGCCGGCGCGAACGCGGTGATGATGGGCAGCATGTTCGCAGGCACCGAAGAGGCGCCGGGCGACGTGTTCCTGTACCAGGGCCGCCAGTACAAGTCGTACCGCGGCATGGGTTCGGTCGGCGCGATGAAGGACGGCGCGGCAGACCGCTACTTCCAGGACAACTCGGCGAACATCGACAAGCTCGTGCCGGAAGGCATCGAAGGCCGCGTCGCGTACAAGGGCTCGGTCAACGCGATCCTGTTCCAGCTGGTCGGCGGCGTGCGCGCGAGCATGGGCTACTGCGGCTGCCGGACGATCGACGAGCTGCACGACAAGGCCGAATTCGTCCAGATCACCGCGGCGGGCATGCGCGAGTCGCACGTGCACGACGTGCAGATCACGAAGGAAGCGCCGAACTACCACGTGGACTGAGCGCCGATGAAACCGCTGCTGCGAGCCGTGCTCGTCGTCGATGCGTTGCTGATGCTGGGGTTCGGCGTGCTGTTCGTGCTGACCCCGTGGCGCGCGCTGTTCAGCGCGCTGCAGCTCGCGAACGTCGAGCCGGCGATGCTCGGCCAGGCGTTCGGCATCGCGCTGCTGGGCCTCGCGTGGCTCGCCGCGCATGCGGCGGTCAACGGCGACCTGACGGCGCCCGTCGCGCGCGCGGTCGGCCACGTGAACTGGCTGATCGGCGTGCTGACGCTGGTGTGGGCGATCGGCTCGCACGGCCCCGCGCTTGCGGCCGCCGGCCAGTTGCTGTCGGCGGTGGCGGGTGCGGCGCTGTTCGTGCTCGGACTCGGCGGCGTCCGGCTGGCCGCGGCGGTGCGGCGGCGCGAAAAGGTGCAGGCGGCGCAGGCCGCGCAGGCGCCCGACGCCCGCGCGGCGAAGCGGCCGGCCGAGCCGGCGGCGGTTGCGCCGCGGCGCACCGAGCCGGTCATCGGCCAGGTCGCGGTGCCGGCGGCGACGCCCGCGGCTTCCGCGCCGGTGAGCACACCTGCCGCATCCGGCAAGGCGTCGGGCGACGTCGCGCTGGACGAACGCCCGCCGATGCAGGATTGACCGCCATGCGTCGCGCGCCATCCCCGCCCGACGCCGCTGTCCATGCTTTTGACGCAGCGCGCGATGCGCTGCTTTTCTTATCCGTTTGTACTTCTTCCCGTCCGCAGCCATGCACGACAAAATCCTGATTCTCGACTTCGGTTCGCAAGTCACCCAACTGATCGCGCGGCGCGTGCGCGAAGCGCACGTCTACTGCGAAATCCATCCGAACGACGTGTCCGACGAATTCGTCCGCGAGTTCGCGCCGAAGGCGGTGATCCTGTCGGGCAGCCACGCCAGCACCTACGAAGACCACCAGCTGCGCGCGCCGCAGGCGGTGTGGGATCTCGGCGTGCCGGTGCTCGGCATCTGCTACGGCATGCAGACGATGGCCGTGCAGCTCGGCGGCAAGGTCGAGTGGAGCGACCAACGCGAATTCGGCTACGCGGAAATGCGCGCGCACGGCCACACGCGCCTGCTCGACGGCATCGAGGATTTCACGACGGCCGAAGGCCACGGCATGCTGAAGGTCTGGATGAGCCACGGCGACAAGGTCACCGAGCTGCCGCCGGGCTTCAAGCTGATGGCGTCGACGCCGAGCTGCCCGATCGCCGGCATGGCCGACGAGGCGCGCGGCTACTACGCGGTGCAGTTCCACCCGGAAGTCACGCACACCGTGAAGGGCCGCCAGCTGCTCGAGCGCTTCGTGCTCGACATCGCCGGCGCGAAGCCGGACTGGGTCATGCGCGACCACATCGAGGAAGCCGTTGCGCGCATTCGCGAGCAGGTGGGTGACGAGGAAGTGATCCTCGGCCTGTCGGGCGGCGTCGATTCGAGCGTCGCGGCCGCGCTGATCCATCGCGCGATCGGCGATCAGCTGACCTGCGTGTTCGTCGACCACGGCCTGCTGCGCCTGAACGAAGGCAAGATGGTGCTCGACATGTTCGAGGGCCGCCTGCACGCGAAGGTCGTGCACGTCGACGCATCGGAACAGTTCCTCGGCCACCTGGCCGGCGTGACGGATCCGGAAGCGAAGCGCAAGATCATCGGCCGCGAGTTCGTCGAGGTGTTCCAGGCCGAGGCGAAGAAGCTCACGAACGCGAAGTGGCTCGCGCAGGGCACGATCTATCCGGACGTGGTCGAATCGGGCGGCACGAAGACGAAGAAGGCGACGACGATCAAGAGCCACCACAACGTCGGCGGCCTGCCGGAAACGCTCGGCCTGAAGCTGCTCGAGCCGCTGCGCGACCTGTTCAAGGACGAAGTGCGCGAACTGGGCGTCGCGCTCGGCCTGCCGCCGGAGATGGTGTACCGCCATCCGTTCCCGGGCCCGGGCCTCGGCGTGCGGATTCTCGGCGAGGTGAAGCGCGAGTATGCGGACCTGCTGCGCCGCGCGGACGCGATCTTCATCGAGGAGCTGCGCAACACCATCGCGACCGCGCACGATGCGGCAGCGGGCCTGTGCGGCGAAGCCGACGTCGGCAAGAGCTGGTACGACCTCACGAGCCAGGCGTTCGCGGTGTTCCTGCCGGTGAAGTCGGTCGGCGTGATGGGCGACGGCCGCACCTACGACTACGTGACCGCGCTGCGCGCGGTGCAGACGACCGATTTCATGACCGCGCACTGGGCACACCTGCCGTATGCGCTGCTCGGCCGCGTGTCGAACCGGATCATCAACGAAGTGCGTGGTATCAACCGGGCCGTGTACGACATTTCCGGGAAGCCGCCGGCGACGATCGAGTGGGAGTGAGCCCGATGTCGGGCGTCAGCCGGTAGCCGCCGCGGCTCCGTCCGACCCCGGCCGTCGCATGAAAAATGCCGCCAGGCCGCGCAAGCGGTCTGGCGGCATTTTTCATTGGGGCACGCCCATGACGGGCGCGCCCCTGCGCCCCTCACTCGTAGCGCAACGCCTCCGCCGGCCGCACCCGCGCGCCGCGCCAGCTCGGATACAGCGTCGCGAGCGACGACATCACGAACGCGACCACGCCGACTTCGATCACGTCGGCCAGCACGAGCTTCGACGGCAGCTCGCTGAGGAAGTAGACCGACGGCGTCAGGAACTGGATGCCGAACGCGTGCTCGATCGCGGGCAGCAGCCACGGAATGCTCCACGCGATCGCACAGCCGAGCGCGACGCCCGACAGCGTGCCGATGAGGCCGATCGTCATGCCCTGGATCATGAAGATCTTCGTGATCGAACCGGGCTGCGCGCCGAGCGTGCGCAGGATTGCAATGTCGGCCTGCTTGTTGGTCACCGTCATCACGAGCGACGACACGAGATTGAACGCCGCCACCGCGATGATCAGCAGCAGGATCACGAACAGCATCCGCTTCTGCAACTGCTCGGCGATGAACCACGTCTTGTTCTGCTGGGTCCAGTCGCGGATATAGAGATCGCCGGACAGCGAGCGCGACAGCTGCAGCGCGATCTCGGGCGCGCGCTCCATGTCGTCGACGCGCAGCCGCACGCCGGTCGGCGCGGCGAAATGGAACAGCGTCTGCGCGTCGCCGATGTGGATGAACGCGAGCGCGCTGTCGTACTGGTAGTGCCCGGATTCGAAGGTGCCGACCACCTTGAACTGCCTGAACTGCGGCAGCAGGTTGCGCATCTGCGCCGAGCCGCCCGGGGCGAAGAACGTCAGCCGGTCGCCCACCTGCACCTGCAGGTTCGCGGCGAGCGCGGAGCCGAGCACGATCCCGAGCTCGCCCGGCACGAGCGCGTCGAGGCGTCCGCTCTTCATGTCCTTCGCGATGTCGGAGACGCGTGGCTCGAGCCGCGGATCGATGCCGCGCAGCGCGACGCCGGTGACCTTGCCGCTGTTCGTGAGCAGCGCCTGGGCCTCGACGTACGGCGCCGCGGCCTTGACCGACGGGTTGCGCAGCGCTTCGTCGGCGGTGCGCGCCCAGTCGGGCATGGTGCCGGTCGGCGAGAGGATCTCGATGTGCGCGAGCACCGACAGCATGCGGTCGCGCACTTCGCTGCGGAAGCCGTTCATCACGGACAGCACGATGATCAGCGCGGCCACGCCGAGCGCGATGCCGGCCATCGACACGGCCGCGATGAACGAAATGAAGCCGTTGCCGGTCGAGCGCTTGCCGGCGCGGGTATAGCGCAAGCCGACCTGCCATTCGTACGGGAGTTTCAACGCGAGGTCCTCTGGGTGCGCGATTCGTCGAACCGGGCATTCTAGCGAATGTCGGTGGGCCAGCCTGTGCGGAAATGTTGCCGCAGGCGGGGCGGCATTTTTCTTCGGCTGCATCAAATAATGTCTTTGCGTCTGTCGATTCACGAACGTGCCGCCCGTCGTGGTGATGTCGACGCAAGCCGGCGCATCGATGTATTTTTGAGGACCGGATCCGATTACCGAGACAAGGAGGCATCCATGCCTGATTCCCGTTACCGCTGGGTGATCGTCGCCGCGGGCGGCCTGCTGGGCTGCATCGCGATCGGCGCGATGTTCTCGCTGCCCGTGTTCCTGCGCCCGATCGCGCGCGACACCGGATGGTCGGTGACCGGCATCTCGGGCGCGATGACGATCGGCTTCCTCGCGCTGGCATTCGCGAGCATCGCGTGGGGCAGCCTGTCGGATCGCGTGGGGCCGCGCCGCGTCGTGGTGTCGGGCGCGGTGCTGCTGGCCGCGAGTCTCGCGCTCGCCAGCCGCGCGACGTCGCTGGCCGCGTTCCAGCTGATCTTCGGCGTGCTCGTCGGCAGCGGGGCGGCGGCCATTTTCGCGCCGGTCATGGCGTGCGTGACGGGCTGGTTCGACACGCACCGCAGCCTTGCCGTGTCGCTCGTATCGGCCGGCATGGGCATCGCGCCGATGACGATGTCGCCGCTCGCCGCATGGCTCGTGTCGACGCACGACTGGCGAACGTCGATGCTGATCATCGCTGCGCTCGCGGCCGTGTCGATGATCCCGGCGGCGTGCCTGATCCGCCGCGCGCCGGCGCTGGACGGCGGGCAGGGCGCCGCCGCATCGCAGGCGAACGCGCCGCAGGCCGCGATGTCGGTCGGGCAGGCGCTGCGCTCGCCCCAGTTCGCGGTCCTCGTGCTGACCAACTTCTTCTGTTGTGCGACGCATTCGGGGCCGATCTTCCACACGGTCAGCTATGCGGTGAGCTGCGGCATACCGCTGCTTGCGGCCGTCTCGATCTACAGCGTCGAAGGGCTGGCCGGCATGGGCGGCCGCGTCGCGTTCGGCGTGCTGGGCGATCGCATCGGCGCAAAGCGCATGCTGGTCGCGGGCCTGCTGATCCAGGCGCTCGGCGCGCTCGCGTATTTCTTCGTGCGCAGCCTCGGCGGCTTCTATGCGGTCGCGACGCTGTTCGGCTTCGTCTACGCGGGCGTGATGCCGCTGTATTCGGTCATCGCGCGCGAGAACTTTCCGCTGCGGATGATGGGCACCGTGATCGGCGGCAGCGCGATGGCCGGCAGCCTCGGCATGGCGGCGGGGCCGGTCGCGGGCGGCCTGATCTTCGATGCGCTCGGCAGCTACGGCTGGCTGTATGTCGGCTCCTTCGGCATGGGTGTCGGCGCGTTCCTGATCGCGCTGACCTTCCGGCCGTTTCCGCGCGACCGGTCGATGCCGGCGGCGGCGTGACGAGCGTGCGTCGCCGACCAGGACCTTATCAGGAATGCATACCGAATTCCGCTGAATCGCTCGAACATGGAAGCGGTGCTGCACATCCCGTCGCGCTAGTCCTGCGTGCCGGCCCGAAACAGGTTGCGCAGCTCGTCGTGATTGTGGACATCGAGCTTGCGATAGATCTTGCGGACATGATCGACGACCGTGCTGTCGCGCAGCGCGAGGCCGCGAGCGATTTCGCTGTGCGAGCGGCCGAGCACGAGCTGCGTGCACAGCTCGCGCTGGCGTTCGGTGAGGCCGAGCCGGAAGCCGAGCCGCTCGATTTCGAGTTCGAGCGGCGGAAAGTGCTCGATGTAGATCACGATCGCGAATTCGCGCTGCATCGCGCCGGCATCGGCGAAGCGATAGGCCTTGAAGCGGAAGCGGCCCGCGGCGTTGCGGCGTTCGAGCGTGGCGGGCGGCGCGGGGTGGCCGCGCCAGATCCGGTCGACGTTCGACAGCAGCGGCGCGAGCCAGTCGGGCAGCCGGTCTTGCCGGGAGAACGCGAGCGGCTCGCCGGTCGCGAGCGCGAGCATCCGGACGCTGTCCGTGTTGTGCAACAGGAGCCGGCCGGCGTCGTCGACGACCACGATCGCGGACAGGCTGCTTTCCGCCTCGTGCAGCGGCGGCTGCACGGGGCGCGACAATGCATGCGCGAGATGCCGCGCGAACGGTTCGAGATCCCGATGGTTCTGTTCGGAGAACGGACGACTGCCCGGCGCACGGGACAACTGCAGGCTGCCCCAGCCGCGCGCGCCATCGGTCGCGGTCAGCTCGAGGCAGTGGCGCATCGCGACCGGCTGCCACAGGTCCGCATACATCGCGCTCGCGAGCAGCGCGTCGTCGTAGCGCGCGCTGTTGTCGAAGCCGCGCCCGCGCCGCATCGCGTCGGAGAACGTGACGCCGAGCACTTCCTGCTGCGCCGTGTTGTGGACGTTCGCGAAGTACGCGGGCAGTACTGAGTAGACCGTGTCGTTCTGGCTATACACGTCGGTCAGCGCGTGATGCTCGTCGGCAAAGAAGAACATGCCCCAGTCTGCGCCGACGATCTGCCGCGCCGCTTCAATCACATGAGGAATGACGAGGCGCGGATCGACGCCCAGCGAACACAGCCGCCGAATGTGACCTGCGAGCGCGACGTGCTTGTCAGACATGACGACGTCCCTCGAGCGTGCGACGGATTCGCGCGCGACTGCATCGCGACGCGGGCCGTTCGCGCGTTTCGCGCGATGTGTGTTGAGCTTAGGCGGAAAACATGACAACTCGCGCAGTTGCCCCCTTTCAAGGGGGCGTCAAACGTGCGGGCGATCTCTATCATTGCCGCATTCCCGCCGTCTGCCGGTCGTGCGTGCGGCGGGCTGTCCGATTCGCGATGCGGCGCGATGCACGAACGAAACGAGAGCCAACGTGCGATACGGCCGCAATGCGATCTCGCGCATGAATGACGATGCGCAGGCCCGGGGGAAATCATAGGGGGAATGCCACGGCTGATCGACGCGGCCTCCGGCGTGCGAGCCGGCCGACGGCCGGTGTGTCGGGCATGCGCCTGCGCGGCCGGGCTGGCGGCGCAGGCGAGCGTGCCGCACGCATCGCACGGACGACGCGCGTCGAGGCGAGCGGGCGGCGGGCAACCGCGCCGCCCGCGCCGAATGTATCGCAGTGCTGCTTCATGTGAGGTGCCACGATGAAGACCACGTACAAGGCGGCGCTTGCCGCCGTCTGCATGCTGGGCGCGGTGGGGACTGCGCTCGCACAGGAGGGAAGTGCACCGGCGTCGTCGATGACGCCGTCCGACGCCGCGATCGGCGCGACGGCCGTGGGCGGCATGCCCGCTGCCGGGACGCAGTCGGGCGGCCCGGCCGGGCTCACGCGCGCGCAGGTCAAGCAGGAACTCTGGCGCGCGCAGAAGTCGGGCGAGCTCGAGCGGCTCAACCAGTTCTACGGCGGGGGCAACTGATCGATGACCCGCGCAGCGGCGTGGCAGCCGGAGAGGCACCGGCTGCCACGCCGTTTACCGGGAGCTCCGGCCCGGCAAGGCGTCCCGATGTGGCGCGATCAAGCGCTGCCGGGCGTCGCGCGCCGTCATAAAACGGGGGACGAACAGCGCGCAATCGATTGCGCCGCCATTTTGCCTTTGGCGGAATGTCGAGCATTCGTTCGAAGTGCCTGTCACACGCGCGTCACCCTGCTAGAATTCGGCTGCCGCATTGTTTCGATTGACCCGATGAGATTGCTTGACGCCCTGGTCGAACAACGTATTGCCGCCGCCGCCGCGCGGGGCGAGTTCGACGAATTGCCGGGTACCGGCGCACCGCAAATGCTGGACGACGACCTGCTCGTGCCCGAGGAGGTGCGGGTGGCCAACCGTATCCTGAAGAATGCGGGCTTCGTGCCGCCGGCTGTCGAGCAACTGCGCGCGCTGCGCAACCTGCAGGACGAGCTGCGCGCGGTCAGCGACCGCGCCACGCGCTGCCGGCTGCAGGCGAAGATGCTGGCGCTCGACATGGCGCTCGAATCGCTGCGCGGCGGCCCGATGACCGTGCCCCGCGAATATTGCCGCCGCATCGCCGAACGCCTGTGCGAGCGCGGGCTCGACGACGGGCCCGCCGAAGCGGGGCCGATGTGACGTCCGACGTGCTGCCGGGCGCGCCTGCCGAATCCACGACCGATTCTCCTGCTCCCGCCGCCGCGCCGGTGTCGGCGCGCGATGCGCATTTCATGCGTCTCGCGCAAGCCGCCGCCGAGGAGGCGCGCGCTGCCGGCGAAGTGCCGGTGGGCGCGGTGCTGGTGCGCGGCGACGAGGTGATCGCGCGCGGCTTCAATCACCCGATCGGCGGGCACGACCCGTCCGCCCATGCCGAAATGGCCGCGCTGCGCATGGCGGCCCGGCAACTGCAGAATTACCGGATGCCCGGCTGCGAGCTGTACGTGACGCTCGAGCCGTGCCTGATGTGCGCCGGCGCGATCATGCATGCGCGGATCGCACGCGTCGTGTACGGCGCCGCCGATCCGAAGACCGGCGCGTGCGGCAGCGTGATCGACGCGTTCGCGAATCCTCAGCTCAATCATCACACCGAGGTGGTCGGCGGCGTGCTGGCCGACGAGTGCGGCGCCGCGCTGAAATCGTTCTTCGCCGAGCGCCGCCGCGCGCTGCGCGAGGCCCGTCTGGCCCGCGACCAGGCGTCCGGCACGTGACGGGCCGGGCGCCGCGCACCTGAAGCCGTTCGGCCCGCCGGTGAACCGCGGGCGGTTCGGACCCTCTAAGCTGGTTTGATCACCGACACGTTCAGCCCATGTCCCACCCGTCCGCCGCGTCCTATTCCATCCGCCTGCTGGCGCCTTCCGGCTATCCGCACGACCCCGACGCGATCAATCGGGCGCTCGAGCGGCTGAGCGACGGACAGCACCGCATCGACAACATCGAGGCGACGCAGCGCCGTTACCAGCGTTTCGGTGGCACCGACGGCGAGCGGGCAGGGGACCTGAACCGGCTCGCGGATCCCGCACGGCCGCTGCCCGACATCGGGCTCGCGGTGCGCGGCGGCTACGGCGCCGCGCGCATCCTGCACGGGCTCGACTATCGCGGGCTCGAGCGCCGGCTGCGCGACCAGCCGATCGCGCTGGTCGGCCACAGCGACTTCACCGCGATCCAGCTCGCGCTCTATGCGAAGGCGCGCGTCAAGACCTTCGGCGGCCCGATGCTGTCGGCCGACTTCGGCGCGGAGACACCCAGCGAATTCACGATGAGCCACTTCTGGCGGACGATCGCGCAGCCGACCGCGACGATCGTCGCGGAAGCGCCGCAGGTGCAGAGCGTCGACGTGTCCGGCACGCTGTGGGGCGGCAACCTCGCGATCCTCACGTCGCTCGTCGGCACGCCGTACATGCCGGACATCGAAGGCGGCATCCTGTTCATCGAGGACGTCAACGAGCAGCCGTTCCGGATCGAACGGATGATCTACCAGCTGCACCTTTCCGGGCTGCTCGCGCGCCAGCAGGCGCTCGTGATCGGCCAGTTGACCGGCGCGCGGTCGTTCGAATACGACAACGGCTACGACATGCAGGCGATGATCGACCAGGTGCGCGCGGTGATCGGCATCCCGGTCGTCACGGGGCTGCAGTTCGGCCACGTGCCGGACCTGGTGACGCTGCCGTTCGGCGCGCACGCGCAGCTCGTCGCGAATGCGCACGGCTTCCGGCTCACGCTGTCGGACTATCCGCATTTGGGTTGAAGGCGGCGCACACGTGATCGAAAAGGCGGGTTTCCGCCTTTTTCTTTAAGCTAATGCGCAACTAACGGTCGAGAATTTTCGTCGACGCCAACAAGATCGTCGCTGCAGCGCGCACCATTTTTGTCAACAAAACGGCCGGAAGGGGATACGTTGAGACTGGCCACCGGCGGATGCAAGAGGCTTGGCATGCATGAATTCCGCGCATGATGCACCAGATCGGATCGCCGAGATGCGCGCCGATTGTGCGGAATCCGGGAAAAGAATTGTTGACAATCTTTATGTCCGTCCTACGATGAGGACCATCACGCGATGCACATCATGAACGAACCCGAATCCGCCCCGTCCGGCGCGCCCGGACCCGAAGCGATCGCCGAACGCATCCGGACGGCGATCCTCGAGCATCGGCTCGCGCCCGGCGCGAAGCTGACCGAGGCGCAGCTGTGCGAGGTGTTCGGCGTCAAGCGCGGGACGATCCGGCAGGCGCTCGCGCTGCTCGCGACCGACCGGCTGGTCGATCTCGAGCCGAACCGCGGCGCGTTCGTCGCGAGCCCGACGCTGCAGGACGTGCACGAGGTGTTCGAGATGCGCCGGATCATCGAGCTGGCCGTCGTCGAGCGGCTGGCGACGGGGCCGGGCGCGAAACGCCTGAAGGGCGTCGCGACGCTGATCGACAAGGAGCGCAAGGCGTTCGAGCGGCGCGATTTCCCGGCGTGGATCCGCCTGTCGGGCGAGTTCCATACGGCGCTCGCCGCGCTGATGGGCAACGCGACGCTCAGCGCGTGCCTCGACGGCCTCGTCGCGCGCTCGACGTTGATGTCGGCGCTGTACGAGTCGCACGGGCGCAGCCCGTGTTCGTTCGACGACCACGGCGAGATCCTGGTCGCGCTGGAGGCGGGGGACGCGAAGCGCGCGGCCGAGTTGATGGCGCACCACCTGCAGCACGTCGAATTGAGAATGCTGGACCGGCCCGCAACCGGGGCGGTCGATTTGCGCGAAGTGTTCGGCGGCGCCGCGTAAGCGGCGACGGAACCCTGTCTGCGCGCCACCTGAACTGAAGCAATGCCGGCCGCGGCGCACGCCGCGGCTGCAGGTCCGACCCCGGACGACGACCCCGGGGCGATTTCGATGACGATGGAGCGGCCGCGCGGCCGCGGTCAAGGAGAAGTCATGGCTCAGTTCAGTGTCGCGCACGACAGCGCATATCCGGCGGAAGGCGGCGGCGAGGGGAGCGATCCGCCGTTGCCGGGCGGTTTCAGCGAGCGTCTGTACAACGAAGATTTGGCACCCCTGAAGAATCAGACCTGGGGTTCGTACAACATCTTCGCGTTCTGGATGTCGGACGTGCACAGCGTCGGCGGCTACGTGTTCGCGGGCAGCCTGTTCGCGCTCGGGCTGACGAGCTGGCAGGTGCTGATCGCGCTGATCGTCGGCATCGGCCTCGTCAACGTGCTGTGCAACCTGATCGCACGGCCGAGCCAGCAGATCGGCGTGCCGTACCCCGTCGCGTGCCGCGCGACCTTCGGCGTGCTCGGCGCGAACGTGCCGGCCGTGATCCGCGGGCTGATCGCGATCGCGTGGTACGGCATCCAGACCTATCTCGCGTCGAGCGCGCTGGTGATCGTCGTACTGAAGTTCTTCCCGCAATGGCTGCCGTACGCGGACGTGCACCGCTACGGCTTGCTCGGCCTGTCGGCGGTCGGCTGGGCGGGCTTCATGCTGCTGTGGGTGCTGCAGGCGTTGGTGTTCTGGAACGGGATGGAGACGATCAAGAAATTCATCGACTTCGCGGGCCCGGCTGTCTACGTCGTGATGTTCATCCTCGCGGGCTACATGGTGTGGCGCGCGGGCTGGCGCAACATCGGCCTCAACCTCGGCGGCGTCAAGTATCACGGCGCCGAAGTGATCCCGGTGATGATCACGGCCATCTCGCTCGTCGTGTCGTACTTCTCGGGGCCGATGCTGAATTTCGGCGACTTCTCGCGCTATTGCCGCAGCTTCGGCGACGTGAAACGCGGCAACTTCTGGGGCCTGCCGGTCAACTTCCTCGCGTTCTCGCTCGTCACGGTGATCACGACCGCCGCGACGCTGCCGGTGTTCGGCGAGCTGATCACCGACCCGGTCGAGACGGTCGGCCGCATCGACCATCCGACCGCGGTCATTCTCGGCGCGCTGACGTTCACGATCGCGACGATCGGCATCAACATCGTCGCGAACTTCGTGTCGCCTGCGTTCGACTTCTCGAACGTCGCGCCGCGGCTCATCAGCTGGCGCGCGGGCGGGATGCTCGCGGCGGTCGCGTCGATCTTCATCACGCCGTGGAACCTGTTCAACAACCCGGCCGTGATCCACTACACGCTCGACGTGCTCGGCGCGTTCATCGGCCCGCTGTACGGCGTGCTGATCGCCGACTTCTATCTCGTCAAGCGCGGCAGGCTGGTGCGCGACGACCTGTACACGATGTCCGAGCGCGGCGCGTACTGGTACACGGGCGGCGTGAACCGCCGCGCGCTCGCGGCGCTGCTGCCGGCTGCGCTGATCGCGATCGTCTGCGTGATGATGCCGGGCTGGCAGGGCGTCGCGAACTTCTCGTGGTTCATCGGCGCGGCGCTCGGCTTCGTGTTCTACCGGCTGCTCGCGCAGCCGAAGGCCTGAGGAGCGTGCGATGAAGATCAAGCTGATCAATCCGAACACGACGCAGCGGATGACCGACGCGATGGGCCGCTGCGCGCGCGAGGTCGCGGCCGATGGCACCACGGTGGTGGCGGTCAGCCCGCCGATGGGGCCGCCGTCGATCGAGGGCCATTACGACGAGGCGCTCGCGATGCCCGGGCTGCTCGCCGAGATCGCGCAGGGCGAGCGCGACGGCTTCGATGCGTACGTGATCGCGTGCTTCGGCGATCCAGGGCTGTACGCGGCGCGCGAGCTCGCGCGCGGGCCGGTGATCGGCATCGCCGAGGCGGCGATGCATGCGGCGAGCGTGCTCGCGCCCGGCTTCTCGGTCGTCACGACGCTCGCGCGCACCTGTGGGATGGCGTGGCACCTTGCCGAGCGCTACGGGATGAAGCGGTTCTGCCGCAACGTGCGTGCGACCGACGTCGCGGTGCTCGAGCTCGACCGCCCGGGCTCGGCCGCGCGCCGGATCATCATCGACGAATGCCGGCGCGCGCTCGACGACGACGGCGCCGACGCGATCGTGCTCGGCTGCGCGGGGATGGCCGAATTCGCGCACGAGATCGAGCGGGAGATCGGCGCGCCGGTGGTCGAGGGCGTGACCGCGGCGGTCAAATGGGCGGAGGCGCTCGTCGCGCTGCGGCTCGCGACCGCGAAGCGCGGCGACTATGCGCGCCCGCTGCCGAAGCGCTACGACGGCGAATTCGCGCGTTTCAGCCCCGATGCGGCCGCGCCGGCCCCGGCGCACGGCCGGCCGGGCCCCGATACGTCGCCGGCCGCCGCCGGCTTGCCGCACCCGCACATACACACCGTCTGACACGCACTATCTGCGCCGCTGTATGGGCGCGTATGGGCGTTTTCGCTACACTGGGCCGTCAATCGCATCGGCTCCAGCGGGGGCGCCGCAAGGCCGGTGCGAGCGCGGCGGCTCCCCCGGCGGGGCCGATCGATACCCAATATTTCAGCAGGCTTTCGTCGCACATCGAACCATGTCACTCGATCCCAACTATCCACGCGATCTGGTCGGCTACGGCCGCCATCCGGTGCAGGCGAACTGGCCCGGGCGGGCGCGCGTTGCCGTGCAATTCGTGCTGAACTACGAAGAGGGCGGCGAGAACTGCGTGCTGCACGGCGATCCGGGTTCCGAGCAGTTCCTGTCGGAGATCGTCGGCGCGGCCGCGTATCCGGATCGCCACATGAGCATGGAGTCGATCTACGAATACGGGTCGCGGGCCGGCGTGTGGCGCATCCTGCGCGAGTTCGAGAAGCGCGGGCTGCCGCTCACCGTGTTCGGCGTCGGCATGGCGATCGAGCGGCATCCGGAGCTTGCGCGCGCGTTCGTCGAGCTGGGCCATGAAATCGCGTGCCACGGCTGGCGCTGGATCCACTACCAGGCCATGACGCCGGAACGCGAGGCCGAGCACATGCGGCTTGGCATGGAAGCGATCGAACGCGTGACGGGCGAGCGGCCGCTCGGCTGGTACACCGGGCGCGACAGCCCGAACACGCACCGGCTCGTCGCCGAATACGGTGGCTTCCTGTACGACTCCGACAACTACGGCGACGACCTGCCGTTCTGGATGGACGTCGGCGTGTCGGGCGGCGGCACGACGCCGCAGCTGATCGTGCCGTACACGCTCGACACCAACGACATGCGCTTCGCGACGCCGCAGGGCTTCAACACCGCGGATCACTTCTTCCACTACCTGCGCGACGCGTTCGACGTGCTGTACGAGGAGGGCGACGAAGCGCCGAAGATGCTGTCGATCGGCATGCACTGCCGCCTGCTCGGCCGGCCGGGCCGGTTCCGCGCGCTGCAGAAGTTCCTCGACCACATCGAGAAGCACGATCGCGTATGGGTGACGCGGCGTGTCGATATCGCGCGTCACTGGCGTGAACATCATCCGTATCAGCCCAATCATCGGAACCAAGGGAAAGCATGAAGGCGATGCGTTATACGTTGGAGCAACTGAACACGATGGCGCCGGGCGCATTCGTCGCGGCGCTGTCCGGGATCTTCGAACACTCGCCGTGGGTCGCCGAGGCGGCCGCGGGCGCACGGCCGTACGCGAGCGTCGACGCGCTGCACCAGACGATGTCGGGCGCCGTGGAGACGGCCGGCGAAGTGCGCCAGCTCGCGCTGATCAACGCGCACCCGGAGCTCGCGGGCAAGGCCGCGGTGCGCGGCGAACTGACGGAGGAGTCGACGCGCGAACAGAGCGGCGCGGGCCTTGCGCAGTGCACGCAGGAAGAGTTCGACAAGCTGCAGACGCTGAACCGCACCTATCGCGAGAAGTTCGGGTTCCCGTTCATCCTCGCGGTGCGCGGCTACGACCGGCACGGCATCATCGCGAACTTCGAGTCGCGCGTGAACCACACGCGCACCGAGGAGCTGCGCGCGAGCCTCGACCAGATCTACCGGATCGCGCGTTTCCGGCTCGACGACCTGATCGACGCCTGAACCCGCTGCGTCGCCTGCCGCGTCGCGGCGGCGATCGCACGACACCGCGCGCAATACACACGCAATACCGACAAGGAACACACCATGGCCATCCCGCTTCTCGACCCCAACGCACCTGATTTCACGCGGCGCTACGTGAACCTCGCCGACCCGCGTCTCGGTGCGCAGGCGCTCGAGGCCAGCGACGATTTCTTCGCGCCGAAGGAGCGCATGCTGAACCCCGAGCCGGCCGTCTTCATTCCCGGCAAGTACGACGACCACGGCAAGTGGATGGACGGCTGGGAAACGCGCCGCAAGCGCACGACCGGCTACGACTGGTGCATCGTCAAGCTCGCGCGCCCGGGCGTGATCAAGGGCTTCGACATCGATACGAGCCACTTCACCGGCAACTTCCCGCCGGCCGCGTCGGTCGAGGCCGCGTTCGTGGCCGATGGCGCGCCGACCCATGCGACCGAGTGGGTCGAGATCGTGCCGTCGACGACGCTGCAGGGCAACAGCCACCACTACGTCGACGCGAGCGACGCGCGCGCGTTCACGCACCTGCGCGTGAACATCTACCCGGACGGCGGCATCGCGCGCCTGCGCGTGTACGGCCAGCCGCAGCTCGACTGGGCGGGCGCGAGCGCGACCGAGCTGTTCGATCTCGCGGCGATGGAAAACGGCGGCTACGTGGTTGCCGCGAACAACCAGCACTTCGGCATTGCGTCGAATCTGCTGCTGCCGGGCCGCGGCGTGAACATGGGCGACGGCTGGGAAACCCGCCGCCGCCGCGAGCCGGGCAACGACTGGGCGATCATCGCGCTGGCGCAGCCAGGCGTGATCCGCAAGATCGAAGTCGACACCGCGTTCTTCAAGGGCAATTATCCGGACCGCTGCTCGATCCAGGCCGCGTACGTGACGGGCGGCACCGACAGCTCGCTGGTCACGCAGTCGATGTTCTGGCCGGCGCTGCTCGGCGAGCAGAAGCTGCAGATGGACAAGCAGCACTTCTTCGAGCGCGAGCTCGCGTCGCTCGGCCCGGTCACGCACGTGCGCCTGAACATCATTCCGGACGGCGGCGTGTCGCGCCTGCGTCTGCTCGGAACGCTCGACAAATGAAGACGCTCATCATCGAACCGCTGACCAGGGACGCGTTCGCGCCGTTCGGCGACGTGATCGAGACGGAAGGCGCGAAGCAGATCCCGATCAACCTCGGCACGACGATCCGCTTTCACGATCTCGCGACGGTCGACGTCGACGACGAAGGCGGCCGCACGCTCGTCAACCTGTTCCGCGGCCAGCCGCGCACGCTGCCGTTCGAGGTGAAGATGCTCGAGCGGCATCCGCTCGGCAGCCAGGCATTCGTGCCGCTGAACGACAAGCCGTATCTCGTCGTCGTCGCGCCCGCGGGCGAGCTCGACCCGGCGAAGATCCGCGCGTTCGTGACGAGCGGCTGGCAGGGCGTCAACTATGCGAAGGGCGTGTGGCATCACCCGCTGATCGCACTCGGCGGCGTCAGCGACTTCATCGTCGTCGATCGCGGCGGGGACGGGCTGAACCTGAACGAGCAGGATCTGCCGCAATCGCTGTGGCTGACCGAGGAGGCGCTGCTCGCGCCGGCGGACTGAGCTTTTTGCCGACGTCGCTGCATCGGCCTGACGAAACCCGCGCATGCTGCGCGGGTTTTTTTATGCATATGCGCTAGGCGATATACAGATCGCTGGCGCTGCGCCCGGGTGCTGTCCGGTTCGAGATCGAGGCGATCGCGCGGAACGGCGCATCGTGCGCCTGTTCGACGTGCGTGTCGATGTCGCGCCGAACGTCGCGTACCACGTCGTGTACCCGTAACGCATGCGCGACGATCCGCGCATCGTCGCGTTGCGCGGCTGGCTCGCGGGCGAGATCGCGTCGATGCCCGCATGACCGTCCCCGATCGCGGCCGTCGCGCGTGGTATCGTGCGCAGATCGTCACCACCTCGCGTCCGGCCCGGACGCCGACTTTCCGATGAGCCAACCCGAGACCGACCTCGCGATCCTGTTGCGCACGATGCAGCCCGAGCTGCATCCGGGCGCGTACGCATTCGTGTCGCTGCCGCGCGACGCCAACGTATCGTTATCCGAAACGATTGCGACTTTTCACGAAGCGGAGGGTTTGACGGTCGTCGTCAGCGAGGAGACGGCGGCCCGCCACGGCTGGCCGGTGCTGTTCCGCGCCGCGTGGATCACGCTGACGGTGCACTCCGACCTGCAGGCGGTCGGGCTCACGGCCGCGTTCGCCCAGGCGCTCGGCGCGGCCGGCATCAGTTGCAACGTGATGGCGGCCGCGTGCCACGATCACATCTTCGTGCCGTTCGGCGACGGCGCGCGGGCGCTCGACGCGCTGGTCGCGCTGCAACGCGACGCATCGCGCGACTAGCGAACCGGGCGCATACCCGCGCAGGACTCGCGCGCCCATCGCCGCGCACAAAAAAACGGGCCCGTTTCCGGGCCCGCGAAGGGAGAGGGTGGCGCCGGCGCACCGGCACGCGGCAGCTTACTTCGTCGCGCCGCCCTCGAACCACGCGGCGAGCTTGGTGCGCTCGTCGTCGGTCATGTGCGTGACGTTGCCGATCGGCATCGCCTTCAGGCGCACGGCCTGTTCGTAGATCCGCTGCGCGTTCTTCGACACTTCGTCCGGCGTATCGAACATCACGCCGGCGGGCGCGCTGCCCATCAGCGTCGGCTTGGCCGAGTGGCACTGGACGCAGCGCTGCTGCAGGACCGGCATGATGTCGTTGATCACGACCTTCGGCGCGTTCGCGGCCTGCGCTTCCGGCGCGACCGGCTTCGGCGTCGTCCACACCAGCGCGCCGGCCAGCAGCGCGACGCCGCCGATCGGCAGGTACCACAGCTGCTTGCCGCGGTGGCGCATCACGAAGAACTGGCGGATCAGCGCGCCGGCCAGCATGATCAGCACGAGCACGACCCAGTTGAACTTGTTCGTGTACGTCATCGCATAGTGGTTCGACAGCATCGCGAACACGACGGGCAGCGTGAAGTACGTGTTGTGCACCGAGCGCTGCTTGCCGCGCTTGCCGTAGATCGGGTTCGGCTCCTCGCCCTTGAGCATCTTGTCGACCATCTTGCGCTGGCCGGGGATGATCACGAAGAACACGTTCGCCGACATGATCGTCGCGAGCATCGCGCCGACGATCAGGTAGGCGGCACGGCCCGCGAAGATATGGCACGCGAGGTACGCGGCGGCCACGACATAGATGCCGACGCAAATGCCGAGCACGCGGTCGTTGGTGCCGAGGATGCGGCACAGCGAGTCGTAGACGATCCAGCCGGCCGCGAGGAAGCCGAGCGCGGACGCGACGGCGACCACAGGGCCCATGTCGAGCACGTTCTTGTCGATCAGGTACGTGTTCGGCGCGAGCAGGTACAGCACGAAGAACAGCGAGAAGCCCGACAGCCAGGTGGTGTACGACGGCCACTTCGACCAGTGCAGGTCATCCGGCATTTCCGGCGGGGCGACCGTGTACTTCTGCATGTTGTAGAAACCGCCGCCGTGGACATGCCACAGCTCGCCGAACACACCGCGCTTGCGCTGGTTCGGGTCGGTCGGCGGTTTCAGGCTGTTGTCGAGCGCGACGAAGTAGAACGACTCGCCGATCCACGCGATGGCGACGATGACGTGCAGCCATCGCAGCGCGAGGTTCAGCCAGTCGGTGATGAAGCCTTCCATGAAACTCCTCCAGACTCAGATCGTTGTCTTTGATGCGGGCAGCCGATACGTGTGTCAGCTGCCGCGATAGGTGCTGTACGACCACGGCGACACGAGCAGCGGCACGTGGTAGTGCGAACCCGCGTCGGCGATGCCGAAGCGCAGCACGACGCGATCGACGAAACGGGGTTCGGGCACCTGCACGCCGAGCGACGCGAAGTAGTCGCCGGCATGGAACACGAGTTCGTATTCGCCGGCGGCGAACGCGGCGCCTTCGAGCAGGGGTTCGTCGCAGCGGCCGTCGCTATTGGTCAGCACGGTCTTGATCGCGCGGCGCGATTCGCCGTCCAGCGCGTAGAGGTCCACCTTGAGCGCGGCGCCGGGGCGGCCGTGCGCCGTATCGAGTACGTGGGTAGTGAGCTTTCCCATTCGCAAATTTCCTTGTGTGAATGCGAGGTTCGGCGGCGGCTCGATCCATGGACTGTGCGGCGGATCGAGGCTCCACGTCACGTGGCTACATACCCGTCGGCGAGATTGAAGCGAGCGCCGTGCAGGCATTGTAAGAACGTTCCCCATGCAAATACGGGCGCGATATCAAAGATAATGCGCCGCGCATGAGCCGCTGTCGACGGCGGGCAAGAACCCGCCGCGCCGCGCGTCGGCGCGCCCGCGCACGGCCCTTGCGCGTACCATATCGAAATCGTGAAGCGCAGTATTCGGCGTGGCGCATTGTGCGTCGCGCGCGCATCGGCGATCCTCCCGCCGTGCGCGTCGGCCCGAGGCCGGCGCGCACCCCGAAGACGGCGAGCACGCCGGGTAACCGGGCCAGGGCGTTCGAACGGACGCAGGCACCGGGACGTGCCGCGAATCAGCGTTCGAACGGCTTTGCGACCGCCCGAAAGGGCTGACCGACGCGGAGAACGCATGAATCCCGAGCAGCACTCCGGCGCGCACGCACGCGCGCCGCACGTATCCCCATCCCGCCCGAAAACCTTGCTGGTCAAGCACGCCGACGTGCTCGTGACCATGGACGACGCGCGCCGCGAACTGCGCGACGCAGGGCTCTACATCGAAGACAACCGGATTGTCGCGGTCGGCCCGAGCGCCGAGCTGCCGGACACCGCCGACGAAGTGCTCGACCTGCGCGGGCACCTCGTGATCCCGGGGCTCGTGAACACGCACCACCACATGTACCAGAGCCTCACGCGCGCGGTGCCGGCCGCGCAGAACGCGGAGCTGTTCGGCTGGCTCACGAACCTGTACCGGATCTGGGCGCACCTGACGCCCGAGATGATCGAGGTGTCGACGCTCACCGCGATGGCCGAGCTGCTGCAGTCGGGCTGTACGACGTCGAGCGATCATCTGTACATCTATCCGAACGGCAGCCGGCTCGACGACAGCATCGGCGCCGCGCAGCGGATCGGCATGCGCTTTCACGCGAGCCGCGGCGCGATGAGCGTCGGCCAGCGCGACGGCGGGCTGCCGCCCGATTCGGTCGTCGAGCGCGAGCCCGACATCCTGCGCGACGCGCAGCGGCTGATCGAGACCTATCACGACGAAGGGCGCTACGCGATGCTGCGGGTCGTCGTCGCGCCGTGCTCGCCGTTCTCGGTGAGCCGCGAGCTGATGCGCGACGCCGCGCGGCTCGCGCGCGAATACGGCGTGTCGCTGCACACCCACCTCGCGGAGAATATCAACGACATCGCGTACAGCCGCGAGAAGTTCGGGATGACGCCGGCCGAATACGCGGAAGATCTCGGCTGGGTCGGGCACGACGTGTGGCATGCGCATTGCGTGCAGCTCGACGACGCCGGCATCGGCCTGTTCGCGCGCACCGGCACGGGCGTCGCGCACTGCCCGTGCTCGAACATGCGGCTTGCGTCGGGCATCGCGCCGGTGAAGAAGATGCGGCTCGCCGGCGTGCCGGTGGGGCTCGGCGTCGACGGCTCGGCGTCGAACGACGGCGCGCAGATGGTCGCGGAAGTGCGGCAGGCGCTGCTGCTGCAGCGCGTGGGCTTCGGGCCCGATGCGATGACCGCGCGCGAGGCGCTCGAGATCGCGACGCTCGGCGGCGCGAAGGTGCTGAACCGCGACGACATCGGCGCGCTGAAGCCCGGCATGGCCGCCGACTTCGCCGCGTTCGACCTGCGCCAGCCGCTGTTCGCGGGCGCGCTGCACGACCCGGTCGCGGCGCTGGTGTTCTGCGCGCCGTCGCAGGCGGCGTACACGGTGGTGAACGGGAAAGTCGTGGTGCGGGAAGGGCAGTTGGCGACGCTCGACCTGCCGCCCGTCATCGCGCGTCACAACGCGCTCGCGCAGGCGCTCGTCGAAGCGTCGCGCTGACGCTTGACCTGCCGCCTGCCGTGACGATGCCCGGCGGCGGCAGGCGCGTCGTACGCCGTTACGCCTCGATCAGCGTGCGGGTGGCCTCGGCGACGAGGCTGCGCAGCCAGCGCACTTCGTCGGAGTAGTGGCAGCGCTCGTGCCACAGCTGGTAGTACTGCATCGGCGGGAAATCGAGCGGCGCGGGCACGACCGACAGCGGCAGGAACTTCGCGTAGTGGTCGGCGAACAAGCGCGTCGTCGTGAAGATCAGGTCGGACTTCACGAGCACGTACGGCGCGAGGTTGAAGTACGGCAGCGTGACGACCACGTGGCGCTTCAGCCGCTCGCGCGCGAGGTGCACGTCGATCGCGCCGCGCTGGCCGACCGAGTACGGCGTCGGCGCGAGGTGCGGCGCGTTCAGGTACTGGTCGAGCGTGAGGCCGCCGCGTTTCGCGAACGGATGCGCGTTGCTCATCAGGCAGACGATCTCGTCGACGAACAGGTTCGACAGGTGCAGCTGCTCGGGCGGCTCCGGCCAGTTGCCGACCACGATGTCGAGCTTGCCGTCCTCGAGCGCGAGCTCGTAGTCGAACGCGGGGCCGAGCGAATGGAACTCGAGCGTCGCATTCGGCGCGGCCTGGCGGAAGCGTTCGACGACGGTCGGCACGAACAGCACGTTCAGGTAGTCGGGGCAGCCGATCCGGTAGCAGCGGATCGACGTGGCCGGGTCGAAGCTGTGCTGCTGGAACTTGATGCGCTCGATCTCGCGCAGCGCGTTCTGCACGGGCTCGAGCAGGCGCAGCCCGTATTCGGTCGGCACCATGCCGGACTTGCCGCGCACCAGCAGCGGATCGCCGGTGATGTCGCGCAGGCGCCGCAGCGCGGCGCTGATCGCCGGCTGCGACTGATTCAGTTTGACGGCCGCGCGCGTGACGCTGCGCTCCATCAACAGGGTGTGCAAGACGCGCAAGAGGTACGTGTCGATCGCCTCGCGTTGCTGACTCATGATTTCTCCGTTTATATGTCCGGGCTGATCGAGGGGAGGCTGGGGTATATGTTTTTTAATATGAACGAAAAGCAGCGTCAAGGGATGGATACCCGCACGCGCCCACCGGCGCGGCGGTCGCCGCGGCCGGAACGGTGCGCGTGAAGCGCACGGCAGGCGCGTCAGTCGTCGATGCGCAGGCCGACTTTCAGCGTCACCTGCCAGTGGATGACCTGGTTGCCTTCGATGTGGCCGCGCGTCTCGGTCACCTGGAACCAGTGGAGGTTGTGCAGCGTCGCGGCGGCTTTCGCGATCGCATTGCGGATGGCGTCGTCGCTGGATTCCCGCGACGAGCCGGTCAGTTCGATCAGCTTGTAGACGTGGTCGCTCATGATGCGCTCCCTGTCGTATCGGGTTCTGCCACGGGCGCAGCGCGCAAGCGCAATCAGGTGCGGAATGCGTCCGGCTTCTTGAGTGATAGGTATGATGGGCGGCAAGTTCAACCCATATTGGAGACGAGGCGCATCGTGGAAGTCGGATTTTGCGGACCGGGATTGATGGGCGCGCCGATGATTCGGCATTTGCTGGCGGCGGGCCACCAGGTCGGCGTATGGAACCGCACGCGTGCGAAGTCGGACGCGCTCGTGGCCGACGGCGCGCGTGTGGCCGACACGCCGCGCGCGCTGGCGGAGCAGGTCGAGACGGTGCTGCTGTGCGTGCTCGACGCGCGCGCGGTCGGCGACGTCGTGTTCGGCCCGGACGGCCTGTTGTCCGGCGATTCGGCCGTGCGCAAGCTGCGGCGCATCGTCGATCACTCGAGCATTCCGCCCGGCGTGACGCGCGACTATGCGCGGCGCGCGGCGGAGCTGGGCGTCGGCTGGGTCGACGCGCCGGTGTCGGGCGGCGTGCCCGGCGCGCAGGCCGGCACGCTTGCCGTCATGGCCGGCGGCCGCGCGGCGGATCTCGACGCGGCGCGGCCGCTGATCGACACGTACGCGGCGCGCGTCACGCACATGGGCGACGCGGGCGCGGGCCAGACCGCGAAGCTGTGCAACCAGGCGATCGTCACCGCGACCGTCACGGCGATCGCCGAGGCGGTCGGCCTCGCGCAGGCGAGCGGCATCGATGCCGCGCGTCTCGCGCAGGCGCTCGCCGGCGGCTGGGCGGATTCGGTGCTGCTGCAGACGTTCGTGCCGCGCATGACGTCGGGCGGGCATCCGCCGATCGGCGCGCTCAGCACGTTTCAGAAGGATGTCGACACGATCGCCGACGCGGCGCGCGAGACGGGTGCGGTGATGCCCGTGTCGGCCACCGTGCAGCAGGTGCTGCGGCTCGGCGCGGCCATGGGGCTCGCGGATGCCGATTTCGCCGCGTTCATCGATATCGTCAGGCCGGGGAACGGGCGCGGGCACGCGTGATCGTGGCGTAACGCACGAATGGCGCGAATGGCAGATGGGCCGCCCGGAGGCGGCCCATCGGAACTTGGCGTGGAATCAGCCGAGCGAACGGGGCGTCGTGTCCCCGGCATTCTGTCGCCCGAGCCCGCTGCGCAGGCTCGCTTTCGTGCCTGCACCAAATTCGGGCAGGATGCGCGCGCGGGCGCGGCTCGCGAAGACGAGGAAGCCGAAGCCATTCGATTCGTACCAGTAACCACCGTTCTCGAGGCCGTCGAGCGGCTGCTCGAGCGCGTTGGCGATCGATTCGATGCAGCGCTTTCGCAATTCGGCGATCGCCGGATACGGCGGCTGCGCGCCGCGCACGCTGCACAGAAGCACGTCCAGGCCGGGCAGCACATGCGCGTACAGCACAGGTTCGTCCTGCGCGCGGGCGCGTGCGATCTTGGTGTCGAGCTGAGCGAACGGTTTCGAATGGCGCAATACCGCGAGGAACGACTCCTGGCCATCCTGCTGCGCGCGTCGACGTTTTTTCGGGAAGGACATAAACACTCGCCTCAAAAACAATTGCAAGAAATGCGGCACTTTCATGCGACCCACTCCCGGCTATGTACGCCGCATGCCGATCCGTTATAGCACACGAACATGCTGCGCTCGTGCGGTGCGACGATCGATGTCTCCCGTCGACCCGCTCGCCACGATCGACACAGTCGGCGCCTGGCGCCTGCACTGTCGGTTTAGTCTCCATGATAGACCCGCTTTCCCGGCGCGTGCATCCGCTCGTCACAAAAAAATGCGAGGCCCGCGCATTACGTGCCGCGCGGCGCGGGCAACAAAAAGGCCCGCACGCGGCGGGCCTGGCTGGCGGTTGCGCGCGAACGCTCAGCGCTGCTTGAGCGAATCGCGGATTTCACGCAGCAGCACGATGTCTTCCGGCGTTGCGGCCGGCGCGGCATCCGCCGGCTTGCGCAGCTTGTTGATGAATTTCACCATCAGGAAAATGATGAACGCGAGGATGATGAAATTGATCAGCACGGTGATGAACGAACCGTAGCCGAACGCCGCGACGCCGGCGGCCTGCAGATCCTTGAACGAATCGGGATTACCCTTGAACGACGGCGGGATCGTGCCGAGCAGTACGAACTTGTTCGAGAAATCCAGGCCGCCCGTCAGGACACCGATGACCGGCATGATCAGGTCCTTCACGATCGAGTCGACGATCTTCGAGAACGCGCCGCCGATGATCACGCCGATGGCGAGATCCATCACGTTGCCCTTGACGGCGAACTCCTTGAATTCCTTGATGATGCTCATGAGCGGCTTTCTCCTGGTTGGGGCAAATGGAGGCGCGCCACGACGCATCGTGTCGAATTCAGGGTCGGTGGCACGCCGATGGCCGCATGATAGCGAACGTGCCCCAATGCCGATAGCCCATCTTTAAATGATTGACAAATCGGCGCGGCAGGCGCGCCCCGCAAGGCCGGCGCGCACCTGCCGGGGGAGCGGGCGCGCGATGCGGCCGCGCTCGACGCGCGACGATCAGGTGTCGGTCCAGCCGCCGTCGTCGTTGCTGCCGAGATCGACGCCGCCGTCGCTGCCGCCGTTGCCGTTGTCCCAGTTCGTGCTGTCGCCGCGGCCGAGGTCGATGCCGGGATCGGCATCGTGCCGGCGGCGCTCGTCGTCGACGATCACGTCGCGTTCGACCACGCGATCACGACCGCCCGACATCGCCTGGCCGAGCAGCACGCCGGTCAGCAGCCCGCCCATCCCGCCGCCGAAGCCGCCGCCTTGCTGGATCACGACGGGCGGTTGCTGCTGCTGCGGTGGGTATTGCGGCGGATAGGGCTGGCCCTGCGCGCCGGTCACGCGGTCCGCTTCCTGCGCGAACACCGAACCGCTGCCAGCGGCCGGCGGCGGCGCGGCCTGCGCGGCCGGATCGGGCCGGCCCTCGACGCGCGCCTTCACGCTCGCGTGGCGCTGCTCGAGTTCGTCGACGCGGTACGGCGGCACCGGATTCTTGCCGTTCGACAGCGCCTCGACGAGCTCGCGCGCGTCGGTCTCGATGCCCTCGAGCTCGCTCGTCAGCGCGGCGGCGCCGGGCGCCGTCGACAGCCGCGCGTCGAGCTTCAGCGGCCGGATGTCGTTGAGCACGTCGGTTGCGCGCTTCAGCTGCGTGCGGCGTTCGTCGTCGGCGCGGCGATCGTCGGTCGAGCGCGCGCGCCGCAGCGTCCAGCGCAGCACCAGCGCGATCACCGCGACGATCAGGCCGAGGCCGATCCACATGCCGGTCGACGGCCCGTGTTTTTCGGCGGGCGGCACGGCGGGCGCGAGCGACGACTGCAGCGTGCCGGCATCGGCGCGCGGCGGCGTGACGCTCACGCGCCCCGCATCGGCGCGGATGCGCGCTTCCGTCTGCGCGAAGCGGGCAGGGTCGGCGAAGCTCAGTTTCGGATCGAGCGTCTTCGCGCGCTGCAGCTGCGCGAGCGCGTCGGACGCGCGGCCTTCGCGGTCGAGCACCTGCGCGTACAGGTAGCGCGCGTGCGCGTTGTTCGGATGCGCGTCGATGACTTGCGACAGCTGCGTATCGGCGCGCTGCCAGTCGCGCTGCGCGATCGACTGCTCGACCTGCTGCAGCGACGGCACCGCAAATGCGGCGGACGACAGCATCAGCAGCGCGAAGCCGAGAGCGGCGAGGGGTTTCTTCATGATCGAACCGGGCGAGGGCGCCCGTCTCCTTGCGATCGATGCGCGCCGCGCCGGGATCCGGCGGTGGCGCGCAGCCGGTTACTGCGCGGGCGTGTCGAGCTGCTTCTTCAGGGCGGCGAGGCGATCCTCGACCGACGGGCCCTTGTTCAGCGCGGCGAGCTTGTCGTCGAGCGCCTTGCCGCTCGACGTGTCGGCCGAATCGAGGCGCGCGTCGGAACGCGCGTTCTCCAGCGCGACCTTGTCCTCGAGCTTCTGGAAATCCTCCGACAGGTTCTTGCCGCCGATGCCGCCGAGCGCGGTGGCCGCGACGTCCTTCGCCTGCGCGATTTCCTGTTTCGCCTGCAGGATGTTCGAGCGCGCGTTCAGGTCGTTGCGGCGCTGGCGCATGTCGGCGATCTGCCCCTTCAGCTTGTCGACCGACGGCTCGAGCGTCGCGAGCTCCTTCGCGAGCGCGTCGCGCTCCGCCTCGGCGTTCGCCTGCGCGCCGAGCGCCTCGCGCGCGAGCGACTCGTCGCCCGCCTGCAGCGCGCGCTTCGCGCCGTCCTCGTACTTCTTCGCCTTGTCGTCGGCCGCATCGCGCTTGCTGCGCTGGGTCGCGACCTGCGCCTCGATCTCGATCAGCGAGTTCTCGGCGCGGCCGATGCTGTCGTCGAGCTCCCGCACGATCTGGCGTGCATCGCGCGACGGGTCCTGCACCGAGTCGGCCGCGTCGTTCAGCAGGCCCTTGATCGTGCGCGAAACAGAGTCGAAAAGCGACATGAAATCCTCCGAGTGTGAAAGGCGCCGCATCGCTGCGGCGTGGCCCGCGACGGTGCCGGTTCCGGCCCGTGCATGCCGGCAGACATTAAACCACCGGCTCACTTAAATACGGCTTAAACGCACGAGTTCAAGCGGCGCGAACACACGGCCGCCAAGCCGCGCGACATGCCCGTCAAGCTTTCTGAATTGAAAGCTTGGCGGGCATGCGCAAGTGCGTTCCGTGTCCATGATAGGCCGCGCAGCGAGGCAAAAACGCGCTGAAAACGAGGCTACGCGGGAATTTTTACAAAAAATCGCGAAGTCAATCGATTGATTTCATTAAAATGCGCTGTCACGTCGCGGGAACGGATCGCCGCGCGGCGGGGTCTGTCGACGTGACGAATGTCACGATGCACTCTCTCTCGATTCATCCGCTTGCATACCGCATGCGTCCGAGGGCGCCATGCGCGCCCGCCATTCCGACATGCCAATTATCAAACGACCGCCTTCTTCTTCGGCCAGGAACGAACCCCACTACACGCTGCGCCGTTCGCCTGCCGGAGCCTATTACACCGATGACGACGACCGCGATGCGCACCGTGCGCCGCGCAATGAGGATGGCGGCGGCGGGGGCCGTCGCCGCCGTTCGTTCGGCTCGCGCGTCATGCTGTGGTTCGCCGGCCTGTTCGTCACGCTGGCCATCATCGGCGCGCTGATCGTCGGCTACGCGCTCGTCGTGATGGCCCCGCAGCTGCCGTCGCTCGACGCGCTGACGAACTACCAGCCGAAAGTGCCGCTGCGCGTGATGACGGCCGATCACGTGCTGATCGGCGAGTTCGGCGAGGAGCGCCGCAGCCTCGTGCGCTTCCAGGAGATTCCCGACGTGATGAAGAAGGCGGTGCTCGCGATCGAGGACTACCGCTTCTACGAGCACGGCGGCGTGGACTTCCTCGGCATCCTGCGCGCGGGCGTCGCCGACCTGATGCACGGCGGCGCGCGCCAGGGCGCGAGCACGATCACGATGCAGGTCGCGCGCAACTTCTTCCTGTCGAGCGAGAAGACCTACACGCGCAAGATCTACGAAATGCTGCTCGCGTACAAGATCGAGAAGGCGCTGACGAAGGACCAGATCCTCGAGCTGTACATGAACCAGATCTACCTCGGCCAGCGCTCGTACGGCTTCGCCGCGGCCGCGCGCGTGTACTTCGGCAAGGACCTGAAGGACATCACGGTCGCGGAGGCCGCGATGCTGGCCGGCCTGCCGAAGGCGCCGTCCGCGTACAACCCGGTCGTCAATCCGAAGCGCGCGAAGGTGCGCCAGGAATACATCCTGAAGCGGATGTACGAGGTCGGCTACATCACGCAGCCGCAATACGAGCAGGCGCTCAAGGAAGAGATCCACGTGCGCACGCCGGGCAACCAGTACGCGGTGCACGGCGAGTACGTCGCCGAGATGGTGCGGCAGATGATGTACGCGCAGTACAAGGACGAGACGTACACGCGCGGCCTGACGGTCACGACGACGATCAACGCGGCCGACCAGGAAGCGGCGTACCAGGCGGTGCGGCGCGGCATTCTCGACTACGAGCGCCGCCACGGCTATCGCGGGCCGGAAGGCTTCATCACGCTGCCGGCGGCCGGCGACGATCGCGACGAGGCGATCGACGACGCGCTCGCCGATCACCCGGACAACGGTGACCTGCAGTCGGCGGTGGTGCTGTCGGCCGCGCCGAACGCGGTCGAGGTGCAGTTCGTCGGCGGCGCGAAGACGACCATCGGCGCCGGCGGGCTGCGCTTCGTCGCGGCCGCGCTGGGGCCGCGCGCGAACAACACGCTGAAGATCAAGCCCGGTTCGATCGTGCGCGTGCTGAAGGACGCGAAGAGCGGCTGGCAGGTCGTGCAGCTGCCGCAGGTCGAAGGCGCG
Organism: Burkholderia pyrrocinia; assembly: GCA_001527685.1. Taxonomy (GTDB): domain Bacteria; phylum Pseudomonadota; class Gammaproteobacteria; order Burkholderiales; family Burkholderiaceae; genus Burkholderia; species Burkholderia pyrrocinia_D. Next base: position 239,084 of record LOZU01000037.1, read on the forward strand.
CTCGTCGCGATCGCGCCGCAGGACGGCGCGATCCGCTCGCTCGTCGGCGGCTTCGACTTCAACAAGAGCAAGTTCAACCACGTGACGCAGGCGTGGCGCCAGCCGGGCTCGTCGTTCAAGCCGTTCATCTATTCGGCATCGCTCGACAAGGGCCTCGGACCGGCGACGATCATCAACGACGCGCCGCTGTACTTCCCGCCGAGCGTGCCGGGCGGCACCGCGTGGGAACCGAAGGACGACGACCAGCCCGACGGCCCGATGTCGATGCGCACCGGCCTGCAGCGTTCGAAGAACCTCGTGTCGATCCGCATCCTTGCATCGATCGGCACGCAGTATGCGCAGGAGTACGTGACGCAGCGCTTCGGCTTCGATCCGGCGAAGACGCCGCCGTACCTGCCGATGGCGCTCGGCGCGGGGCTCGTCACGCCGCTGCAGCTCGCGACCGGCTATGCGGTGTTCGCGAACGGCGGCTACAAGGTCGATCCGTACCTGATCGCCGAGGTCGACGACGCACGCGGCCAGGCGCTGCAGAAGGCGCAGCCGGTGATCGCGGGCAATACCGCGCCGCGCACGATCGAAGGCCGCAATGCGTATGTGATGAACAGCCTGCTGCACACGGTCGCGACGGCCGGCACGGGGGCGGGCTCCAACGTGCTCGGCCGCGGCGACCTGCAGGGCAAGACGGGTACGACGAACGACGCGAAGGACGGCTGGTTCGCCGGCTACCAGCAGTCGCTCGTCGCGGTCGCGTGGATGGGCTTCGACCAGCCGAAGAGCCTCGGCAGCCGCGAGTTCGGCGCGCAGCTCGCGCTGCCGATCTGGGTGAACTACATGCGCACCGCGCTGAACGGCGTGCCCGAGCAGCCGATGCCGATGCCCGACGGGCTGACGACGCTCGACGGCGAGCTGTACTACGCGGATCGCACGCCGGGCGCCGGCTTCGTCGCGAACGTCGACATCAACCCGGCGGCCAATGCGATCAGCGCGAACGACGCGCTCGGCTCGGCCGGCCCGGCGGGTCTGACGCCGCCGCCGGTGACGTCGCAGGAGAAGCAGCAGATCATGGACATGTTCGAGAGCAACAAGCCGTAACGCGGCTGCGGTTCGGCCGATCGGCGGGCGCCTGCGGGCGCCCGTTTTTTTTTGCTCGCGCGCGCGACTGCGCCGCGCTTCGTCAGAACGATGCGCAGACCGGCGCGAGCGTCACGCCGACCGACTCCTGCCTGAACTGTTCCGCATACGCGCGACGGATGGCCGACAGGCGCTCGCGCGTATCGCGCGTGTCGCCGGCGACGATACGGATGACGAAGCTGTTTTCCCGCGTGATGCGGCCGGTCGCGCGGTCGCGCCATTGGCCATGGGTATCCCAGAGCGTGAAGCCGTCGGGGAAGCGCGGCGTGACGACGTCGGCGAGGAAGGCCGCGCGTTCGGCATCGGTGACCGGGCCGCGCCCTGCGATGTCGCGACCGAACAGCAGGTCGGCCTGCAATTGACGGCTGCCGCCGGCCTGCACGCAGGACGCGGGGTCAGCCGCGGCCGGCAACTGCGTGGCCGCGCAGCCGGAGAGCAGGGCAATGGCAAGCACGAGGCTGGTCGACAGCGTGCGCATGGCGGTTCCTCCGTTGGGTGCACGCATTGCACGCGTCGCGTGGCAACGCGATAAAACGTTGCGTGCTCAATGACTTGCGCGGTTCTCAGGCCGGTTATCAACAAGGCTGTCAACACAATCTGTGCATAACCCTGCGCCGTCTCGATCGCGCCGCGACGAGCAGGCCGGCGACGCGTTTTGCATCGCGCGCCGAAATCACCGGCGCATCAACAGCTTAGGAAGCCTTTCAGAAGCTTGTCCACAGGCTCTTCAACACGATCTGGGGATAACCGGCGCGCCGCGGCGCCGTTCAGCGCAGCAGCTTCGCGTGCGCGAGGTGCATGCCGAGCGTGACCGGATCGGTGTTGGCGCCCGACAGCAGCACGCCGACCCGCTTGCCCTGCAGCGTCTCGCGCAGCGGGCCGAGCAGCGCAGCCATCGCCGCCGCGCACGCGGGCTCGACGGCGATCTTCAGGTGCGAGAACAGGAACAGCATCGCGGTGCGCAGCGCGTCGTCGGACACGGTGACGATGCTGTCGATGTGGCGCCGGCACAGCTGGTAGCTGTATTCCTCGGTGTGCGGCGCCATCAGCGAATCGGCGATCGTGTGCATCGCGGCCATCTTGACCGTGTGGTTGGCCGCGAAGCTGCGGCTCATCGCGTCCGCGCCTTCCGGCTCGACGCCGTACACGTGCACGCGCGGGTTCGCGAGCCGCAGCGCGGTCGACACGCCGGCCGCGAGCCCGCCGCCGCCGATCGGCACGATCACCGCGTCGAGGTCGGGCGTCTGCGTCGCCCATTCGTAGCCGAGCGTCGCGGTGCCGAGGATCGTGTGATAGCCGTTGAACGGGTGGATGAAGAAGCGGCCTTCCTCGGCCTCGATGCGGCGCACGAGGTCGAACGCCTGCGACGCGCTCGCGGCCAGCACGACCTCCGCGCGGTACTGCTTGCACTGCGCGATGCGCGACGGGCTCGCGGTGTGGAACATCACGACCTTCGCGCTGCTGCCGAGCCGCATCGCCGCATACGCGACCGCCGCCGCGTGATTGCCGGCCGACACGCAGGTGACGCCGACGTTCTTGCGCGCCTCGTCGAGCGCGAGCAGGTGCGTGAACGCGCCGCGCGCCTTGAAGCTGCCGCTCGCCTGCAGCAGCTCGAACTTGAAGTTCACGTGCGTGCCTTCGAGCGACGGCAGGTCGCCGCGCTCGAACACCGGCGTGCGCGCGACCCACGGCGACAGCGCGAAGTGCTGCGCGGCGATTTCGTCGAGCGTCGGAATCGGCTCGCCGTCGATCGTGTGGGCAGTGCCCGGATGGGTAGTCGACATGGCCTGGCGTGTGGGGAGTGACCCGGCCCGCATGCGCGGGCCGGCGTGGCGGGCAACCGTCAGTGCGCGTCGACCGACATGCTGCGGATGAACTTGCGCAGGAACTGCTCGCAGGCGGCCAGTTGCGCGAGTTCGACGTATTCGTTCGGCTTGTGCGCCTGCTCGATGTTGCCGGGCCCGCACACGACGCTCGGGACGCCGGCCCGCTGGAACAGGCCGGCCTCGGTGCCGTATGCGACCTTGCGCTTGTCCTGGTCGGCCGTCAGCGCCCGCACGAGCTGCGTGATCGCCGCCTGCTCGGTGGCGTCGAGGCCGGGCGCCGCGGCGATCTTCGAGAACTCGATCGCGGCGTTCGGATGCTCGCGGCGCATCTGCGGCAGCAGCGTGTCCTGCGCATACGCTTCGATGCGCGCGAAGATCTGCTCCGGGTCGAGCGTCGGCAGGTTGCGGAACTCGAAATCGAAACGGCACTCGGCCGGCACCGTGTTGATCGCGTTGCCGCCCTGGATCGTGCTGGTTTGCGCGGTCGAGAACGGCACGTCGTAGAGCGCGTCGAACGGGCCTTCCGCGCGGAAGCGGTCGGCGATGTCGCGGATGTGGCAGATCAGGCGCGCCGCATACTCGATCGCGTTCAGCCCCTTCGGCGTCAGCGACGAGTGCGCCGCATGGCCGCGCACGCAGCAGCGGTACGCGTTGATGCCCTTGTGCGCGATGATCGGCCGCATGCTGGTCGGCTCGCCGACGATGCAGCCCGACGGCTTCACGCCGCGCGCGACGAGGTCGGCGATCATCAGCGGCGCGCCCGCGCAGCCGATTTCCTCGTCGTAGGACAGCGCGAAATGGATCGGCTTCGCGAGCTTCGCGGCCTGCATCTCGGGCAACAGCGCGAGCGCCGCGCCGATGAAGCCTTTCATGTCGCAGGTGCCGCGGCCGTACAGGCGGCCGTCGCGGATCTCCGGCCGGAACGGATCGCTGTCCCACTGCTGGCCATCGACGGGCACGACGTCGGTGTGCCCGGACAGCATGATGCCGCCGTCGGTCGAGCCGTCGTGCGCGGGCACGGTGGCGAACAGGTTCGCCCAGCCATCGCGCGGATCGTGCGTGATCACGGACGCGATGCCTTGCGCGGCGAGCGCGTCACGGACCGTTTCGATCAGGCCGAGGTTCGGCACGCGGCTCGTCGTGTCCATCGACACCAGCTGCTTGATCCAGGGCAGGCTGACCAGCGCTGCGTCGCCTTGGTCGGCGGCGGGCAGCGCCGTCGCGTCGAGAGTGGACATGGCTCAACTCCGTCTGATGAATGGGAAAATCATACGTCAAAAACGCCCCGGTCCGCCTTCGCGGGGCGCGATGCGGTGCAGCATCGCGCCGTGCCCTGCGCAGCAGCGCCGGTTCCGTCAACGCGACGCCGCGGCCGCGCCTTGCCGCGGCGTGTGGCCGAGCGCGCGCAGCGTCTCCTTGATCGTCGACACGCGGATCGCGAGATCCGGCGAACGCGTCTCGATGCGCAGGCGGTCCTGCCCGGCGAGCTTGATGTGGCGATGCTTCTGCACCATCTCGATGATCCGCATCGGATCGATCGGCGGATTCGGCTCGAACTGCAGCCCGATCGCGACCTCGCTCGCGTCGATCTTCACGATGCCGAGCGGTTTCGCGGCGAGGCGCAGGCGGTGCGTCTCGACGAGCGCGTGCGCCTGCGGCGGCATCTTGCCGAAGCGGTCGATCAGCTCCTCCTGGATGCCGTCGATCGCATCGCCGTGCTCGCAGTTCGCGAGCCGCTTGTACAGCGACAGCCGCTCCTGCACGTCCGCGCAGTAGTCGGCCGGCAGGATCGCGGGCGCATGCAGGTTGATCTCGGTCGTGGCCGCGAGCGGGGCGGTGAGGTCGGGCTCCTTGCCGTTCTTCAGCGCCTTCACCGCGTCGTTCAGCATGTCCGTGTAGAGCTGGAAGCCGATCTCGTGGATCTCGCCCGACTGCTTGTCGCCGAGCACCTCGCCGGTGCCGCGGATCTCGAGGTCGTGCATCGCGAGATAGAAGCCCGAGCCGAGCTCCTCCATCTGCTGGATCGCCTCGAGCCGGCGCTGCGCCTGCTTGGTCAGCGCCTGCGGATCGTGCACGAGCAGGTACGCATACGCCTGGTGGTGCGAACGGCCGACGCGGCCGCGCAGCTGGTGCAGCTGCGCGAGGCCGAACTTGTCGGAGCGATGCATGATGATCGTGTTCGCGCTCGGCACGTCGATGCCGGTCTCGATGATCGTCGTGCACAGCAGCACGTTCGCGCGCTGCGCGACGAAATCGCGCATCACGCGCTCGAGCTCGCGCTCGTGCATCTGGCCGTGCGCGATCGCGATGCGCGCCTCGGGCACCAGTTCCTCGAGCATCGCCTTGCGGTTCTCGATCGTCTCGACCTCGTTGTGCAGGAAGTACACCTGGCCGCCGCGCTTCAGCTCGCGCAGCATCGCCTCGCGAATCACGCTTTCCTCCTCGCGGCGCACGAAGGTCTTGATCGCGAGCCGCTTCTGCGGCGCGGTCGCGATCACCGAGAAGTCGCGCAGGCCCTCGAGCGCCATCCCGAGCGTGCGGGGGATCGGCGTCGCGGTCAGCGTCAGCACGTCGACCTCCGCGCGCAGCGCCTTCAGCGCTTCCTTCTGGCGCACGCCGAAGCGGTGCTCCTCGTCGATGATCACGAGGCCGAGCCGCTTGAACTGCACGTCCGACGACAGCAGCTTGTGCGTGCCGATCACGATGTCGACGGTGCCTTCGTTGATCTGCGCGATCGCCGCGTTCACTTCCTTGGTGGTCTTGAAGCGCGACAGCTCGACGATCCGCACCGGCCAGTCGGCGAAGCGGTCGGCGAAGGTCTGCGTGTGCTGCTCGGCGAGCAGCGTGGTCGGCGACAGCAGCCCGACCTGCTTGCCGCCCATCACCGCGATGAACGCGGCGCGCAGCGCGACCTCGGTCTTGCCGAAGCCGACGTCGCCGCACACGAGGCGGTCCATCGGCTTGCCGCTCGTCATGTCGCCGATCACGGCCGCGATCGCCGCGGCCTGGTCGGGGGTTTCCTCGAAGCCGAAGCTTTCCGCGAACTTCACGTAGTCGCGCGGCTCGAGCGCGAACGCGTGGCCCTCGCGGGCCGCACGGCGCGCGTACAGGTTCAGCAGCTCGGCGGCCGTGTCGCGGATCTGCTGCGCGGCCTTGCGTTTCGCGCGCTCCCACTGGCCCGAGCCGAGCGCATGCAGCGGCGCGCTGTCCGGATCGGCGCCGCTGTAGCGCGAGATCACGTGCAGCTGCGCGACCGGCACGTAGAGCTTGCTTTCGCCCGCGTATTCGAGGTGCAGGAATTCCGTCTCGCCTTCGCCGAGGTCCATCGACACGAGGCCCATGTAGCGGCCGATGCCGTGCTGCGCATGCACGACCGGATCGCCGACCTTCAGCTCCGACAGGTCGCGCACCATCGCGTCGACGTTGCTCGCCTGCTCCTGGCGGCGGCGCCCCGCGCGGCGGCCGAGCGCGCCGTACAGCTCGGTCTCGGTGACGACCGCGTAGCCTTCTCCGGGCACCGCGAAGCCGTTCGCGAGCGGCGCGACGCCGAGCGCGAAGCGTTCGTCGCTCGCGAGCCAGCCGGCAAAGTGGTCGTTCGACGCGGGCCGCAGGTGGTGCTCGGCGAGCAGTTGCAGGATCGTTTCGCGGCGGCCCGCCGATTCGACGGTCAGCAGCACGCGCTTGCCCGACGTCTCGACGAACGTGCGCAGCGCGGCGAGCGGATCGTCGGTGTGGCGGTCGACGGTGAGCTCGGGCAGGCCGGTCGCCCAGCCGCCCGCCGGCTGCGCGGGCAGCACGACGCGCGCGAACGGCTTCGCGAACGCGAAGAAATCCTCGTCGGACAGGAACAGCCGCTGCGGCTCGAGGATCGGCCGTTCGCGGTCGTGCGACAGGAACGCGTGGCGCTGCTTCGTGTCGGCGGTGAAGCGGCGGATCGACGTGTCGAGGTCGCCCGCGAACACGAGGTGCGCATCCTGCGGCAGGTAGTGGAACAGCGTGGCCGTCTCGTCGAAGAACAGCGGCAGGTAATACTCGATGCCGGCCGACGGCACGCCGTTGCCGATGTCCTTGTAGATCGGCGCGCGGCTCGGGTCGCCCTCGAAGGTCTCGCGCCAGCGGCTGCGGAACGCGGTGCGCGCGGCCTCGTCGAACGGGAATTCGCGGCCCGGCAGCAGGCGCACGTCGCGCACCGGGTACAGGCTGCGCTGCGTGTCCGGGTCGAACGCGCGGATCGAGTCGACCTGGTCGTCGAACAGGTCGATCCGGTACGGCAGCGGCGAGCCCATCGGGAACAGGTCGATCAGCGAGCCGCGCACGCAGTATTCGCCGGGCCGCACGACCTGGCTCACGTGCTCGTAGCCGGCGAGCGTCAGCTGCGCCTTCAGCTTCGCCTCGTCGAGCCGCTCGCCCTGCGCGAACGCGAACGTGTAGGCGGCCATGAAGGAGGCCGGCGGCATCCGGTACAGCGCGGTGGTCGCGGGCACGAGCAGGATGTCGCAGCGGCCCTCGCCGAGGTCGTGCAGCGTCGCGAGACGCTCGGACACGAGGTCCTGGTGCGGCGAAAACGTATCGTAAGGCAGCGTTTCCCAGTCCGGCAGCAGGCGCACGCGCGCGTCCGGGGAGAAATAGCCGATTTCCTGTGCGAGGCGCTGCGCGTCGACGGCGTTCGCGCAGATCACCGCGAGCAGCGGCACATCGTTGCGGTTGTCGGCAAGGTAGCGGGCGATGGCGAGCGCATCGGCGGAGCCGTGCACGCCGTCGAAGGCGAAGCGCTGGCCGGGCTTGACGCGCGCGACGGGCGAGGCGGGCTGGTTGGAAGCGTTGTCTGGCATAGGGACGGCAGGAGTGGCGTGCGCAGGCGCATCGCGGTGCGCCGGTCGGATCGAAAGACCTATTATAAAATCCGCTTCTCGATTTCACCTTTCCGGCGTTTCTTTTCGTGACTCCCCGACTTTTCGCCCTGATTCCCTGCGCCGGCACGGGCAGCCGTTCCGGCTCGGCCGTGCCGAAGCAATACCGCACGCTCGCCGGGCGCGCGCTCCTGCATTACACGCTCGCCGCGTTCGACGCGTGCAGCGAGTTCGCGCAGACGCTCGTCGTCCTCGCGCCGGACGACACCCATTTCGACGCCCGCCGCTTCGCGGGCCTGCGCTTCGCGGTGCGCCGCTGCGGCGGCGCGTCGCGCCAGGCGTCGGTGCTGAACGGCCTGCTGGAGCTGACCGAATTCGGCGCGACCGACCACGACTGGGTGCTCGTGCACGACGCCGCGCGCCCGGGCATCACGCCGGAGCTGATCCGCACGCTGGTCGCGGCGCTGAAGGACGACCCGGTGGGCGGCATCGTCGCGCTGCCGGTCGCGGATACGCTGAAGCGCGTGCCGGCCGGCGGCGACGCGATCGCGCGCACCGAGTCGCGCGACGCGCTGTGGCAGGCGCAGACGCCGCAGATGTTCCGCATCGGCATGCTGCGCGACGCGATCCTGCGCGCGCAGCGGGAAGGGCACGACCTGACCGACGAGGCGAGCGCGATCGAATGGGCCGGCCACACGCCGCGCGTCGTGCAGGGCAGCCTGCGCAACTTCAAGGTCACGTACCCGGAAGATTTCGCGCTCGCGGAGGCCATCCTCGCGCGCGGCCCCCAATCCAACTGACCCCCACTCAATCTCAATCGGAACACGCATGGATTTCAGAATCGGACAAGGCTACGACGTGCACCAGCTCGTCCCCGGGCGGCCCCTCATCATCGGCGGCGTGACGATTCCGTACGAGCGCGGCCTGCTCGGCCACTCGGACGCGGACGTGCTGCTGCACGCGGTTACCGACGCGCTGTTCGGCGCCGCGGCGCTCGGCGACATCGGCCGCCATTTCTCCGACACCGATGCCGCCTTCAAGGGCGCGGACAGCCGCGTGCTGCTGCGCGAATGCGCGGCGCGCGTGAAGGCCGCGGGCTTCGTGATCCAGAACGTCGACAGCACCGTGATCGCACAGGCGCCGAAGCTCGCGCCGCACATCGAAGGCATGCGCGCGAACCTCGCCGAGGATCTCGGCCTGCCGCTCGACCGGGTGAACGTGAAGGCGAAGACCAACGAGAAGCTCGGCTACCTCGGCCGCGGCGAAGGCATCGAGGCGCAGGCCGCCGCGCTGCTGGTGAAGCAGGCCGGCTGACGCCGCGCGGTTTGCGGGGCGCGTTCGCGGCAAGCACAGCGTCCCGCTGAAACGAAAAAATGCCACGCGCTTGCGTGGCATTTTTCTTGGGCAGGGCAGGCTGGCCGGCCGGGCAGCCGCTTATTCGCCTTCGGCGGCGATCACCTGCGCGGCGGCGTTGATCACCGACGCGATGCGGCCGACGTCGCGCAGCTGCGTGACGGTCATCCCTTGCTCGTCCTTCAGCAGCGCATAGTGCGACTTCACGCAGAAGTGGCACTTGCCGACGATCGACGCGGCGAGCGCGTACATCTCGAACCGGCGCTTGTCGACACCGCCGTGCGACGCGTACGCGCCCATCCGCAGCTCGGCGCGCTGCGTCTTCAGGTCGGCGTCGTCGGCCATCTCGACATACGGATACCAGGTGTTGTTCATCCCCATCAGCGCGGCCGCCGTCAGCGCGGCGTTCGTCTCTTCGGGCGACAGCACGCCGGCCTCGCGGATCGTCTTCACGAGCACCGTGCTCTTCGCGGCAACCGCCGCCGCCAGCGCGACGCCGACCGCGTCGTTGCCTTCGAGCGACGAGCGCGAGATCGTGCCGTCGAGGTTCAGGCGAATGTCCTTCGCGTAGTCGGGGATACGTGCCTTAATCGAATCGATGAATTCCATTGATATCTCCTATGGGTTGGCCGTTAAAAAAGCCCGCAGGCAGCACATGCGCTGCGGGCTTCGATGCGTCGACGCTTACAGCGTCGAGCCGCCGACAGCGCGGTTGCACGGGCAGAGTTCGTCCGTTTGCAGGCCATCGAGAATGCGCAGGATTTCGTCCGTGTTGCGGCCAACGTTCAGGTTGTTGATCGAAACGTGCTGGATCGTGTTGTCCGGATCGACGATGAACGTCGCGCGCAGGGCCACGCCGGCTTCCTTGTCGCGCACGCCGAGCTGGTCGATCAGCTCGCCCTTGACGTCGCCGAACGAGTAGTGGTTCAGCTTGTTCAGGTCCTTGTGCTCACGGCGCCATGCGAGCTTGACGAATTCGTTGTCCGAGCTGCCGCCCAGCAGGATGGCATCGCGCTCTTCGAACTGCTTCGTCAGCTTCGCGAACTCGACGATTTCCGTCGGGCAGACGAACGTGAAATCCTTCGGGTAGAAGTAGATGATCTTCCACTTGCCCGGGAACGACGCTTCGGTGACGGTCTCGAATGCAGACTGGCCGTTTTCCTCGTGGTTGTTGAAGCCCGGCTTCGCGGCCACGACGGTGAAAGCTTCGAGTTTGTCGCCAACGGTTTTCATGCGGTTACTCCTGTATGAGTTGGGAAGAAGACTTGAGTCAAGCTACCTCGGTGCTGCAACGGTGATGTGACAGCATGGGCGAGATCATAACACTATTGATTAAATGCTTCAATAGATTTTAACTAACGAGCCCCATAGATTTTGTCAACCGCCTCGATAGTGTGGGGTGCAGGCGGCGCGTGCGGGCGCGTCACGCCGTCGCACGCGCCTTGCCGCCGGGGAATTCGAGCGTGACTTCGAGCCCGGGTTCCGGGCTGCGGTTGCGCAGGCGCAGCGCGCCGCGATAGCGGCCGACGAGGCGCTGCACGATCGCCATCCCGAGGCCCGTGCCGTCCGCCTTGGTGCGCGCGGTGTCGACGCGGTAGAACGGCCGCATCACGAGCGGCAGCTGGTCTTCCGGGATGCCGGGGCCTTCGTCGCTGACCGACAGCTCGACGCGGGTGTGCGACACGCGCGTCTCGAGCACGATGCGCGCGACGCCGTCCTGCCGGCTCTGCCCGTACTTGCGTGCGTTCTCGACGAGGTTGCCGATCACCCGGCGCATGTCGGTTTCGTCGGCCTCGATGACGGCGGTGGGCGCGAGCCGTGTCTCGATCTGCACGCCGTCCTCGCCCGCGATGCGCGCGGCGACTTCCTGCACGATCGTCGACAGGTCGACCGGCTCGGGCTTGCGCTGGGTCGGGCGCGCGTAGTCGATGAACGCGGCGATGATGCGGTCCATCTGCTCGATGTCGTCGACCATCGCGTCCTTGGTCGCCTGGTCGGACGGGCTCATCTCGGTTTCGAGGCGCAGCCGCGCGAGCGGCGTGCGCAGGTCGTGCGAAATGCCCGCGAGCATCAGCGCGCGGTCGGCCTCGAGCTGCTCGAGGTCGCGCACCATCTGGTTGAAGCTGCGGTTGGTGTCCGCGGCGACGCCCATGCCGCGCTCGGGCAGCAGCTCGGGCGCCTGGCCCGAACCGACCTGGCGCGCGGCGAGCGCGAGGCGCGAGAACGGCCGGTTCACGAGGCTCGTGATGAACGCGGAGCCGAACAGCGACAGCGCGAGCGCGAACAGGCCCCAGCCCGCCCATTGCAGGCCGGTGACGGTGTCGAGCTGGTCGCGGTCGAGCGCGACCCAGTAGTCGTCGTCGTCGATCTTGAAGCTGATCCACACGCCGGGGATGTCGTTGACCGACTGGGCGATCACGGTGTCGTCGCCGAGGCGGCTGCGAATATCGTGCTCGATCAGCCGGTTCAGCGATTCGTCGGGCTGCAGCTTGAACTTGTCCGACTTTTCGCGCGGATACACGCGCACGCCTTCGTTGCTCTCGAGATCCTGCAGCAGCGCGCGGCGCAGGTCGGGATCGGAGTAGAGCAGCGCGGTGCGCGTGAGCTTCACGATCGCGACGAGCTGCAGCGCGACGCGCTGCGCGCGCGGCTCGCGCTCGATCACGCGAAAGCTCTGGAACCACGCGGCGAGACTGAACGAGATCAGCAGCGCGATCAGCAGGAAGGTGCGCCAGAACAGCCCGCCGAAGGCGAGCTGCACAAGGCGCCGGTCGATACGCATGGGGACGGACTGTGGGCGGGCGAAGCCGGAAGAAGAGAAGGTCAGGCGGCGCCGTCCGGGATGAACACGTAGCCGAGGCCCCAGACGGTCTGGATGAAGCGCGGGCTGCCCGGATCCGGCTCGATCAGCTTGCGCAGGCGCGAGATCTGCACGTCGAGGCTGCGGTCGAACACTTCGTATTCACGGCCGCGCGCGAGCTCCATCAGCTTTTCGCGCGACAGCGGCTGGCGCGGGTGGCGCGCGAATACCTTCAGCACCGAGAATTCGCCGGTCGTCAGCGGAATCTCCTGGCCGGACTTCGTCAGCGTGCGCGTCGCGAGGTTCAGCGAGAACTCGCCGAACTCGAACACTTCCGTCGTTTCCGACGGCGCGCCCGGCAGCTCGGCCGGTGCCTGGCGGCGCAGCACCGCGTGGATGCGTGCGACCAGCTCGCGCGGGTTGAACGGCTTCGGCAGGTAATCGTCGGCGCCCATCTCGAGGCCGACGATGCGGTCGACATCCTCGCCCTTGGCCGTCAGCATGATGATCGGCGTGCGATCGTTGCTGCCGCGCAGGCGGCGGCAGATCGACAGGCCGTCCTCGCCGGGCAGCATCAGGTCGAGCACGAGCAGGTCGAAACGCTCGCGCACCCAGAGCTTGTTCATCGCGGTCGCGTTCTCCGCGACGTACACGTTGAAGCCCTGCTCGCCGAGGTAGCGGCGCAGCAGATCGCGCAGGCGCGGGTCGTCGTCGACGACGAGAATCTTGGAGGGGTTTTTCGTTTCCATGAGCTGCATCTTATCGCGAATGGGAAATGGCGCACGGCCGGGTATTTTGGCACGTTACAGTCAGTTACAAAATTTACCCGTGGTGTGGTACGGAGTAAAGGCAGGCTATAGAGATTCCTTTACTCTTAGCCGAAATTCGGTGGATACTCCCTGCACTTAATCTTTCATGGTTTGCACACCCGATTTCCGCAGGGTTTTTCAAGTACCAGAGGTAGCCGGTTGCCGCGTGACGAAGGGAACAAATCGACCAAAGAAGCGAGGACGGTCATGCGATCTGCCCGGATTGCACTGATGCTGACGATCGCGCTTGCCGGTCCGTATGCGTCGAACTTCGCATATGCGCAACGCCCCGAGCAGGGTGCGTCGTCGCGCAAGCTGCCGCGCGGCAAGGCGCCGCAGCAGGCCGACCGCGGCGATACCGTTGCCCGCTCCGCCGTGCCTCCCGATCTCGAACAGCGCCGCCGCGACGGGCACATGACGCCCGAAGAGCGCCACCTGCTGCGCCAGCACATCGAGGACGCCGTCCGCGAGCTGTACAAGCGCTGATATCGCACGTCGCGCGGAAAGATTCCGTAGCAATTTTCCAGTCAACTTTCGTTCGCCGGATGCCGTTGAATCGGCACATGCGCGCACCGCGCATTCCGGGAGCCCAAGACCATGAGTCGAGCGAACGCCGCACCGTCGCTGCCGCCTGCGATGCAGACGCCTCTCGAGGCCGACGACGCGCAGTTCTTCCTGAGCCGTACCGGCTTCACGCCGGCGCCCGCCGACGTCGCGCGCCTCGTCGGCATGACGCGCGCGCAGGCGGTTGCCGAGGTACTCGGCAACGTGCGGCACGAGCCCGTCACGACGTGGCCCGACTGGCTCGGCGAACTGCCGCCGACGCGCGCCGAACGCCAGGCGCAGACGCCGGACCAGCGGCGCGACGAGCAGCGGCTGCGCAACCAGCGTTATGACGGATTGCGCGCGGCGTGGATCAACGAGATGGTCGCGACGCCGTCGCCGCTGACCGAGCGCATGACGCTGTTCTGGCATGGGCACTTCACGTCGGGGCAGGACAAGGTGCCGTTTCCGCAGACGATGGCCGCGCAGAACGCGTTGCTGCGGCGCGAGGCGCTCGGCAATTTCGGCACGCTGCTGCACGCGGTCGCGAAGGATCCGGCGATGCTGCAATACCTCGACGGCGCGAGCAATCGCAAGGGGCGCCCGAACGAGAATTTCGCGCGCGAGGTGATGGAGCTGTTCACGCTCGGCGAAGGGCATTACACGCAGCGCGACGTGACCGAAGCCGCGCGCGCGATGACGGGCTGGACGGTCGACCCCGACACGTTGCGCTTCGCGGCGCGGCCGGAGTGGCACGATGCCGCCGACAAGACGATCCTCGGCGAGACGGGCGCTTTCGACGGCGACGGCTTCCTCGACATCCTGCTGAAGCAGCCGCAGGCCGCGCGCTTCATCGTGGGCGAGCTGTGGCGCGAGTTCGTGTCTGATACGCCGGACGCGGGCGAGCTGGAGACGGTTGCCGAACGCTTTCGCGCGAGCGGGTACGAGATTCGTGCGGCGCTCGGCGCGCTGTGGTCGACCGACGCGTTCTGGGATCCGCGCAATCGCGGCGTGCTGGTCAAGTCGCCGGCGGATTTCGTGGTCGGGTCGGTGCGCCTGTTCGACGTCGGCTACGGCGACCCGCAGATGCTCGCGAACACCGTGCGCACGCTCGGGCAGAACCTGTTCTATCCGCCGAACGTGAAGGGCTGGCCGGGCGGTGCGATGTGGATCAACAGCACCACGCTGCTGGCGCGCAAGCAGTTCGTCGAGCAGCTGTTTCGCGCGACCGAGACGGCCGACATGCGGCCGGCCGCGGTCAACGGAAATGCCCGCGAGATGGCGGCGATGGGTGTCGGCATGCCGCGCGGCGCGCCGCCGAAACCCGGGCGAGGCGGCCTGCGCTTCGATCTCGAACGCTGGCTTGCGCAATACCGCGTGCGGCCGCAGGCGGCCGCGGGCCTGTCCACCGAGCTTCAGCTGCAGCACGCGGTGCTGCCGGTGCCGCCCGTCGCGGCGATCGACACCGGGTCGACCGGCAGCGCGTATCTCGAGGCGCTGCTGATGGATCCCGCCTATCAACTGAAATGAATCCGAACCAAGGCGCCGGCGCGGCATGCACGCATGCGATGCGGCCGGCAAAGGACGCACGATGAACCGACGTGATTTCCTCGCGCTCACCGGTGCCGCCGCGACCGCGGGCGTGTCGCTCTGGCAGCCGGGCGCGCTCGCGGCGACACTGGCCGCGCACAAGCAGGCGGCAGGCTATGCGAACGTGCTGATCCTGGTCGAGCTGAAGGGCGGCAACGACGGCCTCAATACCGTCGTGCCGTATGCGGATCCGCTGTACTACCAGTTCCGGCGCGGCATCGGCATCAAGCGCGACCAGGTGCTGCAGCTCGACGAGCGCACCGGGCTGCATCCTTCGCTCGCGCCGCTGCTGCCGTTGTGGCGCGACCGGCAGGTCGCGATCGTGCAGGGCGTCGGCTATCCGCAGCCGAACCTGTCGCATTTCCGCTCGATCGAGATCTGGGATACCGCGTCGCGCTCCGATCAATACCTGCACGAAGGCTGGCTCACGCGCACGTTCGCGCAGGCGCCCGTGCCCGCCGGCTTCGCGGCGGACGGCGTCGTGCTCGGCAGCGCCGAGATGGGGCCGCTCGCCAATGGCGCGCGTGCGATCGCACTCGTGAATCCCGCGCAATTCATCCGCGCCGCGCGGCTCGCCGAACCGTCGTCGCTACGTGAGCAGAATCCGGCGCTCGCGCACATCATCGACGTCGAGAACGACATCGTGAAGGCCGCGGACCGGCTGCGTCCGCGTGGCGGCATGCGCGCGTTCAAGACCGCGTTTCCGGCCGGCGCGTTCGGCACCTCGGTGAAGACCGCGATGCAGGTGCTGGCCGCGTGCGAGGCGTCGGGCGCGGGCACGCAGGACGGCGTCGCGGTGCTGCGGCTCACGCTCAACGGTTTCGACACGCACCAGAACCAGCCGGGCCAGCAGGCGGCGTTGCTCAAGCAGTTCGCGGAAGGGATGAGCGCGATGCGCGATGCGCTGATCGAGCTCGGGCGCTGGAACGAGACGCTAGTGATGACGTATGCGGAATTCGGGCGGCGCGTGCGCGAGAACCAGAGCAACGGCACCGACCACGGCACGGCCGCGCCGCATTTCGTGATGGGCGGGCGCGTCGCCGGCGGGCTGTACGGTGCGCCGCCCGCGCTCGGGCAGCTCGACGGCAACGGCAACCTGCCGGTCGCGGTCGATTTCCGCCAGCTCTACGCGACCGTGCTCGGCCCGTGGTGGGGGCTCGACGCGACCCGCGTGCTGCAGCAGCGCTTCGAGCCGCTGCCGCTGCTGAAGGCGTGACGGCGCGTCAGCGCCGGCGTGCGGCGCGCCACGCGATCCACAGCTTGCGGATCGGCGTCAGCGCGATGCGCTGGTGCAGTACCTGATAGCCGTCGCGTTCGATCTCGTCGAGCAGTGCGCCGGCGAGTGCGAGCTGCGCGCGCAGCGTGCGCTGCATGCGGCGCTCGGCGGCGGGAATTGCCGTGTCGGCGGCGGCGAGCGCGTCGCGGGCGCGCTGGGTCTGGAATTGCAGCAGTTCGGTGAACGCCGGGCTGTAGCGACGGTTCAGCAGGTCCGCGGCCGTTACGTTGTAGCGTTGCAGCTCGTCGATCGGCAGATAGATGCGGCCGTGCCGCGCGTCGTTGCCGAGTTCCTGCACGAACTGCGCGAGCATCAGCGCGTGGCCGACCTCGTCGGCCCACGGCTGCGGCTCGGCGGGGCGCGCGGCGCTCGCGCGCGCGACGAGCGCCGCGAAGCCGCCGCCCACCTGCGCGATGTAGCGCCGCAGGTTCGCGAAGTCGAGGTAGCGTGCCTGTTCGAGATCCATCCCGTAGCCGCTGACGAGCGCGCGCAGCGCGTCGTGCTCGGCCGCGATTGCCGGATGGTGTTGCGCGAGCGCCTTGGTGACCGGATGTGACGGCGTGCCGGCGGCCAGCGCCGCGAGTTCCTTGTGCCACCACGCGAGCTTGGTGTGGCCGATGGTCGGGTCGCTGGTTTCCTTGACGGTTTCCTCGAGTTCGCGGCGCAGCGCGAAGAGGGCGGTGAGGCGCGGCTGGACGGCAAACGGCGCCTGCCGCAACGCGTAGTAGACGCTGGAGCCGGCGGGCGCGGCCTTCTGCTGACAGTAGTCGTCGAAATTCACGTGCGGAATCGTGTCGGGGGAGCGGTATCGGGGTGCGCGCGGTGGCGCACCGCCGGACGCGTCAAGCGCGGGATTCTAGCATCGGCGCGCGAACGCCGCCGATCAGGGCAGACAACGCCGCGCGGATCGGGTAGAATCTCGCGCTCGCCTGATCGGGCGTGCCGGTTTTTGCGCCGGCGATACGCCGGATCTTCGCCGCGCCAGCGGCGGTGACACTTCATTCGCGTGAGTGGCGAAATTGGTAGACGCACCAGGTTTAGGTCCTGACGCCCGCAAGGGTGTGCCGGTTCGAGTCCGGCCTCACGCACCACCTGACATTCCGGATCCCACCGGAATACACAAAAAAACCCGCGACAGCCCCCCGCTTCGCGGGTTTTCTCATTCTCACTCCCGCGTCCCCGCATCCGCATTGAAGGTCTTCATGAACCGGAACACCAGCGCGGCGCGCGACCGCACCCCCAGCTTCGCGTAGATCGTCTTCAGGTACGACCGCACCGTGAATTCGCTGATATGAAGGCGATCGGCGATCTGCTTGGTCAGAAAACCCATGCAGACCAGTTGCACCACCTGCATCTCGCGGCTGCTCAGCAGCCTGCCGATATCGATAGCGGATGCCGGGTCGGCAACCGGCGCGACTTCCCGGCGTCGACGCGCCTCGGCAACCAGCACATAGCGGTGCCCCTCGAACTCGAAGCGCACGATTTCACCGTCTGCACCAGCCGTTCGCGCGCGATGCGCAGGGTCGAGGTCGCAATCGATCGGCTCAACACCGTCGGCGAGCAGCACGTGGCACTTGCGTCCCGCGAGTTCGACTTCGCCGATCTCGCGACCGATGACCGGACGTGGCAACGGCCGTGGCGGGTCGGCCGCCGACCGATCGATCCAGAACATGCTCGGGTCAGGCAACCGCTCGTCATCGGGTTGAGATACCGGCACGGAAGGGTCCCCCAACATGGTTGGCCGGGCCCGCCGCATGGTCATGCGGAACCCGTGAAGTGCTGCGCCCGTCACTTGATCTGCGTGATGGACACCCCCACGCGGGAGGCGCAGCACAGTCTCCTGAATTTGTAATCCTGATCGATGCGCGAGCGGAAGCGGTCCGCTCGTCGCCGTGCCGTTGCCCGTCGACCTCCCGTCGATGGAACCCTTTAATGCGCGGCGTGTTTCCCTGCTGCGATGCATCCGTCCGTCGCGGCTGCGACCTCTCTTTTGTGGCACAAGGTCAGATGAAATTCAAGCTCGGCGACGCGCCCCAAACGCGCTACCCCATATGGGTTAAGCCGATGAATGGCGAGCGTTCGCATGCGCTTGTTCGGTGTCGCCTTAATACGTGCGTTCGCCCGGGTCAGCGCGACGCGGCGAGCCCGATCGAATCGGCCCGATCGGGCGATTTGCAGGCGCAGCCGTTCCACTAGAGTTGGGTCAACGTTGTCGGTCGGCCGTGCGCCGTTGGCGGCGCATGCCGGCTTTCCTGCTGTTCCGGATCGATCGCGGAGAAAGGCAATGAACGAACCATTCGATGGCGACGTGGCGGACGAAGCCGACCTGAGCGACGAGACGGGTGCGTTCGAACACTTCGACGAGCAAAGCGCCGACGATGCGTTCGGCGACGAGCAGTTCGACGAGGCCGACGACTTCGCCGTCGACGCGCTGGAAGGCGACGCGGATGCGGAGCCGTTCGACGAAGGCGACGACGTCGACGACATGGCGCTGTGGAACGCATTCGAAGAAGAACTGGCCGACGGTCTCGACGCGGCGGACGACGACGAATTCGTCGGACGATTGCTGGGCGGCATCGGCCGCGCGGCGGGCGTGATCGGCCGCGGGCTGGGCCGGGCCGCGGGTGCGGCAGGGCAGGCCGGAGCGATCGCGCGGCGCACGGGCGCCGTCGCGGGCCGGATCGGCAGCATCGCGAACGCGGTTTCGCCGGCAGCCGAGGCGCTCGCGCGCCTGGCGCGGGTCTCAGGCGCGCCGGGCGCGGCCGACACCCTCGGCCGCGTCGGGCAGGTCGCGCAACGCGTCGGCCGCGCCGCACGGCAGACCCGGCAGGCGGCCGGCTCGTTCGGCCAGGCGGCGGGTGGCGCGCAGGGCCTGTTCGGGCAGATCAGCCAGTTGCTGAGCCGCAGCGACGGCGCGGACGACGCGTTCGACGCGCTGGCGGACCTCTATCTCGAAGACGGCATTGACGAAGCCTTGCCGCCGATCATCGGCCTCGCGGCCCGAGCGGCCGCGCGCGGGCTCGGCTTTCGCAACGCCGCGCAGCTGTCGGCGGCCGCGCGCCGCGCGCTGGTGCGGGGTGTCGCGGCGGCGGCGCGCGAGCTGGCGCGATCGCGCGCGCCGCACGCGATGCGTGCGTTGCCGCGTCTCGCGCATTCCGCCGCAGCCGTCGCGCAACGCCGGTTGCCGGCCCCGCAGGCCGTGCGGCTGGTGCGCCGCGGGCTGCCGCAGGCCGCCCGGCGGCTTGCACAGAATCCGCGGCTGATCCGTCGCGCGGTTCCGCCGCGCGCCCCGAGACCGCTCGCGCGCCCCACGGATATCGGGCGCGGCACGCGGAGCGCCCGCGTCGGCCGGAGCCGCACGTTTCACCTCGGCGGCCCGGTCACGCTGACGATCGCCCCCACTGACTCTTGGCGCTGAAAGGAGCACACCATGGACCGATTCGAAACGGATGTGATGGACGACCTCATGTACGACGCCGCGGAAGGTCCGGCCGGCGCTTCGACGCAAGCCTACGACGAGTTCGACGAAGACGGCTTCGACGAAGGCGACTACGGCGACGAGGGCGACGACGAGTTCCTCAGCCGGGTGCTCGGCGGCATCGGCAACGTGGTCTCCGGTCTCGCGGGCGGCGGCGGCGCCGGGTTCGACGAATACGACGAAGGCGACGGCTTCGAATTTGCGGACGAGGGCGACGAAGGCGACGAGTTCGACGCGGCCGACGAGTGGGACGGCGCCGACGAGCTCGACGCGATGGAAGAACTCGTCGCCGACGCGCTCGACGCGGCCGACGGCGACGAATTCTTTCGCCGGCTCGCGCGCGTCGCGCGCAGTGTCGGGCGCGGCATCGGCACGGCGGCGCGGACGATCGCGCCGATCGCGAACATGATCCCGCTGCCGCAGGCGCAACTGATCGGCCGGATCGCCAACGTCGCCGGCCGCCTGCTTGCCGACGGCGCCGACGAGTTCGAGGTGTTCGACGAGATGGTCGACGGTCTCGACGAGGACGGCATCGACGCGGCGGCGCCGGTGCTCGCCGGCATGCTGGTGCGGCGGGCGGTGCCGGTGCTGGCGCGCAGCGCGCCGCACGTCCGGCGCGCGGCGGTGCACGGCGTCGCCCGGGCGGTGCGCACAGCGACTCGGCGGCACGGCCCGCCGGCGGCCCGCGCCGTCGCCCGCGCGGTACGTGCGACGCGGCGCATCGTGCAGCGCCAGCGCGTGGCGCCGCGCGCGGCCGCGCAGATCGTGCGGCGGGTCGCGCAGCAGGTCGCGCGCCGGCCGCAGGCGATCCGCCGGCTGGCGCGGCCGCTGGTGCCGGCCGCGCGCCGCGCGACGCCGCGTGGCCAGGGCGCAAGGACGGTCGCGCGCGCGATCGCGCCCGTGGCGCGCCGCGTGGCGACCACCACCGGCACCGGGCGGCGCCTGCCGGGCGCGGCCGGCGGCGCGTGCCCGCACTGCGGCGTGCGGCACGTGCGCCTGCGTGGCCCGGTGACCATCACGATCCGCGGCGTTCGCTAACCTTCCGTCACCGGAGTTCACGGAGCCGGCCATGGACCTGCACCGCTTTCTGCAAGCGAAGATCGGCGGCCTGTCGGCCCGGCTGTCGCGGCTGGCGCGAATCGACAACGCATTCGTCGGTTTGCGCCCGCAGGACATGCCGTACGCGCCGTCCGCCCGTCATTTCGACGCCGCGAACGCACGCCTCGCGCAGGTCGAGCAGCGCATCCGCGGACGCTTCGCCGGCTTGCGGCAGTGGGAGCGGCGCGCGCCGCAGCGGGTGCTGATCGATATCGCGCTGGTCGAGCGCGAGCTCGACCGGGCCCGGCGCCTGTTCGGCATGTTCTACGAAGTCTTCGCGCAGCGCGGCACGAGCTACGGCCCGGCGCTGGCGGCCCACGACGCGATCGCCGACGATTGCTACCAGGCGGTCCGCCAGGCCGCGCCGCGCATCTTCGACGGCCCGCTGCTGAAGCCGGTCTGCTACATGGAGCACGGCTACTCGCCGGCGACGATGCGCCGCGGCGTGCAACTGTCGCGCCTGCTCGGCGAGCAAAATCCGTTCCCGCTGATCCGCATTCCGTGGGACCGCGACCAACCGTGGCAGTCCGTGTTTCTCCACGAGGTCGCGCACAACCTGCAGGCCGATCTCGGCATCTGGCAGGAAAACCGCCAGGCCGTGCTGCGGCGAATCATGGGCAGCGCGCGCGATCCGCTGCTGGCCGGCATCTACGGCCGCTGGCACAAGGAGATCTTCGCGGACCTGGCGGCGATCCTGCTCGGCGGGCCGGCCGCTGCGTGGGGGATGGCCGACTTCCTCGCGCATCCGCAGCCGCGGGCCATGACCTACCGGCCCGGCGGCGCGCATCCGACGGCCTACCTGCGCGTCTACCTGCTCGCCGAAATGCTGCGCCGTCTCGGCTTCGGCGCCGAAGCGACGCGGCTGCTGCGCGTCTGGCAGGGCCTGTACCGCGCGAGCGCCAGCCATCGCATCCCGGCGCCGCTGATGACGAGCGCACCGCGGCTGATTCCCGAGGTGGTGGACGAGATCGCGTTCCAGACCCGCCGCAACCTCGCGCAGCGCGCGCTCGTCGACATCATTCCGTTTCACCCCGACGACGAGGCGGCGATTCGCGACGGCGCGCGCCGGCTCGCCGCCGGGCGCGCGCCGGACCTGGCGCCGCGGCATCTCGTCAGCGCCGCGCATTACGCGCTGGCGGGCGGCGGCATCGCGCCGCAGCGGCTCGCGCAATGCGTGATCGCGACGCTCACCGCGCACCTGTCGCCGCCACGCGACGCGCCGCGGCTGCGGATCGCCGCGTGAGGCCGCACAAGACGACGCATCGAACCCATACCCGTCCAGCCCTTTCCAGCGAGGTACCGCCATGTCCATCCCCGCCAATCTTCCGTACAACGGCTGGCCGCAGTCCGGCGGGACGAGCGCGCCGGCGAGCGCGGGCGCGCAGCGCACCGCATTCGACAACCTGATCCGGCGCGAACTGAAAGTGGGCGATCCGGCCGACCCGGCGCAGATCGCCCGCGCGCTGCTGGACCGCTACCAGAACAATCCGCGTGCGCAGGCGATCGGCGGCGAAGCCCGCGGGCTGCCGTTCCTCAACACGCCGTCGCTGCCGGCCGCGGCGGCGGCGGCCCCGACCGCCACCAGCCTCGATCTCGACCAGGCGCGCGGCGACGTCGACCAGGATCTGGCCCAGCTGCTGTCCAGCAATCTCGCGAAGGACATCCGTCCCGAGCTGGAAGGGTGGCAGGCGGCGATCAACGACCTGGTCGACGACGGCGTGAGTGCCGCGCAGCAGGGCCTCGATGCATACAGCCGCGACCGCGCGTTCGCGATGCGCCGCCAGCTCGGCGAATATGCGCGCCTCGCGCGGCTGATCGGCGCGCTGACACCGGAGCTCAACGAGGACTACCGCAATCTCGCGCAGAGCCTGGACGAAGTCTGCGCGGTGCTGCTGGTGCTGATGGGCGAATCGCTCGCGAACAACGGCTTCGCGGGCGGCCGCTATCTGCTGCAGGTGCCGTACTCCGAGCTGCAGGCGCGGCGCGACGCGGTGCTGGTGGCGCTGCGCAACCTGTCCGGCGGCGCGCAGGAATCGCTGAACCAGAGCACCTGGCCGCGCGGCCTCGATGCGTACCGGCAGCTCTACAGCGTGCTCGAGGAGCGCGGCCAGCTCGAACTCCGGTCGCTGCTGTCGGAAGCCGAACTGGCGCGGGCGATGGACGATCTCGTGCAGGCGTCCGGCGGCGGTTCGACGAGCGGCATGCGGCGCGTGGGCGCCACCGCGTGGGCGCCGCTGAACCGCTTCCAGCGCTTCGTGCAGATCTCGCTGCACGCGGTGCAGCCGCAGTCGCCGGCGCTGGCGGGGTTCCAGGAGGCGCTGCAGCTGTTCATCGACGGCTTCAACAATTCCGGCGGATTCCGCCTGCTGCGGATCTCGCGGCCGACGGTGCTGCTGTACGGCCTGTACGGCTCGACGCAACTGACCGCCGCGGAGAACCGCCTGATCGAGCTGGTCAACCGGCGTGGCCAGTTCGCGTCGACGATCGACTGCCTGACGCGCTGCATGTGCAGCGACAACATCGTGAAGGCGCAGATCGTGCTCGACCGGATCCTGTTCGACCTCGACCGCGCGATCGACCTGTACGCGATCGGAGACAAGGATTTCGGGGATCCCGAATTGCGGGCGGCGGCCTGCGGCGTGCTGATCTTCGCGGCGCATTACCCGCAGAGCTGGGCGAGGCCCGCGACCTCGGCCGAGGCCCCGGGTGTGGATGCGTTGTCCTATCTCGGTTCATTCGACGACAACGCGAGGGACGCCGGGCAATCGCTGAGCGTCGACCAGCAACTGACCGACCTGCAGGCGCTGCTGATCCCGCAGAAGGTGAGCAAGCATAGCCACAGCCGCTTCGCAGCCTACTGGGATCCCGGTTCCGCCGAAGGCTGGCACGATGTGGCGCCACGCTACCCGAACGTCGAGGACGCAGGCCTGACCGTGTCGCCTCCGGCGACTGCGAGGCTGCGCCATGAGTTGATGCTGCAGGCGCAGACCGACGAAAACTGGCGGCCGATCGTCGAGCAGATGGCTTCCGGCTGCGTGCCGATCGGCCAGGTCTTCGGCGGGATGGAGAAAACCGTGGGAGGCTCGAATGCGCAAGAGGGTATCGACGCCACGGGTCTCGGCGTGCTCGCGGCCTTCCAGCATGGCGGCCTGTGGCTCGTGGACAAGGGCACGCACGTCGATCGGCTGAACCGCCTGGGTGACCTGCGCATTCCGCGCGATGCCGAAAGCTCCTGGGACGATATCTCCCGCATCCATGCGGAGGTCACGCGGCAGAACGCGCAGCTGCAGTCACCGGCGCCGGGTGGCACTGGCCGCACCGATGTCGGGGCGGTGAACGGCCGGCGGCGGCCGCGGCAGGGCCCCAACGGCGGGACCAGCACGTGATGGGGATACACCGCCCACGCCCGTCGTTCGTTCCGCGCATCGACTTCGCTCACAGGAGTAGGCCATGAACTTTCAGACCAACGAGACGATCCAGCGCCTGTGGGACACGTTCCTGCAGGAGCAGCTCGCGAGCATGCCGCCCGATCAGCGGGAAGCGTTCTCCAACCAGTTCGAACAACGATTCGGCGAACTGCTGGGCAAGCCGAACGGCGGCGGCGACGCCGGCTTCTTCGACCTGCTGGGCCTCGGCCCGCAGGGCGAGGTGGGCTTCGACAAGATCGCCTATCCGTCGCTGCAGCCGGATTTCGACGATTCGATCGTGCCGAGCCAGCTGCACGCCGCGGCCGAGCTGTACTACATCTACCAGCACGAGCGGATGAAGATCTTCGAGGTGGTGGAGACCCTGCTGCGCCTGTTCCGGCTTGGCAAGATGCGCATCCAGCGCGGCCCCGGCGCGCGCGGCCTGTACCTGCTGGAGAAGTGGCAGCCGATCCGCTACAAGAAGGCCGACCGGATGATCGCCTATCGCCGCGCGTTCAGCTACGGCAATGCGCAGGCGCCGGCCGGCGCCATCGTCAACCGCAACTTCCATCGGCAGATGGTCGGCTTCATGGTCGCGATCGGCCAGTACTTCCGCGACCTGCTGATCGGCGAGGTGATCCGCGGCGGCCAGCTGATCGACCAGCGGCCGTTCGGCAGCGTCGGCACGATCCAGCGCATCGGCCTCGACCTGCGCTATGCGCTGGACCGCTCGACCTACGGCAACATCTTCGCGCTGGCGATGGAGACGGGGCACTACCTGATCCAGGTGCTGAAGCTGCTGGATTCGCCGGACATCAAGAAGGCGTTCGACGCGAACACCAAGTGGGATGTCGTCGAGATCGTGTCGAACCGCTACCTCGGCGGGGTGGCCGAGCCGTCGCAGCGCGCCAAGATGGCCGAGAGCGGCCGGCGGATGCTGCAGTTCGTCGCCGACAACGATTTCAAGACCGCGATCGACCCGATCCTGTTCCAGAACGTCGTGCGGCCGATGGGCGCGCACGCGGAAGCATGGCTCGCGGCTTACCGGATGACGCCGGAAGGGCGGGGCTTCCCCGGCGTGACGCCTGCGCTGAAAAGCGTACTGGGCGTCCCGCAGGCGCTCAGCGCGTGACGCGGCGAGCGGGTGAGCGGCCATGCGCGCGGACGACATGCTGGTCTCGGTGCGAAGCCGCAAGCTCGCTTGCGTGCTCGACCCGGCGCTGCTGCTCGGGTCGCGCGTCGGCCTGCCGTTCGCGTTGCGGCTGTCGCGGGTGCTGGAGCCGTGGCTCACGCGCAGCTTCTGGCAGGTGATCGACGCGAGCGAGCTGCTGCTGCCCGGTCTCGCGGCCGCGTCGCCGCGCGACGACGCCGAAGCGCGCTGGCCGGTGGCCGACGTGCTGCGCGCGTGGATCGCGCTGCGCGACGCGACCGATGCGGGCGCGTGGCCGTTTCGCTGGATCGGCGACAACCTGGCCGAATCGCAGCTGGACGGCGCCGCCGATCCGGGCATCGTGATGGACTACGAAGCGTTGGCCGAAGCGCTGCTGATGCGCCTGCGGCCTGACGACGCGCCGCAGCATGGCATCTGGCCGTCACGCTGGGATCACCGCGAGGCGAGCGTCGACACGCTCGCGTTGTCGGCGGCGCTGGATGGCGCGCTGGTGCTGACGGCCGCGATGGCGGAGCGGGAGCCGTGGCCGGTGCAGGCGCTCGCGCGCATCGGCCACCCGGCGCGGCTGCTCGATCCGTTGCCGGACGAGCGGTCCGCGGCGCTGTTCGCCGCCGAGCGGACGTTGCTGCGCGACGCGCTGGCGGCGGCGGGGCTGGCGAGCCTGGCACAGGCGCTTCCGCCGCTGGTCGCGCTGCATGTGAACGTCGCGCCGGCGACGCGCGAGGCGGCGTGGATATCCGCTCCGCCTGCCGCCGAGGAAGGGCCGGATACGCCGGACCGGGTCGCGGCCACGAACCCGTGGGACGACGTGCGCGCGTGGTGGTACTACCTGTAAGCGGCAACGCGTCGGGTTGCCGCGCCGCGATCGCGACGCGGCGTGCCGGCGCCCACTATCGGAGATTCGCGATGAGCCGCAGCCTGTCGATCCAGCGTGACGGCCGCTTGGGCCCGCGCATCAACGCCGACCAGCTGGTCGCCACCACCGTCGCCGGCCAGATCGCGCATCCGGTCGGCCAGGCGTCGGCCTACCGCATCGGCTACGACGGCGTCGCGCGCGTGCTGCCCGGCACCGGCGGCATCGCGCTGAACAAGCGGATCGGCGATCCGTGCGTCGGCCTTGCCGGCGACCATGTGGAACCCGGCGTCGCGCTGCACAACAACGGCCGCGAAGTGACCGGCCCGCGCGACGGCCCCAACAATGCGCTGATGACTGCCGCGTGCGTCGGCAATGTGGCGCGGGTGGTCAGCGGGCCGTGCTGCGGCAAGGTCGGGATGGTCACCGGCAAGCACGGCGGCGTCAATCACGTGCTGGTGGATTTCCCGACCGACGTGCTGATGCGGCTGCGGATCGGCGACCGCGTGCAGATCGTGTCGCACGGCCCCGGGCTGCGGCTGCCGGCGTGGCCGCGCGTCGAGGTGCTGAACTGCGCGCCGCGCCTGCTGCGCCGCTGGGGCATCCTGGCGCGCGACGGGCGCCTGCACGTGCCGGTCACCCATCTCGTGCCGTCGCGCCTGATGGGCTCGGGCCTCGGCAAGAACACCGCGTGGCGCGGCGATTACGACATCCAGCTATCCGACCGGCCGACCCGCGAACGCTACCGGCTCGGCAGCCTGCGCTTCGGCGACATGGTCGCGATCACCGATGCCGATACGCGACGCGGCCCGCTCTACCATTCGGGCCGCGTGACCATCGGCGTCATCGTGCACGGCGACAGCACGGTCAGCGGCCATGGCCCCGGCGTGACGCCGCTGCTGACCGGCCCCGCCGACGTGCTGATTCCGATGCACGCGCCGCGCGCGAATCTCGCCGAGATCTTCGGCGTCCGCCGTGCGGCGGTGCCGCGGCAACGCCCGACGCTTGCCGAGATCGACTGCCGGCGCCGTCGCGTGTTGCGCGAGCCGCCTGCGCGGCTGGCGTTCGACGCAGGCGGTCGTGCGGGAATGGCGTGAAGCGTGCGCGGCGCGTGGCGCTTGCCTGCGGGGCGAACATCACGGGCATTGCCGGTGTCTGCTACCATTTGCGGCGCGACGCCCATTGCAATCGGCGCAAGGCCGCACGATTTCCCGGCATGCGGGGCGCTTCAGCATCCTCGCCTCGCGCTCCGGTCGCCATGCCATCACGCCTGCACCGGCAAAGCCGATGCGATCCATGCCAACGCCTGCATCCCGCGACGACGCGCGCCGGTATCGGCACGCGTGGCCGTTCGCGACACCCATGCCTTACACTCCGCACCCGTTTTTCTCCCGATGACATCTTCTCGAACCGGCTGGCCCCGTTTCTCCGACCTTCGCCGCGACTTGCTCGCGGGCCTCACTTCGTCTTTTGCGCTGGTGCCGGAATGCATCGCGTTCGCGCTGGTTGCCCGGCTCAATCCGCTGGTAGGCCTTTACGGTGCGTTCTTCATCTGCACGATCACCGCGCTGTTCGGCGGCCGGCCGGCGATGATCTCGGGGGCAGCCGGCTCGATGGCGGTCGTGATCGTCGCGCTCGTCGTCCAGCATGGCACGCAGTACTTCTTCGCGACGGTCGTGCTGAGCGGCGTGTTGATGGCGCTGTTCGGCGTGCTGCGGCTCGGCAAGCTGATCCGGATGGTGCCGCATCCCGTGATGCTCGGCTTCGTGAACGGCCTGGCGATCATCATTGCGCGCGCCCAGTTCGAGCACTTCAAGCAGCCGACGCCGCACGGCGAGGAATGGCTGCATGGTCAGCCGCTGTTGCTGATGGGCGGGCTCGTCGCACTCACGATCGCGATCGTGGCCGTCGTGCCGCGCATCACCCGCGCCGCGCCGCCCGCGCTGGTCGCGATCGTCAGCGTCGGCCTGCTCGGTGGCCTGCTTCACCTGCCGACCCGCACGCTCGGTGACATGGCGCACATTGCCGGCGGGCTGCCGGTATTTGCGATTCCGAGCGTGCCGTTCAATCTCGCGACGCTGGGCATCGTGCTGCCTTACGCGGTGCTCATGGCGCTCGTCGGCCTGCTGGAGACGCTGCTCACGCTGAACCTGACCGACGAGATCACCGGCACGCGCGGGCGCCCCAACCGCGAATGCGTGGCACTCGGCGCCGCGAACATCGCGTCCGGCCTGTTCGGCGCGATGGGCGGATGCGCGATGATCGGCCAGACGGTCATCAACCTGGGCTCCGGCGGCCGTTCGCGCATTTCCGGCGTGACGAGCGGCGTGATGATCCTGCTGTTCATCCTGTTCCTGTCGCCGCTGATCGAGCGGATTCCGGTCGCGGCGCTGGTCGGCGTGATGTTCGTCGTGGCGCAGCAGACGTTCGCATGGGGCTCGCTGCGGGTGCTGCACAAGGTGCCGCGCAACGATGCGCTCGTCATCGTCGCGGTGACGGCGATCACGGTCTTCACCAATCTCGCGGTCGCGGTGCTGTGCGGCATCGTCATCGCGGCATTGAATTTCGCGTGGGAGCATGCGCGCGAATTCCGTTGCGAAACCCGCAGCGAACCGTCCGGCGAGAAGGTGTTCGTGCCGCGCGGCACGCTGTTCTTCGCGTCCGCCGCGCAATTCCAGGCACTGTTCGACCCGCAGCAGGATCCGTATCGCGTGACGCTCGACTGCGCGCACCTGCACGTTGCCGACCACTCGGCGATCGCGGCGCTGGAAGCGTTGCATGAGCGTTATGAGCGGGCCGACCGGATGCTCGTGTTCGTCAACCTGTCGGGCAAGAGCCGAAACCTGCTGCAACGGGCCGATATTGCGCTTACCGTGCAGTAAGCCGACGCGGGTCGCGTTTCTCATGCCCGAAACAAGCGCTGCGGTCGGCTGACCGCAGCGTTTTTTTTGTTTCTGGCGCCGCTAATCCCAGAAACTCCGGATCGCGACCGCGACGATCACGGGCACCGAGAACACCAGTGGAATCGCGAAATACTGCGCTTCGCGGTCGACGACCCAGCTGTAGATCACCCAGCCGGCGCCGATCGCGAACGTGACGAGGCCGACGAGTATCGCGACGATATTCAGCATCAGGGTCGACGGCCGGCGGCGCGGCTTCTCGTGCGGGGACGGTTTCATCGGAAGAGTGTGGTTCCTGGCCCGGTGAGTGCAAAAGCACAGGAGACCGCATCCGCGCCGATCGCGCAAGGTTCGCCGCACCACGTACGGCCGCGCGGCAGGCGTCACAGGCCGAACGATGCCGCAAGCTCGTCGAGCAGCCCGCGCTGGAACGCAAGGAACCGTTCGCCGGGCTGCTGCGCGATGGCGAGCTCGAGCATCGGGTCGGCGACGTCGGTGCGCACGCCCGCCAGTTCCTCGACGATCGCGAGCCCGCAGAACGGCACGTACGCCTCCGAGTAGCCGCCCTCGTGAACGACCACGAGCCGCCCGGCGCAGAGCCGCTGCGCGGCGTCCTTCACCGCGCGCGTCATGAACCGGTAGCTGTCGCTGTGGAGCTGCATGCGCGCGAGCGGATCGACCGCGCTCGCGTCGAGGCCGCTCGCGACCACGATCAGCTCCGGCCGGAACCGTTCGAGCGCCGGCAGCACGATGCGCTCGAACGCGTAGCGGTACGCATCGTCGCCGCTGCCCGCGAGCAGCGGGACGTTGAGGTTCGCGCCGGCACCCGCGCCGCTGCCGCGATCGTCCGCGCCGCTGTAGCCGGGCGGGAAGCAGCGGTCCTGGTGCAGCGAGATCGTCAGCGTGTGCGGATCGTCGTAGTAGATCGACTGCGTGCCGTTGCCGTGATGCACGTCCCAGTCGATCACCGCGACGCGGCCGACACCATGCTTCGCGCGCACGGCCTCGATCGCGACCGGGATGTTCGCGAGCAGGCAGAAGCCCATCGGCCGGTCGCGCAGGCAGTGATGGCCGGGCGGCCGCGACAGCGAGAACGCGTTGGGCGCGTGCCCGGCGACCACCGCATCGGCCGCCGCGATCGCGAGGCCCGCCGACAGCGCGGCGATCTCGTAGCTGCCCTTGCCGAACGGCGCGAGATCGCCGAGATCGCCGCCGTTTGCGTCGCTGAGCGCGCGGAACGCGTCGAGATAGCTGGCCGGATGGATGCGCAGCAGGTCGTCGGTTGTCGCGGCCGGCGCGCCGCGCAGGTCGAGCTGCGCGCCGAGGCCCGATGCCTGCACGAGCGACAGGAAGCGGCGCTTGGAGTCGGGCGATTCCGCGTAGCCGGTGCTCGACGGCGGCTGCACCCAGCCGCCGACCGGGAAGAACAGCGCGTGCGTGCCGCCCGTATGCCAGAAGGTGCGTTCGTCAGTGAAGAAGGCAGTGCGTTTCATGGATGTGCTGACCTGTCACGGTTGGAAGGAAACGGAAGCGCGGGCGCGGCGCTCGATATGCAGGAGCGCGGCGAGCGACGCGATCGACACGGCCGTCGCGGCGGCGAACAGCATGCGCATCGTACCGCCCGCATCGAGCATCAGCCCCGCGAGCAGCGGGCCGGCGGCGAGGCCGGCGCCGATCACGAAATTGAGCGTCGCGACGAGGCGGCCGGACGTGTCGATCTGCGCGACGCTCGCGAGGATGAACGGCAGCACGAAGGTCCACGCGAACTTGAACGCGAAGATCGCGGCGCCGTAGCCGGTTGCGTGCGGCCGCGCGGCCAGCGCGACGAGCGATGCGGCGAGCAGCGCGTAGCCCACCGCCAGCATCGCGCGCCGCGCGAACCGGCCGCCGACGCACGACGCGAGCGCGGCGCCGGCGATGCCCATCACGCTCGCCGCCGCGAGCACGTTGCCGGTGGCTTGCGGATCGAGCCCCGCGTCGGCCGCCGCACGGCTCGCGAAGGTCCACACGCTGCCGATCGCGAGGTAGAACGCCAGCATCGCGCCGATCGCGATCGCGAGCGCGACGAGGCCGGCCGGCGCGCGCGACGCGAGGCCGTGCGGCGATGGCGACGCCGGCGCGCGTTCGCCGAGCGATGCAGGAAAGCCGCGCGCGAGCGGCGCCGCCCCGAGCGCGAGCGCGGCGAGCGCCACGTACAGCGCGCGCAGCCCGATCGCCGCGAACACGTGCGGCAGCATGAACAGGCCGATCGCGCCCGCGATCAGCTGGCCGACGACCCACAGCCCGTACACGCGGTCGCTGTTGTCGCTCGTCGCCGCGCTCGTCATGCAGAGCACCATCAGCGAGCCGCCGCCGAGCGCGGTGACGGCGCGCAGCGCGAGCAGCGCGGCGAAGCCCGGCATCCACAGCGCGGTGAGCAGGTTGCCGGCGCCGAACAGCGCGATCGCGCACGCGGCGACGCGGCGCGCATCGACGCGGCCGAGCCACAGGTACGACGGCACGGTGGCCAGGCTGAACGCGCCGAGCTCGACGAAGAAGTACGTGCCGATCTGCGACGCCGACAGGCCGAGCTGGGCCGCGAGCTGCGCGGCGACCGCCGGCGCGACGAGCAGCAGCAGCGGCGTGATCGCGGCGAACACGACGAGCGCGACGAGCGTCGCGCGCGCGAACGTCGGCGGCTGGCCGGCGGACGGCAGCGCGGTTTCGGAGGACAGGGTTTTCATGGCGGGATCTCGTAAAGGGCGGGGACGGGTCAGAACAGGTGATACATACCGGCCATCGCGCCGAACTGCGACGCGCCGGCAAGCGGCGTCGGGTCGTATTCGTAGACGGTCTGCGAGCTTTGTCCGCTGTTGCGCGCATAGCCGAGATTCAGGTACGCGACGGTGCGCTTCGACAGCGCATAGGTGGTGCTCGCGATGAACAGCGTCGGATGGCCGATCGCCGGCGTGCGCGAGTCGGTGTGGTACACGCCGGCGTTCACGCCGATGCCGTTCGACGTCAGATAGCGCGCGCCGCCCCACACGATCGTGCGCGCCGCGTCGAGGTCGCCGGTGAGCCGTTCGACGCCCGCGTAGACGGTGAGCGGCAGCGCGTCGAACGCGTAGCGCGCGGCGAGCGTGCCGAGTTCGCGGCGGCGCGCGGACGCATCGCCGGCCGCGGAGGCGTCGCCGTGCGCCTGGTGCAGCACCGCGCTGACCGACAGGCCATTGCTCGTGTACTGGCCGCCGAGCTCGAGCACGCGCCCGGCGCGCGTGTTGCCGGCGAC
Source organism: Burkholderia pyrrocinia (assembly GCA_001527685.1). GTDB lineage: Bacteria > Pseudomonadota > Gammaproteobacteria > Burkholderiales > Burkholderiaceae > Burkholderia > Burkholderia pyrrocinia_D. The sequence continues at coordinate 271,437 of LOZU01000037.1, forward strand.
GCCCGCGGTCGCGGCGAGCGCCGCGACGTCGAAGCCGCCGAACGCCGGCGACTGGTACTTGATCGCGTGGTCGACGAAGTTGGCCGACATCGGCACGATCACGCCCTGGCCGCTGTACGACGCGTACCACAGCGGGTCGTAGAACAGCGTCTTGTCGAACAGCACGCTGAACTGCCGGCCGAACGTGACGGTGCCGGCCGGCCCCGCGATGCCGAGATACGCGCCGCGGAAGAAGGCGTAGCCGGGCGCGGTCGCGGTGCCGTCGTTCAGGTTGAGGCCCTGCTCGAGCTTGAACAGCACACGCCAGCCGCCGCCGAGCTCCTCGCGGCCTTTCAGCCCTATCTGCGACGGCAGGATGCCGTAGTTCTGCAGGCGCCACGCGGCGCGATGGCCGTCGGCATGGGTCAGGTACTGCACGCCGGCGTCGAGCGCGCCGTACAGCGTGAGGGCCGACTGCGCGTGCGCGCATGCGCTGGCGGCGGCGAGCGCCGCAGCGGTCGAGACCGTGCGGATGAAGCGCGGGTTCATGACGTTGAGTTCTCCATACCGGTGCTGCCTGTCGTTGTCGTGTGCGGTTGTCGTGTGTGTTGCCGCGATGCAGTGTCGGTAGCGGGAAAGCCGCGCGGAAGTCGTTCAGATGAACGGTGCGGAAAACCCGCGCCGCACGCCGCCGCGCACCGCGGCGGCGCAAAGGGGGCGTGATGCGGGGCAGCAATGCGCTTCGCCCCGTTCAAATGGATGGGGCTGCCGCGCGTCGCCGCGCCGGGTTCCGTCAAAAAAGCCGCTGGCTATAATCGGCCGTACGCAAGATCGGCCCGGTCGGGCAGGGGAGCGGGGTGTGAGGATCACGACGGACATCGGGCAGGATCCCGACGCGCTGCGCGACGCGCCGGCCGCGATCGTGCTGGACGAATCCGCATGGCCGGCGCTCGCGCCGCGGCGCGCCGATTTCGACGGCGTCGAGCGCGACGACCCGCACGACCGCGCGCTTGGCCTGCTGCTGCTCGACCTGTACGCGGTCGCGGCGCAGGCGGCCATCGGCGAGTTCGAATGCCGGTTCTTCGCGCTGCTGCGCGCGCTGATGCCGTTCGATGCGGCGTGGACGGGCATCGCGACGCACACCGCGGCCGGCCCCGTGATGCACAACAGTTTCCTGTACCGTCTGCCCGGCGTCTTCTTCGGCGACTGGAAGCGCGTGCGCGACTGCGATCCGCTCGCCCGCCGCACGCTGCGCGGCGCGGACGGCCGCGCGGTGCGGCTGTCGGTCGTCGAGCCGGGGCTCGACGCGCGCTTTCGCGACTGGTGCGTGAAGTACGGGCTCGCACAGCTGATGTGCGTGTGCACGCTCGATCGCCGCTTCGGGCTGACGACCTTTCTGTCGATCTACCGGCAGGGCCTGCACCGGCCGTTCGACGACGGCGACGCGCGGCGCCTCGAGGAAGTGATCCCGCATCTCGCGGCCGCGCTGACGATCAACCGCGCGGCGCAGCTGACGCGGAGCGGCGACGACGCGGCGGCGCCGGCGGCCCGCGCGCTATGCGACAACTTCGGCGTGCTGCACCACGCGGATCGCGGCTTCGACGCCATCATGCAGGCCGAATGGCCGGAGTGGGCGGGCGCGCGCCTGCCGGAGCCGCTCGTCGCGCACCTGCGGCGCGCGCCCGGGCAGCCGTTCGTCGGCGCTGCGCTGCGCATCCGCTGCGTGCCGGTGGCGGGCCTGTTCCAGCTCGAGGTGCGGCCGCGCTCGCTGCTCGACCGGCTGACGCCGCGCGAGCTCGTGGCGATCCGCTATTACGGCGCCGGCCGCTCGCACAAGGAGGTCGCGCAGCAGATGGCGATCTCGCCGACGACCGTGCGGCACTACCTACGCTGCGCATATCGCAAGCTCGGCATGCACGACAAGAGCCAGATCGCGAGCGTGCTCGGCGCGGGCAGCGAGCCGGACTGAGCGCAGCCATGTTCCGTAATGGTTGTATGCGCAACCATTGGGCGCTATGCTCGTCAGCTTCGAGGAGACGGAATCCCATCATGAACGACACGAATTCAGGGCCGGTGCGCGCGACGATCGTCGGCGCCGGTGCGATCGGCGGACTGCTCGCGGCCGCGCTCGCGCAGGCCGGCATGCAGGTGAGCGCCTACGCGCGCGGCGCGACACTCGATGCGCTGAACGCGCACGGCATGCGCGTGCTGGACGAAACGGGCGTGCCGACGTCGGTTGCGCTCGACGCGAGCGACGACGCGGCGGCGCTCGGCGTGCAGGACTACGTGGTGATCGCGCTGAAGGCGCAGGCGCTGCCGGGCCTGGCCGCCCGCCTTGCGCCGCTGGTCGGGCCGCGCACGGTGATCGTCGCGGCGATGAACGGCCTGCCGTGGTGGTTCACGCACGGGTTTGCCGGGCCGCTCGACGGCGTGCCGCTCGAGGCGGTCGACCCGGGCGGCGCGGTGTCCGCGGCGCTGCCGCCGGCGCAGGCGATCGGCTGCGTCGTGCACCTGTCGGCGAGCACTGACGCGCCGGGCGTCGTGCGCCGCGGGCGCGGCAATCGCCTGATCGTCGGGGCGCCCGCGCCGGCGCTCGAAGGCGCCGCGTCGCGCTTCGCGGCGGCGCTCGCCGCCGGCGGCTTCGACGTCGAGGTGACGCCCGCGATCCGCACCGAGATCTGGGCGAAGCTGTGGGGCAACATGAACATGAATCCGCTGAGCGCGCTGACGGGCTCGACGGCCGACCGCCTGCTCGACGACCCGTTCACGCACGCGCTGGCGCTACGGATGATGGAGGAGGCGGCCGGGATCGGCGCGAAGCTCGGCCTGTCCACCGGCATGAGCGCGCCGGAGCGCATCGCAGTGACGCGCAAGCTCGGCGCGTTCCGGACGTCGATGCTGCAGGATTTCGACGCGGGGCGGCCGCTGGAGGTCGGGCCGATCCTGGGGGTGTTTCCGGAGCTGGGGCGCAAGCTGGGTGTGCCGACACCGTATTGCGACGCGGTGCTCGGCCTGTTGCGCCAGCGCGCGGAGAACAGCGGACTCTAGAAGGCGGCGGGGCACCCGGATGCCCTGGCAAACGCGCCGGGGCGCCGTGAATCGGGCGTCGCGCTCGAGCGCGTTACTCGTCGCGCTCGAGCGCGTGGGTGACGACCTTGTCCAGCAGCCGCTCGAACGTGTTGCGCTCGCTGTCGGTCAGGCACGCGAGCAGCCCGTCGTTCCATTTGCGCACGATCGGCATGATTTTCCGATGCAGCGCGCGGCCGTCCGGCGTCAGCGCGATCAGTACGATCCGGCCGTCTTCCTCGCTCGCGCTGCGCTCGAGCAGGCCCTGCTGCAGCAGGGCCTCGGCCGCGCGGCTCGCCTGGCTCTTGTCGAGGTTGGTGTGGCGCGCGAGTTCCATGATCGAGAACGGGCCGAACGCGCCGACGGCCGCGATCACGCGCGCCTCGGGCAGCGAGATGCCGAGCTTGTCCCGGTACACGTCGCCGATCCCGCGGTCGGAGCGCTTCGTGAGCACGTGGAGGCGATAGGTCAGATACTGGTCGAGCCCGGCTTGACGGCCTTTCATGTCGAATCCTGAAGAAAAAGGGCGGGCCCGATTGTTCCTGTATCGCGCGCTCGGGTCAACGGTCAGCGCGCGCCGTATTTCAGGCGCGTCAGCTGCTCCGCCTCGTTCGCGAGCAGGTTCGCGGCGTCGCGGATCGCGACGTCGAGCGTGATCGGGCCCGGCGCGGGCGAGAAGCACCCGGAAAAATGGTCGGACAGGCGCGGCAGCGCGGCCGGATCGACGGCGCCCGACAGCAGCGATGCCGGCACGCCTGCCGCCTGCGCGTGGCGGCACGCGATGAACGGCGCCTTGCCGTGCAGCGTCTGCACGTCCGAGCGGCCTTCGCCGGTGATCAGCCAGTCGGCGCCCGCGAGCGCCGCATCGAGCCCGACCTGACGCGCGACGACTTCCGCACCGGCTTCGAAGCGCGCGCCGAGCATGTGCAGCGCGAAGCCGAGGCCGCCGGCAGCGCCGGCACCCGGCAGGTCGCGGCCGCGGCGGTCGAGCGCCGCTTCGAGCAGGTCGGCGAAATGGCCGAGCGCCGCATCGAGGGTCGCAACGTGCTCCGGCGTCACGCCCTTTTGCGGGCCGAACACCGCGGTTGCGCCATGGGCGCCCGTCAGCGGGTTGTCGACGTCGGACATGCCGATGAATTCCGCTTCCGCGACGCGCGGGTCGAGCCCGGACGCGTCGATTCGCACGATCTCGGCCAGCCGCGCCGGCACCGGCTCGACCGGCTGGCCGGCCGCGTCGACGCAGCGCAGCCCGAGCCCCGCGAGGAGCCCCGCGCCCGCATCGTTGGTGCTGCTGCCGCCGAGCGCGACGAAGAACCGGCGCACGCCGTCGTCGAGCAGCTGGCGGATCGCGTCGCCCACCCCGCGCGTGCTGCGCGCGTCGACCGGCACGCTCATCCCGACCGGGTCGGTGATGCCGACGATCTCGGCCGTCTCGACGATCGCGGTGCGCGCATCGATCACGCCGAGCGCGGCGTCGCGCGCCGCGAGCGACGCGCCGGCCACCCGCATCGTGCGCCGCGCGCCACCGCCCGCGAGCATCGCGTCGAGCGTGCCCTCGCCGCCGTCGGCCATCGGGCAGCAGCGCACCACGGCGTCGGGCCGCGCACGGCGGATGCCCGACGCGATCGCGTCTGCGACCTGCGCGGCGGAAAGCGAGCCTTTGAACGAATCGGGCGCGATGACGACGACAGGCGCGGACGGATGATGCGGCATGGTGTCTCCGGAAGGCTTGGTTTGGTCGGACGAAACGGCGCCGCGCGAGCACGGCGCGATCTCTATCGGAGCTTACAGGATGGCGGGCCGGCGTGGATATGGCGCGCGGCATAACGGCGATCCGCGCGCATGGCGGGGCGCTGCGCGGCGGCCGTGCGCGGATCTGGCGGTACAGGGAAAATTGTTTGCTAGAATAGTCGATTCTTCCGGCCAAAGCCGTGCTCCGAGCCGCTTGCGCTTGCCCACCCGGCGCTTGCATGGATGGCGTGGCGCCCCGGCGCGGCGTGCGATCACGCCGCCAGGCAGGCACGGCAAGGAAAACCCGATTCGCTCGAATAATTTTAGGACGATTGAAGCCATGGCTAACGTTGTTGAAAACCTCGGCAAGCTTGAACGCCGTGTGACGATTTCCCTGCCGAAAGACACGGTGCAGAAGGAAATCGACGCCCGTATCCAGAAACTCGCGAAGAACGTGCGCATGCCGGGTTTCCGCCCGGGCAAGGTGCCGCTGAAGATGGTCGCGCAGCAATATGCGGGTCAGGTCGAGGCAGAAGTCCTGAGCGACAAGATCGGCCAGGAATTCTTCACGATCAGCCGCGCGGAAAACCTGCGCGTGGCCGGCCAGCCGAGCTTCGCGCCGAAGCAGGAGCAGGCGGAAGACGCGTACGCGTTCGACGCGACGTTCGAGGTTTACCCGGAAGTGAAGATCGGCGATCTGGCGACGGCTGAAGTCGAGCGCTCGACCACGTCGATCGGCGACGCGGAAATCGACCGCACGCTCGACATCCTGCGCAAGCAGCGCGTGCACTTCCACGCACGCGGCGAAGCCGGCGAGCACGGCGACGGCGGCGCGGACACGGCAGCCAAGGACGGCGACCGCGTGACGGTCGACTTCGTCGGCAAGATCGACGACGTCGCGTTCCAGGGCGGCACCGCGGAAGATTTCCCGTTCGTGCTCGGCGAAGGCCGCATGCTGCCGGAATTCGAAACGGCTGCGCTGGGCCTGAAGGCCGGCGAAGCGCGCCAGTTCGACCTGAAGTTCCCGGACGACTACCACGGCAAGGACGTGGCCGGCAAGACGGCCCAGTTCACGGTCACGATGAAGAAGATCGAATGGCCGCACCTGCCGGAAATCGACGCCGACTTCGCGAAGTCGCTCGGCATCGAGGACGGCGATCTGGCCAAGATGCGCGGCGAGATCAAGGAAAACCTCGAGCGCGAGGCAAAGCGCCGCACGCAGTCGATCGTCAAGAACCAGGTGATGGACGCGCTGCTGAAGATTTCCGAACTCGAGGTGCCGAAGGCGCTGATCGAGCAGGACCAGCAGCGCCTCGTCGAAATGGCGCGCCAGGACCTCGCGCAGCGCGGCGTGCCGAATGCGAAGGATGCGCCGATCCCGGCGGAAATGTTCGCCGAGCAGGCCGAGCGCCGCGTGAAGCTGGGCCTCGTGCTCGCCGAGCTGGTGAAGTCGAACAGCCTGGAAGCGAAGCCGGAGCAGATCCGCGCGGAAGTCGACGAGTTCGCGAAGAGCTACGAAGACCCGAAGGAAGTGGTCCGCTGGTATTATTCGAACCAGCAGCGCCTCGCCGAGATGGAAGCGTTCGTCGTTGAAAGCAACGTCGTCGATTTCGTGCTGGGCAAGGCGAAGGTGACGGACAAGGAAGTGAGCTTCGAGGCACTCGCGAGCGCATCGTCGCAAGCGTAAGTGTCGCTCTAGCGGCGTGCCGGCTGTCGGAGCGACGGCCCGCACGCCGTTTTTACGTCAGGCGCACGGTTGCCATTAATATGGCGATTGAGCGGGCGGCTTTCCTCCGTTCCATTTTCAATTCGAACAAGGTTCATTGAATGATCACTCGCGCTGAATTGCTTGACATGCTTGCTTCGAACGCGCCGCAGGGCTTCGAGGCCCAGGCGCTGGGGCTGGTTCCGATCGTCGTCGAAACGAGCGGCCGCGGCGAGCGTTCGTACGACATCTATTCGCGTCTCCTGAAGGAGCGCCTCGTGTTCATGGTCGGCGAAGTCAACGACCAGACCGCCAACCTCGTGGTGGCGCAGCTGCTGTTCCTCGAAAGCGAAAATCCGGACAAGGACATCAGCCTGTACATCAACAGCCCGGGCGGCTCGGTATCGGCCGGCATGGCGATCTACGACACGATGCAGTTCATCAAGCCGGACGTGTCGACGCTGTGCATGGGGCTCGCGGCCAGCATGGGCGCGTTCCTGCTCGCGTCGGGCGCGAAGGGCAAGCGCTTCGCGCTGCCGAACTCGCGCGTGATGATCCACCAGCCGCTCGGCGGCGCGCGCGGCCAGGCGTCGGACATCGAGATCCAGGCACGCGAAATCCTCTACCTGAAGGAACGGCTCAACCAGCTGCTCGCGCAGCACACGGGCCAGGACGTCGAGCGCATCGCGCGCGATACCGACCGTGATAACTTCATGTCGAGCGAGGACGCGAAGGCGTACGGGCTGATCGATCAGGTGCTGCTGAAGCGTCCGTGAACTTAGTGGGGTGCCGCCCCATTAGGGCCGGCACATCCCGATACGCCCTGAGCATCTGCGGCAAGCGCATCCAGCCGACTCCAGCCGACTCCGGTCGCGCCCTAGGTCGTGGCGCCCGGAGCATCGGCGTATCATGTCATTTACCTGTCCGGAGGCTCATACATTCATGGCGGACAAAAAAGGTTCGAACAGCGAGAAGCTGTTGTATTGCTCGTTCTGCGGCAAGAGTCAGCATGAGGTGAAAAAACTCATTGCCGGCCCGTCGGTCTTCATCTGCGATGAATGTATCGACCTGTGCAACGAGATCATTCGCGACGAGGCGGCAGCCGCGGGCGTCGAGGCCAGCCTGTCCCGGTCGGATCTGCCGAGCCCGCAGGAAATTCGCGACATCCTCGATCAGTACGTGATCGGGCAGGAGCGCGCGAAGAAAATCCTCGCGGTGGCCGTCTACAACCACTACAAGCGTCTCAAGCATCTCGACAAGAAGGACGACGTCGAGCTGTCGAAGAGCAACATCCTGCTGATCGGCCCGACGGGCTCCGGCAAGACGCTGCTCGCGCAGACGCTGGCACGTCTCTTGAACGTGCCGTTCGTGATTGCCGATGCGACGACGCTGACCGAAGCCGGCTACGTCGGCGAGGACGTCGAGAACATCATCCAGAAGCTGTTGCAGAACTGCAACTACGAGGTCGAGAAGGCCCAGCGCGGGATCGTCTACATCGACGAAATCGACAAGATCAGCCGCAAGTCGGACAACCCTTCGATCACCCGCGACGTGTCGGGCGAGGGCGTCCAGCAGGCGCTGCTGAAGCTCGTCGAGGGCACGATGGCGTCGGTGCCGCCGCAGGGCGGCCGCAAGCATCCGAACCAGGATTTCATCCAGGTCGACACGACCAACATCCTGTTCATTTGCGGTGGCGCGTTCGACGGCCTGGAGAAGGTGATCACCGACCGCACCGAGAAAACGGGCATCGGCTTCGGCGCGACGGTCAAGAGCAAGCAGGAGCGCGATGCCGGCGAGGTGCTGCGCGAGGTCGAGCCGGAGGATCTGATCAAATTCGGCTTGATCCCCGAATTGATCGGCCGTCTGCCGGTGGTCGCAACGCTCGGCAAGCTGGACGAGGCCGCGCTGATGAAGATCCTCGTCGAGCCGAAGAACGCGCTCGTCAAGCAGTATCACAAGCTGTTCGCGATGGAGCGCGTCGAGCTGGAAATCCGCCCGGCCGCGCTGCAGGCAGTCGCCCGCAAGGCGATCCGCCGCAAGACCGGCGCGCGTGGCCTGCGTTCGATCATCGAACAGGCGCTGCTCGACGTGATGTACGAATTGCCGACCATGAAAGGGGTCAGCAAGGTCATCATCGACGAGAACGTCATCGACGGCGACGGCAAGCCGCTGTTGATCTACGAGGACACGCCGAAGGTGGCGGGTTCGAATTGACCGGCTTGACGACGATGTATTGAGGAAAAAAGCCGTTCATCAAAGCGTGAGCGGCTTTTTTTCGTTTATCTTGTGGGTAATCTGACTCGACACGCGGCGGTTACTTTCTTACCGAATATTTCCCACGCTTGAAGGCCTTGCAATCCGAAGTGCCGGCCTCAATTACCGAACAATTGATTCCACTCATGGGGAAATGAAATGTCAGGCACCCAACTTCTCCCGCCGGAACGCATCACGCTCCCGCTGCTGCCGCTGCGGGACGTCGTCGTTTTCCCGCACATGGTGATTCCGCTCTTCGTGGGCCGGCCGAAATCGATCAAGGCCCTCGAAGCAGCGATGGAAGGCGGCAAGCACATCATGCTGGTCGCCCAGAAAACCGCGGCCAAGGACGAGCCGACCGAAAAGGACATGTACGAGGTCGGTTGCGTCGCGAACATCCTCCAGATGCTGAAGCTGCCGGACGGCACCGTGAAGGTGCTGGTCGAAGGGCTGCAGCGCGCGAAGGCGCTGTCGATCGAGGAGCAGGAGACGCAGTTCTCGTGCGAAGTCCTGCCGCTTGAACCGGACCACGCGGACAGCGCGGAAACGGAAGCGCTGCGCCGCGCGATCGTGTCGCAGTTCGACCAGTACGTGAAGCTGAACAAGAAGATCCCGCCGGAGATCCTCACGTCGCTGTCGGGCATCGATGAAGCGGGCCGGCTCGCGGACACCATCGCCGCGCACCTGCCGCTGAAGCTCGACCAGAAGCAGCACATCCTCGAGATGTTCCCGGTCGTCGAGCGCCTCGAGCACCTGCTCGCGCAGCTCGAAGCCGAGATCGACATCCTGCAGGTCGAAAAGCGCATCCGCGGGCGCGTGAAGCGCCAGATGGAGAAGAGCCAGCGCGAGTACTACCTGAACGAACAGGTCAAGGCGATCCAGAAGGAACTGGGCGAGGGTGAAGAGGGCGCCGATCTCGAGGAACTCGAAAAGCGCATCAACGCCGCGCGCATGCCGAAGGAAGCGAAGAAGAAGGCCGACGCCGAGCTGAAGAAGCTGAAGCTGATGTCGCCGATGTCGGCGGAAGCCACTGTCGTGCGCAACTACATCGACACGCTGATCGGCCTGCCGTGGCGCAAGAAGAGCAAGGTCAACAACGACCTGTCGAACGCCGAGCAGGTGCTCGACGAGGATCACTTCGGCCTCGAGAAGGTCAAGGAACGCATCCTCGAGTATCTCGCGGTGCAGCAGCGCGTCGACAAGGTCAAGGCGCCGATCCTGTGCCTCGTCGGGCCTCCTGGCGTCGGCAAGACCTCGCTCGGCCAGTCGATCGCACGCGCGACGAACCGCAAGTTCGTCCGCATGGCGCTCGGCGGCGTGCGTGACGAAGCCGAGATCCGTGGCCACCGTCGCACCTACATCGGTTCGATGCCGGGCAAGATCCTGCAGAGCCTGACGAAGGTCGGCGTGCGCAATCCGCTGTTCCTGCTCGACGAAGTCGACAAGATGGGCATGGATTTCCGCGGCGATCCGTCGTCGGCGCTGCTCGAAGTGCTCGATCCGGAACAGAACCACACGTTCGCCGACCACTACATCGAGGTCGACTTCGACCTGTCGGACGTGATGTTCGTCGCGACGTCGAACTCGCTGAACATCCCGCCGCCGCTGCTCGACCGGATGGAAGTGATCCGTCTGTCGGGCTACACGGAAGACGAGAAGGTCAGCATCGCGCAGCGTTACCTGCTGCCGAAGCAGAAGAAGAACAACGGCCTGAAGGAAGGCGAGATCGAGGTCGCCGAGCAGGCGATCCGCGACATCATCCGCTACTACACGCGCGAAGCCGGTGTGCGTTCGCTCGAGCGGGAAGTGTCGAAGATCTGCCGCAAGGTCGTGAAGATGCTGCTGCTGAAGAAGGCAACGGGCGCGATCAAGGTCGACGGCGAGAATCTCGATACGTTCCTCGGCGTGCGCAAGTACGACTTTGGCCTCGCGGCGAAGGAAAACCAGGTTGGCCAGGTGACGGGCCTCGCGTGGACGGAAGTCGGCGGCGATCTGCTGACGATCGAAGCCGCGGTGATGCCGGGCAAGGGCAACGTGATCCGCACGGGTTCGCTCGGCGACGTGATGAAGGAATCGGTCGAGGCGGCGCGTTCGGTCGTGCGCTCGCGTTCGCGGCGTCTGGGCATCAAGGACGAAGCGTTCGAGAAGCAGGACATCCACATCCACGTGCCGGAAGGCGCGACGCCGAAGGACGGTCCGTCCGCAGGCGGCGCGATGACGACCGCGCTGGTGTCGGTGCTGACGGGCATCCCCGTGCGCGCCGATGTCGCGATGACGGGCGAAATCACGCTGCGCGGCGAGGTCCTGCCGATCGGCGGCCTGAAAGAGAAGCTGCTCGCGGCGCATCGCGGCGGCATCAAGCTCGTGCTGATTCCGGAAGAGAACGTGAAGGATCTCGCGGAGATCCCGGACAACGTGAAGAACGCGATCGAGATCGTGCCGGTCCGCTGGATCGACAAGGTGCTCGAACTTGCGCTCGAACGGGCGCCGACGCCGCTGCCGCCGGAAGAAGAGGCGAAGGCCGCGGCCCCGGTCGCGGAAACGGCGAAGGATGCCGGCTCGACGGAAGTCGTCAAGCACTGAGTCTCATGTGACGGTTGTTCACGAAACCCGCGGCGTGTCCGCGGGTTTTTTCATGGGCTCGCGGCGACGTGGCGCGCGGGCTTGGCGACAGGAGGCGGGTGGATGAACAAGACTGAACTGATCGAGCACATCGCGCGGCAGGCGGACCTGTCTAAGCTGTCCGCTTCGCGCGCGCTGGAGGCGGTGATCGACGCGGTGACGCAGACGCTCAAGTCGGACGGCAGCGTGACGATTGCGGGCTTCGGCACGTTCCTGGTGGCCGAGCGCAGTGCGCGGCAGGGGCGCGATCCGCGCACCGGCGCGCCGATCGAGATCGGCGCTGCAAAAATTCCGCGTTTCAGGGCTGGTAAAGTGTTGAAGGATGGATTAAAGTAGCGGGCTCGCTGGTTGTTGATGCCGAAACGCAGATCGCAGCCAGATTGAATCCGAAGCGGGTGCTTAGCTCAGTTGGTAGAGCGGCGCCCTTACAAGGCGTAGGTCGGGAGTTCGAGCCTCTCAGCACCCACCAGTTTCGTGATTCTGCAAGACCAAGGAGCGGTAGTTCAGTCGGTTAGAATACCGGCCTGTCACGCCGGGGGTCGCGGGTTCGAGTCCCGTCCGCTCCGCCAAAACAATAAGTGCCCGCCTCGTGCGGGCATTTTTGTTTGCAGCCTTTCTTGTGCCCGCGGGCGGGCACGTGACTGCGGAGTGGAGGAAGCCGCCTGCGCGGCTTCCGGCGGGACTCGAAGGGATGCGCCTGCAGGCGCAGCCGCGGCCTGCGGGATGTAGGCGAGTCCCGTCCGCTCCGCCAAAACAATAAATGCCCGCCTCGTGCGGGCATTTTTGTTTGTCGGTCGCCGGCACGGCGTCAGTTTCGCTTTTTTCCCGCCCGCTGTTGTAATATCGGACGTTTTGTCCAATTTTCCCCGTCACGCATGCTCGATTTCTTCCGTAATCACCAGCGCCTGATGATGGCGCTCCTGCTCCTGATCGTCTTGCCGGGGCTGGGTTTTGTCGGGATCCAAGGTTTCCGCGGTTTCTTCGACGAAAGCGCGAACGTCGCGGCGATCAACGGGCACAAGATCACGCGGGTCGAATTCGACGGCGCGTTCCGTCAGCAGGTCGATCGCGCGCGCCAGATGCTCGGCGCGCAGTTCGACCTGAAGACGTTCGATACGCCCGAACACCGCAAGGAAGTGCTCGACGGCCTGATCCAGCAGCGCGTGCTCGCCGACGAGACGCAGCGCCTGCACCTGACCGCATCCGACAACGCAGTGCGCGAAGCGCTGCTGGGCGACCCGATGATCGCGTCGATGAAGAAGCCGGACGGCTCGATCGACGTCGAGCGTTATGCGCAGCTGCTGTCGTTCCAGGGCATGACGCCCGAGCAGTATCAGGAGCGCGTGCGCTACAGCCTGTCGCTGCAGCAGATCCCGGCGAGCATCGTGTCGAGCGCATTCACGCCGAAGAGCCTCGCGCAGCGCCTGTCCGAACTGGCCGCGCAGCAGCGTGAAGTGCAGGCGCTCGTGCTGAAGACGAGCGACTACGCGTCGAAGGTGCAGCCGACCGATGCGCAGCTCGCCGCATACTACGACGCGCACAAGCAGCGCTTCGCGACGCCCGAGACCGCGACGATCCAGTATGTCGTCTATTCGCCGGCCGCCGCTGCGGCAAGCGCGCAGCCGACCGACGCGGACATCAGGAAATTCTACGACGACAACCCGACGCACTTCCGCACCGAAGCGCAGGTGCGCGTGAGCCACATCTTCATCGCGGCGGCCAGCGACGCGAGCGCCGCGGACAAGGCGGCCGCGAAAGCGAAGGCCGAGCAGCTGCTCGCCGACGTGAAGGCGCATCCGGACCAGTTCGCGCAGATCGCGCAGAAGAACTCGCAGGACGCGCCGTCGGCGGCGAAGGGCGGCGACCTCGGCTTCATCGCGCGCGGCTCGACGGCGGGCGGTAAGGCATTCGACGATGCCGCGTTCGCGCTGAAGCAGGGCGACGTGAGCGGCGTCGTGCAGTCGGATCTCGGCCTCCACATCCTGAAGGCGACCGAAGTGAAGCCGGCGGCGGTCAAGCCGTTCGCGGAAGTGAAGGATGCGATTGCCGTCGACCTGAAGCAGCAGTATGCGTCGAAGGCGTTCTCGGACAACGCGGAAGGCTTCACGTCGACCGTCTACGAAAAGGCGAAGAGCCTGCAGCCGGCCGCCGACAAGTACAAGCTGACGATCCAGACGGCCACCGTCACGCCGACGCCGAACCCCGCGCTGCCGCCGACCAGCCCGCTGAACAATGCGAAGTTCCTGGCCGCGGTGTTTGCCAGCGATGCGGTGAAGAGCCAGAACAACACGCAGGCGATCGACATCGGCAACAACACGCTGATCTCGGCGCGCGTGACCGACTACAAGCCGGCCGCCGTGCCCGCGCTCGACGCGATCAAGGATGCGGTGCGCCAGAAGGTGATCGCCGAGCAGGCGGGCGAGCTCGCGAAGAAGGACGGCGCGGCGAAGCTCGCGGAGCTGCAGAAGTCGAAGGCGACTGCGGGCTTCGCGGCGGCCCAGACGGTTTCGCGCACGCAGTCGCACGGCCTGCCTGCGGCGGCGCTGAGCGCGGTCTACAAGGTCGATGCGAAGACGCTGCCGGCTTATGTCGGCGTCGATCTCGGCGCGGACGGCTACGCGATCTATCGCGTGAACTCGGTGATCGCGGGCTCCGCGGTCGACCCGCAGCAGCTCGCGGCCGCGCAGCAGCAGATGGCGCAGGTCGATGCGCAGAGCGAAGGCGAAGCGTATCTCGCCGCACTGCGCGACCGCTCGAAGGTGAAGCTGTACGGTTCGACGGCCAGCACGCCGCAGGACAGCGGCAACTGATCGCCGCTTCGTCGCCAACAAAAAGCCCCGCCATCGAGCGGGGCTTTTTGTTGGCCGGGCGCAGGCGGGCCGCGGGTCCGGTGTGCTCAGCCGCGCGGCTTGACGAGCAGCGGCTTCAGTGACGGCCACACGTTGTCGAGCAGCGCGCCCTGCGCCTGCTGCGTCGGATGGATCTGGTCGGCCTGGAACATCTCGGGCCTGTTCTCGAGGCCGGCCAGCAGGAACGGCACGAGCGGCACGCGCAGGTCCTTCGACAGCTTGGTGTAGATGCCGTGGAATTTCTGCGTGTAGTCGGGGCCGTAGTTGGGCGGCACGTACATGCCGACCAGCACGACCTTCGCGCGGGCGCGCTGCGCATCGGCGACGATCTCGCGCAGGTTGTGCTCGGTCGTCGCCAGCGGCACGCCGCGCAGCGCATCGTTCGCGCCGAGCTCGACGACGACGATCGCGGGCTTGAGCCGCTCGAGGACCGCGGGCAGGCGCGCGCGTCCGCCGCTCGTGGTGTCGCCGCTGACGCTCGCGTTCGCGACGCTATAATCGATCCGCTCGGTGGCGAGTCGTTGCCGCAGCAGCGCCACCCATCCGGTGTCGCGCGGCAGGCCGTATTCGGCCGACAGGCTGTCGCCCAGCACGACGATCACGGGCTGGCCCGGCGATGCGGCCGGCGAAGTCGCGGCGCAAGCGAGGCCGGCCGCGGTCGCGGCGAGCGCGCCGCTCAACAGCGCGGCGAGCGCCGCGCGTCTCTTTCTGCGAATAGTCGTGTCCATGCTCAAGATTAGCGATCCGATCATCGAAGTCCATGGCGTGAGCAAGCGTGTCGCCGACGCGACCGGCGAGCTGACGATCCTCGACGGTATCGAGCTCGCCGTGCGCGCCGGCAGCAGCCTCGCGATCGTCGGCGCGTCGGGGTCCGGCAAATCGACGCTGCTCGGCCTGCTCGCGGGGTTGGACAGCGCGACGAGCGGCACGGTTCGCCTGCTCGGCCAGCCGCTCGAACAACTCGACGAGGACGCGCGCGCCGCGCTGCGCAACGGCTCGGTCGGGTTCGTGTTCCAGTCGTTCCAGCTGATGCCGCACCTGACCGCGCTCGAAAACGTGATGCTGCCGCTCGAGCTGCAAGGCGGCATCGGCGCGCGCGACGCGGCCGACCGCGCGCGTGCGCTGCTCGTGCAGGTCGGGCTCGGCGAGCGCACCACGCATTACCCGAAGCTGCTTTCCGGCGGCGAGCAGCAGCGCGTCGCGCTCGCGCGCGCGTTCGTCACCCACCCGTCGATCCTGTTCGCCGACGAGCCGACCGGCAGCCTCGATGCCGCGACCGGCCACGCGGTCATCGACCTGATGTTCGAACTCAACCGCACGCACGGCTCGACGCTCGTGCTGGTCACGCACGATCCCGAGCTCGCGCGCCGCTGCGCGACGACGGTGATGCTCGATGCGGGCCGCATTGTGACGCCGCGCGCGGTGCACCGCGGCACCTGATCGCCGCTTCGACGATCAGGCCGCGCATGCGTGTTGCGCATCGCGCGGCCGGCGTCGTTTCCGTCAGTGCTTGAGCGCCGCGCGTGCGCGCGCGATCAGCGCCGTCGTCGACGAGTCGTGCTTCGCCGGATCGAGCGCATCGCCGTTCAGGTCCGCCTCGACCACCTTGCCGAGAATCTTGCCGAGTTCGACGCCCCATTGGTCGAACGGATTGATCTGCCACACCGATGCCTGCACCAGCACCTTGTGCTCGTACAGCGCGATCAGCGCGCCGAGCGAGCGGGGCGTCAGCGCGTCGACGAGCAGCGTCGTCGTCGGGCGGTTGCCGGGGAAGGTCAGGTGCGGCGCAAGCGCCTCGTTGCCGGGGCCGGCAACCTTGCGCGCCTCGTCGAGCGTGCGGCCGAGCATCAGCGCCTCGCTCTGCGCGAAGCAGTTCGCGAGCAGCTTCGGATGATGGCTCGCGAGCGGATGCTCGGGCGTCAGCACCGCGATGAAATCGATCGGCACGATCGTCGGCCCCTGGTGCAGCATCTGGAAGAACGCGTGCTGGCCGTTGGTGCCGGGCTCGCCCCAGGTCACGGCGGACGTCGGGTAGTCGACGAAGCGGCCGTCCAGGCGCGCGGACTTGCCGTTGCTCTCCATCTCGAGCTGCTGCAGGTACGACGGCAGGAAATGCAGCGCCTCCGAGTACGGCGCGACCAGGTAGCTCTGCGAGCCGAAGAAGTTGCGATACCAGATGCCGATCAGGCCGAGCAGCACCGGCAGGTTGCGCTCGAGCGGCGCGTCGCGGAAATGCCGGTCCATGTCGTTCGCGCCGGCGAGCAGTTCGTCGAAATGCTCCGGGCCGACCGCGATCATGATCGACAGCCCGACCGCCGACCACAGCGAATAGCGGCCGCCGACCCAGTCCCACATCTCGAACACGTTGCTCGCGTCGATGCCGAACCGGACGACTTCGGCCGGGTTCGCCGACACGCCGACGAAGTGCTTCGACAGCGCGCTTTCGGGGCAGCCCTTCGCGACGAACCAGTCGCGCAGCGAGTGCGCGTTGGTCATCGTCTCGAGCGTCGTGAAGGTCTTCGACACGATGATCGCGAGCGTTTCCTCCGGGTCGACCTGCTCGAGCACGCGCGCGAGGTCGGCGCCGTCGACGTTCGACACGAAGTGCGTCGAGATCTCGTGCGTCGCGACGTGGTGCAGCGCGTGCACGACCATCTTCGGGCCGAGATCCGAACCGCCGATGCCGATGTTGATCACGTGACGGATGCGCTTGCCGGTGTAGCCGGTCCACGCGCCGCTGCGCACGGCGCGCGCGAACGTCGCCAGCTTGGCGCGCTCGGCGCTGACCTGCGCGTGGAACGGCGCGTGCGGATCGGTCGCGCGCAGCGCGGTGTGCAGCGCCGCGCGGCCCTCGGTCGGATTGACGATGTCGCCCGCGAACATCGCGTCGCGGCGCGCTTCGACGCCGGCGTCGCGTGCGAGCTGCACGAGCAGGCGCAGCGTGTCGTCGGTGATGCGGTTTTTCGAGAAGTCGGCCGCAAGGCCGCCGCCGGAGAACGTGAAGCGCTCGGCACGGGTGGGCGCGGGGTCGTTTTCCGGTGCGAACCAGTCGCGCAGCCGGGCGCCGCGGATCTGTTCGTAGTGGGTTTGAAGGGCAGTCCAGGCGGGGAACGAATTCAGCGTCATGACGGTTCGAGTGAGGCGTGAATCGGGAGGAATGCCGCGCCGGCGCGTCGGGTTCGGGCGGCCGGCGGACGAGCGGGCCCGCCGTGCGGCGGGGGAGTCAGTATAGCGGCGTTATGTGTTCGCGCGCCTGCACGGGTAAAAAAGCCGGTTGATCAGCGTGCGCACCCGGGGCGCGAGTTCGCCGGCCGTCAGGCCGGCCGGGCCCGTGCCGTCCGCGACCAGCGTGTCGGCCGCGAGGCCGTGCAGGTACACGCCCGCGAGCGCGGCCGCATGGGGCGCGACGCGCTGCGCGAGCAGTGCGCCGATCACGCCGCCGAGCACGTCGCCGGTGCCGCCCGTGGCGAGCGCCGCGTTGCCGGTCGGATTGACCGTCAGGCGGCCGTCGGGCGCGGCGATCACGGTGCCGGCGCCTTTCAGCACGACGACGCTCGCGAAGCGCGCCGCGAGCGCGTGGGCCGCCGCGAGTCGGTCGCGCTGCACGGTCTCGGTGTCGCTGCCGAGCAGCCGCGCCGCTTCCAGCGGATGCGGGGTCAGGACACATGGGCGGCCCTGCGCGCCGCGAGCGGCCACCGTGGCTGCCAGTTCGGGGTGCGTGGCGATCAGGTTCAGCGCGTCGGCATCGAGCAGCGTGGCTGCCTCGTGCGCGAGCACGTCGCGTACGAGCGTCGCCGCGGCCTCGCGCGTGCCGAGCCCGCAGCCGGCCGCGATCGCGGTCATCGCGCCCGGATCGAGGTCGTCGGCCAGGTGCAGCATCAGTTCGGGGAACGGCGGATCGTAGGGCGGCGCGCCCGCGCCGAGGAAGCCGACATGCACCTTGCCCGCGCCGGCGAACAGCGCGGCGCGCGCGGCGAGGATCGGCGCGCCGCACATGCCGGTGTCGCCGCCGATCACGGCCAGGCTGCCGAACGTGCCCTTGTGCGAGGCGAACGCGCGCGCGGGCAGTGCCGCCGCGAACCGGGCCGGCGCGTTGAGCACCACGTCCGGCGCGGCCGGGGGCGGCACGTCGAGCGACGCGACCGCGATTTCGCCGGCGAGATCGCGGCCTTCGCCCATGTACAGGCCGGGCTTCGCGCCGATGAAGGTCAGCGTGTGCGTGGCCGCCGCCGCGGCGCCCGCGCCGACGATCCGGCCGGTGTCGCCGTCGAGCCCGCTCGGCACGTCGAGCGCGAGCACGCGGCCGGTGGTGCGGGCGCGCGTGGCGATGCGGGCGGCTTCGGCGGCGAACGCGCCGTCCAGCGCGCGTGCGAGGCCAATGCCGAACAGGCCGTCGGCGACCCACGCGTAGCCGTCGAGCGACGCCGGCGGCTCGGCCGACACCGGCACGCCGGCGGCGCGGGCGACGCCGAGCGCCCATTGCGCGTCGTCGGGCTTCACCGCGACGGGCATCCATGCCTGCGTCGCGACGCCGAGCTGCTGCAGTTCCGCGGCCGCGACGAGCGCGTCGCCGCCGTTGTTGCCGGGGCCGACCGCGAACCACACGGGGCGGTCGTCGCCGGCCACGCGTTCGGACAGCCAGCGCGCGGCGGCGGCGCCCGCGCGCGCCATCAGCGTGTGCGGCGGCAGCGCCGCGGCCGCGGCGGCTTCGGTGGCGCGCAGGTCGGCGGCGCGCCACAGCGCGATCGGTTCGGGGTCGGGAAGCGGATGGGTGGCGGTCATGGCGGCGGGACGGTGGCGCCGCCGGGCATGCCCGCGCGGCCGGTCAGTGCGTGAAGCGCTCGGCGCGCAGCGCCGCGAGCGTGTCGGCGGGCCATTGCTGCGTCGAGCCGCCGAGGTAATCCGCCACCACTTTAGCAGACCCGCAGGCGAGCCCCCAACCGGCCGGGCCATGCCCGAAATTGGCGAACACGCGCGGATGCGGGGTCGGGCCGACGACCGGCAGGCCGTCCGGCGACAGCAGCTGCGTGCCTTGCCACGACAGCGCGGCGGAGATCTTCGCCGCGCCCGGCACCCAGTCGTGAGCGGCCTGGCCGAGCAGCGCGAGCGCGGCCTCGGCGAGCGGTTCGGCGAGCGGCCGCGCGGCGTCCTGTGCGCTTTGCAGCACCGCGCCGCCGCCGACGCGCAGCCGCTGCTGGGTACGGGTCATCGCGATCCGCTTGACCGAATCGACGACGGTCAGGTGCGGCGCGTGTTCGACGTAGGCGACCGGCGCGGTCAGCGTGTGCACGCGCAACGGATGCAGCGGCACCTGCATGCCGAGCCGTTCGAGCAGCGCGAGGCTGCCCGCGCCCGCGGCCACCACGATCGCATCGGCGGAAATCACGTCGACCTCGCGCGTCTTCGCGGCGCGCCGGTCGCCGCGCGGCGGCGCGAGCTCGACCGCGGCCCGGCCGGTGTCGGTGCGGATCGCGGCGACTTCCGCGCCGAAGCGGAACTGCACGCCGTGCTCGTCGAGCAGCTGCTTGAGCAGTTTCGCGAACAACGGGCAGTTCGCGGTGCGCTCGGTTTCGAGCAGTACGCCGCCGGCGAACGCCGGTTCGGCAGGCACCGACGGCTCGAGCGCCGCGCATTCGGCGGCCGTCAGCATGCGGTGCGGCAGGTCGAGCGTGCGCAGCAGCTCGAGCGCGGGCTGGGCGGCGTCCCAGTCCGAGGCGTCGCGCACGACGTGCAGCACGCCGGTCTTCTGTTCGAATTCGAGGTCGAAGCGGGCTTCGATGTCGGCGAGCGCGTCGCGCGACGCGTCAATCAGCGGGCGCAGCCGTTCGTACTGGGCGGCGAACGCGTCGGGTTCGCGCAGCGCGCCGAGCTGCTTCACGAAGCGCCGCACGGCGCCGTTCAGCCCGGGCTTGTAGACGATGCCGCTGTCGCGTGCGTGGCGCTGGCGCATGAAGGTCGGCCCGAACCAGACGTCGAGCGGGCTCGGCAGCAGCGTGCCGCCGTCGCCGTAGGTCGCACCCTGCGCGACGGTCGCGTGGCGCTCGACCACGCAGACGCGATGGCCGGCCGCGCGCAGCTGGTAGGCGGTGGCGACGCCGCTGATTCCGCCGCCGATGACGATGACATCCATGGATTGCTTCGATGACGGGCAGCGGCACGGCTGCCCGGTGGGTGATTCGCGTGACGGGCCGTGCGGCCCGGTGAACCGGCAATGATAGCGCCAAACCGGCGGCCGGCGGCGTTCGCGCCGCGACGGCGCGCACGCGCGGGTCTTGGGCGGCCGACTTCCGGGTATAATTACGGCCTTCCTTTCGCCCCACGTCGCCACCTTGCGCGACTCATCGACGTCAGTCCAGCCCATGGCTCACTTCTCGTGTTTTCCCGGCGCTTCGGCCCTTTCCGATTTCCGTCAGACCCGTCTGCTCGACACGCTCAGGCAGATCGACGCCAACATCGTCACGGTCCGCGGCCAGTTCCTGCATTTCGTCAACGCCAGTGAGCCGCTGTCGGCCGACGACAGCGCGCGCATCGATGCGCTGATGCACTACGGCGCGCCGTTCGAGCCGGCGGCCGAGAAGGGGAGCAGCGAGTCGTTCGTCGTGCTGCCGCGCCTCGGTACGGTATCGCCGTGGGCGAGCAAGGCCACCGACATCGCGCAGCACTGCGGCCTCACGCACGTGCGGCGCATCGAGCGCGGCGTCGAGTACACGGTCACGCTGAAGTCGGGCCTGCTCGGCGGGAAGAAGGCGCTGTCCGACGAAGCGCGCGCGGCCGTCGCCGCGGCGCTGCACGACCGGATGACCGAAAGCGCGGTCGCGTCGCGCGACGACGCGCAGCACCTGTTCGACGAGCTGCCGGCCAAGCCGCTCGCGACCGTCGACGTGCTCGGGCAGGGCCGCGGCGCGCTCGAGCGCGCGAACGTCGAGCTGGGCCTTGCGCTCGCCGACGACGAGATCGACTACCTGGTCGACGCGTTCCGCAAGCTCGAGCGCAACCCGACCGACGTCGAGCTGATGATGTTCGCGCAGGCGAACAGCGAGCACTGCCGCCACAAGATCTTCAACGCGCAGTGGACGATCGACGGCGAGGCGCAGGACATGTCGCTGTTCGCGATGATCCGCAATACCGAGAAGCTGAGCCCGCAAGGCACGATCGTCGCGTATTCGGACAACTCGTCGATCATGGTGGGCGCGGAAGCGGAACGCTGGTTCCCGCGCGGCACGGGCGCGGCCGGCGAGCCGGGCGAGCGCTACGGCCGCCACACCGAGCTCACGCACACGCTGATGAAGGTCGAGACGCACAACCACCCGACGGCGATCTCGCCGTTCCCGGGCGCGGCGACCGGCGCGGGCGGCGAGATCCGCGACGAAGGCGCGACGGGCCGCGGCGCGCGGCCGAAGGCGGGCCTGACGGGCTTCACCGTGTCGAACCTCGACCTGCCCGACGCACGCCAGCCGTGGGAAAACGCGCGCGACGCGGCCCAGCCGGTCGGCGAGCGCAACCCGAACGAGCCGCACGGCCCGTACGGCCGCCCGGACCGCATCGCGTCGCCGCTGCAGATCATGGTCGACGGCCCGCTCGGCGGCGCCGCGTTCAACAACGAATTCGGCCGCCCGAACCTCGGCGGCTACTTCCGCGTGTACGAGCAGAACGTCGGCGGCCAGGTGCGCGGCTATCACAAGCCGATCATGATCGCGGGCGGCCTCGGCAACATCGCCGACCAGCACACGCACAAGCACGACGTGCCGGCAGGCTCCTTGCTGATCCAGATCGGCGGCCCCGGCATGCGGATCGGCATGGGAGGCGGCGCGGCGAGCTCGATGGCGACCGGCGCGAACACGGCCGAGCTCGATTTCGACTCGGTGCAGCGCGGCAACCCGGAAATCGAGCGCCGCGCGCAGGAAGTGATCAACGGCTGCTGGCAGCTCGGCGCCGAGAACCCGATCCTGAGCATCCATGACGTCGGCGCGGGCGGCCTGTCGAATGCCTTCCCCGAGATCGTCGACGGCGCGGGCAAGGGCGCGCGTTTCGAGCTGCGCAAGGTCGCGCTCGAGGAGTCGGGCCTGTCGCCGCGCGAAATCTGGTCGAACGAGGCGCAGGAGCGCTACGTGCTGGCGATCGCGCCGGGCGACCTGCCGCGCTTCGAGGCGATCTGCGCGCGCGAGCGCTGCCCGTTCGCGGTGGTCGGCGTCGCGACCGACGAGCGCCAGCTGCAGCTGGTCGACGACCAGGCGACCGGCAGCGACGAATATCCGGTCGACATGCCGATGGAAGTGCTGCTCGGCAAGCCGCCGCGCATGCACCGCGACGTCACGCGCGTGAGCACCGAGCGTGCGCCGGTCGACGTGACGGGCATCGCGCTGTCGCAGGCGGCCGTCGACGTGCTGAAGCACCCGACCGTCGCGAGCAAGTCGTTCCTGATCACGATCGGCGACCGCTCGGTCGGCGGCACGTCGGTGCGCGACCAGATGGTCGGCCCGTGGCAGGTGCCCGTCGCCGACTGCGCGGTGACGGCGCTCGACTACGCGGGCTTCAAGGGCGAAGCGATGACGATGGCCGAGCGCACGCCGCTCGCCGTGATCGACGCGCCCGCATCGGGCCGCATGGCGGTGGGCGAGGCGATCACCAACATCGCGAGCGCGCCGATCGCGTCGCTCGACAAGCTGAAGCTGTCCGCGAACTGGATGGCCGCATGCGGCACCGCCGGCGAAGACGCCGCGCTGTTCGACACGGTGAAGGCGATCGGCATGGAGCTGTGCCCGGCGCTGGGCATCGGCATTCCGGTCGGCAAGGATTCGCTGTCGATGAAGACGAAGTGGGACGACGCGGGCGTCGCGAAGGAAGTCGTCGCGCCGGTGTCGCTGATCATCTCGGCGTTCGCGCCGGTCGAGGACGTGCGCCGGCATCTGACGCCGCAGCTGCAGCGCGTCGCCGACGCCGGCGACAGCGTGCTGATCGCGATCGACCTCGGCCGCGGCAAGAACCGCATGGGCGGCAGCATCTTCGCGCAGGTCACGCAGCAGGTCGGCAACTCGGTGCCGGACGTCGACGATCCGGAAGACCTGAAGCGCTTCTTCACGGCGATCCAGTCGCTGAACGCGCAAGGCAAGCTGCTTGCATACCACGACCGCTCGGACGGCGGCCTGTGGGCGACGGTCTGCGAAATGGCGTTCGCGGGCCACGCGGGCGTGTCGCTGAACGTCGACATGCTGACGCTCGACGAGAATCACGAATCCGACTACGGCGATGCGAAGGACTGGGCGAAGCAGACGAGCGGCCGCCGCGACGACCGCACGCTGCGCGCGCTGTTCTCGGAAGAGCTCGGCGCCGTCGTGCAGGTGCGCGCGGCGGATCGCGACGCGGTGCTCGGCGCGCTGCGCGAATTCGGCCTGTCCGCCTGCTCGCACGTGATCGGCACGGTCAACGAGCGCGACGTGATCGAAGTGTTCCGCGATGCGAAGAAGGTCTTCGACGCGCCGCGCGTCGATCTGCATCGCGCATGGGCCGAGGTGAGCTGGCGCATCGCGCGCCTGCGCGACAACCCGGCCTGCGCGGATGCCGAATACGACACGCTGCTCGACGCGGCCGACCCGGGCATCGCGCCGGTGCTGACGTTCGAGCCGGCCGACGACATCGCCGCGCCGTACATCGCGACCGGCGCGCGTCCGCGCGTTGCGGTCCTGCGCGAGCAGGGCGTGAACTCGCACCTCGAAACCGCCTATGCGTTCGACCGCGCCGGCTTCGACGCGCACGACGTGCACATGAGCGACCTGCTCGCGGGCCGCGTGACGCTCGCCGATTTCGCGGGCGCGGTGGCGTGCGGCGGCTTCTCGTATGGCGACGTGCTGGGCGCGGGCGAGGGCTGGGCGAAGACGATCCGCTTCAACGCGAACCTGGCCGACATGTTCTCGGCATTCTTCGCACGCCCGGACACGTTCGCGCTCGGTATCTGCAACGGCTGCCAGATGCTGTCGAGCATTGCGTCGATGATCCCGGGTGCGGAAGCATGGCCGAAGTTCACGCGCAACAAGTCGGAGCAGTTCGAGGCGCGCTTCTCGTTCGTCGAGGTGCAGGCGTCGCCGTCGATCTTCTTCGCGGGGATGGAAGGCTCGCGGATCCCGGTCGCGGTCGCGCACGGCGAAGGCTATGCGGACTTCTCGCAGCAGGGCGACATCGGCAGCGTCGCGGTCGCGATGCGCTACGTCGACCATCGCGGCGAAGCGACCGAGCGCTATCCGTTCAACCCGAACGGCTCGCCGGCCGGCATCACGTCGGTGACGACCGCCGACGGCCGCTTTACGGTGCTGATGCCGCACATGGAGCGCGTGCATCGCACGGTCACGATGAGCTGGCACCCGGAAGGCTGGGACGAAGCCAGCCCGTGGATGCGCGTGTTCCGCAACGCGCGCCGCTGGCTCGGCTGACGCGATGATCGATCCGCACGCACCGGTCGACATCGTCACGCTGCGCGACGAACGTGCGAGCGATGCCGCGGCGATTGCCCGCGTGATCGCCGCCGCGTTCGCCGATGCGCCGCAGGGCGGGCGGCTCGAGCAGGGGATCGTCGATGCGCTGCGCGCGGACGGCTGCCTGAGCGTGTCGCTCGTCGCGGAGCGCGACGAGCGCATCATCGGGCATGTCGCGTTTTCCCCGGTGACGATCGGCGACGGCAGCCCCGGCTGGTACGGTCTCGCACCGCTCGCGGTGCTGCCGGACTGTCAGCGGCGCAGCGTCGGCGCGGGGCTCGTGCGCACCGGCCTCGACGCGCTGCGGCGGCTCGGCGCGCACGGCTGCGTGGTGCTCGGCGATCCCGCGTATTACGCGCGCTTCGGCTTCGAGCCGGCGGGCGAGGTTGTTTTCCCGCAGGCGCCGCCCGAGTACCTGATGGCGTTGTCGTTCGACGCCGCCGCGCCGCGTGCGGCGGGCGAAGTGCGGTATCACGCGTCGTTCTACGCGTAGCGGAGCCTGCGCCCGCCGGAAAGCAAAAAGCCGCTCCTCGGAGCGGCTTTTTCGCATGCGGACAGCGCGCGTGGCGTTACTGCACCTTCGCCTGCTGACGCAGGCTTTCCTCGAACGCCTGCAGCTTCTGCTGGACCAGCTGCTGCGCGATCTGCGCCTTGACTTGGTCGAACGGCGGCGGCGCGATGCTGCGGATGTCGTCGACGCGGATGATGTGCCAGCCGAACTGGGTCTTCACCGGCTCGTCGGTCATCTGGCCTTTCTGCAGCTTCGTCGCGGCGGCCGCGAATTCCGGCACGTACGCCTTCGGGTCCGACCAGTCGAGGTCGCCGCCGTTCTTGCCCGAGCCCGGATCCTTCGAGTACTGCTTCGCGAGATCCTCGAACTTCGCGCCGGCCTTGATCTTCGCGATCAGGTCCTTCGCCTGCTGCTCGTTGTCGACGAGGATGTGGTGCAGGTGGAATTCGCGGTTCGCGACACCCTTCACGAGTTCGTCGTAGCGGGCCTTCACCTCGGTGTCGGACGGCTGGTTCTTCTTCAGGAAGTCCTCGATCATCGCGCGCAGCACGACGGTCTGCTGCGCGACGGCGACCTGCGCCTTCACGTCCGAACGATTCGGGATGCCGCGGCGGATCGCTTCCTGCATCAGGATCTCGCGGTTCACGAGTTCCTGGCGCACGGCCTGCTGCAGTTGCGGGCTGTCGGCCTGGCCTTGCTGGACCAGCTGCGCGACCATCGCGTCGGCGCGCGACTTCGGAATCGGCGTGCCGTTCACGACAGCAATGTTCTGGGCGAATGCCGGCGCCGCTGCGAGAGCGGCCGCCGCGGCCCACAGGCGGGGGGATTTCAGGGTCATCGGGAATTCCTAATGAGACGACTGGATTGAAGAAGCGTTGAATTCTTCGGGCGTGTACGCCACGATCGCGAGCGCATGAATGCCGCGCTGCATCGCATCAGCGAGCGCATCATACACCAGCCGGTGCCGCGCGACGCGCGGCTTGCCGGCGAACGCGGCGGACACGATCGTGACCGTGAAGTGGCCGCCGGCGGCGGCGCCCGCGTGGCCCGCGTGCTGCGCACTGTCGTCGCGCACCGTGAGCGATGCGGGCGCCAGCGCGGCGGTGAGGCGCGCCTCGATCAGCGCGATGCGCGCGTCGGGCGATGCGTTCAGGAAGGCATCGCTCATGTCATTCGTCCTTCATGTATTTCGTGAGCCACAGGCTCTGCAGGATGATGAATACGACCATGGCGCCCGTCGTGCCGAACAGCTTGAAGTTCACCCACTGCGACTCGGTGAAGTTGCGCACGACGTACAGGTTCGCGACGCCGAGCACCGCGAAGAACATCGACCACGCGACGTTCAGCTTGTCCCAGACGGGGTGCGGCAGCGTGAGCTGCTTGCCCATCATCTTCTCGATCAGGTTCTTGCCGAACGCATAGCGCGCGGCGAGCAGGCCAATTGCAAACAGCCAGTACAGCACAGTCGGTTTCCATTGAATGAATTTCTCGTCATGCAGCACGAGGGTGGCGCCGCCGAACACGACGATCACGCCGAGGCTGACCCACAGCATCGTGTCGACCTTCCGGTGGCGAAATGCGACCCAGGCGACCTGGCCGAGCGTCGCGACGATCGCGACGGCCGTGGCGGTGAAGATGCCCCACACCTTGAAGGCGGCGAAAAACAGGATGATCGGAAACAGATCGAACAGGAATTTCATGGTGATCGCAGCTGCGTGAAAGGCCGCTTGCGCGGCCTTTCACCGTTGTAGGGACCCGCCGGGCGCGGCCGGTGCGAACGGCCGATGACCGGCCCGTTCGCCCGCGCGCCGCTTATTCGTCTTCGGGCCGGGAGTCGAAGTTTAACGCAGCCGAATTGATGCAGTACCGCAAACCGGTCTGGTCGCGCGGGCCGTCCTCGAATACGTGGCCGAGATGCGCGCCGCAGTGGTTGCAGCGGACCTCGACCCGCACCATCCCGTGCGTGTGGTCCATCACTTCCTCGATCACCTCGCCGTTGATCGGCTTGAAGTAGCTGGGCCAGCCGCAGCCGGAATGGAATTTCGCGCCGGATTCGAACAGCGGCGTGCTGCACACGACGCACTGGTAGATGCCCGCATCCTCGGTGTCGGTGTATTCGCCGGTGAACGCGCGTTCGGTCGCCGCATGCTGGGTGACTTCGTACTGCATCGGCGTGAGCCGGCGGCGCAGCTCCGCGTCGTCCTTCTGGAACGGATAGGACTTGTCGTCTGAATCTTGGGACATGGGTCGTTTCTCCTGATGGAATGGTCGGTGCGCGGGCGTCACGACGAGCAGCTCACCTCGAGCGAGCCGGCCCAGTCGGGCGGAAGCGCCGCATACGACGCGTATTCGGGTTGTTCGTCGAACGGCCGGCGCAGCACCTGCGCGAGGCGCTCGACTTCGGAAAAATCCTTTTCCTTCGCGCGCCGGATCGCGACTTCGGCGAGGTGGTTGCGCAGCACGTACTTCGGGTTCACGCGGTTCATCGCGGCGGCGCGCGCCGCGTCGTCGCGTGTCTCCTCGGACAGGCGCGCACGGTAGAGGTTCGCCCATGCGTCGAACGCGTCGCGGTCGATGAACAGGTCGCGCACCGGCGCGTCCCGGCTCGCGTCGTGCTTCGACAGCTGCGACAGATGGCGGAACGTCAGCGTGAAGTCCGCATGGCTCGCGTGCATGACTTCGAGCAGCTGGTTCGCGAGCGCCGCGTCGCCGTCGCGTTCGAGCGCGAGGCCGAGCTTCGCGCGCATCGCGCGTTCGAGCGCGGGGCCGAAACGCTCGGGAAACTTCGCGAGCACGGCCTGCGCGTCGTCGACCGCGCGTTCGGCGCGCGCATCGTCGTCGGCGATCCCGTGCTGCAGCCCGATCAGCGGCAGCAGCGCCTGTGCGAGGCAGTAGCAGTTCCAGTGCGCGATGCGCGGCTGCATCCGGTACGCGTAGCGGCCGTGCGTGTCGGAGTGGTTGCAGATGTGGTTCGCGTCGAACGCGTCGACGAAGCCGAACGGGCCGTAGTCGATCGTCACGCCGAGGATCGACATGTTGTCGGTGTTCATCACGCCGTGGCAGAAGCCGACTGCCTGCCATTGCGCGACGAGGTCCGCGGTGCGCAGCGTCGCGGCTTCGAGCAGCGCGAGGTACGGATCGTCGGCGTCGCGGCAGGCCGGGTAGAAGCGGTCGATCACGTGGTCGGCGAGTTCGCGCAGCAGGTCGGGGCGGTCGTTCGAGAAGAAGTGCTCGAAGTGGCCGAAGCGCACGAAGCTCTCCGACACGCGCGTGACGACGGCCGACGTCTCGATTTCCTCGCGGACCACCGGCTGGTCGGAGCCGATCACGGTCAGCGCGCGCGTGGTCGGAATGCCGAGGTGGTGCATCGCCTCCGAGCACAGGAATTCGCGGATCGACGAGCGCAGCACCGCGCGCCCGTCGCCCATCCGCGAGTAAGGCGTGCGGCCGCTGCCCTTGAGCTGCAGCTCGTAGCGGCGGCCGTCGGTGCCCGCGAGCTCGCCGATGGTGAGCGCGCGGCCGTCGCCGAGCTGGCCGGCCCACACGCCGAACTGGTGGCCGGAATAGACCGACGCGTACGACATCGCGTCCGCGGGCCAGTCGCGCGTCGGGTTGCCGGCGAACAGCGCGGCGAATTCGGGGTGGCCGGCGAGCGACGCCGGCAGCCCGAGCAGCTGCGCGACTTCGTCGGAGAAGCCGACCACGTACGGCGCGGCGAGCGGCGCGGCCGGCAGGCGCGTATGAAACGCCGCGCCGAGCCGCACGAATGCGCCGTCGGCGGGGGCGCCGAGCGTGGCGGCGAGATCGGGGAGGTCGGGCAGGGTGTCAGCCGCGTCGGCTGCGCTTCGGGAAAACGACATGTTGAGCGCCTCTGGGTTAGCCGATATTGTAAGGCGGCGCCGCGCCGCCCGCATGGCCGCGCGCGCACCGTGCCCGAGGGCATGTTCGCGCGGCCGACGGGCTGGCGCCGGCCCGGGGCCGTGTACCGATTTCGCGACCTTCCGGAGAACAACACGATGGGAAAGCCGTTGCTGGGCCAGATGATGGATATGCCGCTCCTGGTGTCCTCGTTGATCGCACATGCCGCGCGTCACGCGGGCGATGTCGAGAT
The DNA here is from genome assembly GCA_001527685.1 of Burkholderia pyrrocinia. GTDB lineage: Bacteria > Pseudomonadota > Gammaproteobacteria > Burkholderiales > Burkholderiaceae > Burkholderia > Burkholderia pyrrocinia_D. The sequence continues at coordinate 300,730 of LOZU01000037.1, forward strand.
CGTATCGAAGCGGATCGAGGGTGACCTGCATCGCTACACGTACCGCGATTGCGAACGGCGCGCGAAGCAGCTCGCGCAGGCGCTCGCGCGGCTCGGCGTCGAAACCGGCGATCGAATCGGCACGCTCGCATGGAACGGCTACCGGCACCTCGAGGCGTACTACGGCATCAGCGGGATGGGCGCCGTCTGCCACACGATCAATCCGCGTCTTTTTCCCGAGCAGATCGCGTACATCATCCAGCACGCGGAAGACCACTACGTGCTGTTCGACATCAACTTCGCGCCGCTGGTCGACGCGCTCGCGCCGCAATGCCCGCACGTGAAGGGCTGGATCGCGATGACCGACGCCGCGCACCTGCCGTCCGGCGCGACGCCGTACCTGTGCTACGAGACGCTCGTCGACGCCGAGGACGGCCGCTACGACTGGCCGCGTCTCGACGAGCAGCAGGCATCGGGGCTCTGCTACACGTCGGGCACGACCGGCAATCCGAAGGGCGTGCTGTATTCGCATCGCTCGACCGTGCTGCACGCGTACGGCGAGGCGCTGCCCGACTCGATGAACCTGTCCGCGATGGACGCGGTGCTGCCCGTCGTGCCGATGTTCCATGTGAACGCGTGGGGGCTGCCGTACGCGGTGCCGCTCACGGGCGGCAAGCTCGTGCTGCCCGGCAAGGATCTCGACGGCAAGTCGCTGTACGAACTGATGGAGACGGAGCGCGTGACGTTCTCGGCCGGCGTGCCGACCGTGTGGCTCGGCCTGCTGAACTACATGCGCGAGGCGGGCGTGCGGTTCTCGACGCTCGAGCGCACCGTGATCGGCGGCTCCGCATGCCCGCCGGCGATGCTGCGCACGTTCGAGGACGACTACGACGTGCGCGTGATCCACGCATGGGGGATGACCGAGATGTCGCCGCTCGGCACGCTCGCGAAGCTGAACTGGGCGCAGTCGCAGCGCCCGCGCGATGCGCAGCGCAAGCTGCTCGAGAAGCAGGGGCGTGTGCTGTTCGGCGTCGACATGCGGATCGTCGGCGAGGATGGCGGCGAGCTGCCGCGCGACGGCGTCGCGTTCGGCGAGCTGCAGGTGCGCGGGCCGTGGGTGGTCGATCGCTACTTCCGCAGCGACGCATCGCCGCTCGCGGACGGCTGGTTCCCGACCGGCGACGTCGCGAGCATCGACCCGGACGGTTTCCTGCAGATCACGGACCGCAGCAAGGACGTGATCAAGTCCGGCGGCGAGTGGATCAGCTCGATCGACCTCGAGAACGTCGCGGTCGCGCACCCGGCCGTCGCCGAAGCGGCGTGCATCGCGTGCGCGCATCCGAAATGGACCGAGCGGCCGCTGCTCGTCGTGGTCAGGCGGGCGGGCGCCGACGTGAGCCGCGACGCGCTGCTCGCGTTCTATGACGGCAAGGTCGCGAAATGGTGGATTCCGGACGACGTCGTGTTCGTCGAATCGCTGCCGCACACCGCGACGGGCAAGCTGCAGAAGCTGAAGCTGCGCGAGATGTTCCGCGATTACGTGCTGCCGACGGCGGCCTGCCAGCCGTAAGCGTCCGGCCCGCGCCGATCCGTCCCCGGCGATCGGCGCAAGATTAAATTGAACGACCGTTCTTTTTCGTTGTATGCTGCCTCCGTTCGTCTTGGACAAGCGGCCGATCGACCGCGCACAATGAAGCGCAGCCACCCCGGCGCGCGATGCATGGAGGCAGGCAGATGGCAGTGGATTACTCGACTCGCGACGGCGTGGCCGTCATCACGCTCAACAATCCGCCCGTCAACGGGCTCGGCCTGTCGACCCGGCTCGGGCTCATGGAAGGGCTCGATCGCGCCGCGCAGGATCCGGCGGTCACCGCGATCGTGCTGACGGGCGCGGGCCGCGCGTTCTCGGGCGGCGCCGACATCACCGAATTCAACACCCCGAAAGCACTGCAGGAGCCGTCGCTGCACACCGTGATCCGCGCGGTGGAGGCGAGCGCGAAGCCGGTCGTCGCGGCGATCCACAGTGTCGCGATGGGCGGCGGGCTCGAGCTCGCGCTCGGCGCGCACTACCGGATCGCGGCGCCGGGCGCGCAGATCGCGCTGCCCGAGGTGAAGCTCGGCCTGCTGCCGGGCGCCGGCGGCACGCAGCGGCTGCCGCGCGCGGTCGGGCTCGAGGTCGCGCTGAACATGATCGTGTCGGGCGCGCCGGTGCCGTCCGAGCAGCTCGCGAAGAGCGGCCTGTTCGACGAGATGGCCGAAGGCGACCTGCTCGACACGGCCGTCGCGTTCGCCCGCAAGGCCGGCGCGCAGGCGGGGCCGCACCCGCGCGTGCGCGATCGCAAGATCGTCCACGAGAATGCCGCGGGCTTCATCCAGTTCGCGCGCAACTCGGCGCAGGCCGCCGCGCCGAACTTCCCGGCGCCGCACAAGTGCATCGACGCGATCGAGGCCGGCGTGCTGAACGGCTTCGACAAGGGCAGCGTGGCCGAGCGCGAGGGGTTCGTCGCGTTGATGATGACGCCGGAAAGCCGCGCGCTGCGGCACGCATTCTTCGGCGAGCGCGCGGCGAGCAAGATTCCGGACGTGCCGGCCGATACGCCGGTGCGCGAAATCCGTCAGGTCGCGGTGATCGGCGCGGGCACGATGGGCGGCGGCATCGCGATGAATTTCGTCAACGCGGGGCTGCCCGTCACGCTGCTCGAGACGAAGCCGGACGCGCTCGAGCGCGGGCTCGCGACGATCCGCAAGAACTACGACGCGCAGGTGAAGAAGGGCAAGCTCACCCAGGAGAAGCTCGACGCGCGGATGGCGCTGATCGCGCCGACGCTGTCCTACGACGACCTGAAGGACGCGGACCTGATCGTCGAGGCCGTGTTCGAGGAACTCGGCGTGAAGGAGCAGGTGTTCCGCCGGCTCGACGAAGTCGCGAAGCCGGGCGCGATCCTCGCGTCGAACACGTCGACGCTCGACGTGAACAGGATCGCCGCGTTCACGAAGCGGCCGCAGGACGTCGTCGGCATGCACTTCTTCAGCCCGGCGAACGTGATGAAGCTGCTCGAGGTCGTGCGCGGCGACGCGACCGCGAAGGACGTGCTCGCGACCGTGATGGCGATCGCGAAGAAGATCCGCAAGACCGCGGTGGTGTCGGGCGTGTGCGACGGCTTCATCGGCAACCGGATGATCGAGCAGTACATCCGCCAGGCGCTGTTCATGCTCGAGGAGGGCGCGCTGCCCGCGCAGGTCGATCGCGCGATCGAGAAGTTCGGCTTCGCGATGGGCCCGTTCCGGATGAGCGACCTCGCCGGCAACGACATCGGCTGGGCGATCCGCAAGCGCCGCTATGTCGAGAATCCGGGCCTCCACTATTCGAAGATCGCCGATCGCCTGTGCGAACAGGGCCGCTTCGGCCAGAAGACGGGCGCGGGCTGGTACGACTACGTGCCGGGCGAGCGCAAGGCGAAGCCGTCGGCGCTCGTCGAAGAGATGGTCGTCGCGTATGCGCAGGAGCGCGGCGTCGCGCGGCGCAAGATCGGCGACGACGAGATCGTCGAGCGGCTCGTGTTCGCGCTCGTCAACGAAGGTGCGAAGATCCTCGAGGAGAAGATCGCGTCGAAGGCGTCCGACATCGACATGGTGTACCTGACCGGCTACGGCTTCCCGCTGTGGCGCGGCGGCCCGATGCTGTACGCGGACACGGTCGGCCTCTACAACGTCGAGCGGGCGATTCGCCGCTACGCGGCCGGCGCGAACGGCGACGCATGGCAGCTCGCGCCGTCGATCGCCGAGCTCGCGCAGGCCGGACGCGGCTTCAACGGCTGACGGCCGCGCCGCGCGGCGGCGCGACAGCTTGGGGAGAGGGACGATGAAACACACCGACGACGTGCTGCTCGTGATCGACGCGCAGTACGACTTCATGCCGGGCGGCGCGCTCGCGGTGCCGGACGGCGACGCGATCGTGCCGGTCGTCAACGCGCTCGCCGCGCGTTTCGACCAGGTGGTGCTGACGCAGGACTGGCATCCGCGCACGCACGTGTCGTTCGCGGCCAACCACCCGGGGCACGCGCCGTTCTCCACGCTCGCGCTGCCGTACGGCGAACAGGTGCTGTGGCCCGTGCACTGCGTGCAGGACACCGACGGCGCGGCGCTGCATCGCGACCTCGACATCCCGCACGCGCGGCTCGTGATCCGCAAGGGCAGCGACGCGCAGGTCGACAGCTACTCCGCGTTCGTCGAGGCCGACCGCACGACGCGCACGGGCCTCGCCGGCTACCTGCGCGAACTCGGCGCAAAGCGCGTGTGGTGCTGCGGGCTCGCGACCGATTTTTGCGTCGCGTGGTCGGCGCTCGACGCGCGCGCGGCGGGTTTCGAGGCTGCGGTGATCGACGACGCGTGCCGTGCGATCGACCTCGACGGGTCGCTCGCGCGCGCATGGCAACAGATGCAGGCGGCGGGCGTGGCGCGGGTCACGTCGGCCGGCGCGCGCCCGGCGGCGTAGCGCATTCACTCATTCAATCCCGGAAGCAGGAAGAGGAAGGAGACTCGCATGACCGAAGCCGTAATCGTATCGACTGCACGCACGCCGCTGGCGAAATCGTGGCGCGGCGCCTTCAACATGACGCACGGCGCGACGCTCGGCGGCCACGTGGTCGCCGCCGCGCTCGAGCGCGCGAAGCTCGACCCGGCGCGTGTCGAGGACGTGATCATGGGGTGTGCGAACCCGGAAGGCGCGACGGGCGCCAACATCGCGCGCCAGATCGCGCTGCGCGCGGGGCTGCCGGTGAGCGTGCCGGGCATGACCGTGAACCGCTTCTGCTCGTCTGGACTGCAGACGATCGCGCTTGCCGCGCAGCGGATCATCGCGGGCGAAGGCGACGTGTATGTGGCGGGCGGCGTCGAGTCGATCTCGTGCGTGCAGAACGAGATGAACCGGCACATGCTGGCTGAGGGCTGGCTGCTCGAACACAAGCCGGAGATCTACTGGAACATGCTGCAGACGGCGGAGAACGTCGCGAAGCGCTACGGGATCTCGAAGGAGCGGCAGGACGAATACGGCGTGCAGTCGCAGCTGCGGGCGGCCGCCGCGCAGGCGGCCGGGCGCTTCGACGCGGAGATCGTGCCGATCACCGTGCGCGCGGGCGTCGCCGACAAGGCGACCGGGCGGTTGTTCACGAAAGAGGTGACGGTGTCGGCCGACGAAGGCATCCGGCCGGACACGACGCTCGACGGCGTGTCGAAGATCCGTTCGGCCGTGCCGGGCGGCGTGATCACCGCGGGCAACGCGAGCCAGTTTTCCGACGGCGCGTCCGCGTGCGTGGTGATGCGCGCCGATACCGCGCAGAAAGAAGGCCTGCAGCCGCTCGGCGTGTTCCGCGGCTTCGCGGTCGCCGGCTGCGAGCCGGACGAGATGGGCATCGGCCCGGTGTTCGCGGTGCCGAAGCTGCTGAAGCAGGCGGGGCTGACGGTCGAGGACATCGGCCTGTGGGAACTCAACGAGGCGTTCGCGGTGCAGGTGCTGTATTGCCGCGACACGCTCGGCATTCCCGAAGACCGTCTCAACGTGAACGGGGGTGCGATCGCGGTCGGCCACCCGTACGGCGTGTCGGGCGCGCGCCTGACCGGCCATGCGCTGATCGAGGGCAAGCGGCGCGGCGTGAAATACGCGGTCGTGACGATGTGCATCGGCGGCGGGCAGGGGGCGGCCGGCCTGTTCGAAATCGTCTGAGTTTTGCGCGGCGGAGGCGGCCGTCGTGACGAGGTCGCCTCCGCGATCCAATCCGTATACGATTCAATCCGTGCCACCGTGGCGATGCCGTTTCCCCTTACTTGTCAAACGAATCGCCCCACCTATACTAAGCTCTGACATTTGCCTTTCGGTAGTGCGGGCCGGATCGCGCGTCGCGCGTCACGCCGACCACCGCGGTGCATGACCCGAAGTCTGGAGCAGTCTGGAGCGGGCGGCGTGTCGTGATCCGGCGTCTTCCGCATTCGAACAATGCAGCGGATCGATCGGGGGCCGAATTGAGCACGACTTTCTCTGCGGGGGAGCCGCCGCGCGCCGTCAGCGCCGTCGCGAAGATCTACGCGAAGTGTCTGATGGTCGGGTTTGCGTTGCTGCCTGCCTATCTCATTGCCTACCTGTGGTTCTTCGGCGATCCGCGCCTGACCTACGAGAGCCACGTATTCCATGAACTCGCGATTGCCGCGGCGACGCTCGAGGGCGCGTTCGTCACCTATGTGACGTGGGTCTGCTACCGCTCGTCCGGCGAGCCGCTGCTGCGCTGGCTGACACTCGGCTTTCTCGGCTTCGCGATGATCTATGCGCTGCACGGCGTGTTCACCGGCATGGCGCATCACAATATCTGGCTGTTCCTGCTGTACGGGCCGGCATCGCGGCTCGTGATGTCGATCCTGCTGCTGATCGGCCTGATGTCGTATTCGCGGCCGTCCGATCGCGCCGACCGGCGCACGAGCGCGCGCACGTGGCTGCCGTGGATCGTGTTTTTCCTGGTGGTCGACGTCGCCGTCGCATACATCGCGTATTCGCCGGTGGCCGGCGCGCTCGGCACGCGCCTCACGATGGAAGGCGGCGCGCTCGTGTTTTCGCTGCTGAACGTCGGCGTGCTGCTCGCGCGGCGCATCCGCTCGCCGCTGATGCTGATCTACGGGATGTCGATCACCGCGTTCGCGCTGTCGTCGCTCGCGTTCATTCTCGGCAAGCCGTGGAATCACATGTGGTGGCTCGCGCATGCGATCTTCGCGGGCGGCTTCTTCCTGCTCAGCTACGGCGTCGTGCAGGCGCTGCAGACCACGCGCTCGTTCTCGGCGATCTACAGCCAGGAGGACCTGATGAGCCGGCTGTCGGAGTCGATGGCGCGCACCGAAAGCGCGCTGCAGGAACTGCGGCGCACCAACCAGAAGCTCGAATACCTGGCCGCGACCGATCCGCTGACGGGCGCGTCGAACCGGCGCCAGTTCATCGCGCTGGTCGAGCGCGAAATCCAGCGCGCGGAACGCGACGGCACGCCGTTCTGCCTGCTCGCGCTCGACCTCGACAATTTCAAGAACATCAACGACGCATACGGGCACCAGATCGGCGATGAGGTGCTGCGCGGCGTCGTGCGGCAATGTCTCGAGGCGATCCGGCCAGCGGGCGGGCTCGCGCGGGTCGGCGGCGAGGAATTCATGGCGCTGCTGCCGGAGATGCCGCTCGAGGGCGCGCGGATGACGGCCGAGCGCGTGCGCTCGGCAATCGCGAGCGCGCCGTTCGGGCTCGATTTCAAGCGGGTGCAGGTGACGGTCAGCGTCGGTGTCGCGCAATACGGGATCGACGGCGGCACGGTCGATGCGCTGCTGCGCGCGGTCGACGAGCGGCTGTATCAGGCGAAGCGGGAAGGGCGCAATCGGGTGGTCGCGCATTGACCGACGGCGGCGGGGTGTTTGCGTCGAGAGGCGGATGCACGGGCTGATGCGAAATCGAGCGTTTCGCCCGCCGGCCGGGCTGGGCAGCTCAAGCGACGCCCGGCGCCAGCAACGGTGGAATCGCCGCCAGCACCGCATCGATCGCCACCCGCAGCTTGTACGGAAGAAACCGCGTCGCGGGCCACACCACATGCATCGGCGTGCCGGCCGACGACGCGTGTTCCAGCACGCGCACCAGCGCGCCCGTGCGCAACGCGTCGCGCACGAGCCATTCCGGCACGTGCACCAGCCCCGCGCCGCGCATCGCGGCCGCGATCAGGCTGTCGATATCGTCGAAGGCGAGCCGAAAGGGCAGCGCGGGCTGCGCGATGCGGCCGTCCGGTTCCGTCAGCGTCCACGGGTTCGCGCGGCCGCCGCGCAGATAGACGATGCAGCGGTGCGCGGCGAGATCTCCCGTGCTGCGCGGTGCGCCCTGCGCGTGCAGGTACGCCGGCGATGCGCAGACGACCATCTCCTGCATGCCGAGCGGGCGGGCGATCAGCATGTCGCTGTCGGGCAGCGGGCCGCTGCGGATCGCGAGATCGACGCCTTCGTCCGCGAAATCGATCACGTGGTCCGTGAAATGGCCTTCGACTTGCAGCCTCGGATGCCTTTCCGCCAGATCGAGCAGCAGTGGCGTCACATGGTGGCGACCGAACACGACGGGCGCGCTCACGCGAATCCGCCCGGCCGCTTCGCGGCGCCCGGCTTCGAGCATGTGTTGCGCGGCGTCGAGCTCTTCCAGCGCTTGCGCGCATCGTTCGTAGAATGCGTGGCCGTCATCGGTCAGCGCGAGGCGGCGCGTCGTGCGGACGAACAGCCGCGTGCCGAGCCGCGCTTCGAGCCGGCCGATTGCCTTGCCGACCGCCGAGCGCGTCTGGCCGAGCCGGGCCGCCGCCTGCGCGAAGCTGCCGGCATCGACGGCAGCGACGAATGCGCTGATGCCGGCCAGCCTGTCGTGCGAGATTGGTTCCATGATGTCTACTATGAGTCGATGAAATGGCGCCACATGGCGACTACAGGAATCATTATCCTGCCGATTCCCCTGTTTTCGTTATCGGAGTCGCCATGTCGTCATCCATGCAGCGCTGGCAATCGCCGGCTTTCGGTCGTCAACACCTGCAACGGTCGGACGTGCCCGTTCCGGTGCCGGGCCCGCGCGAAGTACTGGTCCGCGTGGAGGCTGTCGCGCTCAACTATCGCGACCTGCTGATCCTGCGCGACGGAATGGGCATGGCCGTGCCGTTTCCGTTGGTGCCGGGTTCGGACATGCGCGGCGAGGTCGTCGCGACGGGCGCCGACGTGAAGGAGTTCGCGTCGGGCGACGCGGTGATCAGCACCTTCTTCACGGGCTGGCAGGACGGCGTGCAACCGCGCGGCAGCATGCCTCACGGCGTGCCGGGGCCCGGCATGCTGTCGGAGTACGTCGTGCTTGGCGAGGATTCGCTGGTGGCCGCGCCGCGCACGCTCGACGCCACGCAGGCGAGTACGCTGACCTGCGCGGGGCTGACCGCGTGGCATGCGCTCGCGGAGGCGTCGACGACGCGGCCGGGCGACACGGTGGTCGTGCTCGGCACGGGTGGCGTCGCACTGTTCGCCGTGCAGATCGCGCATGCGCAGGGCGCGCGCGTGATCGTCGTGTCGGGCAGCGACGAAAAACTGGTCCGCGCGAAGCAACTCGGCGCGCACGACGGCATCAACCGCATCCGCACGCCGGACTGGGCGGCCGAGGTGCGCGCGCTCACCGGCGGTCGCGGTGCCGATCACGTGCTGGAGCTCGCGGGCGGGGACAATTTCGAGCGTTCGCTGTCGTCGCTGACGCAGGGCGGCCGTGTGTCGGTGATCGGCAATCTCGGCGGCGACGCACTCACGACGTGCGTGTATCCGGTGATCAGGGCGCGCGCGACCGTACAGGGGATCGGCGTTTCGCACCGGCGCGCGCTGGAGGATTTCGTGCGTGCGGTGGACTGGCTGAAGCTGAAGCCGGTGATCGAGCGCGAGTATGCGTTCGCGGCGCTGCCGGATGCGCTCGACCATCTCGAGCGCGGTGCATTCGGCAAGGTGGTGGTGCGGCTGCGGTGAGCGATGTGCCATTCCGGATCGTATCGAAGCCTCGGGGGCGAGAATGCCGCCGGGGCATGTCCTGTCGGTCGACGCCGTGCGGTGACGCGAATCAACGCGGGTCGACCGGGGCCGGATGGGCGGAATCTCGAGATACGGCCCATCGAAGCCGGTAAGTTTGGTAGGCTTGGTGCCTCTGCCTTCACTCGCCGTGCCGCGGCGCCCGGGCGAACGAGGGCGGGCCCGGGAAGGCCCCGGATGGCAAGGGTTCTGGCCGAAACGGCGAACTATCACGAACTGGAGCGAACGAAGTGATTCGACATATTGTCATGTGGAAGTTGCATGATGAATGTGATGGATATCACATTGAAAATAAAGAAAAAATCAAATCAAATTGAGCGACGGTACCCGCTTCAATACCCGCTTTTTCTGGGCGTGGCTCTGGGCGAAAAATTGCTCATCGTGGGGGTGCCGGGGCGGGTGCGGCGCAGATTCCAACGAACAATTGACGATGTTCACTAGACGTGCTCGACGACAGATGTCTGTGGTTGGCCATGATGCGTTGTTCGGCCGTCGGGTCGTTCCGAGGTCCGAATGCCGACTCGTTGTCCATTGATGATGCGGCTGCGCCACTGCGAGCCGCGATGGAGATGATCCAGGCCTGAGCGCCGCACCGCGACCGGGGATCGAGCGAAGTTTCGTTTGTTGCTACGCCAGCACGCGCGTTGTTACTTTCAATTGAGAAATGCAACTACTGCGATCCGTCTAAACGGAGAATCCCCGCTTGCGAGTCGTGCAAGAGGGCGGGGCGGTCTCCATCCTCCGACAAACGGCTCCCGCCTGCTATGATCAATCGTGCAAACTAACGGGGGTTGGATATGCAATGCTCAAGCTGCCAAGCCGACTTGCCGATGACGGCGCGATTTTGCCCCACATGCGCTGCGCCGGTCTTGCAAGAGACCGATATCAAGGCACCGCATCAGGTGTCAGTCGAATGGATGACCACGACGCTCAAGGCGCAGCGTTACGAGATCGAACCGCTAAACGGTAACCCGAACGCGATCGTTATCCGACGCGATGGTGGCACGCTTGTGGTGACACTGATGAGCAGCGCCCAGATCATTGGCGTGCAGTCACTGTGGAACATGAAGCCACCAAGCTGGGGCCAGAAAACCGACCTGTTGGCGGCAATCAATAAAGCTAATGGCCTTAGCTGGCTTTGTACGTGCTACGTATCCGAAGCGTTCGACAGTCTCACGGTTTCAAGTTTCGTTTACCTTACCGAAGGACTATCGAGCCGTGATTTGTGTGTATTTTTGGAAAATTTTCAAGCTGGAGTTGCAGGGGTCTTGCAGAACAGCGGGATCCTTAAGTTTTCTAAATGACGCACAGGTAAGGGCCCTTCATTTTCCACATAGAGCTACGAATTAAACAGAACGGACGGATGTCCGTCCGTTCTTCTACTGGCGCTCCAGTCTATTGGGTGGCCGATGCAGAGAGCGATGAAATCTCTCTGATCCATCCTTGTACCTCGGATTCGACCCATAGGGATAGATTGCGGACTCGTCGTGGTTTGGGGAAGTCGCCGGACTTCATCATGTCGTATATCGTGGTCTTGCCGAGGCCGACCATTTCGAGGACTGTCGGGAGGCGCAGCAGGCGTTCCGTCCGATTGTTCACTTCACACCTCAAACTGCTTGGCGCTGACGGTCGATCATGTCCGCCAGGGCATCGTTCGTCTGGATTGGTTTGCGCCGCGCGAGCGGCGCTTCGTCTTTCTGGATCGCTTTTTCGGGCGTCAGCCCGCCGCAGTCCGACTGCATCGAAGTGCCGTTGACGCTCGCCAGTGAGATAGCCGGGCGCTTCTTCGCGTGTTCCCGCTTTCGCGGCAGCGGACGTGGGGTAGAAAGAGCCGGGCGCGAGGTCAATTTGCAGCTCCTTTCGGGAACGGCCATGCGGACGCAGGGTCGAGGCCGGGCTTCGTCTTCTGCGCCGGGAACGCGGAATCGAGCAGCGCGCGGTTCGACGTGTTCCGCCGCTTGTGCTCGATGGCCGTCAACATGTCCGTCAGGTCCGGACGTTGCCCTTTGGCAGTGGCTGTTGAGAATTCGGCGGTCATGTCGGGGTCAGTCATGCCGACGATCTCGTTCGCCCACGCGAGAATTCGCTTGAATGCTGCTTGCTCCGACTTGGTCCGCCCGTGGACGGGGGACTTAATTGTGTCGACGAGCCGCGCAGCGCCCGAGCGAATGGCCTGAACGCGTGTCCATACTGCGCGGGTCTGCGAAGATACCTTCAGAGGGTCGCTCGCGAAGCTGGTGCCGGTGTTGTATTCGATCGCGTAAATCCACGCTCCGGGAGCCGGTTGTGCGATGCGAATGTGTGCGAGCGGCCCCTTGATCCGATCGGTTCGCTCAGGGCCGCGCAGCGTCTCGACCGGCTGGCAGCAGCCGTTCTCGTCCGGTTCCGTGACAGGCCATGATTTTCCGCCGGGTTGGGCATCAAGTAGATCGGTGAGCGGCATCAGCGCCCTGTGAACAGCGTCGATCGTCGCGGGTGCCAGTTTGCCGAAACCTTCGTCATGCAACACCGCCTGCAGGGCCTGCAAAAGTTGCTTTGCACGCGGCTCGCTGATCTTGGTCGGCGCGGTCGGGCGCGAGGACATTTGCGCCGGCGCCTGTGCCTCGACAGGAGTGTCCGAGTCCGTTGACGGCGCGGGTGCCGCGTCGAGGTGTTTCTTCGTCACGCGGGCCTTGCCGGACGCAGCGGCCTTCGCCGCTCCTTTCTGCAGCCTGTCGAGTGCCTTGTCTGCCCCGTGTTCCCGGATCTGTTCAATCGCGAGCGTGCCGGCGACCGCGCCGTCACGAACCATCTGATGCAGTTCGACCGGCGCACGTTCGAGCAGGCCGACGTCGCGGATCGTTTGGTCAGTGACATTCATGCGCTTGCAGATCGCCGCGATGGTCATGCCGTGAATGTCGCGCAGTTCCGCAACGACGGCGGCCAGCTCAAGCGGTGACGATCGTTTGCTGTCGTTGCTGAGATAACCGTCGATCACCATGTCGACGCGGGTGACTGTCTTGGCGTCGCGGACGACGACGGGGATCTTGTCGAGTTTCTTTCCGGCCTTGATTGCATTGCCGGCCGCGAGGTAGCGGTGTTGCCCCTTGTAAACGTAGAGCAAATCCTTGCCGTCGAGCTTTCGCGCGTAGCAATGGAGCGGGGAACCCTTGTCGTATCCGTTCTCGAAGATCAGGGCCGTGAGGTGCGTTACCCACTCGGGATCAACCGGGCGAACGTTGTCCGCCGGGTCATAGTGCAGTTGCTCGTAAGGGACCATCCACAGATCTGCCGACGTCGCGCCGGCTGCGGCTGCTGCGGCCTTGATGTTCCCGGTCGGAATCGGTGCGGTCAGATCGAGCGGTTGTGTGCGGTCGTCCATCATGCGGTCCTCCGGCGTTGAACGAGCAGCTCGAGGCGAGCGACTTCGAGGTCGATGCTCTGTCGAAACAGGCGCATATAGCGCAATGCCTGCGCGGCGGAGTCCTGGAGCGAGTCGGCCGTGACCTCGAGCGGGTACAGGTGCGGGAACGAGACGGCGACGTGGCTCCCCAAGTTGCGCGTGACGATCGGATGGAACGCGGGCCGCGTGTGCATCGAGCCGGCGGCAGCGGCTGCGTACGCTGCCCGTCGGGGCTTGAACGTGTCGTCAGCGTCACTGGAGTACGTGCCGTCCGCTTGCTTGCACGGGATCGGAAGTGGCGGGGCGGCATCGGATCCGGGTAACCAGTAGACGAAGCGCAGGTCGTGAGGGCGCGGCTGGCGACGAAGCAGTCCTCCGCGCGCGAGCTTGTCGATGTGCTGTGCTGCGACGCTTGCCATGTCGGGGAAGTGGGCCTTGCATACCTCCTCGGACGTTGTCGCACGGGTCAGGTGGCGGAACACGTCGAGGATGCGAATGGTGAGGTCTGCGCGTTGGCTGGCCGTCAGGTCCACGAACGGATTGAGCGGCAGTGCGGTATGTGCCGGTGCTGGCGTCATGCTGCCTCCCGGACCGTGAATGCGCGCGGCTTACGCTGCTTCTTCGCCTTGGCGATTGCATCGGATGCGGCGATGCCGGCTGCGCGTTTCGCGTCGCGCAAGCGGTTGATGGCTGTTGCGCAGTCGGCCTCGCTCGGGATCGAGATCTGCCTGCCGGCGATCTCGGCCCCGTCGAGGATCATGTAAAGCGTGTACAGGCTGTCGGACAGGGGGCGTCGTGCAACAACGTACTTGCCGATCAGAATCGGCGTTGTCGGGCGCTTTGCGTTCCGGTCGTAACGAACGATGGTTCGCAGGGACAGAGTGTCGCGACGCTCGACGTCGAAAAGAGGTTCGGCTTTTGCTTTGATTCGCGGCATGGCAGGTCTCTATAGCGCGGGGGCAGCTCGCCCCGGCTGGGTCGGGGCGGCTTAGGCGGTGACGCGGTAGGTGGCCGGCGGCTCGTCGACGGGACCGTCTTGGAACACGTTGACGGCGATGAACAGAAGGGCCGCGATGAAGGTCCAGCGGAAGATTGCCGACTTCTCAAAGTTGCTTTGGCGGGCTGGCTCGGACGGCGTGATGCGGGGTGATTGTTCGTCGCGGAGCCAGTCCTGACGGGCTTCCGCGTTCAGATCGGTAGGGTTCATTGCTGATCTCCAGGTGTACGCGCCATTGCGTAACCCGGAGAGTAGTCTTATTTGGCTTACATGGTCAAGCCAAATATGACTATCGCATGAGGCGTCAATCCCCAGATGTTGCTTGAGATGCGCCTTATTTGTCTTGCGATGGTTCGCTTTCGTCGGGGTGTCGTTTCGCGGCAATGCCGGCTAATACTTGGCCGGCCGCAGAGAGAACTACGTCTAACCAAGGCACGACGTTGATGTATGTCGCAGCGAGGATTGCTGCGGAAAGAAGGGGAATCAGCCTTGCAAATCCAGCGTGATTTCGCCGGTGGGGGCGGTGGCCGGTATGCTCGTCGATGCGCTTCTTGATACGACTAAGGCCAGACTGAATTGCTGGGGCGAATTCTGGCTCGATCCCGGCGGCTGATAGGGTGATGTCGCCGTTCTCCGACATGAGCACGGCGGCGTATGCAATGACAGGGGATCTGCGAGAGTTAATCTCGCCCAGCAGGGCGTCTCGGGTGATCGCAACCCGGTTGTGATCGGGCTGTGGAGGTGTGCAGGGTGTCGAGTAGAGCTTGTGTTCGCGATAGGCGGACAGGCTAGCGATGCCCGCGCTTTCCCTCGTTTGCGTGGCTTTGTTCTTCATTGATGCTCAACGTTTTGTTTGATAATGGTCGCTGAGCCGCCCGTCGCACGGATGCTGCCTGGGCCTTGGTTGCTGCCGTCGTCTCTGAAATATTCACCGTCTCCCCGCCCCGCTTGCCTGCTGCGCCGCTCGTGCTCAGAACGAACTCGATGTACGACTCGATCTTTTTCCGATCTTCGTCAGTGAGGCGGGCAACGGCATCCGTGTCGTACTCAAGCGCACTTTCGCGAACGCTTTCATCCGAGATCAAGCTGATCAGAGACACGCCGAGCGCGTGAGCAACTGCTTCTACGTGACCGAGTTGCGGGTCGGCTTCGTTGTTCTTCATCCGACCGACCGTGCGCTGGGCGAGTCCTGCGCGCGCGGCAACTTTCCCTTGCGTGTTGAGCGTTGGGTGGGAGTCCATCAGGCGCGTCAATTTGAGCGCGAGGATTTCGCGGGCAGGCATCTTTTTCATGTCTCGATGTTGCCAAATATGGCTAGACATTCGTTACTTTTCCTCGTCTGATGACGGATTGATAAATAGCCAAATAAGACTTAAAATCGGCTCCACCAAATTGGGGGAACGATATGAGTCAGTACGCAGGTTCTTGGTTGGAATGCGTCATTGCGAAGCTGCAAGCTAACAAGGGCAAATGGCGGCGTATCGCGCAGGAGACCGGAGTGCCGTACGACACGCTGACGAAGATTGCCCTCTCGCGAGTAACTGACCCGCGCGTGTCCAATGTGCAGGCGCTTCATGACTACTTCGTCAAGGTTGACGCGTCTGTACCGGCCGCCAACCGTGGGGAACTGATTCCCGCCCAAACCATTGCTTGCTGAATCGTAAGCAATGCGCCTCCGCCGCGACAGCATGAAAGCGGCTCCATCCCAAAGCCCCGATATGACCTGCCGATACGACAGCACTGAATGGCTGGACGTGCTTTACACGTCCGTCCGGAATACACCCGGCGGCGTTGCCGACGCGGCGAACTATCTCACCGTCCGGCGCGGAAAGAACATTACGGCCGAGTCGCTGCGATTGCGCTTGCGCGGCGTCGGCGACAGCCGCCTGTCGATGGAAATGTTCGAGCTACTCGTCGAGTGGATGCAGGAGAAGGCCGAGGCGAAGGTGCACGCGCTTGATGCGCTGCATGCGCTGAATGCGCGTTTCGGCCTGGTCGCTGAACACGTCGACGAACAAGCGACCGAGGACGCGCTCGAGCCGGGTGCGATGCGTCTCGTCTCGACGGCGCTGCACCTCCAGGCGCACGTCGGACGTGTGGCTGACGACGTGACGCGTGCGCTCGAGGATCAGCGTATCGACGAACGCAAGGCCGAGGAGATCATCGCGACGGGGCGCAAGGGGCAGCGACTGTTTCAGCGGCTAATTCATGCCGCGCGGAACCTCGCGAAGCGTCGTCGTCGCTGATATGGAGCGATTCAAGCCCGGCATGGGGTGTTGTCGCGTTGCGCGTGAGCAGGTTGAGCTGTGCTGCGGGTATAGCGACCAGCTGGCGTGTGCTACGGCGGCGCTCGCATATCAATTCGATTCCGCGCCGGATCGCGTCGGCCGCCTCCTTGTTGACCTCCTGTCGACTTTCACTGATCGCCTTGCCGTATTCCTCGCGGAAGCGGAGCGGGTCGGCAGAGTCGATGTGTTCATCGGAATCGCTGCTCGTTCGTGTGCGGCGCTACCTACCAAGGCGGAACGCCATGCGTTCCGCGACCAGATCGTCGGCAGGTTTTGTGCAACCGACCTTGCCGCGTTCGACGACCAAATGACCGCTGAGTGGCGTCGGCTGCGAGGCAAATGACCGGAGACCGAAGTGAACGTGAATGGAACCAGCAGTGCGTTGCGGCGTGGCGCGTCGCATTACCCCCGCGTGCCGACCAGCCGGCAGTGTTTTGCCGCCGGGCGGGGTGTCTGGCGCAACTTCTCTCACAAGCTTGCGCGCGATATCCGGTGCGCTTTGCTTGCGGGCGGGATTGGGCGCTAACGGGACGTCGCGCCCATTAGAGGTGCGGCTCAAGGAATTGTGATCTGGCTGCAGGACGCGGCCAAAGCTACTTTTATCGAGGGGAGATTTTCGTATGGCGACACTTGATCAGATCATTCAGCAATTGCGTGCGGCGGGTCATCCTGATCTACCTGCCGGCCATCCGGTCGCGGATGGCAAACATCATCGGTACGGGCCGCGCAAGAAATATTGGTATCAGCTTCGAGAGATTGTCAGCAAGGGCGCGGTAATCGGCTACGGCGGCACGTTCGGCCGTTTCTCGGGCGACGATCCGGGCACCGAGCGCTTCGAATGGAGCGGTGCACCGTTGAACGAGGAAGTGCTCGCCGAGACGCGTCGCCGACAGGAAGCAGCCGAACGTGAACAGGCCGAGCGTGACGCCCGTCAGGCGAAGCTCGCTGCGAACCGCGCGCGCGATCAGTGGAGCCGTGCGACATATCATGGTGAGTCCGCCTATCTCGACCGCAAACACATCACGGCCGAAGGTGTGCGTTTCGATGCGGACGGCACGATCTTCGTGCCAATGTATCAGTACGGCGACGACGCTCGTCTCGTCGGCCTGCAGAAGATCACGCCGGACGGCGCGAAGCGCTTCAACAAGGGCATGGAAAAGAAGGGCGCGTCGTATCTGCTCGGCGAGATCGGTGCAGACGACCAAATCGTGCTGGTCG
The DNA here is from genome assembly GCA_001527685.1 of Burkholderia pyrrocinia. GTDB lineage: Bacteria > Pseudomonadota > Gammaproteobacteria > Burkholderiales > Burkholderiaceae > Burkholderia > Burkholderia pyrrocinia_D. The sequence continues at coordinate 318,194 of LOZU01000037.1, forward strand.
CCGAAGGCTACGCAACTGCGCGTGCGATCCGCATGGCGATCGACGACGTGTTCGCTGTCGATATCTGCTTCGATGCGGGCGGCATCCTCCCGGCCGTGCGCTATCTGCGTGCGACGTATCCGGATGTGCACGTGCTGGTCTGCGCCGACGATGACTGGAAGATCGAGCAACGCATGCGCGACTGGCTCGCCGACGAGTTCGCCTTCCGTGGTGAGCTGGTATTCGGGGCCGACCCGGTGCGGATCGAGGCGAAAAACACGTGGTACATGGTTGCTGTGTCCCGCCGTCGTGACGACAACGGCGTGCCGTACGTCGAGGTGAGCTACGGTAACGACGTGATGCCGCTGCGCCGTAAGCGCTTCGAGAACACGGGCCTGAAGCGTGCGTACGAGGCGGCAGCGACGGTCGACGATGTCAGCGTCGTCTATCCAGCCTTCGCCAATCGCGGCGAGCGCAAGCTGACCGATTTCAATGACCTGCACGTCGAAGAGGGCTTCGAAGCTGTCGAGGCGCAAGTGCAGGCGGCGATCTTGCGCGTCATCGCGCCAGCGAACGACGAGGTCCGGCCGGCGACGGTCGCCGGGTCGACTGCGGACGTCACGCAAACGAAACCGGCCGCGACGTCCGCTGCCGCGAAACAGCCGGAATGGGATGGCCGTGAGGCAGAGAATGGCGCACACACGTGGGAGCAGGATCTGGCGCGTTCGGACAAGGGCACGCTGCTGCCGACGCTCGGCAACGTGCACCTGATCCTGTCGAACCACAAGGCATGGCAGGGCGTCATCGAGCAGGACGACTTCGGTGGCCGCGTGATGAAGCGCAAAGCGCCGCCGTTCCCGCAAGGTGTGACGGGTGAGTGGACAGACATGGACGATCAGCGCTGCGCGCTCTGGTTGTCGCAGCGCTACGGCCTCTCGGTGCGCACCGATATCGTGATGAACGCAGTCCTGTTGGTTGCGGACGCGACCCACTTCCATGACGTGCGGGAATACCTCGAAGGGCTGAATTGGGACGGCGTGTCGCGTTTGCGTTCGATGCCGTCGACATACTTGCGCGTGGCCGACAGCGAGTATGTGCAGCTCGCGTTCATGAAGTGGATGATTGCGGCCGTCGCGCGCGTGATGGAGCCGGGCTGCAAGGTCGACAACGTCCTGATCCTCGAAGGCAAGCAGGGGCATCGCAAATCGACGGCGCTAAAGGTGCTGGCCGGTGCACCGTGGTTCACCGACACGCCAATCCAGATCGGCAACAAGGACACGTACGCGGTGCTGGCCGGCAAGTGGGTGATCGAGCTGGCCGAGCTGGACTCGTTGAACAAGGCCGACTCGTCGGCGGTAAAGAGCTTCTTCGCGACGGCCGTCGACCGGTTCCGCAACTTCTACGGCAAGCGGGCGACCGACGTTCCGCGTCAGTGCGTGTTCGCTGGCTCGGTCAACTTCGACACGTACCTGAAAGACGAATCGGGCAACCGGCGTTACTGGCCGCTGCGCGTCGGCGGGCTGGTCGACATCGACGGCATTGTGGCCGTTCGCGAACAGCTCTGGGCGGAAGCCGTGCACCTGTATCGATCGGGCGTCGTGTGGCACGTAGAAGAGCATGAGCGCCCGCTGTTCGAGATCGAGCAGGCGCA
>LOZU01000038.1:0-88730 GCA_001527685.1 Burkholderia pyrrocinia
TCTTCATCGAGTTCTCCTTGCCTCTAGGATAAAAGAGAACTCACTTGCCAAATGGCTACAAGAAACGCCTCAGGTCAGTTCGTAGATTCCGCTAATGGTGTCCGTTAGAGCGCTAATCGTGTCCGTTTATACCGCTAACGTAACCGCCGGTAGTTCTTGAACATGCTCGACTCTCGATAGCGGCTAATCGCGCGCAGCGCAGCTGCTGCGCCGAGTTCGCGGCGGCGACCATCGGCGCCTCGCCGGCGCACTGCGCGCGCACCCGGTGTCGCTCACGCGATCAGCGGCGCCGGCCGACACGCCGCTGATCGCGCATCGGGCGACGGCTGGGGTGTGACAGAATTTGACCGTTCGGTCTTGAGGGCAGCGAGTACACTGAGCGGCGGGCTGCTACGCTCGACTTCCCCAACCGGAGGAACGCTGAATGAAACGCTTGCTCCTGCTCTGGAAAACTGCCCGACGCGACCTGCGCGTGCTTTGGGCTGCCCTGAGTCATCCGGACCGCCCCGGCTGGCTGATTCCTGCGCTCGGACTCGTTGCGGTCTATGCGATTGAACCGCTCAACTTTGCGATACCGCTACTTGGTGTCGTCGACGACGCCGTACTGGTACCGCTTGTCCTGCACCTGATCGTCCTCGGGCTGCCGACTTCGCTCCGGGGGGCGACCGTACGCTAGCTTTCCGACTTCCTCCGGCAATGTGACAGCGGTTCAGATTCGCATGAAATTCGTTCAACCACCGTCCAGCTTCCGGGGTTCAGTTCAACACGCGTTGAGCTGTATTCCTGAACCGTCAATCGATTACGCCGTCATCGGAAACAATCGCCCTCTTCCGCGCTCTGAATGCGTGCGTTGGAAACGGCTCGATCCCACACCTGATCGAAGCGCGCGACGCGCGGCCCACTGGGTCGCGAACTGCTCGACCTCGAGTAGTTCAGTGGCGCCGACGTGACCTTGATGCCGAGATCGCAGCACGGACACGATCATTTGACGCGCGATTGCTGAATCACGCCTGCGCTTGAAAGGCCCCGTCATCGCACGGCCACACTACGAAGGACTGCGGAATAATCGATCCGCACGACGTGCCCGCTCGATATCCGGCACGCCGAAAATCAACACTGATTGCGTCCCACGATTCGCCGCGCCAATGCGCCGCTGCGCGATTCATCGACCACGCTGCGTGATTAAAAAATGCAACAAGCAGTACGCATTCCCGCCCCATTCATCTGACGAATGGTTTAGCATGCAATCGTGCTGACGAACCACCCCTGCGTGTGGGAGCGAGCGCGGTGCACATTGGCGCGCCGCGCGTCTTCCGCATTCGACCCGGCTCGCATCCGGCCGCGGAAGCAGCGGCTCGCCGGCCCGGGTGGCGACACGCGCGACACACGCACAGCCACCACGCGTTGACGCGTCGGCACGCGATCCGCATCACGATCCCGCGAGCATCCGGCCGTCTCGCATCGAGCATCCCGATTCAAGCGTCATTCAGCAGTGCTTTCGCCGCCAGGCGACGTCCGTTCATCGGGCTCTTCGACACAATTCCCTTGCCCACCAGCAAATGGAGGAGACATGAAGGCACGACTTGATACGAGAAAAGTCTTAAATTACTTGTTCGCCTTTTTCATTGCCTTTCTCGCGAGCTGCTCCGATCAAGACGGCATTTCGAGCGACGGCGATCCGCCCGCATCCGCGCTCGCGTTCCGGCTCGACCGCGGCGGACAGGTCAACGCGTTCTATCGACAGGACAAGATCGCCGCGCATCTGCTGATGCGCGCATCGACGAAGCCGCGCCTGCTCGTCGTATTTCCGGCCGGCAACAGCGGCACGGGCCTCTGGTTCGACGATACGTCGCAGCCCGTCAACTGGAGCCAGGACACGCCGATTTCACCCGCCACCACGCTGGACGCGTCGGGCCGGACGCTGTACGGCATCCGCGTCGACGTATCGGCCGATACGAACACCCTGTCGATCCGGCAGGCGCTGCTCAGCTCGGTGCGCTTCCTGCGCGACTACAACGGCGGCGCGAGCGTGCCGTCCGATATCGTCGCGCCGCCGTCCGTGTCCGGCAACGTCGCGCTCTGGCAGCGCAATCGCGTGGACGGCGCGCCGGGCTACGCGCTGCGCGTCACGGCGATCGACGGCGGCGCGATCGCCACTGACGGCGCCGGCAAGCTGCTGCTGCAATCGCCGTCCGGCGCGCCGGCGCTGCGGCTGCGAATCGAGGCGTTCAGCGGCGAGACGCCGCTGCAGCCGATCACGCACGCGAATCTGTTCACGTCGGCGGTCAACCCCGATCCGCTGAGCCAGAACGTGTTCGAATTCCTGAGCTTCAGCGACAAGCTGCTCGCAGGCTCGTGGCAGTACGACACCTACTTCGGGCGCGACACGCTGATCTCGGTGCGCATGCTGATGCCGGTGCTGCAGCCCGACGTGATCGAGGCCGGGCTCGGCTCGGTGCTGAGCCGCCTGTCGCCGGACGGCAAGGTCGCGCACGAGGAAGGCATCGGCGAATTCGCGCTGATCGACAACCGGAGGCACGGCCGCCCGAACGATCCGGCGCCGACCTACGACTACAAGATGATCGACGGCGACTACCTGCTCGCGCCGATCATGGAGGACTGGCTGATCGAGGATCCGCGCGGGCAGGCGCGCGCCGCCGCGTATCTCGCGCAACAGGGCGGCGATGGCGTGACGAACGGCAGCCGCTTCGTCGCGAACCTGCTGCGCGTCGCGCAGACCGCGCAGCCGTTCGCGCAGCAGGCGCTCGCTGCGAACCTGATCCACCTGCGGCCCGGCGAGATCGTCGGCAACTGGCGCGACAGCACCGACGGCATCGGCGGCGGCGTCTACCCGTACGACGTGAACGTCGCGCTCGTGCCGGCCGCGCTGCGCGCGACGAGCAACTTCCTCGCACGCGGGCTGCTCGACCCGTACCTGAGCGCCGACCAGCGCGCCGTGCTCGCGAACGCGGGCGCGGCGGCCGATGTCTGGGAGCGCGCCGCGCCGCCGTACTTCCAGGTGGCCGTCACGCCGAACGACGCGCGCGCGAAGCTCGCCGCGTATGCGCCGCAGGCAGGCGTGCCCGCCGGCGTGGTGCCGAACACGGCGTTGCAGTTCGACGCGATCGCGCTCGACGCGAGCGGCAACCCGATTCCGGTCATGCACTCGGACGGCGGCTTCGTGCTGCTGTTCGGCAATCCGTCACCCGCGCTGCTCGCGCGCATCGTCACCGACGTGATGCAGCCGTTCCCGGTCGGTCTCGTGACCGACGTCGGCATGCTGATCGCGAATCCGGCGTACGCGGACCCGACGCTGTGGCCGCGCTTCACGAGTTCCGCGTATCACGGCACGGTGATCTGGTCGTGGCAGCAGGCGATGTGGGTCGCGGGCCTCGACCGTCAGCTCGCGCGTACCGATTTGCCGAGCGACGTGCGCACGCTGCTCACGCAGGCGCGTCAGCAGATCTGGCAGGTGATCGCGAACGCGAAGGACATGCGCTTGACCGAAATGTGGTCGTGGTCGTATGCGAACGGGCAATACCAGACGGAGGCGTTCGGCACGCGCAGCGCCGACGCGACGGAGGCGAATGCCGCGCAACTGTGGAGCACGACCTATCTGGCGATCCAGGATCCGCAACTGCGCGCGGGCAAGTACTGGTGGGAAGCGCGCGCGGCCGGCGGCGACACGCCGCGGCGCGGCTCGACGGAGACGGCGGCGGGGAATGCCGCCCATGCCGTGAAGGGCGCGGCGTCGTAACCATCCCGGCGTTCGATCGTTCGATGCGGCATCGGCGCCGATCGCGCGCCGCGTGAGAGCCGCTTGGCGATCGGCGCCGCGATGATGCCGGTGCCGACCGGGCTTTCCCACGGCTTCGTGCCGGTGACCGCATGACAGGCGACGAAGCGGCCGGTGACCGTGCCATTGAACACCAGGCCGCCCGCCGCCTATGGAGGCCGGACAGCGCGAGCGCGGGGTTGCGCTCAGGCTTTCAGCACCCCGAAGATCTCGCCCAGCATCGACTTCGCGTCGCCGAACAACATGCGGTTGTTGTCCTTGTAGAAGAGCGGGTTGTCCACGCCGGCATAGCCGGAGGCCATGCTGCGCTTCATCACGATCGAGGTCTTCGCCTTCCAGACCTCCAGCACCGGCATGCCGGCGATCGGGCTCGCCGGGTCGTCCTGCGCCGCCGGGTTCACGATGTCGTTCGCGCCGATCACCATCGACACGTCGGCCTCGGGGAAGTCGCCGTTGATCTCGTCCATCTCGAGCACGATGTCGTAAGGCACCTTGGCTTCGGCCAGCAGCACGTTCATGTGCCCCGGCATGCGGCCTGCCACCGGGTGGATCGCAAAGCGCACGTCGACGCCCTTTTCGCGCAGCAGCTTCGTGAGTTCGAACACCGTGTGCTGGGCTTGCGCCACAGCCATCCCGTAGCCGGGCACGATGATCACGCGCTTCGCTTCGCGCAGCAGCTCGGCCGTCTCCGCCGCGCTCACCGCGACCGCTTCGCCGGCGGGCTGCGCAGCACCGCCGCCTGCTGCCGCGGGCGCGCCCGCGCCGGTGCCGAAGCCGCCGGCGATCACGCTGATGAAGTTGCGGTTCATCGCGCGGCACATGATGTACGACAGGATCGCGCCCGACGAGCCCACCAGCGCGCCGATCACGATCAGCAGGTCGTTGCCGAGCATGAAGCCCGTGGCCGCTGCGGCCCAGCCCGAGTAGCTGTTGAGCATCGACACCACGACGGGCATGTCGGCGCCGCCGATCGCCATCACCATGTGCACGCCGAACAGCAGCGAGATCACCGTCATCACGACGAGCGGCGTCATGCCGTCCTGGATGCTTTCCGCATGCAGGAACGTGCGGCCATAGGCGATCACCACCAGCAGCGCGGCCAGGTTGAGCCAGTGCCGCGCCGGCAGCAGCAGCGGCTTGCCGCCGATCTTGCCCGACAGCTTGCCGAACGCGACGACCGAGCCCGCGAAGGTCACCGCGCCGATCAGGATGCCGACGTAGATCTCGACTTCGTGGATGGTCTTCTCGGCGCCGGTGAACTGCACCGACGTATCGATGTAGCTGGCGAAGCCCACCAGGCAGGCCGCGAGGCCGACCAGGCTGTGCATCAGCGCCACCAGCTCGGGCATCTGCGTCATCTGCACCTTCTTCGCGGCGATGAGGCCGACGGCACCGCCGACGACCAGCGCAGCGACGACGTACGGAATGCCCTCGGCCGACACGCGCGGACCGAGCACGGTGGCGAGCACGGCGATGAGCATGCCGATCATGCCGAGCAGGTTGCCGCGCCGCGCGGTCTCGGGATTGGCCAGCCCGCCGAGGCTGAGGATGAAGAGGATGGCCGCGCCGATGTAGGAGACGGTAGTCAGGTTGGAACTCATTATTGTCGCCCCCTTATTTGCGGAACATCGCCAGCATGCGCCGCGTCACCGCGAAGCCGCCGAACATGTTGACGGCCGTGAGCGTCAGTGCGCCCACCGCCAGGCCCAGGATCAGCCCCGACGGCCGGTCGCCCGCGCTGCCTGCCAGTTCGCCCAGCGGCGGCGCGACCTGCACCAGCGCACCGATCGCGATGATCGACGAGATCGCGTTGGTCACGCTCATCAGCGGCGTGTGCAGCGACGGCGTGACGTTCCAGATCACCATGTAGCCGACGAAGCACGCGAGCACGAACACCGTGAAGTGCGACAGGAAGCTGGCCGGCGCGTATTGGCCGACCAGCAGGAACGCCAGCGCGCCGATCGCGAACACGATGGCCAGCGCCTTGGCCGACATCGGTTCGCCGCTGCCGTGGCCATGGCCTTTCGACTTCGCTGCTGCGGCCACCGCGGGCGCGGCCGCTTGCGGCTTGGGCGCGACGGCCGCCTGCTTGATCGGCGGCGGCGGCCACGTGACGTTGCCTTCCTTGATCACGGTGAGGCCGCGGATCGCATCGTCGTCGAAGTCGACGTTGATCGTGCCGTCCTTGGTCTTGCACAGCTCCTCGATCACGCGCAGCAGGTTGGTCGCATACAGCGTGGACGACTGCCGCGACAGCCGCGACGCGAGATCGGTATAGCCGACGATGGTCACGCCGTGGCGCATGACCGCCTCGCCGGGCACCGTGAGTTCGCAGTTGCCGCCTTGCTCGGCCGCCATGTCGACGATCACGCTGCCGGGCTTCATCGACTGCACCATCTCGGCGGTGATCAGCTTCGGCGCCGGCTTGCCGGGAATCAGCGCGGTGGTGATGATGATGTCAGCGTCCCTGGCCTGCTGCGCATACATCGCGCGCTGCGCCTGCTGGAAGCCTTCGCTCATCACCTTCGCGTAACCGCCGCCGCCCGAGCCTTCTTCCTCGTAGTCGACCTTGACGAACTCGCCGCCCAGCGACTTGACCTGATCGGCCACCTCGGCGCGCGTGTCGTTCGCGCGCACGATCGCGCCGAGACTCGCGGCGGTGCCGATCGCCGCCAGACCGGCCACGCCGGCCCCGGCGATGAAGACCTTGGCCGGCGGAACCTTGCCGGCCGCCGTGACCTGGCCGTTCAGGAAGCGGCCGAACGCATGCGCGGCCTCGATCACCGCGCGGTAGCCGCTGATGCCGGCCATCGACGTGAGCGCGTCCATCTTCTGTGCGCGCGACAAGGTGCGCGGCAGCGAATCGATCGCCAGCACGGTGGCCCGTTTGGCCGCCAATTGCGCCATCAGCTCGGGGTTCTGCGCCGGCCAGACGAAGCCGATCAGCGTGCCGCCGTCGCGCATCAGCGCCACTTCGTCGCTGCTCGGCGGGCGCACCTTGAACACGATGTCGCTGCCGGACCAGAGCTCGGCCGCGGTTGCGGCGACAGTTGCACCGGCCGCACGGTATGCGTCGTCGTCAAAGTTCGCGCCGGCACCGGCGCCGCTTTGAACGGCCACCGAAAACCCCAGCTTGATCAGTTTCTCGACCACCTCGGGCACGGTCGCCACGCGCCGCTCCCCGGTGGTTGTCTCCAGAGGAATTCCAATCCGTAATGTCATATTGAGAATTATTCGTAATGGCCGTCGCAAGGATTTCGAGCATGCCGGTCAAGCTACCAGATTCAGGTGCGGATTTTGTGGAATGCGCCCGACTGTGGCGGATGAACCGACTCCGGATTGACAATCGCGCCGCCGCACTGTCGACGAGGATGATCTGGCTCCCTCGCCAAACGGATCAGATATGCCGAGCATATCGAGTGTCGAGGTCTTCCTGAAATTTATCTTTTGAATCAGTCGGCATTCACTTCATGAATCCCATGCCGGGATGTGCTTGACCTGCGGCGCTACCGCGATCGGGGCGTGGGAGCGTGCGCCGCAAGAATCCCGGGGCTGCCTGTCAACCTACCGGATTCAAGTGTGGTTTTTTTGTCGCGCGCCCGGAATAGCGTTAAAACCCGATCGACAGACCGCCGCACACGAACAACGCTTGTCCCGTGACGACGCTCGCCCTCGGCGAAGTGAAGAAGGCGATGGCATAGGCCACCTCTTCCGGGGTGCCATTGCGCTCCATCGGCGTGCGCGCGACACCGGCCTCCCGGCAGTCCTTGGGCACGCCGAGCGTCATGCTGGCGGCGATCAGGCGGGGCGCCACGCAGTTGACCGTGATGCCGCGCGGCGCCCATTCGATCGCGGCGGCACGCGACATGGCCTCGATCGCCCCCTTCGCTGCGCCGTACGATGCGCCACCGACGGAGCCGAGCGACGAGATCGAACGGATGTTGACGATGCGGCCATACTGCCGCTCCCGAATCGCAACCCCGGCCGCCTGCATGCAATGCATGCGTGCCGGATACGTGCTCGCCCACGCTGCGCCGATTCGCTTCGCATCCGGACCTCGATTTCCCCGCTTGCCTGCCGTTAACCCGGATTTCAGCGCAGCCCGGTCCATCTCGCCGGTCTTCCCCCTCGAGCGCGTAGCATGTCCGCATCCACCTCCATCGAAAAGATCGCCGACTGGGCGGGACGACACCATCTTGTCGTCGGCGCGCTCGGCACACTGATGTCGCTCGCTGCGCTGGGCCTCAGCGCGATGACGCTCTGGGCCGCGAGAAGCGAGGCCGTCGAGCACGCGCACGAAACGTCGCGCAACGTCACCGCGGTGCTGGTCAGCGAGATCGCGCGGACCGTCGAGACGTCCAACAACGCGTTGATGTCGCTCGCCGCCGATCTCGGCAGGACGGCAGTCCGGCGCATGGATGCCGGGCTGCGGCACGATCTGCTGTTCCAGCGCGCGGCCGCGCAATACGTGGTCGGGATGGGCGTGACGGACCGGTTCGGCCGGTTGATCGACGGCTGCTGCAGCCCGTCTCACCACTGGAACTTCAGTGATCGCGACTACTTCAAGGTCCATCGCGACGCGGCGAATATCGGCCTTTACGTGTCCGAGGCCTATCACTCGCGCGCGCGCGGCGGCACGAAGTCCATCGCACTCTCCCGGCGCATCGAACGGCCGGACCACACATTCAACGGGATCGCGATCGTCGCCATCGACCTCGACTACTTCGATCAGCTGCTTTCCCGGCTGAACGTCGGGCCGCACGGCATCACCGCGATCCTGCGCGCGGACGGCACCATCCTCGCCAGAAATCCGCCGCTGAGCGATCACCAGATGGTCCGCCTGAGCCGCTCGAAGGCGTTCGACCGCATGCTGAGCCAGGACTCGGGATTCTATGCGTCCTACTCGCGCATCGACGGAACCTTGCGGCTCTATACGTTCCAGCGGGTGCCCGGTACGCCGCTGATTGCGGTCGTCGCCCCTGCCGAGCGCGACGTGCTGGCCGGCTTCATCCGCATGTCATGGTCGGTCGGCGTGCCGGCATCGATCATCTGCGCGCTCTTCTGCGCCGTCGTCTGGCTGCTCGCATTCGCGTTGCGGGACAATCTTCGCAAGCAAACCCTGCTGACCGATCTCACCCGCACCGATCCGCTGACGGGCCTGAGCAACCGCCGCGCGCTCGATGTCGCGCTGGCCGACGAATGGGAACGGCTCCAGCGCGGCAACGACGCCAGCCTGTCGGTGCTGTTCATCGATGCCGACCACTTCAAGCAGTACAACGACAGGTACGGGCATGCGCAAGGCGACGCGGCGCTGAGGTTCCTGGCCGAATGCATCCGCGCCCACACGCGCCGGCGCGGCGATATCGCCGCGCGTTACGGCGGCGAGGAGTTCATCGCGGTGCTGCCGGACACGGATGAAAGCGGCGCCGCGAACGTCGCGGAGGCCATTCGCCGGGAAGTCGAAGGCAACCGGCTCGCCGGGCTTGCCGACGCGGTTCCCGCTCTTACGGTCAGCATCGGCTGCGCGACCGCCCGCGATGCGCACCCACCGTCCATCGACGCGCTGTCGCGACAGGCGGACCTCGCGCTGTACACCGCCAAGCGCCAGGGACGAAACCGCGTCTGCCACGCACCGGCGTAGCAGCCCGCGCACGCGGCGTGACGCGCGGATCGATCCGCGCGGTCAAGACCTTTGACGACTGCCACTCGTGTGGCAGCCTTCCGATGTCGCTCTATCCAGACGAATCCGGCCATCTACGGCCGTTGGTCCCGATGTTGGAACGTCGGCAACACCTCGAAATCTGCCGTATGGGTGACGTGGCACCCAATGGTCGAAGCAGATCGCGTTCGGCTCGCATCTCGGTATACGCGGATCGAGCTCAGATGGCTGCCACGTCCTTGTGAATGGTTGTCTCCGTCGACCAAACTCTTGACCGGAAAAATGTTGGCCGCCCGTCAACACTTTCACGCACCCGCCTGAATGAAGCGATTGACGCGTCCGCTGGATAACGGTGTTGGCTCGATGGCACGATAGATGCGGTAGCACAGCCGTCCAAGTCGTAAACCTTACCTGCATTGGTCAATTTGGAGGGCATCATGTCAACTGGAAACTTTGCCGAATCATCTGCAGGAAAGATGCTCGGTGACGCTGAACGAATGCTGGCTTACGCGGCTCGCGCCGGGAAAAAGATCGAACCCGATATACCCGCAACGATTGCGGAGGTTCGCGCAGCCATAGCTAGCGACAAATTGACAGCTGCACTCGAGGGGAAAATGTATTTCGCGCAATGCCGCTTGGCTGATGCAATAAAGCCAGTCAGCGCGGAGACACTTGATCCAAAATCAATGAAAGCGGCGAGGAAAGCGACCCGACTTTATTTCGTGCTCACATCCATACTGGCTGCACTCATTGTTCCCGCATCCATGGTCATGTTTGTCGACTCAAAGCTTTCGGAGAGCGGGAAAGCGCTGGTCGAAGAGAACGACAAGATCGCTATTCCCCTCCACGAGGCGCTTCAGACGCAGCGAAGCCTTCTCGTCTCACTCGAAAAGCGACGTGCCGCCTCCCATTCTGATAGTGCATCAGCACGTGGGCACGCGCCCGCCCTGCAGAACCACGCTACCCAAGGCATAGTGCCCGTTGCGAATGAAATATCCGAGATCGAGTACGAACAAGCGCTGACACCATCTGCCCTCGAAATAAAGAAACAGCTCCAAGTCTTCGCCCGCAACAATCGCCAGCTTTACGCGGAAACTATTTGGTTGGAACGGCTCTCGCTTCATGGTAGCGAGAATCCCTACGCATCGCCGTGGATGCTGAACGCGTGGACCCGGAGAGAAAATCTGGAAGTGACCTTGCCGATGCTGGTGCGTAACGTTCATTCACGTGATGGCAGCAAGGACGATCAAAAAACCCAAGGGCCCGAGCACTCGATAGACGACGGCCTCCAAAAACTTGCGGTGTATCAGGACATTCGGGCAATGGCGCAGAATGCTCAACATACCAGCGATTTTCTTTGGAGTTCCATCGTGGTCTATGTGCTGCCCGTGTTATACGCGCTTCTTGGCAGTTTTGCCTTTATTCTTCGAGACTTGTGCGCCCGGACACGAAATCAGACGTACCACGCATCACACGCTCGATGCGCTTACTGTACGCGCGTGATCGTCGCCATGATTGTAGGGACAGTGATTGGGTTATTCGACAAATTCATGGAAGGTTCTATTTCGGCATCGCCACTCGCAATCGCATTCGTGGCTGGCTATGCGCTGGACCCCTTCTTCGCGCTTATTGATCATATCTCCTCTGCCGGACGAACTCCGTCGGCCGGTGCCGGCAGCAGCGGAGATGCCCCGAATAGCAGGTAGCCACCCGTCGCATGTCTCGCGCTTATTGTCGACCGGAGGAAAATCGCGCAGCGAAAGGACACTTCGATGTTCGCGCGGAATACGCCGGATCTGCGGGATCGGCCTCGCAACGGCATGCGAGGCCCGGGCGCGCGCAACCGAACGACACGGCGCGCGTCAGCGCGCACCGACCCGGAAGGTCTCGTTCGGCGCGTCGACGTATCGCTCCGCCCGCTCGGCGATACGCGCCAGCCGAATGATGTCGGTCAGCGCGAAGTCGCTCGCGGTCGTCCGCGGCCGACCGCCGCCTCACCGCCGGTTCGACCGCGACACCACGTCGATCCACACCGCCAGCACCAGCACCGCGCCCTTGACGATCATCTGCCAGTACGCGTCGACATCCAGCATCGACATGCCGTTGTCGAGGCTCGCCATCACGAGCGCGCCGATCAGCGCGCCATACACGGTGCCCGAGCCGCCGCGCATCGACGTGCCGCCGATGAAGCACGCGGCGATCGCGTCGAGCTCGCCCATCGTGCCCGCGGACGGCGAGCCGGCCGCGAGCCGCGCGGTGTTCACGATGCCGGCGAACGCGCACATCAGCCCCATCAGCGCGAAGATCGCCAGCTTCACGCGGTCGGTATCGACGCCCGACAGCCGCGTCGCCTCGAGATTCGAGCCGACCGCATAGATGCGCCGGCCGAACACGGTCTGCGTCGCGATCCACGAGAAGATGCCGAGCAGCGCGAGCAGCAGCAGCACCGGCACCGGAATGCCGCCGTAGCGGTCGAGCGTCGCGACGAACGCGAACAGCACCGCGCCCGCGCCCGCGATCTTCACGACGTCCTGCCACGGCGGCGCGACCGCGAGCCGGTAGCGGCGCCGCGTGCCGCGCTGCCGCACGACCAGCAGCACGACGAGCGCGAACAGCAGCAGCGCGAGGCCGTCCCCCGCCACGCGCGGCAGGTAGCCCTGGCCGAGGAACACGAAGCCGTTCGACACGGGCGCGATCGTCGAGCCGCCCGTCACGCCGAGCAGGATCCCGCGAAACGCGAGCATCCCGCCCAGCCCGACGATGAACGACGGCACGCGCCGATAGGTCGACCACCAGCCGTTGAAGAGGCCGACCAGCACGCCGAGCGCGAGCACGGCCGGCACCGTCGCGGCGAGCGGCCAGTGGCGGTTCACGTCGAGGATCGCCGCGACGCCGCCGAGCAGCCCGAGCAGCGAGCCGACCGACAGGTCGATCTCGCCCGCGATGATCACGAACACCATCCCGCACGCGAGCATGCCGGTGATCGACATCTGCCGCAGCAGGTTCGACACGTTGCGCGGCGTCACGAACGCGCCGTCGGTCAGCACCGAGAAGAACGCCCAGATCGCGACGACCGCGAACAGCAGCGCGAGGACCTTGTAGCGCACGAAGAGCTGGCGAAGCGGACGACCGGTTGGATAGCCGGCCGTGCCGCGCGCTTCGGTGTCCGAAGCCGCCGGGGTAGAAGAAGACAGTTCGGTATTCATGTCGCACTCGCTGCAATGGGTTCGCCCGGGCGCCGGGCCGGCTTCAGCGCGGCGCCGAGGATCTGTTCCTGCGTGAGGCCGTCGTTGACGAAATCGCCGCGCAGCTCGCCTTCGCCGATCACCAGCACGCGGTCGGCCAGCCCGAGTACCTCGGGCAGTTCCGACGACACGACGATCAGCGCGACGCCGCGCTTCGCGAGCGCGAACACGAGGCGGTAGATCTCCGCCTTCGCGCCCACGTCGACGCCGCGCGTCGGCTCGTCGAGAATCAGCACCTGCGGCTCGGCCAGCAGCATCTTCGCGAGCACGGCCTTCTGCTGATTGCCGCCGGACAGGCTCGCGATCGGCAGGAACGGATGCGCGGCGCGCACCGACAGCCGCTGCATCTCGGTGAGGATCGCGTCCAGCTCGGCGGCGGCGTCGATCCGCCCGCGCGCCGCGAAGCGCCGCAGCACCGTCAGCGTGATGTTGTGGCCGACGCCGAGCTGCGGCACGATGCCGTGGCGCTTGCGGTCCTCGGGCACCATCGCGATGCCGGCGCGAATCGCGTCGGCCGGCGAGCGGATCGCGAGCGGCCGGCCGTCCATCAGCACCGTCGCCGCGCACGCGCCCGGATACGCGCCGAAGATCGCCTGCATCAGCTCCGTGCGGCCCGCGCCGACGAGCCCGGCGACGCCGAGTATCTCGCCGCGCCGCACGCTGAACGATACGTCGTCGACCCGCTTGCGGCGCGGGTTCGTCACGTCGCGACAGGTCACGTGGCGTGCTTCCAGCACGACGTCGCCGATCTCGTGCGGCTCGCGCGGATACAGGTCGCGAATCTCGCGGCCGACCATCATCGCGATGATCCGGTCGGTCGTCAGCGCGCGCATCGGCTCGGTCGCGACATGGCGGCCGTCGCGGATCACGGTCACCGTGTCGCACACGGCCTCGACCTCGTCGAGCTTGTGCGAGATAACCACGCACGCGACGCCGCGGCGCTTCAGGTCGCGCACGATGTCGAGCAGGATCCGCGTCTCGGCCGCGCTCAGCGACGACGAAGGCTCGTCGAGAATCAGCAGCTTCGCGCGCTTGTTCAGCGCCTTCGCGATCTCGATCAACTGCTGGTGGCCGCCGCCGTAGTTCATCACCGGCTGCGCGACATTGATCGAGTCGATCCGCAGCTCGTGCAGCAGTTCCTCGGCGCGCCGGACCATCGCCGCGTAGTGCATGCGCCCGCCCGGCAGCGTGATTTCGTTGCCGAGGAAAATGTTCTCGGCCACCGACAGCTCGGGCACGAGCATCAGCTCCTGGTGGATGATCACGATGCCCGCGCGCTCGGTATCGCGCACGCCGGAGGCGACGAGCGGCGCGCCTTCCCAGCGGATCTCGCCGTCCCACGTGCCGTGCGGATAGACCCCCGACAGCACCTTCATCAGCGTCGATTTTCCCGCGCCGTTCTCGCCGCACAGCCCGACGCACTCGCCGGGCCGCACGGTCAGGTCGATTCCGTCGAGCGCCTTCACACCGTCGAAGTCCTTGACGATGCCGCGCATCGTCAGCAAGGGTTCCGTCATACCTTCATGTCCCGCGATAGGCGCGCGACCGCAGGCGGCCGGCCGCGCGCGTTGCGCCGTTACTGGCTCGCCAGTTGCGCCTGGGTGTAGAAGCCGTCCTTCACGACGACGTCGACGTTGCGCTTCGTCAGCAGCGTCGGCTGCAGCAGCACCGTGTCGACCTTCTTCTTGCCGTTGTCGTATTGCGCGTTGAACGCGGGCTTCGTCCCCTTCGCGAGATCCACCGCGAGCTTCGCCGCTTCGCTCGCGATCAGCTTCAGCGGCTTGTAGACGGTCATCGTCTGCGTGCCGGCGATCACCCGCTTGACCGCCGCGAGGTCCGCGTCCTGCCCGGACACCGGCACCTTGCCGGCCAGATGCTGCGCGGCAAGCGCCTGGATCGCGCCGCCGGCGGTGCCGTCGTTCGACGCGACGATCGCGTCGATCCGGTTGTTGTTCGCGGTCAGCGCATCCTCGACGATCCGCAGCGCGGTCGACGCGCTCCACTCGGGCACCCACTGCTGGCCGACGATCTTGATGTCGCCGCGATCGACCGCCGGCTTCAGCACCTTCAGCTGCCCTGCGCGCAGCATCTTCGCGTTGTTGTCGGTCGGCGCGCCGCCGAGCAGGAAATAGTTGCCCTTCGGCTTCGCGTCGACGACGCCCTGCGCCTGCAACTCGCCGACCTTCTCGTTGTCGAACGAGATGTACGCATCGACGTCGGCGTCGAGGATCAGCCGGTCGTACGACACGACCTTGATGCCGGCCTTGCGCGCCTCGGCGACGACGTTGCCGAGCGTCTTCGAATTGAACGGCACGATCACGATCACGTCGACGCCGCGCGAGATCAGGTTCTCGATCTGCGAGATCTGCCGCGCCTCGCTCGCGTCCGCGGATTGCACGGACACTTTCGCGCCGAGCTGCGTGGCGGCCGCGACAAAATAATCTCGGTCGCGCGACCAGCGCTCGACGCGCAGGTCGTCGATGCAGAAGCCGATCTCCGGCTTGTCCTTGCTCGCATGCGCGAGCGGCGCGCCCAGCGCGAGGGCCGCCAGCGCGGCGGCGCCGGCCAGCGCATTCAATACGGTACGACGCGTCACGGATTTCATCTGTCTCCACTCCTCTTTATTGGACTGCATCTACGAATGCCGGGCGACCGGCTTGTCACGCGCCGGCCGCAAACACCGGTTCGAGTGCGCGATACAGCGCGCGAAACGTCGGGCGCCGCGCGTCGCGATACCACGCGTGACGCGCCATTTCGGGCTCGCGCACGGCCACGACCGGCGGCTGCGGGCACACGGCGTCGAGCGGCGCGGCCGGTTCGAGCGCCAGATGCGCGAGCCGCGCGGCGCCGAGCGCCGGGCCGACCTCGCCGCCAGATCGCAATGTCAGGGCGCGGCCGCTGAGGTCGGCGAGCATCTGCGTCCAGTACGCGCTGCGCGAGCCGCCGCCGATGACCGTGATGCCGTCGGGCGCGAGCCCGGCCGCGTGCAGCGCGTCGATTCCGTCGAGCAGCGCGAAGCCGACGCCCTCGAGCGTCGCGTTCGCGAGATCCGCGCGCTGCGTGTCGGGCGTCAGCCCGTAGAACACGCCCTTCGCGTTCACGTCGTTGTGCGGCGTGCGCTCGCCGCTCAGGTAAGGCAGGAACCACGGGCGGTCCGCGCGCGCGTTCGCCCTGGCGTCGGCGAGCAGCGCCGCAACGCCGTCGTAGCCGGCCAGTTGTGCGGTGAAATCGACGCAGCCGGCCGCATTCAGCATCACCGACATCAGGTGCCAGGTGTGCGGCAATGCATGACAGAAGCTGTGGACCGCCGATGCGGGATTCGCGCGGAAGCCGTCCGACACCGCGAAATAGACGCCCGACGTGCCGAGCGACAGCAGCGCATCGCCCGGCCGCACGATGCCGACGCCCACCGCGCCGGCCGCGTTGTCGCCACCGCCCGCGACGACCGGAATCTCGCGCAGCCCCAGCGTGCGCGCGAGCGCCGGCAGCAGCGTGCCGGTGATGCAGTTGCCTTCGAACACCGCGGGCATCTGCGCGCGCGACAACCCGCACGCGGCGAGCAGCGTGTCGTCGTAATCGCGCTTCGCGACATCGAGCCACAGCGTGCCGGCGGCATCCGACGGGTCGGTCGCGAACGTGCCGGTCAGCCGGTAGCGCAGATAATCCTTCGGCAGCAGCACGTGCGCGATCCGCGCGAACAGGTCCGGTTCGTGGCGCCGCACCCACATCAGCTTCGGCGCGGTGAAGCCCGGCATCGCGAGGTTGCCGGCGACCGCACGCAGCGCGGGCGCCAGCCATTCGAGTTCCGCGCACTCGGCATCCGCGCGGCCGTCGTTCCACAGGATCGCGGGGCGCAGCACGTCGCCGTGCGCATCGAGCAGCGTCGCGCCATGCATCTGCCCGGTCAGGCCGAGCGCGCCGATCTCATGCGGATCGATGCCGGCCGCGCGCGCGCCGGCGACGAGCGCCTCGAGCGCGCCGCACGCCGCGTCCCACCAGTCGCGCGGCGCCTGCTCGGACCAGCGCGGCCGCGGCCGGCTCACCGGCAGCGGCCGGCTCGCGCTGGCCCGCACCGCGCCGTCGCGGTCGAGCAGCACGGCCTTCACGCCCGACGTGCCGAGATCGAGTCCGATATACATGGCGTCAGCGCAGCCCGTAGATCGCCTGGTTCACGATGTTTTCGAGCCGTTCCTGCGCGCCGCTCACATGCTGCGGGTTCACGCCGCGTGCGAGCGCGTCGGCGGCGAGCGACTCCAGCGTGTAGCCGCCCGACAGGATCTCGCGGCCGAATGCGCTGTCCCACTGCGCGTAGCGCTGGCGTCGCAGCGCATCGAGCCGGTCGTTTCCGACCAGCACCGCCGCGCGTTCGAGCGCGAGCGCGAGCACGTCGATCGCGCCGACATGGCCGTAAAACAGGTCTTCCGGATCGACGCTCTGGCGACGCACCTTCGCGTCGAAGTTCATCCCGCCGGTGGTGAAGCCGCCATGGCGCAGGATCTCGTAGAACGCGAGCGTCAGCTCCTCGACGCTGTTCGGGAACTGATCGGTATCCCAGCCGTTCTGCGGATCGCCGCGGTTCGCATCGACGCTGCCGAACACGCCGAGCGCGAACGCATTCGCGATCTCGTGATGGAACGAATGGCCGGCGAGCGTCGCGTGGTTCGCCTCGATGTTCACGCGAATCTCGTTCTGCAATCCGTATTGTGTGAGGAAGCCGTGCACGGTGGCGACGTCATAGTCGTACTGGTGCTTGGTCGGCTCCTGCGGCTTCGGCTCGATCAGCAGTGCGCCCTTGAAGCCGATCCGGTGCTTGTGCTCGACGACCATCGACAGGAAGCGGGCAAACTGCTCGCGCTCGCGCACGAGATCGGTGTTGAGCAACGTTTCGTA
Organism: Burkholderia pyrrocinia; assembly: GCA_001527685.1. Taxonomy (GTDB): domain Bacteria; phylum Pseudomonadota; class Gammaproteobacteria; order Burkholderiales; family Burkholderiaceae; genus Burkholderia; species Burkholderia pyrrocinia_D. The sequence continues at coordinate 17,591 of LOZU01000038.1, forward strand.
CCCTTCGCGGCCGCCCCACAGCACGTAGTTCTCGCCGCCGAGCCGGTGCGTCGCGTCGAGCGCATGGCGCACCTGGGTGGCCGCCCACGCGAATACCTCGGGGTTCGGGTTGGTGGCCGCGCCCGCCGCGAAGCGCGGATGCGAGAACAGGTTCGCGGTGCCCCACAGCAGCCGCACGCCCGTCGCCTGCTGACGCTCGCCGAGGTAGTCGGTCATTCGCGCGAAGTTCTCCACGTACTCGCGCAGGCTGTCGCCCTCCGGCGCGACGTCGGTGTCGTGGAACGTGTAGAACGGCGTGCCGAGCTTCGTGAAGAACTCGAACGCCGCATCCGCCTTCTGCCGCGCGCGCTCGAGCGGATCGCCCGGTTGCTGCCACGGCCGCCGGAACGCGCCCTGCCCGAAGATGTCGTGGCCGGGCCACACGAACGTGTGCCAATAGCACACGGCGATCCGCAGGTGCTCCTCGAGCGTCTTGCCGAGCACCCGCTTCGTGCGGTCGTAATACCGGTAGGCAAGCGGATTGTCCGACTGCGGACCTTCGTAGCGAATCACGGGAATCTGTTCGAAATACGACATGGCGTCTCCGTCCGGTTGCTTGTTGCGGTGCGGCACGCATCGCAGGGCGCGCGAGCCGAATTCGGTCTGGCTGGATCGTGCCCGTGCGCCCCCGCACCCGCAATTGCGAAATTGCGCAGCACGCTTAACGTTTCTTGCCAGCGCGCTGCGCACCGCACGCGTTCCGTCCTACAATCGCCGGCAACAGAGACGAGAGCCGCGCGGCCCTGCCCGCGCGCCCGGAGACACCGGCGCGACGCCGCAATCGGCGCGCGCCTCGAGACCGAGATGACCCGCGCCCCTACCGCCCAGACGCCGCACCGCATCGCGCTGCTGTTCAACGCCAACAAGGTCTACGACCGCGAGATCATCAGCGGCATCGGCCAGTACCTGCGCTCGACGCGCGTGGTATGGGACCTGTTCCTCGAAGACGATTTCCGCTGCCGGCTCGCCGGCATCGAGCACTTCGACGGCGACGGCATCATCGCCGACTTCGACGATCCGGCAGTCGCCGACGCGCTCGCCGGCTCGCCGCTGCCGATCGTCGCGCTCGGCTCGTCGTACGAGGATCCGGCGCAGTATCCGGACGGCGTGCCGTATATCGCGACCGACAACGCGAAGCTCGTGTCGCTCGCCTACACGCACCTGATCGGCGCCGGGCTCGCGCACTTCGCGATGTACAGCCTGCCGGTCGCGCAGCAGAACCGCTGGGCGCAGCAGCGCGAGCTTGCGTTCGACCGGCTCGCGCGCGCGGACGGGCTCGACGCGCCGATCTACCGCGGGCTGTCGACGAGCGCATCGGGGTGGAACCACGCGATCGAGCAGCTGACCGGCTGGCTGCACGCACTGCCGAAGCCCGTCGGCGTGATCGCGGTGACCGACGCGCGCGCGCGGCACCTGCTGCAGGCGTGCCTGATCGCCGGCCTCGCGGTGCCGGAACAGGTCGCGATCATCGGCATCGACAACGATCCGCTCACGCGCACGCTCACCCGCATTCCGCTGTCGTCCGTGATCCAGGGCACCGAGGAAATGGGGCGGACCGCCGCGCACCTGCTGCACCGGATGCTGCGCGGCGCGCGCTTTCCCGACCGGCGGATCCTCGTGCCACCGGTCGGCATCAACGTGCTCGAATCGACCCGCCACCAGCCGCTCGCGAGCCCGCACGTGATGCGCGCACGCCACTTCATTCGCCAGTACGCGTGCCAGGGCATCAAGACCGAGCAGGTCGCCGATTACGTCGGCGTGTCGCGCTCGCTGCTCGAAGAGCACTTCCGGCGCGAATTGCAGCGCACCGTGCACCAGGAAATCCTGCGCCACAAGCTCGAAGCGGCGCAGGCGCTGCTCGCGGGCAGGCAGGCGTCGAGCGCCGAGGTCGCGATCCGCTGCGGGTTCACGTCGCTCCAGTACATGTACGCGGTGTTCCGGCGCGAGCTGGGCTGCACGCCGCGCGAATACCAGGAACGCGCGCCCGCCGCGCATTGACGCTTGCCGATCACTTCGAATCCGCCCATGCACATCGAACCCGATTCTTCCCGCCTGACGCCCGGCGCCGCACGCGTGCATGCCGAGCCGTGGGGCACGCTGCCCGACGGCGACGCGGTGCGGCGCTACACGCTGCGCAACGCGCACGGGATGCGCGTCGTCGTCAGCGACCTCGGCGCGACCGTCGTGTCGTGGCTCGCACCCGACCGCACCGGACGCTTCGCCGATATCGTGCTCGCGCACGACACGCCCACCGAGTATGTCGAATCGGGCGCCTACCTCGGCGCGACGATCGGCCGCTGGGCGAACCGGATCGCCGGCGCGCGCTTCACGCTCGACGGTGTCGACTACCTGCTCGATCGCAACGAGAACGGCAATCTGCTGCACGGCGGCGCGAGCGGCTTTCACCGCCAGCGCTGGGAGATCGTCGACGACTGCGGCGGGCTGACGCTGCAGCTCGATTCTCCCGAGGGCGACGCGGGCTTTCCGGGCAATGTGAGCGTGCAGGTCCGCTACGCGCTCGACGACGACGGCACGCTGACGATCGACTACACCGGCGCCACCGATGCGCCGTCGCCGCTCAACCTCACGAATCACAGCTATTTCAACCTCAGCGGCCGCGCGGGCAGCGACGTGCGCGGCCATGTGCTGAGCATCGACGCCGACGCGTTCCTCGAAGTCGACGACGCGCTGATCCCGACCGGCACCGCCGACGTGACGGGCACGGCTTTCGACTTCCGGCAGAGCGCGCCGCTCGGCGCGCGCCTCGACTGGCCGCATGCGCAGCTCGCGCGGGCGCGCGGCTTCGACCACTGCTTCGTGCTGCGCGGCGGCGCGCGCGCGGTCAGGCCGGTCGCACGCATCTACGATCCGGAAAGCGGCCGCGAGCTGGTCGTGTCGACCGATCAGCGCGGCCTGCAACTCTATACCGGCAACCATCTGGACGGCGTGCGCGTGAGCGGCGGCACGCACTGCGCGCGACATGCCGCGTTATGCGTCGAAGCCGGCGGCTTTCCGGATCAAGTCAACATGGCCGGCCTGCGCGATGATGTCATCGTTCATCCGGGCGCGGTCTATCGTCAAACCACCCGGTATCGGGTAGCCGTTCGCGCGTAACGCACGCGCCGCGCCCCGTTGCCCGTCACGTCACCGCGCGACGCGGCGCGCGTCGTGCACGTCGGGCGATCCACGACACGCGCCGCATCGTCGAAACGAGCGCCGCGTCCTCGCCGGTCCCGGCCGGCCGTCCCGACGCGGCGTCGGCCGGCAGGCGTTGCGCGCCAAGCCCCGTGCCGCCCGTGCGCCGCCGCGCGGCATGCCGCTCGATGATCCGCTGCAGCACGCAGAACACGCACAGCAGCGCGCCGATCACGATCCGCGTCCACCACGAGCTCAACGTGCCGTCGAACGTGATCAGCACCTGGATCGTGCCGAGGATGCCGACGCCGAACACCGAGCCGATCACGTAACCCACGCCGCCCGTGAGCAGCGTGCCGCCGAACACCGAGCCGATCACGTAACCCACGCCGCCCGTGAGCAGCGTGCCGCCGATCACGGTCGCGGCGATCGCGTCGAGCTCCATCCCCTGCGCCTGCAGCCCGTATCCCGACAGCACGTACAGCGTGAACACCACGCCGCCGAGCGCCGAGCACAGCCCGCTCAGCGCGTAGACGCCGATCTTCGTGCGCGCGACCGGCAGCCCCATCAGCAGCGCCGAGCGCTCGTTGCCGCCGATCGCGTACACGTTGCGGCCGAAACGCGTGAAATGCGCGACGTAGATCGCGGCGGCCAGCGTCGCAAGCGCGATCAGCGCGCCCGCGCTGAGCGTGCCGCCGCCTGCCGTCACGCTGATGCCCGCGATCGCATGAAACGTCGGCTCGTTGATCGTGATCGACTGCGTCGTGATCAGGAAGCACGCGCCGCGCGCGAGGAACATCCCGGCCAGCGTGACGATGAACGGCTGCAGCCGGAAAAAATGGATCAGCGCGCCCATCGCCGCGCCGTACAGCGCGCCGAACGCGAGCACGAGCGGCACGATCACCCACACGGGCCAGTGCAGCCGCTCGGCGCCGACCGCGCAGAAGATCGTTGTCAGTGCAACGACCGCGCCGACCGACAGGTCGATGCCGCCCGACACGATCACGAACGTCATCCCGATCGCGACGATCAGCAGGAACGCGTTGTCGACGAGCAAGCCGGTGAGCACCTGCATCGAGAAGAAGCCCGTGTACATCACGGATCCGAAGCCGAACATCGCGGCGAACAGCACGATCGTCACGACGATCGGCAGCGTGCGCGGGTCGGCGAGCCGGCCAAGGAATCGGGTCATCGGGGCGTGGCTCCGGGGGTGGTGCGCGAACGCGCGGAAGGCAGCGGCGGCGACGCATGCCGGACCACCAGCGCACGCGCCGCGTCCGACTGGATCAGCGTCGCTGATGATCGGCTGTATTCCGACGAACACGACGAGTGACCCTGGCCCATAAAGCTGTCCCATTTGGAAGTGGAAAATTCCGGCATGACGTTGTCATCAAGACCAGGAGGTCATGCCGTGAAGAAGAGCAAGTTCACCGAGGAGCAGATCGCATACGCGTTGAAGCACGCCGAGCTGGGCACGCCGGTCGCGGAGGTATGTCGCAAGATGGGGATCAGCGACGCGACGTTTTACAACTGGCGGACGAAATACGGTGGGCTGTCGCCCTCGGAGCTGCGACGGCTGAAGCAACTTGAGGAAGAGAACGCGAAGCTCAAGCGGCTCGTGGCCGATCTGTCGCTGGACAAGGCCATTCTGCAGGACGTGCTGTCAAAAAAGCTCTGAAGCCTTCTCGGCGCCGTGAACTGGTCACGGACTTGATGCAACGTTTCGGCGCAAGCCAGCGGCAGACGTGCGTGTTGTTGCAACTTTCCCGCACGGTCTACCTTTACGAGTCGGACGCGCGGGATCAAAGCACGCTGGAGATGCGCATCAAGGAGATCATGGAAGTGCGAGTGCATTACGGTGCACCCCGCGTGTACGTGATGCTTCGCCGGGAAGGCTGTCGAGACAACCATAAACGCGTTGAACGCGTGTATCGGGAACTAGGGCTTTCGTTGCGCCACAAACGACCTCGACGGAACAAGTCGGCCCGGCGCCGACAGCCAAAGCAGTCAGTGAGCGCAATCAACGAAATCTGGAGTATGGATTTCGTCGCTGACGCGCTGTTCGACGGCCATCGCTTACGTACACTCACGATCGTGGACAACTACACGCGGGAATGTCTGGCCATAGAAGTCGACGGCTCATTGCGTGGCGAGCACGTTGTCGCAGCACTGACCCGGCTTGCGCAGCATCGTCCGCTCCCCCGCTATATCAAGGCAGACAATGGCAGCGAATTCATTTCGAAGGCGTTCGACAAATAGGCGTACGAGAATGGCGTGGAGATCGACTTCTCGCGCCCTGGCAAGCCGACCGACAACGCGAAGAACGAATCCTTCAACGGACGCTTCCGGGAGGAATGCCTCAACGCGCATTGGTTCTTGTCGCTCGAGGACGCCAGACGCAAAATCGAGGTCTGGCGCGAGTACTATAACGAGGCGCGTCCTCATTCTGCATTGCTGTGGATGACACCGGCGGAGTTTTCCCGCCAGTGCAACGATCGGGCCGATTCGGCCCGCCCCGAAGAGCCGGAATTTTCCAACTAAAACCGGGACGGAAATGGGGCCAGCCTCAATGCAGACAGAAATGAAAGCGCTATTTCCCAAATTTTGGTTTAGAAATGAAAACGTTGCTTATCTGCGCGTCGTTGCCATAGAGTCGCCGTCAAGCCTCGCTGGCAGGCAGTGCCATACATGACAGGTGGCCCAACGCACGGGTGAATAATCAGACTATTTCGAGCCCAATTATGGCAAACCCTATTATGTGCACACCTTATTTGTTAGGCGTACGAATTGATGCATTGTGATCGCACTTTCAAATAAAGTATTTTATTAATACCATCAATTACTGAAGATAAATAGCATCCAAGCAGCTCGTCACCTTAATTAAATTCAATTTATTTGAAGTCACCTTTCGGCTATGGCGGCGCAAAGCCACGGCAACCTCATTGGAAAACTATAAGCGAAGGCGGGAATTCCCAAGACGACCTCGCGCATAAATAACTGAAGGAGACAATCGTGAAGAAAATTTTCTTATCCCCCCTCTGTTGCGCCTTGATTTCCACGCTGCTTTTGGCAGGATGCGGTGACGGTAACAACGATCCAACCAATGGAACTGATTCCGGACAGAAATCCGGTTCCTCGACTAGGTCGAGCTCGGCTTCCAACACCGGCTCTTCCCCCGGTTCGACTGGAGGGACATCCGCCACTCCGGTTGCTGATGTGCAATCCGTCATTCATCCTTCTGCTCTTTGGCAGGATGACGCCGGAAACCAGATCCAGGCACACGGCGGCGGGATGTTCCAGGTGGGAGGCACCTACTACTGGGTTGGCGAAGACAAAACCGGGGAAACAACTTCCGGAACCTTCCAGAACGTAAAATGCTATTCGTCGAAGAACTTGCAAAGCTGGCACTTCGAGGGTAACGCGCTTTCACCGCAGCTGGCTGGCGACATTGCCGCCAGCCAGATTGTCGAAAGACCCAAGGTCATCTTCAACGACACCACAAAGCAGTACGTGATGTATATGCATGTGGACAATGCATCGTATTCCTTTGCAAAGGTTGGGGTCGCGACCAGCACGACACCGTGCGGCCCGTACACCTACCAAGGCAGCTTCATGCCGCCCAACAGCAGCTCCAGTCGTGACATGGGGCTGTTCAAGGACGATGACGGAACAGCGTATCTGCTGAGCGAAGATCGTGGCGTCGGGACACATCTTTATAAACTGAAGAGCGACTATCTCAGCGTCGACAGCCTTGTCTATACGATAGGTGGCCCGAATCAATGGATCGCGCTTGAAGCGCCCACGATGTTCAAGGCCAACGGCCACTACTTCGTGATCGGCTCAAGCCTGACCGGTTGGGGTCTGAACGACAACTTCTACATGGAGGCAAGCATGCCGGCGGGTCCGTGGACTGGTCCGACAACGCTGGCCCCGTCCGGGACGAATACCTTCTCCTCCCAGTCGACCTACGTCCTGCCAGTCACAGGAAGTGGCGGAACCACCTACATGTACATGGGCGACCGGTGGAACCCAAATTATCTTCAGAACTCTTCCTACGTCTGGCTCCCGCTCGAGGTGGACGGCACGATAGTCAGGTTGCCTCAGTGGGACAACGCGTTCGGGGTCGATCTGACGACCGGATTGCTCCAACCCAATGTGTCCACCTTGGACTATGACGCAGCGTCGCCTGGCACGAGTCTGTCAGGAGGTGCCAGATTCGTTAACTGCGCACAATGCTTCATGTCTGGCAGCGCAGTGGGTTACGTCGGCGGCCCGGGAAACGGCACCATAACCTTTAGTGGAATTAACGCTCAGAGCCCCGTCACCGAGATTGCGTACATCAGCTATCTCAACATGGACCCCAACCCTCGATACGCCACAGTGACGACAAACGGGAACGCCAGCGTGGTGGTCACGTTCCCGCCAACCGGATCCTATGGTGGCACAGTCCCCGTAGCTGTGAGGCTCATGGCCGGGGCAAATAGCGTGTCGATCTCCAGCGCAACGGTTTCAGGCCAGAGCACGAGCTACGCGCCGGACATCGAGGAACTCTTCCTCGACAACTAGGTGTGACCTGATCCGCCGGCGCGCTCACGGGAAAAGCATGGCGGAGAACGTAGTACCGAGACGGCAGTACACGCAGGAACTCAAGGTTGAGGCGGTGCGGCTGGCTGAGAGCGTCGGTCAGCATGAGGCCGCGCGCAGGCTGGGCGTGCCGGTGGCGGCGCTGGGGAACTGGTGCCGTGATCAGCGCGATGGCAGTGCGCAGGCCGCAACGGGGCCGGCGCCCGTGCGCCGAGCTCAAGCCGTCGCCCGGTCAGCGACCTGGAGGCTGAGAACAGTCGTCTGCGTAAGAAACTGGCCAGCGCAAAGCTGGATATCGAAATTCCTCGAAAGGCGACGGCGTACTTCGCGAAGGGGGCGCGGTGAGGTACGCCTGGATCGATGCACATCGCAACCAGTACAGCGTCAGCCGGCTTTGCCGGGTTCTGGGTGTGTCGCGCAGCGGCTATTGCCAGTGGCGCGGCCGGGGGCCAAGTCGGCGGGCACTGGCCAATGCCATGCTGGACGCTGATGTCGCCGCCATTCATCGTGCCAGCCGCGGTAGTACGGCCGTCCTCGCATCGTGCGGCAGTTGCATGCTCAGGGCCAACTGCCGAGCGCCGAACGCGTGCGTCGCAGCCTGCAACGCCAAGGGCTGCGTCCGGTCTACAAGCGTCCGTATCGGGTGACCACGGCCCACGCGTTGGAGATCAAGGTGCGGTGTCCACGGGCCGAGGTCGTCTACAACCTTCGAGGGATGGCGGGAATTCGCAAAAGAAGCCGCCGCGGCTCGACATGAGTTTATGATTTCAACGCGAAATAAGTGATTCGAGCATGATCTGATCCGTTGTCTTTCCGGGCTTGCGCGATCCTCGCTTCAGAAGTGACGTGACTCCTGCCGTCCGATTGCACCTGACGAAAGCGGATCATCGCTACCTTTTTCGCCTTCATTTTGTGGCCCAGGTTGCCCAGGCACCGCTTGACGCAATTGCATGCGACCGCGTCGAAAGTACTTTTCCAAAAGTGCATCCAGGATGGCGACAGTCTCGACATCGGGCACGCCGTCATATTTCGCGGAACGAAAATGCATCTGGAACGCCGCGACGACGTTGCCGGTTTGCGCATCCAGCACCCCGGTCTGCGGTGTATCGTAGCCATACGCCAGCAGTTTCCCCTGCAACGCGCCGATGTCGCCGCGGAACGGTTGATGGCTGCTGTAATAGCTGATTGCTTCCGCTTCGGGCCAGGCGCCGATCCCGTACTGGGTATAGAGTTTCTGCCACGGAAACAACGGACCCGGATCCCACTTGCGTCCCGGCGCAATGTCGGAGTGCCCGACGACCTTCTGCGGCAGGATTGCGTGCCGCGCGATGACATCGGCCGCGAGCCGTCCGACCACGGCTATCTGCGCGTCGGGGTACGGATACCAGCGGCGATTCATCTGCGGCGCGTTTTCGTCTTGCGCGGGAAAACCGAGGTTGACCAATTCGATGCCGACCGTGCTTGCATTGAGCATCCGCTCACCCTGCCAGTAGCTCACCCCGGCATGCCATGCGCGACGCGACTCCGGTACGAGTGAATAGATATGGAAGCGCCCGCTGCCGTCGGCCGCATCCGGCACGAGGTAGTGAGAACTGACCTGCTTTTGTGGATCGGTCAGCGATGCAATCGAGTCCGCAAGCGTTTCGGCCGTATAGTGCAGTACTAACGTCCGTACGCGCGAGTCTTGGTTCGGTGACTGGATCGACGTATCGATCGTATAAGCGGCATCCGGCACGCCCTGCGCAATACTATTCCCACATCCTGCAAGCGGCAACGCAAGTGTGCTCACTGACCATATCGAAGCCCTGGCGAGAAAGCCGCGGCGTTCCGGGTCGGTGACTTTGATTCGTAGTGCTTCTTGTTCTTCATTCATGCCATTGCCCTCTCATTGTTTCTCTACATGGAAATGCGTGAAACCGCGCCAACGCGTCGAGATGGGACGGCATCAGACGGCAATAAGTTCCGTCATGAGATCCGCGATCGGTGAGGTCGGGCCCGGTATGTGGCCTGCCCCGACGGCGCGGCTCGATGATGAATCGACCGCGGCTCGCGAGATATCGATCGGGTCGGCTGCCCGCAGCTTCGCGAGCAGCAGCTCGCGCAGGCGGCCCCATACGCCGGCAGCCTGCCACGCGCTTGGAACGGCATTACCGGCAAGCCGGGCGGTTTATTTCGTTCGGGCGGCGGATGCGTGCGCCGCCCGCCCTGCGCCGTTACCAGCTGTAGCGATAGCCGACCTGACCGACGACGCCGCGCCGGTACGATCCGTCGAGGTTGCGCGCGTACTTCGCGTTCGCGTACAGCTCGCCCGTCTTGCCGAGGCTCGCGCTCACGCCGATGCCCAACTCGTACCACGTGCGGCCGAAGCCGGTCGCGAACGGCGTACCGCCGACGACGGTCTGCCCCGGCGACAGGAAGTCGTGCAGCACGTCGGCCGTGAAGTACGGCGTCGCGGCGCCGCTGCCGTCGGCGGTCTCGAGGTTCGGGCGGAACACGCGCACGCCGGCGCGGCCGCGCAGCGCGTTGGCCGCGGTGCCGGACACGGCCGACACGTTGTCGCGGAATCCGTTGAGCTTCAGGTACTGGACCATCAGCTGTGCCTGCGGCTCGATCGCGAACGTGGTTGCGCCGATCGCGAACGGCTTGCCGACCTCCCCTGACAGCGCGACGCCGAAGCCGTTCTGCGACGCTTCGTTGCCGTAACTGTCGCGATAGCGGTTGCCGTAGTGCGTGACCTGTCCGACGCCGTCGAAATAGGCGCCGCCCGGCAGATAGCGTGTCCAGTAGCCGCCGACGCTTTGCGCATGCATCTGCACCGAGCCCGTCGACGTCGACAGGTCGGAATCGATCGCGCGCGCCGCGTCGCTGAAGCTCGCGTTCGACGTGCCGATGGTCGCCATCACGCCCGCATGCGTGCTGCCGCCGTCGCGCGCCTGGTCGAGCGTCCAGTCCTTGCCGAACTGCGCGAAGAACGTGCGCTCGTCGGCCGCGAAACGGCCGCCCGCGTTCGCGTCGAGGCTCTGCCCGCCGATGCGCGCCCAGATGCCGTCGCGGTTGCCGGGCTGGCGCTGCTCGACGTTCGCGATGTCGCCGACCCGCTCGTGCAGCTTGCCGAGCATCGAGAAGCCGTAATCGAGGTCGAGCGACGGCGTCAGCGCGTAGCCGACGACGCCCGGCCGGTATGCGGCCGCGCCGGACTGGCCGCCGCCGTCGGTCGTCGATACGGTGGCCGGCTTGACGGAATCGGCAGGCGTGGCCGGATCGGTCGATTCGAGCTTCGAGCGCAGGTACCAGCCGTGCGCGTCGTTCCGTCCGCCGCGGTAGAGCAGGTACTCGTACGCGCCGGCCTGCACGGGCGCCGCGAGGTGGAACGCCGACGCGGCCGTCGACGCGCCGTTCGAGGCGGCGACCACCTGGATCCCGTCGCCTGTCGTCTGCGCGCCGGTGCCCGCCGTGTTGGTGATCTTCAGCGCGGACGTGCCGGTCGCGGTGCCGCCGTTCACGATCAGGCGGTCGGTCGGCGACGTATCGGCGCCGAGGTCAGTGTTCAGCCGGAGCGTGCCGCCATTGCCGACGTAGCTGCCGGTCGTCACGGACTTGTAGCTGGCCGCACGCGCCGGATCGCCGGCCGGCGCGACGAATGCGACGGTGCCCGCGTTGCTCAGGCTGCTCAGCGTCGAATTCGCGGTGACGTTCCACGTGCTCGTGCCGTCGATCGTCAGCGCGACCGGATCGATCGCGCCGGTGAGCGTCGTGCCGTTCGCCAGGAACACGTTGCCGATGCTCGTCGCGTCGGCGACGATGTCGCCGGCCAGGTTTGCGGCCGACGCGGCGAACCTCACGTTGCTGCCGTTCGCCAGGCTCAGCAGCGTGCCGTTGCCAGCCGTCACGCGCGTGACGTTGCGCACGGCGATGTCGGCCGAGCCGCCGTTCGCGGCGAAGGCCGGCCCCGCCGTGGACGTCACGCTGCCGCCGTCGACGGCCACGCGGTTCGTCGCGCCGTTCGCGAGCGTGTCCGACGTCGCGATGCCGGCCGTCGCACCCGTGAGCGCGGTGTTCGTCAGCGTCAGCACGCCGCCGCTGTCGGCCGTCGCACCGTTGCCGGCGGCACTGACGACCGACGAACCCGTATCGGCGATGCGGCCGCCGGCGCGCGCGACGAGCCCGTCGGCCTGCGCGCCCGTGGTGCGGATCGTGGCCGACGCGAGCGTCGCCGAGCCGCCGTCGATCACGATCGCGGCCGCGTTGCGGCCCGCCGTAGCGACGGCCGTACCGGCTGCCGTCAGCGTCGAGCCGGCGCCCGACACCGCGAAGCCGGCCGCGTCGTCTCCGGCGGTCGTGACGACCGTCGCCGCATCGGCCGAGATCCGCGCGCCGGCGCCCGTCGACGACAGGCCATCGCTGCCGGCGCCGGTCGCCGCGATCCGCGTGCCGGCCAGCGCGATCGCCGAGTTCGCGCCGAGGTTGTCGATCCCGTGGCCGGCACCGCCGGCATGGATCGTCGTCGCGCCGGCCGCGACCGTGCCGCCCGATACGGTCGAGTCGATCAGCACGCCGTGCGCACTGCCGCCGGCGGCGATGCTTCCCGCGCCCGACAGCGCGACCGACGTGCCGGCGCCGGTGAGCCGCACGGCCGCGACGCCGTCGTCGGCCGCGATGACGCCCGTGTTGGCCAGTGTCGCGGTAGCGCCCTGGATCAGCGCGCCGGTGCCGTTCGCGACGCGGATCGTCGACGCGTTGTTCACGCTGCCTTGCGTGCCGACGACGACGCCTGTCGAGCCGGTGCCCGTCAGCAGCACGGTGTTGCGGTTGGCGAGCGTGCCGAGGTTCCGCGCGACGAAGCCCGTCACGCCGGCGGTGCCCGACGTCACGGCCACGTCGCTGGTCAGCGCGGTCGCGACCGGCGCGCCGGTCGCCGCGCCGGACAGGTCGTGCGCCTGGCCGTCCACGATGCCCGCGACGGCGCCCGCCGCGTTCAGGTCGATCCTGGCTCCCGTGTCGATCGTGCCGGTCGCGCCGCCTTCGACCGTGATCGCGACGCCGTTCACGCCGTTCACGCGATAGGTGGCGCTGCCGGTCGACAGCGTGGTGCCCGCGCCGGTCGCGACCACGCCGCGCGCGCGCTGGCCGTCGACGTCGAGCGTCGACGCGCCGGCGGCCGACGCGCCCGAGTAGGCGGCGCCGCCCGCGACGCGGAACAGCGTCGAGTCGTCGGTGCCGACGGCGAGCGTCTGTGCGGCGACGGCGATCTTCGAGCCCGCGCCGTACGCATAGAAGCCGATCTGCTGCGTGCCGGACACGAACTGGGGCGCGGCGTTGGCGCCGGCGACGATCGTTGCGCCCGAACGCGCATGCGCGCCGATCGCGCCGGTGCCCGTCAGCCTGAGCGGGCCGTCGAGCGTCGCGGTGGCGTTGGGGCCCTCGGCCCACACGCCGTAGTTGCGGGTGCCGGACGCGGGATCGACGCCGCCCGCGACGTCGATCGTGCCCGTCGACGTCGCGGCGACCGCAGCCGGGCTCGTGCCGACGACCTTGATGCCGATCCCGTTCACGCCGTTCAGCGTGATCGTGCCGGTATTGAGCACGATCGCGGCCGTGTTGTCGGCGAGCATCCCGGCATTCGCGAGCGGCGTACCGCGCGCCGCGCCGTTCACGACGATTGTGCCGCCGTTGATCAGCGTACCGGACGTCGAGCCGATGCTCGCCATGCCTGCCGCGCCCTGCGTCTGTGAGCCGACGACGATCGCGCCGAGATTGGTCGCGGTGCCCGTCGCGCCGAGCAGGATGCCGTACGCGTGCGCGGACAACGCGACGTCGCTCGCGGCTTCCGGCGCGGCCGCGTCGTACTGGGCCGCGCGGCCGAGGTAGATCGTGCCGCCCGCTTCGTTGGTGAAGCTGCCGCCCGCCACGCGCGCGCCGATCACCTGGCTGTCGAGGCTCGTCGCGTTCACGCCGACGTTGATCGTGCCGGCATTCGACGCGCTCGCGCCGCCGGACGCGGACACCGCGTAGCTCTGCAGGTCGGGCTGGTTGCCGACGAGATTCCACGCGCCGACGTTCATGATTCCGTGGTTCACGAACCGGGTGCCCGCGCCGTCCGCCTCCACGCCGTTGCCTTCGGTGTACGCATGGAAACCGAAATTGTCGGGCTGCGCGATGCCGCCGGTCGCGAAGTTGTCGCCGGCCGCGTAGCCGGACGAGATCACGCCGTTGTTGATGCCGCTCGCGCCGGTCGTCAGCCGCACCAGCGTGAAGTCGCCCGACAGCCGGCCGTCGTTGACGAAATGCGCGCCGTTTTCCGCGAGCACGGCGGAACTCGACACGATCGTGTTCGTGCCGCGGAAGTCGATCTGGCCGCCGGCGCCGATATGGAGCGTCGCGTTGGCGCTGGTGCCATGCATGACCGACAGGTGCTCGATCGGCAGCGTGTTCTTGTCGCTTGCCGACACGTCGTTCGTATACTGGAAGGCCTGCTGCGCGAGCGTGACGGCCTGGCCGAGCGCGTTGTCGTAGGCCGCCTGCGTGCCCAGCGTGCCGCTGCGCACCGACTGCACGAGGAAGTCGTTGTACGCGGCGAGCGACGCGGCATCGGTAACGGTCCAGGTGCTGCCGTCGAACGCGCGGAACGTGCCCGCATAGGTCGGCACGTCGAGCTGGAGGCTGCCGGTCCGGCCGCCGTCGGCCAGGAAATCGCCGGTCTGGAGCGAGACCAGGTTGCGTGAATTCCAGTTGACGGTGCTCGGGACGGCGCCGGTTCCGTCCGCGTACGCGAGGTCGGTCTGCTTGGCAGCCATCTCGATTGAATGACCGCTCGCCGAGAGCGCATCGGCGGGACGCCCGATCGCGACGTCGAGCGTGCCGCCCGAGCGGGACACGGTGCCGATCCGCGTATCGACGTACTGGCCGCCGTTCACGTCGTGGTAGAGCGGGACCAGGGTCGCGCCCGCGTTGGATGCGACGAAGTTGACCGAATCGTAGGTCGCGACCGAGATTTGCCCGCCGGTGATCGGATCGGGCGCGCTGATGCTTTGCGTCTTGCCGCCGAGCGCTAGCAGCGGTTGATTGGGATTGCCGGCGACGATCGGCGCGCTGCCGAGCGGCACGCGCGTGTAGCCCGCATCGCCCATGTTGCCGCTCCATGCGCCGGACACGTGCACGGCGTCGCCGCCCGATACGGTCGCGGAGCCGGCGAGATTGTCGTTGACCGTCGGGCTGTAGCTGCCGACTGCGCACGTGCCGCCGGCCGCAACCGTCGAGCCGTCGCCGCACACCGACGCGTGCACGGTGCCGGCCGACAGTGCGGCCAGCACGATGCCGAGCATGGCGACACGGCTACCCGAGCGCTTGCCGCGCGCGCGCGTCGTCTCCGCGACGGCCAGCCAGCAGCTGGCGGCGTCACTCCATATCGATCGAAACGATTGATTCACGACATTCCTCTTGTATTAATCGAAAGGTGCTTCACCGGGTCCGGCGAAATCGCGTTCCGCGACGGGAAATACCCCGAGGCGGCATGCGGCGTCCCCGGTCGCATTTCGTGCCGATCGTGTTTTGTTGTACCGGGGATGACGGGAGTCTACTTTTTGACGGAAATCGCGAATTTAAAATTTTGAAAAATCGTCGCGATTATGTTGGTTAATTTATTTGTTTTTTGATTACGTGACCGATCGAACGGAAAGTGCCGTGGCGCCTGGGTTAGGTCATTTATTGCGGCGATGCTGGATGGGGTGGATTGGTACGGTGGCGCACTTAAAAAATGAATCGAGTGCGTTAAGATGGAAATGCAGGCGGCATTTCGGAAAATACTGCGCGCCAAAGCGCGCCGAGGCTGGAACCGGAAGTACCGACGCACCGCATGGCTGATGACTGTCGCCGCGAACCGGTGGCCGTGACAAAGCGATTTCGTCATCGCATCATGTCACGCCAACACCCTGCCAACGTGACAGCGCCCCATCATCGTCTGATGGAACCGCTCGGCTATATCCCGCCCGCCGAGGCTGAGGCAAACTACTACAGGTCACTCAGAAATGCCGCTGACGTGCCTGCGTTAACTTAAACCAATCGGCCTCCACGATTCCCGGTGCGGTTCAACTTGACATTTAACACGGTTACTCACGATACAAACAGACGGACATCATGTCTCATGCTTATGCGAAATTGCGAGCGGCCCTGACGGGCCGCTTGCTCTTCACTGACGGACTAGATAGACAATGCCATCGATATCAGGTGCCCACCCATTCGGATTTGAGATCGTCAATGTGTTTGAACTACCTGCGTTGAGCGAAACGGCGATCGACTGTGTCATAACGTTAGGATTAGACCAACTGCCCCCCGTCGGAGCCAAGTTCAAGGACACCGGAGGCTGACCGTTGACGCTCACGAGCGCGGCTCGCGGATTTGAATCTCCATTCAGATAATCAAACTGCACGACATAGTTGCCACTCACCGGCACGGAAATTCCGTTAAATGTCAGAGTTCCACTTCCACCAATCCAGCCAACATCTATTCCACCCGAACATTGAGTACAGGACTGAGCTTTCGCTCCTCCATTGAAACCATTGACTGAAGCCTCCGCTTCATATTGCATCGTGGCTGGCGTAATGGATACGATGCCGTCAATGTCAGGCGACCATCCGGATGGGTTGGAAATAAACACCGTATTTCCGCTTCCGGCATTCAGATGTGCTGCGAATGTCAGCGTTGCTACAGTCGACCAATTTCCAGACGGAGCAAAGTTTAATGTTACAGGCGCCCCACCATTAACGTTCACTTGTGCCGATCGCTGCGATGAATCGCCGTTCGCGTAAGCAATTCGAACCAAATAGTCGCCGGTTGAGGGTGCTGAAATACCATTGAACGTTAGCGTTCCACTGTTGTTTCCAATATATCCAACGCTCATCCCACCCGAGCAACCCGTGCAAGATTGAATCTTGGCGCCACCCGAAATCGAATTTGCAGTTGCTTCAGCTTCGTAAAGATCCGATCCCAGCGGAACCGGGCCGGCTACAGTGGCAACCGAGACAATTTGCGGAGCTGGCGACGAATTTCCGGGCCCACTAAGCGTCAAACTATTGTTTGTTCCCGGTTGCAACAACGCATAGATAGTAATGGCACCCGGAACGCCATCAGTCCCTGATGGCGGGAATACCACATTGGTCGGCGCTCCACCATTGACACTCATCGTTGCCATCGCGGCCGTCGCGCCACTGTTCACGTATTGGATTTGCACAAACCCGCCACTGACCGCCGACGCGATATTGCTAAAACCAACCGTACCAAGACCCGACACCATCTTCCCATTCGCACACGCCGAACAACCAGTATAGCTGGCTCCTCCGGCAAGGCTCGTCGGCTGGTATGTCGTCGTAACAGTATCGACGCCACTGAACGTAAGCATCACGACGCCACCCGCCGGGACCATAGGTGCAGTATATTGACTAGTAAATGTGCCGATATCCTGCTTGGCCCAAACGTCATGAACCAACGTTGGCGCTGATGAAACCAAGCCCAATTCCTGCAGCGTCACAGTCATTGGGGCGGCGGAAGAGGAATTATTAAATAGCACCACGGCGCGCTTTCCCACACCCATGAGGAGCTTCGACCAGACCTCCATTCCTGGGCCGACTCGGTCCACCAACACGCCCTGCAGTCCCAAACCATCCTGATCAATTGCGATCATTTCTGGATTCGTCAGCAAACTGAGTGTGGCAGCACTGAGTCCATTGGTAAAATCATTCCCCAAAATCAGCGGTGCTCCAGAAATTGCCCACAGGCTGACATGCGCCTTGTCGTTGTCAGGCGACATACCCATTCCTGCCACCATCATGTCAAGATCGTTGTAGCCGCCGGTATGTTGAGCATCCGGAAACACGCTGCCTTCAAAATTGTTATTTATGACCCGACCAAAGTCCGGGGTAAAACTCCCGGTCGCATAAGAAATGTCTTCAGTGGTCCGCCACATATCAGAGACATTCCCCCAATAGTATGATCTCCCGGTTTTATCGGGATGATCGCTATTGGGATTAATGCTGAATATAATATGCTTGCCGTAAGAATTTCCAGCCGAAATCAAGGAGTTTTGCATTAGTTGGAACGTTGAAACCTGATCGCTCAGCGTTCCACTAGACTGACACCAGTCATATTTCAGAAGATCGACCCCCCACGCTGCAAACGTGTTTGCATCCTGGGACTCGTGACCTAGACTTCCGGTACGGCCAGCGCACGTTTGCGCTCCCGGTGCGGCATACATGCCGAACTTCAGTCCTTTGGAATGGATATAATTGCCGAGGCTCTGCATGCCATTCGGGAAGGTCGATGAATCGGCCTGCAAATTTCCCTGTGCATCTCGTGACGGAGCAGACCAGCAATCATCCACATCCACATATTGATACCCGGCTGCCTTCAAGCCGCTACTGACAATATAATCTGCCGACGACTTAATAATATTCTCATTGATGTTGCAACCGTGGCCATTCCATGTTGCCCATCCCATCGCTGGCGGCGAAACGGGAATTTGTCGCGGAGGGGCGACCGGATTTTGCGCGTAGGCGGTGCGTTTTTCTGCAGCGTTAGCACTTGGTGAAGCATTGGTTGCGCTACCGTCACCGGGGCCGCATGCAGCTAACATTATGGATGACGAAAATAATAATAATACTAATGCCAATTGTTTTCTTGAGAATTCAAGCATATCCCCTCCAATTATCTACTACATAGAAGCAATAAAAGAACATCGCCGACTGGCAATCTAATTTAGCGCTCACTTCCAGGAGAGATAAAGTATCTTTGCACTATCCTAAATAGTGGCCAGCCGCGCGAAAACGAAAGATGAGGTGGCGCTGGTCGTGAGTCGGCGCAGACGCGTCCCACCCCGTGTGTCAACGTCGGCCAATCTCGATGTAGACGATGTACGTCAAATCGACTGGACTTGCCCTTGCATGACCGGATGATCTGCCTGATTTCTTCGGGCCATTTCAAGCTTGGGGAGCGGCCTCAGTGATCCGCTTTAGGAATCTTGACCTGCTCCCCGCGGTTAGTACGGTGACGGTGTAGAGTCCGTTCCGGAGTGACCCTGACCATCTTTTTGTACCGAAAGTGGTAACCGGCCAGCAGGTTGTTGTCATAAAAATCGTACTGCGCGCCGTCGGCCGCCACCGTCTTGCCGTCACCCCAATGCTTCGGCACGTCGAGCCGCAGGTACAGCTCGATCAGCTCGCGCTGCGCGATCTCGAGCCTGTCCAGGCTCACATGCCGACGGTTGACGAACGACAGCATGTGCGCGGTCACATCCGAGTCTAGATGGCGAGCGGCCTGTGTCGGACCGAGATTGCAGCCCATCGCGAAAATCGTCAGCAGGCAGCGCTTCGCGGCCTTGCGAATCTGGGGATCGCCGCCTGACAACGGTCCCAAATGCCGCGTGAAGTGCGGCCAGTGTTCGATGTTCGCGAGGATGTCCAGCATGTTCCGCGTCGGCAGGCGGGCATTGAGTCGCTCCTGCAACGCGATCGCGCTCGCCGGCATCTCCTTCGCGACCGTTTTGCGCAGGATCGGCTCGCCGTGGCGGTCGATCACGACGTGCTCGCGCTTGCACGGCAACGCTTCGTCGAGTTTGTAGGCGGCGTCCGTCAGCCATTGTCGGAGGCGCCGCATGAAGTCGCTGCCGTCCGCTGGCAGGCCGAGCTTGTCGCAGTAATCCGGCAACTGCTGCTCACACTGTCGCCACGGTAGCAGGTGATCGCGGTAATCCGCATAGGCATCGGAGCCGGACACGCACAGATCGCCAACCTGCAATTCCTCCGCCATATATGAACGCACGCAGAGTTCGAGGTAACGGCGGTTGGTCGGCGCCCCGTCACCGTGAGAGCGGCGCACGAGCTTGCGCTAGCGTGCCGCCGCGAAACTGAGGTCGACTTCGGCGTCGATCCACTTCCGGTGCAACGATTCATTTTCGAGCACGACGTCGAGGGCATCAAGAAGTGTGCGAACCGGGCTGCTCGAATCCCATTCAAGGGCGCGCGCGACCCGCATCATGACCGAGCGATGCGCCTTGAAGTGCTTCCAGAGCAGCGGCAGGCAATTGCGGCCGCTGAACGCGTGAATCGCCGCGCAGCGGCTCCCGATCGCCTTTTGGCGCGAGCAGCCTCCGAATTGCTTTGGCGATGGCGGTCTCGTCGGACTCCCCGGTAAGGATGTCGGCCACGCCGTCAAGCAGGACCACGAGATCTTCGACCTGGTCGCGCTGTTTGCGCTGAATCACCTCCAGTTCGTCGCCTGCGCGCTTTTCGATGGCGCCCATGCGCCGAACAAACATGTCGGCGAGATCGTCGCGAGCACGCGCATACGGTTGAGCAACGCGACGATCAGCGTGTAGTGCTTCTCGGGGAGCGTGTCATTCCTGAGCGCGGATGCGTCGAGCGCCATCGCCTGTTGCGCGAGCGAGCGCAGCTTCGACGCAGGAATGCCGGCGAGGGCCAGCGAGAAATCGCCGAGTTCGTCGAGCCAGGCAATCGGGTCGATCGGGTGGTCCAGATGCTGCCGGGACGGACGTTGCGCATGACGCTTGATGCGGTTGTAAGCGATCTGCCGGCTCGGCAGATCGCGGGCGAGCAACCGGTCGAGCGCGAGTTTCTGTTCGCCGGTCAGTCGTCGCGTGACGCGCTTGAAGAGTCGGGATTGCATCCGGGCATGGATCTGCTCAGTCAGCCGATCGAGCGTCGAGAACGCTGGCAATTCGATCTTGCGCGCGATCAGTTCGTCGATGGTGGCGTTGATGATGTCGACCGACTGGTCCATCGTCAGCGACGCCGTGTGCGCCGTGTGCGCCGCGCGCGTGGCGATCGCGTTCGCGTCGGTGCCGTAGTACGGCTTCACGTCCAGGTAGGCACGCACCGGCGCGTAATGTCGGAACAGCGTGGGGGACGATCGGGGCTGGAATACTGTCGAGTGACGGGAAATAGTGCAGTTGCTGAAAGACCTTCGGCAGCACCAGCAGGCCCAATCGAGGTCGCTCACCTCGCGTCGACCGGCGCGCCCATTCGCGTTCGTCAGGCAGTGGCGTATAGCAGGCCTCCAGTTTCCAGGACGCCAACACGTCGGAAAAAAGCGGATAGGCGGTGCGTTCGATGGTAGCCATGCGAATCCTCGGGATCGCAGCGGGCTGCACAGGTTAGCGCAAGAAAAATCTTACGCTAGCGCGTCAAATGATAATAAGCGATGCCGCTTTCATAACCAAGAGGCTTACGATAGAGATTCACGCTTACCTGGTTCATACCTCCTCTACTGCCCGAACAGGCAGCCTTCCCGCACGATCGCCAGGAACCATTTGACGAACTCGTCCGCAATGCGCGTTCGGTTTTCCCGCGTCATCACGAAGTAGCCCCGGTCTTCGTTCGTGGCCACGTCGGAGATCACGATCAAGTCACCGCGCATGATCTCGGCGCGAAACACGTTGACCGGGCACAGCGCGATGCCGTGCCCTGCGATGACAGCCGTGGCGAGCAGGTTGAAATCCTGGTAGACCGGCCCCGGGAGCATGCCGACGTCCTGCAGCCCGGCGGCTTCGCACCATTCCCTCCAGCCGTCACGTGTCTCGTCGTGCAGCAGGGGCGATGAGACGATCTGCCTGGCCGCCTCGAAGGGGCCGTGCTCGCGCAGGAAGTGGGGGCTGCACACCGGCTTGTTGATGCGCGAGAAGAGGCGCTCCGCCACCACGCCTCGCGTGTTGTCTTCGCCGTAGGTGATCAGGATGTCGAGATCCGCCGAGCTCAGCCGCTCGTTGGCTTGGGCATACACCACACGGATATCGACTTCGGCACGTTGCGCGGCAAAGATCGCGAGATTGGGCACCAGCCACCGCGCCGCGATCGACGGGATGCAGCCCACCACGAGGCTGCCCGCACCCGACATCGACTTCACGCGCTGGCATGCATCGGCCATTGCCTCGAACAGCGGCGACACGCGGGAGAACAGCGCCTGCCCCGCCGGTGTGAGCTTGATGCCGCGGCCTTCGCGCCGGAACAGCGGCACGCCGAACCAGTCTTCGAGATTGCGCACCTGATGACTGATCGCGGCATGCGTCACGTGCAGTTCGTCTCCAGCGCGAGAGAGGCTGAGAAGTCGAGCGGCTGCTTCGAATGCACGGAGAGCGCCGAGGGGAGGCAGTTTCATGTAAAGGAGTCTCACACGTGCGGTGAGATCTGATCAATTGGTATTCTCATGGGGCGGCCACATATTCCCCCCTGGATGCGCGACGAAGGAAACGCCGATGTCGGCGATCAAGTTGTGCACCCACAGCTCAGGCGGTTCGGTGCAGCACATCGCCAAGACCGCGCGCGAGACCCAGATCGATTTCGTGTCCTACATGCACACCGGCATGTACATCGCCACCACCGCCGCCAGTGGCCTGCAATTCAAGCGGCCAGAGGATCTGTGCGACCGCAAACGAACTCAGCGACCTGCTTCGATAGGGACTGCGAAAGCTCCAGGCCAGCGGCTGCTATGGCGAACTACTGAAGAAACACAACGTCTCCAAACGCCGGTCATGTAAATAAACCTAACAGCTTCCGTGAGAATAGATCAATTGCTGATCCGATATGCCCTGACACATAGTGATGCCCATGGTGAGGCACGAATCAAATACGGCGGAACACCCACGAGCCAATTTGACAGGGCTTTTGGCCATTTCTGCTAGCTGCATCTACATCTCGGAGGCATTGTGTTTGTCAGGTCACTCAAAGACGTGGAAACAACGGATCGGTTCGTGGAATGGGGCAACGGCACCAGCCATCGCCTACTGACCGAAATCGACAAAATGGGCTTCACCGTCTGCCACACGGTGGTCCGTGCAGGGACGGAGTCGCTGCTGCATTACCGGCATCACCTCGAGGCCTGCTACTGCATTGGCGGCGAGGGCGAAGTCGAGGACATGGCGGGCAACGTCTTTCCGATCCGCGTCGGCGACATCTACGTATTGAACGGGAACGACCGGCATTACCTGCGCGGCGGCAAGGATACGGACCTGGTCCTCGTCAGCGTCTTCAACCCGCCGCTGAAAGGAACCGAAAAACATGATTTGAAAAACCCGGACGGTTCCGCGTACTGAGGCCGGATATTCTGGATTCCTATTCATTGACAAAACGAGGAACATCATGACCCACGCGAGGAAAGCCCTGACCCGCCTGCTGGCGGTCGCCATGGTCGCCCTGCTCCCTTCGACCGCCGCCTTGGCCGAAGCGACGGTTGGCAAAGGAGTGGTCAAGGTCGGCTCCGACCTGACCTACCCGCCGTACAACTACTTCGCGCCCGGCAACAAGCCCGCGGGCTTCGACGTCGAGCTGATGACCGCGCTGGCCAACGCGCTGGACATGAAGGCCGAGTTCCTCGACACCCGCTTCGAAAACCTGATCATCGGCGTGCGCGGCAGCCAGTTCGACGTGATCGCCTCCACCCTCTACGTCAAGGCCGAGCGCGCGAAGCAGATCGACTTCATCCCCTACATGCGCACCGGGGTGTCCATTGCCGTAGCCGCCAACAGCGGCTTCTCCCCCAAGAAACCTGAGGACTTGTGCGGCAAGAAGGTCGGCTCCATCAAGGGCGCAGCCTGGATCGAGAAGCTCAACGCTCTGGCCAACGGCCCCTGCAAGGGCAACCCCATTGACTCGCGCGAGTTCCCCACCTCGCCCGAGGCCACGCAAGCGCTGCTGTCCGGCGGCGTCGATGCCCAGATGGAGGACTCCGCCGTGCTGCAGAACGCCGTGAGCAAGCTCAGCGGCCGCGTCAAGATCAGCTCCAACGAAAACTTCTATCCCGTCATCGTCGGACTCGGCCTGCGCAAGGGCAACAAGGAGCTCAACGCCGCCATCCGCAAGGGCCTGCGCACCCTCCAGCAGAACGGCTTCTATGACGGGCTGCTGAAGAAATACAACGTCTCACGGCCCACCATGGCCGAGTACGAGGCCGCCATCGGCCAGCCTCAGAACTAAAGAAACGAGGGCGCGCCGACAACAGGCGCGCCCGCTCCCCGTCGGGGAGAGGAGACAAGTCATGACATTCGATTGGGCATACCTCGCCAGCCTCGCCGTCAACCAGGATTTCTGGCAAGCATCCGCGCTCGTCGCGTGGCTCAGCATCCTGACCTGGACCATCGGCTGCGCCTTCGGCTTCCTGGTGGCGCTGGCCCGCACCGCCGGCCCCGCGTGGCTGCAAAAGCTCGCCACCACCTACATCTGGTTCTTCCGCAGCCTGCCGCTGCTGGTGCTGCTAATCTTCGTCTACAACCTGCCCCAGGTGGCCCCGGCGCTGCAGCCCGTGCTGTCCAATCCGTTCTGGTCGGGTCTTCTGGCGCTGGTGATCAGCGAGACCGCTTACCTGGCCGAGATCCACCGCGGCGGCCTGTTGGCCGTGGACATCGGGCAGCACGAGGCGGCGCATGCGCTAGGCGTCCGCGCCTTCGGCAAGTACCGCATGATCGTGGTGCCGCAGGCCATCCGCGTGGCACTGCCCTCGCTGGGCAACCAGTTCATCACCATCGTCAAGCTCACCTCGCTGGTCTCGGTGATCTCGCTCGCCGAGGTGCTGCTG
This sequence comes from Burkholderia pyrrocinia, assembly GCA_001527685.1. Taxonomy (GTDB): domain Bacteria; phylum Pseudomonadota; class Gammaproteobacteria; order Burkholderiales; family Burkholderiaceae; genus Burkholderia; species Burkholderia pyrrocinia_D. The sequence continues at coordinate 41,921 of LOZU01000038.1, forward strand.
GTCGGCCAACGCCTGTACACGCGCAACTTCCTAGTGATCGAGACGCTGGTCGCCGTGTCGGCCTACTACGTGATGATCGTGACCATCTTCACGTTCGTGCTCGGACGTGCCGAGAAGCGACTGGACGTCACCCGCCGCGGCGGCGCCGAGGTTGCCCCGTCGACTACCGCGGAATCAGTCAGCACGAAGGCGAACCCGTTGTCCACCGTGGTCCCGATGACCAACCGCCGCAAGCTCAGCGACGAAGTGGTGGTTGAACTACGTGACGTCCGCAAGTCGTTCGGAACCAAGACGGTGCTCAATGAGGTGTCGATGCAAGTGCGCATCGGCGAGGTTGTCAGCATCATCGGCCCCTCGGGCTCCGGCAAGACCACCCTGGTCCGCACGATCAACGGCCTTCAGGACATCGACGGCGGCGAGATCGTTTTCCGCGGCAAGCCCTGGATCGACAACCTGCAGGGCAGCTACTCCGTGACGAGCAGCTTCTACGACGAGGTGACGCACATCGGCATGGTGTTCCAGTCGTTCAACCTGTTTCCTCACCTGACGGTGCTGGACAACGTGTTGCTAGGCCCGCGCTACCACAAGCTAGGTGGCGAAGAGGAGTTGCGTGACAGCGCGATGGGCAACCTGCGCAAGGTCGGCATGGATGCGCATGCGATGAAGTATCCGCACCAGTTGTCGGGCGGCCAGAAGCAGCGCGTGGCTATTGCCCGCGCGCTGGCGATGAAGCCCAAGGTAATGCTCTTCGACGAGCCCACCTCGGCGCTCGATCCCGAGCTGGTTGGCGAGGTGCTGCAGGCCATCGAGCTGTTGGCCACCGAGGGCATGACGATGATCATCGTCACGCACGAGATGCGTTTCGCCACCCGCATCAGCGATCGCATCGTGATGATGGAGAGCGGCCGGATCGTCGCCTACAAGACCGCCGCGGAGCTGGCCTCCGAGCCGGCCGACAGCCGCCTGCGCAAGTTCATCACGCATGCCGAAGGCGTGGCCTGAGCGCGGCCATTCCCATGCTGCCGGTCGGGATCATGTCCACGGGACGAAACGTCCCCAGCATCCGCGTGCTGTCGTCGGATCTCGATGTGCGCTTCGGCTTGCCCATCGGCACGATCGAGCGCGCGCCGGCCCAGATCGCAGGGCGGGGCTCGCTGCCCCTCAGGCTGAATCTGGCGGTACGACAAGTTCGCCCGGCGCGCGGCCATCGCGTATTGCTTTTCGGGCATGGCGCCGGCCCGACGCTCGGCATCATCGCCCTCGTCTACTGACCTTGGATCGCGCGATGAACTACGCCACCGTGCTCGATCGTATCCTCGCGGCCGTGCAGAACATGTACGACACGGGCCGCCTGGCAAGCTACATCCCGGAGCTGGCGCGGGTCGAGGCCGGCCAGTTCGGGATGGCCATCGTCACGGTCGACGGCCAGATCCATTCGATCGGCGATGGGACCGTGCGGTTTTCGATCCAGAGCATCTCGAAGCTGTTTGCGCTGGTGCTGGCCCTCCAGGTCGAGGGCGAGCAGATTTGGCGGCGCGTGGGTCGTGAGCCCTCCGGCACACCCTTCAACTCGCTCGTGCAATTGGAGCACGAGGCTGGCAAGCCACGCAACCCCTTCGTCAACGCCGGCGCGCTGGTGGTGACCGACATCCTCTGCTCCCGCTTCGCGACTCCCGAGAACGCGGTGGCCGACTTCATCGAGAGGACCTGCCTGAGCGTACCAGTGCATTTTAACGAGCGCGTCGCACGATCCGAGCGCCTGCACTGCGACCGCAATGCTGCGATGGCGCACTTCATGAAGAGCTTCGGTAATCTCCACAACCCGGTGGACAAGGTGCTGGACGCCTACTGCCGCTATTGCGCCATCGAGATGAACTGCGAGGAGCTGGCTCGTGCGGTCTTGTTTTTGGCCAACCACGGTCGGGTGCCGAAGAGCGGCGAAGTGGTGCTCAACGGCAGCATTACCAAGCGCCTGAATGCACTGATGCTCACCTGCGGCACCTACGATGCTGCGGGCGATTTCGCGTTTCGCGTCGGGCTGCCGGCCAAGAGCGGCGTGGGAGGCGGCATCGTGGCCGGCATTCCGGACACATGCGGAATCTGCGTGTGGTCGCCTCGGCTGGACGAGTCCGGCAATTCCAATGCGGGGTCGAAGGCACTGGAGATGTTGACGACAATGACGGAAAGATCAATTTTCTAGCAGTACGGTCGAACTGCTGTCATCAAGTGTAGAGTATGAAGCGATTCAACTTCATCTCAGCGATCGTTCGATCAATACCCTTCCGGCAGCAGAATCGTGGTCATAGAACGAACTGCCTCAGTAATGATCCAGCTTTGGTTTCGTCCGTCTGGCAGATCGTCGCTCGACAGCAGGCGCGTTCCGGTCAGCAATGCCGTCTCGTTGGCCGCGAGATCTTCGACTCGCAGGTTTCCTCAATCGCCATGGATATTCCGTGCAAGGAGCAGCACGCCCTCAATGCCCGCCGCATCGAGCGCGGCTTGAGCGGCGGGGGTAATGACGGGGCGCCCCATCGGAAAAAACGCGGACCGTTCGAGTAGCTCATATGTGACCCTCCTGCACGTAGTATCCGGTAGGCCAAGCCGGATAGCGATGGTTCGTCAGTTGAGCCGGGTGCACGTCGCCATCGGGCACGACATCATTAAGGCGTTCGATGATCGTGTTCGACCGATCCCACTCTGTGACCTGCAGGCGGTAGATTGAGATCAGCCGCAGGCCGGTCGCGATCGATACGTCGTTCTGGTGCTTGTATCGTCGGACACGATACCCCAGTCACCGGTGATGCGACGCAGCACGACGCTGATGAACGGCACGCTGTTCGCACGCAGTGCCACGAGCGCCGTGGGCGAGACGAGCAGCTTGCCGGGATGAAACAGCGGCTTGAGACGAGTAGCTTTATGCATTTTTTATCTCCTTGAAACGGACGAGCACGCTGCTCCGGCAAAACCGGATGCATGCCCGTCGAATGGAGGGAACCCGGCACTCGGCCGGCGTACAGGTCAGGTGTTATTGCTTGTTGGGCTGAATCAAGAGCGTGTCGAGCACCAGGCGCGAGGTCGCACGTGTTTGCGTTTTGCGGGTCTGCTCGTAGCATTACATGGCGACAACGAGGCGCTGCAACTGGGCGCGATCGAACGGCTCGAATGCGCGCTGGCGCTGTTTCTGGTCATGGCTTGGCGAATCGTCCATCTGATGCACATGGGACGCAGTTGCCTCGATCTGGATGCCGAACTGTTCTTCGATGTCGATGAAATTTGCGGCGCGTATTTGCGACCGACGTCAAGCAGCCGGCCAATCCCAAGCTCAACGAGGTGCTGCGCTTGATCGCGCGCTTGGGCGGATTTCTCGGCCGCAAGGGCGACGGTGAACCCCGGGGCGAAAACTATTCGGCTGGGACTCAAAGGGGTTCATGTCGCTGCCAAGACATTGCAGAAGTTACGTGCCGGCGGTCACGCCGGAAATTGTGTATAAGCCGATGCCCTTGAGGGTCTTTTTGAACTGACCTCTAAGGCAAGCAAGCCGTCCCTGAACCTAAACAGAGGTCGGCCGGTTGACGCCGGAGAATGATAAATGTACATAGGATACGCACGCGTTTCGACGGAAGACCAGAATCTGGATCTTCAGTTAGCGGCGTTGAAGCGGTATGGTTGCAGCATCGTCTACTCTGATCACGGAGCTTCAGGTACGAAATTCGAACGCCCGGGTCTTAAAGATGCACTGGCGGATTTGTCGGAAGGATCGACCTTGGTAGTATGGCGTCTTGACAGACTCGGCCGCTCGATTGGGGAACTCATCGAATTAGTTTCCCAGCTCAATACGCAAGGCATTGGATTCATGTCACTTACTGAAGCTATCGACACGCAATCGTCGTCGGGACGTTTCTTTTTTCACATGATGGCTGCCCTTGCAGAATTCGAGCGCTCACTGATTAGCGAGCGTACGCGCGCCGGATTGACAAGCGCGCGAGCACGCGGACGTATTTTGGGGCGCCCCCCTCTACTTGATGCAAGCCGTATAACTCAGGCAATCGTACTCCTCGAGACCAATTCGATGAAAGTGGTCGCTCAACGCCTCGATATTCATGTTCTAACGCTCAGGCGTGCTGTCGCCAGATACAACAACGCACTGGATTCTCGGTAAGACGCGACTGAGGTCGGACGGAATTCAGACAGGTTCGGGCGGCACGTGTCCGCGCCGCCCTTGCTCACACGGCTGTCACTGCGCGAGCTGCTCTTTCTTCGGCGTGTCATTACCGGACGAACGAATCGAATCGACCATCTTGCGAGTGCTCGTCATAGCCGATTGCATCGCCTCGCTTGTCGCCGAGCGCACACCCTGGCTGACCTGCGTCTGCGCGGAATTCGTCACCGGATCCTTGACCGACTGAATCAGCTGACCGAACACTGGGCACTGATTGCGGCTGCTCAGGAAGTGCCGCGCTTCGGCTACCGGCGGATGTCCAGCGCCAGATACACCGCCTTGTTCTTGACCGTGCCTTCGTCGCGGATCTTCAGCCGCAGCGCGTCAAAGTACACGATCGGATACATGGCCTCGAGCGGGCGTTGCTGCCATTGCTCGACGTCGGCCAGCACCTCGTCGATGACCGTCGAAATCAGGTCGTGCGAGACTTGCAGCCCGTACAGTTCCAGCAGATGGCCCTGAATCTCGCGCACGCTCATGCCGCGCGCATACATGCTGATGACGTGGTCGTCGAAGCCGGGCAGCCGGCGTTGATACTTGCCGACCAATTGCGGCTCGAACGTCGCCTGCCGATCGCGCGGAATATCCAACTTCAGTTCGCCGTTGGGCGTCAGGACCGTCTTGGGGCTGGTGCCGTTGCGGTGGTTGCCAGCCTTGCCTTGCTCGGTCTCGGCTTCCAGATGGTGGCTCAACTCGGCCGCGAGCACGCGCTCGGCCAACTGCTTCTTGAGCTGGCCAGCCAGCCCCGATTCGCCCAGGATCGACTCGGCATCCTTGCCTTGAACCTGGGCAAGCAACTGGTCGATCAGCTCATCGGGAAACAGCTTCGGCGCCTTCGGATTCCTGCTCTTCTCGGTCACTGTCGCATCGGTCATAGGACGTTAGTTCCGTTATCGTCTCATGACCTCGGCACACTAAAAGACTGACAGGCTCGCGATGCTGCATGGCGCAGCTACGATTAGCGCTCGCGCTCGCTCGGCTTCACGCCGACTCACTGGAACCCCGGGATGCCGCTCGCCGCGAGTCTCAATGAGGACGGCGTCGCAACGACGGCACTTTTAGCTTGTTTCATGCCCTTCATTGAGTATCACCTGGCGTTCCAGCAGTCTGCTGATCAGTGCGGCGAGCGCGACAAGCATTACGCCACCCAGCAACGCCATGCGGTAACCCTCGTTGAACGCCGCGCCCTGCAATGCATGGTCCAAGCTTGCGTTCGTGCGAGTCGCGGCGACGCTCGCAAGTACGGTCAGCCCCATGGCCCCCCCCAGCATGAACGTGGTGTTGATCACCCCCGATGCGACGCCGAGTTCCGCGGAGTCAACCTCCGTCATCGCCGCCAGAAGAATCGGGTTGGCCGCCACACCTGCGCCCATGCCGATAAGGATCATGCCGGGCAGCATGTCTTTCACATAATCGCCATGAACCGGAATAAGCGAGAAATGCACAAGGCCGGCGGCGATGAGCAACAGGCCGATCGTGATCGGCTCGCGTGCGCCGAGCCGGATCACGATTCTCGCGGATAGGCCGAGGGCGAACACACCCATGACGAGATCGACCGGCAGGAACGCAAGGCCGATCTCGAGCGGATCGTAGCCGAGCGCGCGCTCCATGTAGAGCGCGGTGAGAAAGAACCACGCGAAAACCGCTCCGGACCATATTGCGCGAACGACATTGGCAACCGCTATGTTGCGCTTCGCGAACATTGCCAATGGAATCAACGGGTGGTCGACATGCGTTTCGCCGTAGATGAACATCGAAAAGAGGACAGCCGCAATCGCGATGCTCGCGAGCGTCTCGGTCGATGCCCACCCGGCGCCGTTACCCGCGTTCACGAGGCCGTACACCGTCGCCATCAACGATGCAGTGATCGTGATCGCTCCAGCGCAGTCCAGCTTGATCCGCCGCATGTTCGGGGCGACATCGCACGCCGGCAGCAGCCTGATGCTCAAGGTGAAAATGACGGCGCCGAGCGGAAGATTGATGAGAAAGATCCAATGCCAGCCAAGCATATTAGTCAGGATTCCGCCAACCAGCATGCCCAAGGCTCCGCCAAACGCACAGACGAACCCGTACACGCCCATCGCCTTCGCACGGTCCACGCTTTCTCTGAAAAGGAACATGATGAGCGACAAGGCCGTCGCCCCAACAGCAGCTCCGCCGATCCCCTGGGTCGCACGCGCGACGATCAGCAATTCGCGCGATTGTGCAACGCCACAGACGACCGAGGCGGCCGTAAAGAGCATCAGCCCGACGAGAAACACCTTGCGATGCCCATATAAGTCTCCGAGGCGGCCACTCAGCAGAATGCAGCCGCCGAACGTCAACGTGTATGCATTTACGACCCATACGAGAGAGGCATCCGAGAATTCGAGATCTGCCTTGATTGCCGGAAGTGCGATATTGACGACTGTCGTGTCCAGTACGATCATCAATACGCCGGAACACAGGACGTAGAGCGCAATCCAGCGCCGCTTCTCGAGAATGTCGAAGGGCAAGGAACGGTGGTTTGTCTGGGACATGGAATCTCGGTAGACGCGCATCGACCGGCATCTTCAGGCGATGTGGGAAAAAGAGAGAAAATCCGGAGAACGAGGACAGCAACTCGCACGCCGGATATGCAGTACGAGATGAAAGATTTCTCGGCGATCGCGTGGGACAGACACTCTGCGGGAGCCCCACGCAACGTGCTTCGCCGAGAAGCAGCTGTTCAATCGCCGGGGGGAGACGCCGTGTAGCGCGATGCCGCGATGTCTTCCAGGGCGCTCATCTGTTGCTCGAGCGATTGCGCCAACAATTTGAGATCGTTGCCGAACGCGATGAAGCGGAAGCCTTGGCTCACGTAATGCCGTGCCAAATCGAGGCTGTAGGCAAAGATACCGGGAATCTTTCCGTGACGTCGGCACGCTTCCAATGTCCGCGCGATGGCTTCGTCCATGCGTGGGCCCGTTACTTGGCCAGGTTGACCCAGGTCGCAGGCAAGGTCGCCGCAGCCGACGAACAACACATCTATGCCATCCACCGCCGCAATATCGTCGGCCGCCTCGACCGCCTCCACGGTTTCAATTTGCGCGATTATCAGAAGTGAATCGGCAGCGGTGGAAAAATAGCCGGGCAAGTTGTGAAAATAGCCGGAGCAGCGTATGGGATTGACGCCGCGCCGGCCCTTTGGTGGGTAATACACGCTGTCCACAATAGCCCTGGCCGCGGCAGCCGAATCGACCTTAGGCACCATCAACCCCAGTGCCCCACTGTCCAGCGCGGCCTCGATCAGTTGCCTGTCATTGCGCGCGACGCGAACCATGCCTGTCGTACCGGAGCCGTTCAGCGCCTGCAAGACATGGACCAGATCCTTGCGGTCGGCCAGCGATGCCTCCATGTCGACGAGGAGCCACGATAAACCGCGAGTCGCGCAGCACTCGGCTATCAACGAATTCGCGGACACGAGGAACAAGCCCAGGCTGACTTCGCCGGCGCGCAATTTTTCCTTGCTCAGATTGCGAGGCAACAGCAACGGGTGATGCCGAACATCATTCGACATGATCGCTTCCTTGAATTGTGTGACCGGCCAATGCTTCGATGGCCGCCAACGTGGTCGTGGGCAGGGTGAGAGCCGTCTGCGTGGCGGCAAGCCGACTCCGCTGACTCGCACCCTCTCCTGCCATTCTCGCGGGCCGGCCGGACAGGCCCGTTTCCCTGCAATGCGCGGCAATGGCCGAGGCGGCGGATCGGGCCGTGGCAAGACCATGCGGAAGGCGTGCCGGGTCGATTGCGATGAACATACCGCCATTTCCCGGCTCGCCTGGCTGGGCGACATGGTCGGCGCCTGCCAATGCTCCAGCGAACATCTCCATCGCGACAGCTAGCGCGTAACCTTTGTGACCCGCCAATTTCCCGCCGAGCGGCTCCATCGTGGCCTGCGGCGGAGTCTCATAGAGCGTCGACGGGTCCAGCTCCGATTCTCCTTCCGCGTTCGTGAGGCAGCCCGGCGGCAACGGACGGCCTTCCAATGCGGCGCGCCGGATATAACCTTCCGACACGGCGGATGTGCTCATGTCCAGCACAACGGGATCCGCATCGTCTGAAGGAAACGCCAACAGCATTGGATTGGTACAAAGCCGCGCCGACTTGCCGCCGGGAGGGGCGACTCTCAGGCCACGTCCTCGGAAGTTGCAGAATCCCATGACTGCAAGCGGATGCTCGCTCGCGCCGGCGAGCGCTCGCCCAATTGCCGCCAAGCGCCCCAGATGGGGCGCTTCATGAAGGCAAACGACGGCCACCGCATGGTCGCATGCCTGCTGTCGCAGCGCGTCGACGATCGCTCGACGCACCAGAACGCCGAATGCGCGATGTCCGTCGACGATGGCCACGTTGGCGTCACATCGAACAATCCGGGGGCACGCGGTGGGATCCAATCGATTGGCACGAATATCGTCGATGTAGTCGACCAGCCGAAGCAGTCCGTGTGACGGATAGCCGACCAATTCATTTTCCAGCAAATCGGCGACGACCTGCGCGCTCAGCTCGCTCGATACGCGATGCCGGATGAGCGCGCTTCGTGCCAATTCGCGCATATCGGCGACGGAGATGACGGTGGCGCTCATGAGAAGACGGTCTGACTCGTTCCGACACCGCTCAACGCCGACACGCACAGACGAAATTTTCCGGTGGGCGACTCCGGCATGCGGTCCAGCTGTTCGAATTCGATGCGAAATGGATAACCCGTGTGATGATGAATGCGCTCGACGATAGCGTTGCGCCGCTCGTGGGTAATGCCCGCCGGCGCGAGCAGCCGGATTCGCAGCTGATCGACGACCTCTTGCACAACCTGAAACCACTCAATCTCCTCGAAGCTCATGATGAGGAACGAGAACAAATACGCATCGACATAGGCGCCGTCCGGCGTAACGATCAGATCCTGCTGCCTGCCGGCCACGTGGCTCATGCGAGGCAGTCCCATACCGGATACGCAGTGGCCGGATATGGGCGACGCGAGATCGCTGGTTTCGTAGCGGATCAACGGCATCGCGAAATTGTTCAGCGTGGTCAGCACGACTCGCCCGACTTCGCCTGGCGCACAGGCGGTGCCATCGTCGCGAATGAACTCCTCCGCGACGTTTTCGACCTGGACGAGCATCCCGTCATGCCTCGGACTTTCGTGCGAGACGATATTGGATTCGCGTGAACCATACTTGTCGTAGATCTCGCATCTAAAAATTTTCTTCAGCCGTTCGCGAACGATGGGAGGAAGCGGTTCCGATGTACCCTGGATCGCTCTCAATGCGGGAACGGCAAGTGATTCGCGCTCGGCTTGCCGAGCGATGAGATGCATCGCGTTGGTATAGGTGCTGATCAATACCGGATTGAAGTGCACGAGACTGCGCGTGAATTGAGCGATCAGGTCGGGCGACAGGCGGAACGTATTGAACTCGCGGCGATTGCTCAATACGTTCCTCAACCGGTCGGACACGCTCTTCAAGTCCCAGTAAATCGAGGATCCCCACAGGAGCGCGAAGGGCTCGCCAATTTTCCAGTCCGCGCACCATTGATATGTGCGCAGCTGGTGGGCCCGCATCCACAATCGAAAGTTGCGATCCTGCACGAAACGCGCGCGCCTGCCAGTCGAGCCGCTGCTGTAGTTGACCTGCAAGCTGCCGCGATCAGCGCGACTCGAAATCAAATCGTCCTGATGGGCGATGAGCGCCTGGCGAGTCAGCAGAGGCAGTTTCTGCAAATCGGCGAGCGATCCGAAATCATCGGGCACGAGGCCGCGCTCGCGGAAGATGTGCGTGTAGTAAGGGACGCTCTCGTAAGCATGGGTCAACAGCGCGTGAAGCTTCTTCATCTGAAGCTCGCGGCAATCGCGAGGCGACAGATACTGGGTCTCCTCGAGCCAGCGCAACCGACGGGCGACGTCCGATCGCCCTTGAAATTTTTCACATCGCCAATAGAGGTTACGAGCCAAATTCGGATTCAATGTCATGATTGATCTCGATTTAAGTCACGATAGCGCCCGAGCAACGCGTCCACCCTCGCTTCGAAGATCCGCCAATCGGCCCCCGACAGGCATTGTCGTGCCGCGACGAAGTACTGTTCTTCCAACGAACCGTTGAACCACGACGCAAGAATTGCCGAGTGACTGAACGACGCGGACGTATCCGTAATGTCCTGGTTGGCATCCCAGTCATAGAACAACACGGGCCCGACATGGTCGACGTGATCGCGCAACGCTTGCAACAGCGGTTCCGGTGCCAATTTGTCTAACACGAACAGGTAACTGGGCAGGTAGATCAGGAAGCGCGCATCCAGCAGATCGAGCTGTCTGTCACCATAAGCAAAGCAACTATCCCGGTAGCGATAGCCGGCAAGCACGCGTCGCTCAGCGTCTGTCGGGCGTTTGCGTGGGACCGACGTTAACTGATCGAAATCCGTTCGGTTGTCGACGAGCTTCAATCCTTGCCAAATCGATTCAACCGAACGGGCCAGCCGTCCCGGCTGGCCCGGCACCGGGATAGCGGGCTCGGGCCAACACAGGAACGGATTGAAAAAGCGATATGGCCGCATGTTCGCCGGTGCGCCGTTGAAGCTGTCCACCATCAAATAGGCAGACGCATCGTCTAGCATGACGGCAAGCGCATCCTGACGCGGCATGGAAAGAGCCGGATTGGGCATCGGCTGGCTCAATCTGCAGCGACACCGTCTGCGCGGTATACGCGACGCTCGTCGCCACGCTGATATACGTGAACGTCGCCCCCGTGATCAGTCAGCCGCCATTGCGGGCGAGCCGTACGATATTGATTGATTCTTTCCCAGTCTTGCAGCTTGAGGCTCTGGCGCTGAGCCTCGATCAGCAGATAGTCCGGAATGACGGCAAACGGGACGACCACGAAGCGTGCACCGGTGGACGCATAAAGCGCCAATTCATCCAGCCGAGGCAAATCGCTCAGGTAGATGACGAGATTTCCATCTTGTCCGCCGTCGTGTGTCGCGAGCAGGTTGAGCGCCACATTCCAATCCTCTCCTCGCCACTCCGCCACGACGGCTTGATTGTCTTTGACGATGCATGCCGCGAATGAGTCGGGATGACCTTCCACCTTGTCTTGCAATGGGCGCAGCCAGTCGCCGTGCGTTTTGAAGCTCCATTGATACGCGAGATCTTCCTTTTCCAGCATCATGGTGGCCATGTTGTATCGCGTTAGAGGCGCTTCGATTTGATCTCGCTCGACTTGAAATCCTTCAGCCCGAAGGTAGGCGAGCCGACCGCGGTTGTTGGACATCAGCAGGATCTTCTCTACCTTGAGGAAGCGAAGGATTGCCGCAACCGCTTCGTAAGACCGGCTGTCCAAAGGCGCATGAAAGCGCTTATAGACCTCATCGGTGTCCAGATGATGATTCTGTCGGTAGTCGTATATTCTGAAATGCTTTTCTATGCCCAGCCCTCGCGCATCCTGATCTATCCCGTAGATGACGAGTCCCCCGTTGCGTTGCACGATGCGACGGAAAGCTTCGTCGAGTTGGAAGCTGCAGTCGCATTGCTGGGAATGCATCACATGACCAAAAAAACAGGCAGATTCGATGCGAAGCGGAACGGAATCCAATTCGGACAGATCGTTGAGCGCGGCGCTTGCCCAACGTTTCCCTTGAAATTCGAAATAATGAAGCGAGAAATAATTAACGGAATCTTCGATCTTCAGCGGCAGGCGAACCGGCCCTACGATCAACTCCAATTGATCAACGGTGTTGACAGTCATTGTCTTCTCCTTTCAGCCATGAATTTCGTGAAGTTGGATGTCAGATACGGCGCGACAGAAGTGCCCGAGCGCGAGTCGGCCTTCCTGAAAAAATGCAGGGCGCAACATCTTCCGCGGCCGCAAAACTACACAGTTCTCCCATACGCCAGCTTGCGACTGCCTCGACATTCGCTCGGGTGGGCGCAATCGGAGCGACCACACACTTGCGCGCGGCCAGCATCTCTTTAGCTTGCGTCTCGGTTTGCGCGAATGCGATCAGTGAACGCACTTGGGAATGGACGAGCTGATTCACCGACGCTTCGACGTCGGCCAGCGCCTTCAAGAGCACTTCGGGGAGGTCGTCGTTTTCGTCGATCGCGAGTTCCTGTTCGTTGTCCGGTCGGCATAGCCGGATTCGGGCAGCGTCCTCCACGTGACGTCGACCAAAGTAAAGCAGCAGCAGCGGTACCCCTCGAGCGCGCAACTGCTTGATGCGCGCGCTCATTACGTGCGCGTCGGATACGAAATCGATGGTTACGCGAAGCCCGCGGGATTTGATTCCTTCGACTGTCAATTGCAGCGCTTGACGTTCGCTCTCGAATTGACTCCGAGCCAATATCGTGATCTGGATCGGCGCCAGATTCGGGTGAACGATCAATGAACCATCGGCGAGCGTGGACAAGCCGAGCTGCGCATACATCATGCGTCGGCTGACGAATCCGTCCACCTGCCACGCATGTCGGCGCTGCTCCTTTTTGCCGAAGCCGATATCGTAGCGGCGCGATAACCTTTGCCCCTGGAAATACGCGGCGGACGTTTGCACGCATTCGCCGCTGAGCAATGGCGTGTCACCGCCGACGCCCCATTCATATAAATCGTTGCGATTTCCCCATGGAGGGCGAACGCCGATGAACTGAGGAATCGGCAGCGTATCGCTGATTTCGAGCAAGCCTCGGACCAGTCTCCGAAGGTCGTCTGACGCGCCCGCTTCAGTCGCATGGCAACAGTGAAACTCGAATACGTCAGGTGCTTCGAGCGCCGAAAATACTCCCTTGCCACTTCGATCTGCGGAGCTGATTGGCCGGAAGTAACGTGCGCGCTGGTATAGCCGGATCGGTAACATATCGGATCGGCTGACAGCATGCTGCCAGTGATTCGCGATCACTTGCTCCCCGGTCGGTGTCAGTACGCCGCGCGTTCGGCCTTCCGTCGAGTCCTGATCGGTTCCTACGTGCAACAAGCAGCGCTGCAGATCCAAGAGGTCGGCCATGGGGCTGAAGCAACCCTCGGGAACCACTTGTGGGTAGGCGTATTCCTGAAGTTCCAACTCTCCATAAATGTCCCGAACAAATTGAGCGAACCGTTCGCACAATGCGACGCCCCATGGAAGAACAACGATGGCGCCAGGCACCGCGATAATGTCGCTATCGCAAATCTCGGCCTTATTGAGCCTTCGCGTTAATTCACCCAGACTGAGTTTGATCGAACCGGCAATTTTCCCGTCGGCCCAAGGCAATTGGGACGACGCCTGCCGAGCGTCTTTCAGCCAGGCAGGCATTGAGGGCAATTCGCCAGTCAGCGTGTCGTGAGTGACATGGACAGATAAAGATCCGGGCCGAACATCGTTTTGCATGGGATGGCGGCCTTACTCGGTAACGAGCCCTTGGATTTTGCGGGTTCGATACTTGTTGTCCCCCGCCAGAGACTCTCCATTCACCAACGTACGATTCACCATTGGGTGAGTTTCATGAGTCGGGCCAAAATCGGAATCCGGGTGATATACGACGATTCTCAGATAATTATCCTCAGTATGGAAGCTATGAACTTCGTCACGCGGCAGAATGAATATTTTTCCGGCGGTAAGTTCGTGCCTCTCGTCTTGGGACAGGCAATAGCCGCAGCCATCGATCACAACGCCGATCCGTACGGATGGATGGGTATGTGCCGTCTGATCGAGATGAGGCGGAACATACAGATAATTGAGACAAGGATCGCCCTTGATGACTGGTGGAACGAGCAAGCTGTCCGAGCATCCGTCGATATATTTGAGCCGGCCCAGGATTTCGACCGGCCCGCCGGACATGTTGACACCCTGATAATCCTTACGAATGCACGCCATTCCGACAAATGGGCCAAGACGCGCCGGACCTGGCACTGAGAAAAACATTCCGGAGGTTAAATCTTGCGTGAAGCCGGAATGGTAAATCGTGAGCATTCCCTCGTGGACATAGCCATAAGCGGTACTTCCTTCATCAACGTCTATTTCATGCCGGCCAGCTGGAACTTTGAGATCCGTCGGAAAATCCAGATCCAGATCACGAGATGTCGCACGCACCTCCGCATCCAAAAGATTCATGTAAACTCCATTTTACTTGGTTGAATATCAATTATTTTCCAACGAGAACTGCCAAATTACATCGCCCTAGCAAATAGCACTGTTATTTCTCATCTTCGAAAAATCAGATTTCCATAAAATGAAACGGCAATATGCGACAAGCTAATTTTCGAGGGTTGACATTGATAGTTTTGGCATGCGGATCGACGTTGTCGCACAAATCGGAGGTGACGACGAAGTGATACCGATCACCGACCGGCGCCATCGTGCCGAGGGGATAGTTGCGCGCGCATTGCCGGATGCCGTCGTCCGTCAAGCGGCCGGAGTTGCAGGAGTCGAAGCAGGTTTGCCCATGCCGCACCATACACGTAGTTATCCTTATCAATGAGACCAGAGAAGGAGGATCTTCGATACTTCACGCAAACAGGACAGCCGCAGCCTGTTTGCCGACGTATTGATAGCGTCACGAAAGTCATCGATCAGCGTCACTGGATCAATTCCCACTTCATCGTCGACCTTGCAACAGGTCACGACATTCTCACTCTAATACATTACGAAACAGATTCAAAAATCTTTCACTACAGTAACGAAACATATGAAGCCGAGACCAATTAGCCCGCACATCGACCCATAATCAACATCAATCATGTAAATCAAATCAGTGACAATTTCACTTATTATGATAATCCTGTATCTTTCGGACTACGATGGATCGATAATCCCTGGCGATCCATGGGCGCCATCCGATGCGCGGAAGCCGCTTTAAATTTCCAAAATTCTCGAGCCGATCAGCTCAGCACATCGATTACCAACCAAGAATATCCAATTCGACGCGATGCACCGACTATTAACCAAACACACCCAATTTGGCTCGGCGCGTCGATTACCAACCACGAGTCATCAAATCAACAGGCAGCACGATTGAAGATGCGCAAAAATCCGGAATCGAAAATAGCTGCCGACGCACATTTCTCGCACAATCGTCGCTCTTGTCGGCAAGTGCGCTTGTATTGCCGCTTGCCGCGTGCGGCGATGGGCTCGTGTCGGACGCACTGACCAACGACGCAAATAGGCCATCCGATGCGGCCAACGGGGCTGGCTGCACAATCGACACATCGATAGCGTCGCAGAATGAGGACTCAAGGGTGCGCACACTGGTGCTGCATTACACAGCCGAAACGCTCGCGGCGTCGCTCTCGTCGCTGACCGATCCACGGAAGCAAGTCAGCACACGTTATCTGGTGCCAGATGCAGCGGCCGAGGGCAAATTTCGCGTGTTCCAGCTCGTGCCCGATGAGCGCCGCGCGTGGCATGTAGGCCTCAGCTATTGGCAGGGCGGCCGGATGCTGAACGCGAGCTCGGTCGGTATCGAAATCGTGAACCTGGATTTTCCGCCTGAAGACGAGAACTCATCGCTGATGAGCCGCCGTTGGTATCCGTATACCGATGCTCCGCTTGCGGTGTTCGGCCCGCTTTCTGCAGGGGTGGTCCAGCGGCATGAAATCCTCCCGTACAAAGTGGTCGAGCACTCGGACGTCTCACCGGGCCGAAAATTCGATCCAGGCCCGCTGTTTCCGTAGCGCGCCCTGTATGGGCGCTACGGTGTCGGCGCATGGCCCGACGCCAATGCAATCGCGTACTGGCGCACCAGCCGTGCCGTACACCGGCGACGTCACCGAATTGCAGTCAAGCTGCCGGCATATGGTTACGACACCCCTCAGCCGGGCGTGCTGGACGCGCAAGCGACTGCGGTCGTGTCCGCAGTCCAGATGCACTTCCGGCCGGCGCGCTACGACGGCGTACCAGACGTGCAAACGGGCGTGCTTCTCAACGCATTGCTGGAGAAGTACTTCCGCCAGGTCCGCTCGCCAAGTAGCCAACGCACGCCATTCGACAGGTCGCCTCAGTCCACCGACGAGCGGGGCGGCGATGTGTCGCCGGTTCCCGCTGCGCGGTAGTCGGACCTGCCCCCTTGGGTTTGTCCGGCAACGGGATATGGCCCGTTCCGACAACGGCAGAACAATGAAGCAGCGATTCAGCGAAGATAGTGAGCTAGCCGATGTCGAAGCGACTCTAGGCGGATTGGGTCTGCGAGAATTGCGCAGCGCATGCTGTCAACTCAAACCGTCGCCGGAATTGCTAGTGCACTCCGACAGCAAGAATATCGGTACCAGTTGTTTCGGGGAACATTTGGTGCGTAAGAAGCTGTTGCGAAATTGCGGATTAGGTCTGTTAGCTTTTTCGAGAGGGTGTTAACTTGCTATCTTGTTTTGCCTGACAGGGAGCGATGCAACAAGAACAGATAGACGACGAGCTGTGGACGCTCATCGAACCTTTGCTGCCGAAGCGAGTGTCGTGGAACCGCCGGTATGCGGGACACAAGCCGATGCCGGACCGAGCCGTGCTGACCGGCATTGTATTCGTGCTGCGCTCGGGCATCGCGTGGAATCTCCTGCCGCAAGAAATGGACTGCGGTTCAGGCACTGCGTGCTGGCGGCAACGGACCGGCGCGAGCTCGGAGTAGGCACCGCCTCATCGTCGACGCGCAAGGCATCCCGCTCGCTGTCATCTCGACTGCCACGAATTGCAACGACATCACGCAACACGATGCGTTGGTCGAAGCGATTCCTCCCATTCGAGGAAAACGCGGACGTCCTCTGCGCAGACCGAAAATTGCTCAGGGGGACAGGGGCTACAGTTTCGAGCTACACCGGCAGCGTCTGTGCGAACGCGGTATCACGCCCTTGCTTGCAAAAATCGGTTCGCCTCATGGGAGTGGCCTTGGTAAAACGCGCTGGTTTATCGAACGTTCCTTTGCCTGGCTTCATGCATTCAGACGCCTCAAGATTCGCTACGAACCGTACGCACACGTGCATGAGGCATTCCTCTCGCTCGCGTGCTGCCTGATTTGCTGGAACAAACTCAAGACTGCGTCCGATTAATTTCGCAACAGCTTCTAAGAGACGCTTGACCAAGCGCCAGCGCGCGAGCTGACAGCACACCATCATTGCGCTGCGCGCGCAAGTCCGACGTACGTCGCCCGCTCTGGCTCGGTCTTGTCGATCACAATCCTCACTTGCTCTCCTGCGCGCGGCATATTGCCGAGATCGACGAACTGCCGGATCGTGACCATCCTTGGCGCCCCGTTGCCGCTAATGCGTACAACCATGCGCATCAGCGGCACCTGATTAAGCGTCACTCCCGTTTGCGCAATATCGACGACCTCAGCGACGGCCGGATAGCCGTCCTTGATCGTGATACCGCCCAGTGCTGTCGAAACGATTCCAGGTAGTACGACCGACATTGAAAAAATGAGCAATATCAACACAATCGGGGCAATCACAGCCACGAGCAATACTATCGATAATGGCATAAATCAGCCCCATCTCCTCAATCCAGCACGCTATCCCGGGCGATCCGTCCGCGCAGCCGCCGGAACGCATCCGCAATTTGTCCGTCCGGACATCCCGCTTTCTGATGCAAATCGGTACGGTGCGTGTTAGCTCGCCCGGAAAGCGCACTCACTCACGCGGCCACGTTCACGCGGCCGTGCGTCGTTTCATTGCGGCTTGGCGTCGTGGTCAGTCTTTGCCGCCGTGTCATCCGACGAACTCACTGAATTGACCATCTTGCGGGTCTGCGTTTGCGCAGACTGCACAGCCTTATCGGTCGCCGAGCGCACCCCTTGGTTTACCTGCATCTGGGCCGCATTAGACACCTGGTCCTTTACCGATTGAAGCAATTGACCGAATTGCGCATAGACGCTCGCCGAAAATACGCCAATAAGGATTCCAAATAATAGCTTTCTCACTATTGAACTCCTTTCAAATTAAATTGCTCACCCGCGGAAATCAGGTCGCCGAATGTCCCGAGGATTGATGTCCAGACGATGTGTTCCGTCCAGCTTAAACGTGCGCAGTAACGCGCCTCGCATACGTACCACTCATTTTCCCGTCTTGAACGGCGCAAAGAAGTTGGACGGCATTTCCTGCGGGAACCCGACCGAGTTGGTTGGCCGCAGATCGTTCATGTTGGCATTGAAGTCATAGGTCTTCTGACGCTGCTGCGCATCCTGATGCGCGGCGACCTGTTTGTCGACCGACGCCTTGATGTTAGACATATGTTCCAACATCTTGCCGCCCACCTGTTGAACGTTTCCGATCAAGTTGCTTGCATTTTGTGAGGACGCCACCGACATGTCAGGGATCGAGTTCATGAATGGCTGAGCCATGGAGCTGCTGGCGCTGCTTCCGTATTCGTGCGCATTGCTGCACGCGGACAAGATTTCCTTCGGATCAATCATTTTCTTCTCCTTTCCAAGTTCGCACCGGATGGTGCATTTCTATACCATCTAAAATCATCATGGACACCTGAACGATTGCAGGACTCCAGACCATATTGGGGAAGGTGTTGTCGGCACTTGCCACTCCAGCCGGACTTTCCCGATGCCGGTCATATATATCCTTTCGCGGCGGTCTGCCGTGCCGCCCGCCGCCTGCCCCGCGTCGAAAAATCGGAACAGTGCCCACGGTCCGTCGAATTGCAGCGAACTCAATCGACCGTCGACTGATTTCAGTTGGAGCTGGATCGCAAGCTTCGTGTTCTGCCCGTTCCAGTCGATCCGCTGCGGTGACGTGATCCCATGCGCATAGCGCAGTGTTTGCCCGCCGACCATCAGTTGCGCTTCCGATATCTGTGAATCCATATCGAGAAAGCGCAACACGGCTGACACCCGCAAATGCCCGGATTCGTCGAGCATTCCTCCGCGAATACGATCGGCCATCTCATAGGAGGAAAGTACGCCAGGACTCACCAGGCCGAGATTCCCGCCGTTCGAACGCAGCGCCTTCCACGGCGTGCTCGACGTATCGACATAGGCTGCAAGGTGATCGCGGAAGTACGACGCCATTAGTCCTTGCGCACTGAACAACCGCTCGAAATCGGCGACGCCTGCATCGATCCGCGAGCCCCGGCGGAATGGGTAGCGGCTTGTAAATCCGGTGCTGCACACAGTCGACGTCGCACCTGCCGCGCCGCGATTGAGCAGTTCGCCCGATTCACGCGTCGTCATTGTGCTGCCGTTGCTGACGAGGTCGAGCATGATCCCCCGCACCGGTTCAGGCTGGCGTGCGGCAGTTTCCTTAAGCCGTGAGAACACATCGTATTGCGCGGGTAGCACCTGCCCCGCCTGCAGCGCCCCGTTGACGAGCCCCAACTGCCGGTACAGCGGTTCAAACAGTCGTGTGAGCGGGTTGCTCGATGCCGCGCTGCGGTTGTTTAGTTGCGCGGCCAATTGTCGGACTGCCTGGAAATGCTCTTCGACTACCTGTTCCGGCAACAGCATGGTGCGATAGTGTTGGCCGCTCAGCTCGCCGACGATTTGGCGCCGCCCTTTCTCGAAGCGATATTTCTGGCGGTCAATCCAGCTGTCGATATTGCCTTCGTCGCTGGCTCCGGTCAAAGTCGTCTCGCGCGCCGCGAAGCGAAGCAGGCTGGCGAGCGGCGACTGAGAATCCATCATCGCCGCCGCCATCTGCGAGGCATCGTCCAGGCCGGTCACGCTACGCACTGTCACGTCGTTGAGGAAATTCTGCCAGGCGGCGATGTAATCTTGAAGGAACTGGGCCCGGGTGGAGTCCGCAAGCTTCTGCACGAGCCCGTCGATCTGAAAGCTGTTGCCGCGAAGCGGCTCATCTCGCAATACCCATCCGTCCTCCTCGAGCGTCGCCCGTGCGCTCTTCTCGAGGCGCGGCAGGAAGACGTCGGTGTAGCCCGCCCTGGTGAACCAGCCGGACACCGCGATGTCGGTCGCAGGGATGCCACTGCGCAACCGCAGGCTCATCGCGGACTCGAAACCGGCGGCACGCGACAGTGAGATGTCGCTGACCTGCGCAGGCAATCCTTGCGCGTGGATATTCTCCAGCACGCGAGTCACGAGCGGAATCTGTGCGGCGCGCGCGCGCGCGGAACGCACCAGGTTCGCATCCTCCGGCGTGCCGGGCAATTTAGGCAACGCCATCAGCGCGCGCACGTGGACCAGCAGAGCGCGCCGGTCGTCGTCGCTGTACTGTCCGCCCGACAGGCTGTCCCAACGGCTGTTCAGCCAGTTCTCGACGTCAGTTACGTTACGGCGCTCGGGTCGGCACAGCATCAGATAGACCTTGAGCGTCTGGTACACATCGCCGGTCGCACCATCTGCCTGAGCGACCAGCACGCGCCGCACCTCGTTGTACAACTCCGGCATCAACATCTTCTGAAGATGGCGGTGATACGTATCGAGCGCCACGTCCGCGACGAGACCGTGCTCGAAGTACGGCGTCACCATCCCGCGCCCAGCGTCTTGCGCCTGCGCCTGCGCGTAACGCATCTGGCTTGCGACGTCGAGCAGAGCCGAATCGCCGTCGGTCCCGTACGACACCTGAGCCTGCGCGACGCGTTTCGCCTCGCTGAACTGCGCCCATATGCCGTCGAGATAGTTTCGCTCTGCCAGATAGCCCCAGCCAAACCACATCGCCAGCAGAATTGCAATGGCCGGCATTGCCGTCCAGCGCAGCGCATGGCCTATCCGGCTGCGCCAGGATCGCTCGCCACTCGGCCGCACTGCATCTCGCTCCAGCCCGACTTGCTTGAACAGCGGTGTCCACAGTTCGCCGAGCGGCCGAGTCTGGGCGGGCTGTCCCGGCGATGCGCCGCCGGGCTGCGCCACGGCGAGTTCAGCCATCGATCCCATCCACACTCCGCGCAGTCGCGCGGCTGAATGCAACTCGCCCGGCGCAATGGCGATCTGCAACCAGACCAGCAGTATCTTGTGCAGCTGGCTTAGCGTCTCGACGAATCGCAACTGCGCGTAATTCGCTGCCACCTCGGTCGCAGCAGGTGCAGAGAACAGCACCTGTTGCTGGACGCGCTGCTGCAAGTCCTGCAACGCGCCCTGCCACCTCGCGCCTGTATCCGCTGCGCTCTCATCGCATACCTGCTCCGGCAGGCAGAAGCCCAGCCCGCTCGCCCAACGGCCTGCGTCCACGAGCGACAGCATTGAGACTGCGCCGTCGAGCCGGTCGATGGCGTTCAGCGCAACATAGACCTGCACTTGTTGCCCAAACGCCTCGCGCATCTCGACAAGCTTGCGATGAACGGCATCGGCCAGACGCTTTTTGACATCCAGCGGCAAATCGACCATCGACGAGCTGTTGATGCACAACACCACACCGCTGACAGGTGCGCTGCCGCGCAGGCGACGCAGCTCAAGCAGCAGCTTCTTCCACGTATCGGGCGCCGTGTCGTCGACGCTGTCACGCAGATTCCAGCGTCCCCCGATGTCGAACCAGACCGCGTCGCTGGCGATGCGGAAATTGAAGTCGTCGCCGCGACTATTGAGAGGCTCCACCGCAAGTGTGCGCTCGACGTCGGAGCCCGCCATGTTCACCGCCTTCGCAACCAGGTTCGTCTTGCCACTTCCTTCCGCACCTAACACGAGATACCACGGCAACACGGCACGATGCTGGCGACGCAGTGTGCCCATCCAGTACCTCCAGCGACTGCGAGGCTCGCGCAGCCAGCGCGCTCTCAGCTGACGGTCAAGATCGCGCAGACGCTCGTCGACAAAATCGGCCGGCGCCGACGCGCGCGGTGCGGGTGCGCGGCGTGGGCTCATCGCGAGCCGCGACCAAAGACGCGCAAGCGCTGGCCACATACCCCAAACGAGCACTACCGCGACCAACACCTCGCGTATCCACATCGGAGCGAATGGACGATAGATGCCGAGGGCGAACAAGGGGCCGACCCACCAGATCACGAGCGCGATCAGGAGTGCGACAAAGATCCTGAGACTGGTTCTTATCACGGCTGCTTCCCCTCCGTTGCATACGGCAATTGTCCGTCGGGCGCCATCACCACACCGTCCGGCATCGACGGCTTCGAGGCCGCGTCGCGGTTCGGTGTGGTGGACGCGTCCGCCGCACGCTTGCCCCCCGCCGGAATCACCTTCCACAGCACGTCCACCCGGCGGTTCCGCTCGAACGCGGCCGGCGTCTGTGCCCGGTCGATCGGCTGCGTGTCGCCCCGGCCCGAAAAATCGATGTTCCGCTGCACTGCATTAGCGGGCGCCTGTGCGCCGCCAGGCTGAGCGGTCTTCCGCAGCTCGTCGGCAACAGTACGCGCCCGTGCCTCCGATAGGGCCTGGTTGTTCGCGAACTCGCTTGTGCGAATCGGCTGCCGGTCGGTGTGGCCGATTACCTCGAGGTCCCCCGGCCAAGGCGCGAACGCCAGGCCGAGCCGCTCGATGTTGTGCTCGAAATCGGCGCGTACCTGCGCTTTGCCGACGTCGAACGCCCCATCGCTGCGGAATACGAGCAGCCATCCCTGCGGATGTTTGTAAGCGGTGAGCCAGCCTTCGGACAATAGCTGGGGCAGTGGCGGCGGCAACGTCTCCGCGAGGTTGACCGTCCGCGTTGGCGGCATCCACGCAGCGAGTGCATTGCGTATCGGTCGCCCCTGCGAATCGAGCACTGCGCTGACAGAACCGTAAGTCAGTAGCACGGCACACAGCGCGGCCGCACCCGCCTTCGCCGGTGTCCACCAACGCCGGCGCGGCCGCGTCGGCTCGATGAGCCCGGTACCGAGCGGCTCGGGCGGCACGTGATGCCAGATCAACGCATGCAACTGCGAACGCAGATCCTGCAGCAGCACGTCGCCACGCTCAAGGACGCGATAGCGGCCCTGCCAGCCGAGCGACAGGATCAGCTCGTAAAACGCCAGCAGTGCAAGGGGCGGGTCGTCCACCTTCATCCAGCGCCCGAGATCGGAGAACGCGTCCTCGCCGCCCCATGCGTCGTCGTGAAATTCGACCAGCAAGCTGCGCTCGCCGTCGTAGAGCGTCTGTGACGCGGCGCGGGCCGCATCGCTCACGTTCTCGTCCAGGTAGGTGCACAGGAGGTACGAAGCGTCGCGGATGTGCTCCCACGCGCAGCCTGAACTCGCGAGCCGCTCTCGGTAGAGTCGCACTTCGAGACCGAGCTGAGTACGCACGGCCGACTGGTCGAGCGCACCGTCCGCGAGATGCCGTCTCAGTTGTAGTACTGCGGGCAGCGCATGCGAGACGAACGGATTGCTCCAGCTCGCCGATTGCTGGCCAGCTTTCAGGATCGCGATCTGATCGCCCTGCTGGGTGTAAACCATGGGCGACGCATCCGAGCCGTCATGTGGCGCACGGGCCCCACTGGCATGCATCGGGAATTGCAGCACCGTATGATCCTGGGCCGGCGCGCCCGCCTGCGGCGACGCCACCCGAGATGAGGCTTCGTTCACCGAGACCGCGCCGGCGGACGACGCTGCGCTTGTCAGCGAAGACACCGACGGCATCCGGGTGGTCGGATCAGGGTTCGCCATCACCCTGTCGATCAGATTGGAGGTCGACGATGCGTGCCGGATGGCTGATGAGATATTTCTAAGCAGGTTCATAGTCAAAAACCCTTCTTGTCGTGAATCACGCCACCTTGCCGTCTCTCAACCCCCAGGCTTCGAAGCGCAGGTCCGGGAAATCACCAACGATCCGCAGCGCCATCGCCGAGCCAGCCATCGTTTGCGTCCAGAACGGATCGGTCGATTCGACCTCGAAGTAGGTGCTTTGAGCGTAATAGGGAATCTGACGGGGCGGATTGGGCAATGGAATCAGGCGAGCCCCCGGCAATTGCAGGTCCACCAGCTTCTGGATCTGTTCGACGGCGCCGAGCTTGGTCTGCTGAGGCAGCAACTGGCGCAGCCTGTCGGCCGGCATCGATGCCGACACCGCGAACACGAGCTTTTTAAGGTTCCATTGCTTGTCGACCACGCAGATATAGACTTGGTCGCCGCGATCCTCGAAACGCAGCGGCAGCACCGGGGTCTCGATTACGCGCGCGAGCGCCTGCCGCACCGTCTGCGCAAGCGGCTCGAAGCTGCCTTGCAGATCATCATGACGATAGCCGAACTGGCGCTCGGCCAGTTCGTCGTCAACGCCGGGCAGCACACTCAGGCGTCCGAGCAGGCCGATCAGTTCGCGATACAGCATCACGGGCGGCAGCGGATCGAACGCGTCAAGATTGGCGAGCCGCATTCGGTACTCGGCGATCGCCTGCCGAAGCAGCAGTTCGATCAGATCTGCGATACCGCCGCCCGCTGACAACACACGCTGCCCGGACGTATGCGCGAGCCGCACCCTCAATGTGCTCTGCAACTCGTCGATCAGCGAATTCAAGGTCACGTTCGCTCGCGTATCGAGCAGAGGGGGAATGAAGCGTGAGTCAAGCAACACCGCACGGCTCGCGCTGCGCCCCATCACACGCGCAATCGGCAATGCGACCTCGTCGGAGCGCAGTTGCGTTTTCCAACAGAGACGCGTCATCAGTTGCCCGGTCTCGATCGTCAGGTTGCGTGGTGTGCCCGGCGCATCGAGGCCAACGGCCACGTCAGGGACATCCGTGGCTGCGGCACGGTAGCGTGAGGCGGACGCCACGTCACCAAACGCCATTTCAGGACCGCCGCTACGCGCGGCCTGGATCGCGAGATACGCAACGTCGCCTGCCTGTGCACGCTCGGTCTCGAGCGGCGCCGGCAACGGGTCATAGGACGGCAGAAAAAACGCCGTGCCGTCCTGGAATACGCCGCGGGCGTGCCGTAGCCCCAGCCTGCCAAGCCCCAGCCCCTCCTGATCAACATCCAGCTGCGTGAAACCCCAACCGTGATTCACGGTCTGCTCGAGTCTCGACGCGACCTGGTGGGAAAGATAGCGCTCCAGTTGCTGAAAATGCTGAGTCTCGATCAGCATGCCGTCGCTCCACGCGACCGGTCCGACTGGCAAACTACTCATTGCCTGGCTCTCCTTGTGTCCGATCCATGACGTCGCGCGTTTTTTTCAGCTGCGCCGTCGGATGCATCGGCCGCGAGTGGAACAGGGCCCGGCAACGACGCGTTATAGATGCCGCTGCGATCGAACCATACCGCGAGATGGATCACCCCCCCTCCCTCGATGCGCATGCGCAGCGGAGCGTATTGGGCCGGACGCTGCGCGTAGTCGGCATCCGCGACCAGCCAGACCTCGCCGCTGCGCGGCACATCGACCCAAAATTGCAGCACCTGGTTCGGCGCTATCACGTGACGCAACGCGGAGACCATCGCTCCATCGTGGTCCCGTCCAGCGCACGACGAATCGCCGTTCGCCATCGGTACCCAGTCGGCTTCGCGCACGACGTAGACGCACGCCTGGACCGGACGCGGTTCACCGCTCGTGCTGACGTTCAGGCGACTACCGCCAACCAGCGTAACGAGCAATTGGCGGGGCTCGACGGGCTTCGACGAAAACAACGAGCAGCCGGACAGCACACATAGCGCGAATGCTGCAGCCAACGATGTGAAGACCTTCTTCATTAACGGAGTATCAAGACGATTGTTTGCGACGGCACGACGGTGGTGCCAATCGTGTTGTGGTTGTTCGTTGCATTGCTATCGGTCAGCCGAGTCTGTCCCGCCCCTTGGATGATGACGAGCGTCGAGCAGGTCACGTTGATCGAAAGCGCGGCCACGGTGCCCGACGCGACACCGCCCATCGAACCCGGCTCGTCGCTGTGCGTGACGGGAATGATCGTGTTCTTGTTGTGGACAGGGCTGCCACAGTAAATGATCGTCGGCACGTTCGGCACCGCTTCAGGCTTGTTCGCGATGTTCGGATACGGAATCGGAATCGCGAGTGGCGGTGTTTTGCAAACATCAGAGGGGGCAATCGCCATCCCTGCAGTAGAACAATCGCCATAACACATGACACAACCTCTCTTTTTATGAACCTAAATTCATCCCATGTGAATTTGGCCCGCATCGATCTTGAGCAGCGATTCCGACTTCAATGCTGCACTTTTTGCATTCAGTCCCATATGCATCTCGGTATGGATGAATGTATTTCGCGCATGCGTTACATCTGTACCGCTGACATGCGTGTGACGCTCCGCCGCCGCCTGCGTAATTACATTCGCCCGGCTCTCCAAATTGACGGCCTCGAGATTGAGTCGGTCGCTCACCTGAACATGGATGTCATGTGCGTTTAACCGTACGCTATCCTTACCAAAATCAATAACGACATCGGATGTCTCGTCGCTGCGCTCGAGGATTGCCATGACCCAGCATCCGACCGGCGTCCAGTAGAGTTGAACCAGATCATCGCGCTGGGGCTTGATAACGCAGCTGACCGCTACGCGAGTCAGCACAGGATTATTGGAATCCACCACGACCCACCAGGCGCCGTCCGTCGCCGCCGCGCTGATGCGGCCTATGGTCATGCGCCCGTCGGACAGCGCCGTATCGGGCCGCTTAAGCAACACGGCCACCGGTTCAGGCGATCCATCGTCATTTCCATAAATTGACGTCCCGGACGCACGATTCGATTGCAAAACGGTCATTGTCAGACTCCTCTGGCACCAGGTTGAATGCGTTGCCGCCACGGACGATCATCGTCGTCCGCCGCTTCATCAAAAGTTGACCCACGGGTATCCGAGGCCATCCACACCCGCCTTGGCTGTCCTATAAGCAACCCGCTTCGACAGTCGGCACCATTCAAGCCGACGTCTTCCAGCACTGCGCCGCGCGCATCCAACCCGAATAGCTCGGCCCCCGACAGCTGCACACGTACCAGCTGCGTGTGGCGAAGCCCGATACGTGGCGCGCGCAGCCTTTGCATATCACTGTCGACCACCCTTGCATGATCGAAAATGGCCTGCATGAGCTCGACGTTTCGAACGGAGATATGGGCCACCTGCGCGTGATCGAAGCTCGCAATAGGCAATTGACTTGAGCTGATCTCCCCGTGCTCCCATGTCGAGTGCGACCATGCCGCTTGTCTCAATTCGCAGGAACGTATTGTCATCTGCTCGATCCGCGAGTTGATCCAGCGCACGTTGATCCCCGAACAATCCGTGATCGACCATTTGCTGCACCCGCTCATGCCAAAAATGAAGTTCACCAGCTCCACACCCATCACCCTTGCTTCTCTTAGCTGAGTAGTGATCCAGGAGGCGTTCGACCATTGACCACCATTCAGGGTGACGTTCGACAAATCACTTTCAACAATTGACACGTGCATCGCACGAACCGCGTCGAAAATCCAATGTGAACCGGCCATCTTAGCGAAGTTCGTGTCCTTTACCACGCAGCTCGCCCACACCGAATCGCTGATTTCACCACCGATTAGCGAGATGCCGGCCAGTGTGCTTTCAAACCATTTCGTTATGCGAAAGATGCAGCCTTCGAAGATCAAATTTCTGAAATTGCAGGACTCGAAGCGGTTTTCGTCGAACCGACAATTCACGAAACGCAAGCTTGAAAGGCGACAACCTGACCACGTTAGATTATCGAAATGACAATCTTCGTAGATCGCATCGGACAATTCGACCCCACGATGAGACGTGGTGTAATGCCTCCCCTTGATCACCTGAGGGAGTGCCGGCGCCGACACCGGCAGCACAAGTTCCGTCATCTCTCTCTCCTCGGGAAGTCCAGCCTGCCAACATTCAAATTTCCGCGCCATGTATCGGATTCCGGCAGGTACGCCCATGACGTGCGCGCACGGATCAGATTGCAATCCTGCATCCGTGTTTCGCGCATGTCCGCGCCATAAAATGTCGCCTCCCTCAGCGAGCATCGGTCGAACGTCGAACCCACCAGATGTGCATGGGATACATTTGCGCCGTCAAGCAAAGCGCACGTCCAGCTTGATCGCTCCGCTTGCAGATGTTGAGCATTGAACTGGAGGAAGGAGCAGTGATCGACGACGAGCGCGTGCGCGCGAAGATCCTGGAAATTTGATGTCTTGAACACGCAATCGGTCATGCGCGCGCGCTCGATTGACGTACCGTGAGACAGCACCGCGGTCGATAGCGTGCTCTTCTGCCAGACACTCGCCGATAAATCGCTTAACAGAACGCTCGGCTTCACTATCGAGCATTGCAGAACCATCAGATCCGCCATCTTGCATTCAACCAAGCCGAGATCGTCGGCTCGCAAGCGTTCCCATGCCCAATTTCGGGCATCGACGCCATTCCACGTTACGCTTTCCCATACCGCATCACGTACGCTGCCGCGAACGCCACCCTGCCCCTGAACGGCAACGAGCGCCCACTTTCCCCCCGCTACGGCGAGATCGTCCAGCTCACAGTCCTCGATGTTGACCCGCTCCAGCGTGATATCGCTCCACGAGTTGCGCTGCAGTCGACTGCGAACAAAGGCGCCGCTTTGCCACACGACTTCATTCAGCGTCGCATCGGTACACGAACAATCGACGAAGTAGACACTGTTGAATTGACAGTTCCGCCATATGCTGCGATCGAGCTTGCAGCGTTCGAATCGAACCTCGTCGAAACGCCATCCGTCGAAATGCAGCGCGGTGAGATCTGCATCTCGCACGACCGTCCGCGTGAGTTCCGTACGTCCAGCCTCGCTGAATTTCCGTCGCCATTCATGACCGTCCGGCGGCGCGGTCGGCAATGTCAGTCGCTGCGAACTTTCCTTGAACGCCCGAAGCCGCTCGTGATCTTCGCGCGCCGCGACGAAATCCAGCCGTTGACGTTCGAGCCGTGCGGCGATCTCCGCTCGATTGCGAGGCACGGGCGAAAATCGGGGATGATCGTCCGCATCCAGAATCACCTCCCATGCCCAGCCCCTACCTACATCGGGCATCAGCACGTGATCGCTCAAGCTCGTCGGATCTTGGCTGGTACGATCCGCGCGCTGTGCGGCAAACGCCATCAACGCATCGACATCCAGGCGCTCGTCCGCGTCCTTCAATGCCGTCACCAGCATCGCCGAATCGTCGTCGAGCAAGTAATCGATCGTGGCCGCACCGTTCCACCACATCACGCCAATGTCTCGATCGGGCAGAAACCAGGTGGTCTGCTGCTTGAGCATGAGGTGCTCGACATCTGATCGACGCTTGCGCGTCATCAGCGCAACTGCCGACAAACGGGGCAATGCATTGACGTAACCACTGCCGTTCGCGCCGAATCCGCCGAGCTCGAAGCGAGCGCCAAGCGGCCAGCTGTCGCGGCGAGACCACTGATCGGGGGCGGCCTGCTGGAACCACCGCAAGTCCGTGCTCGCCGGCCAGCCCATGTGCGTGCCGTCGCGCGCGAGCGAATCAAGCGATCCCGAGCGATTAGGCATCCATTTTCGACGCTCCGGCCAATCTGTCTCCAGCGCACCCATTGCCGCAAGCGGCTCTGGCCCGACGCCGAGCGCGCGCACTCGCTGCAACGGCGCACTGGTCGCCTTGATCCCGAATGGATTTTCATTGGCGCTACCTGCCACCGCTTGCGACGGATCGATCACAAGCTGCGCCAGCAGACCGAGCTCTGCACTGCTTTCGATCGGTGCGCGACATGAGACCGTTTTTCGAACGCCGTCCAGTTCAACCCACGCGGGCCAATCGACCGGCTGTCCGACCGAACCAGCCGGAGCACGATGAACCGACCGGCCAACGAGCAACCATTCCGCATGGCTTTTGGGCGTCGCGAGTTCCGCAAGCGGAACTGACTGGTGAACCTCCTTGAGGGCCTCCCAGACGGCGGTCTCATGAACGAGCACCGCAGGATCGCTCAGCCTGAAGCCCACACCGACACTGATGCCCAGCATCGACTGCGAACCGATTTGGGTGCGTGTCGTCGCGACCAGTGTCGCCTGAGACTTGATGTGGTGGATTGACATCAGCTTTTAACCTGCATGCCGACCTTCTTTAGATCGATCCCGGTATCCGAATACGATGCGCCCGTATACGAATAATTGAACCCCTTTTGCGTGACGCTGCTGCCGGTAGTCGACACGCTCGATCCGGTGCTCGACATCTTGCTGCCGGTACTTTTCATTTCCGACCCGGTCACGCCCGTGGAGGTGCCAGTGGTCGACATGGATACACCCGTCACATCGGTCGACGTGCCAGTGGTCGACATCGAGGTGCCCTTGATACTCGTCGAGGTGCCAGTTACCGACGTATCCGTGCCGGTCATGCCCGTCGACGTGCCGGTGTACGACAGCGACACGCCCGTCATGCTTTGCGACTGCCCCGTCGCGGACGTACTGACATCCGTTATCGACGACGAAATGCCCTTCATGCTGTTCGACACGCCCGTCACCGAGTTGTCCGATCCGGTGAGGCCGGTCGACATCCCCTTCAACGACGTGGATGCACCCGTGAAGCTCGTATCGACGCCGGTAAACGACGTGCTGACGCCGGTGAAGCCGGTCGATACGCCGGTGAACGACGTCGATACGCCGGTGAAGCTCGTATCGACACCTGTAAACGACGTACTGAGCCCGGTGAACGACGACGACACCCCGGTGAAGCCCACCGATAATCCCGTGTATGACACCGAGATACCGGTGAAGCTGACCGAGATCCCGGTCACCGACGTCGACGTACCCTCGACGGATATATTTTTATCCTGGCCGACCGACGATGAGCTGTTGCGCTCGACCGTCTGCTGCATGTCGCGCTCGGCGTGGATCATCACCCGCTCCGCGCCGTGCTGGTCGTCGAACGTCAGCTGGCTCGCGTTCTGGGGCTGACCCGCCTGCTTGATCGAGCGTGACACCAGGCCCGTATAGCGGACGTCCTTCGGCAGGTCGTAAGGCGTCGGATTCTCGCCGTTGTAGACGATCCCGGTCACAAGCGGCCGGTCGAGATCGCCATCTACGTACGTCACCAGCACTTCCTGCCCGACCCGCGGCATCGCCAGCACGCCCCAACCTTTGCCCGCCCACGCCTGCGACACCCGGATCCAGCATGACGCATCAGGCTCCACCGTCGTGTAGCGGTCCCAGTGGAAGTGCACACGGATCCGCCCGAGGCTGTCGGTGTGGACCTCCGACACCTGCGGCCCTACCACCGTCGCACTCTGGATGCCCGGCACCTTCGGCCGTTTCGTCACGAGCAGTGGCCGGTACGGCTGGTCATCGGCCAGCGCGCGGAACTTCACCCCGACATTGCGCCCCTGCGACGTGCTGTCCGGCCCGTCCTGGATGAACGACAGCTCGCTGCCGATCACGTAGTAGCGGCGATTGCGCGTGGTGGCCGGATAGCCCACCAACGTAAACGCATTCCCTGTCGTCAGCCCACGCGCGTTTGCCTCGCCGACCAGCATGTGCGCATCCGCCTGGAACGCCTCCAGCCTCAGCCGCGCAAGACGCTCCCCAGTCTGTTCGTCCTGATAGCCCGCCGCGTAGTCGTAGTACTCCAGCTGGACGCCCGACAGCGCCGGCTCCGGCTGCGTCTGCGCATCGCTGTCCAGACGGTTCGACGGCATCCAATAGTTGAAATCGCGCAGCGCAACGTTGTTCGATCGCACTCGGCGCGTCCGCTGCAGCCGCTGAACCCCCTCGCGCCCCTGGATCGCTCGCGCTTCCTCCCCGTCCGGCAAGTACTGGAGCTGTCCGTACGGAAACGCCTGGTCATCGAAGCGCTGCGTGTCGGATAGCACCACCACGTGCCGGTCCGTCTCGTGCTCGACCCAGAAATAAATTCCTTCGTCTTCCAGCAACCGCTTGACGAAATTCAAATCGGTTTCCTGGAACTGCACGCAGTATTCGCGTACGTCGTAGGTCCCTTCCAGCTCGAATCGGTAGTCGGTGCGCTGATGCGCCTGGAATACCTGCTCGACGATCTCCGGCACCGTCAGGTTCTGGAAGATCCGGCTGTTCTGGTTTTCCTCCAGGAACGAGAGCCAACTCCTCAGGTCCAGCGTGTACGTGTATTGCCCGCTCAACTGGCCGGTGTCATAGCCACCGAAAACGTACGTGCTGAAGGTCCGCACCGCCCCGTTGCCCAGGTCGATGTCGGCCGACAGCGGCACGCCCAGCAAGTCGTCCAGGTCCAGTTCCGGATCGCGGCTCAGCACGTCGAGACGGTACGATGGCTCGCGTGAGAAGTTCTCGTGAGCCGTCAACGCGAGCGCGACGCAACCGGGATCCAGTGCATCACTGCGCAATTCGATCAGACGCATGCAGGGTCTCCCATCAGTTTTTCACCTGCATGCCGAGCTTCTTCAAATCCATACCAGTGTCCGAGTAGCTGGCACCCGTGTAGGAATAGCTGAAGCCAGTTGTCGACACGTCACTGCCCGTCGTCGAAACGCTCGATCCCGTCATGCTCACCGAGCTGCCGGTCGTCGACACGCTCGACCCGGTCACGCTCGTGGAGGTGCCAGTGGTCGACATGGATACGCCCGTGATGCTGGTCGACGTACCGGTGGTCGACATCGACGTGCCGGTAATTCCCGTCGAGGTGCCGGTCACTGACGTACTCGTGCCGGTCATGCCCGTCGACGTGCCGGTGTACGACAGCGATACGCCCGTCATGCTTTGCGACTGCCCCGTCGCGGACGTACTGACATCCGTTATCGACGACGAAATACCCGTCATGCTGTTCGAGACGCCCGTCACCGAATTGCTCGTTCCCGTCAGGCTGGTCGACATCCCCGTGAACGACGTGGATACCCCCGTGAAGCCGGTGCTGACACCGGTGAACGACGTGCTGACTCCCGTGAAGCCGGTCGATACGCCGGTAAACGATGTCGATACGCCGGTAAAACCCGTACTGACACCGGTGAACGACGTACTGAGCCCGGTGAACGACGACGACACCCCGGTGAAGCCCACCGATAATCCCGTGTATGACACCGAGATACCGGTGAAGCTGACCGAGATCCCGGTCACCGACGTCGACGTACCCTTGACGGATATATTTTTATCCTGGCCGACCGACGATGAGCTGTTGCGCTCGACCGTCTGCTGCATGTCGCGCTCGGCGTGGATCATCACCCGCTCCGCGCCGTGCTGGTCGTCGAACGTCAGCTGGCTCGCGTTCTGGGGCTGACCCGCCTGCTTGATCGAGCGTGACACCAGGCCCGTATAGCGGACGTCCTTCGGCAGGTCGTAAGGCGTCGGATTCTCGCCGTTGTAGACGATCCCGGTCACAAGCGGCCGGTCGAGATCGCCATCTACGTACGTCACCAGCACTTCCTGCCCGACCCGCGGCATCGCCAGCACGCCCCAACCTTTGCCCGCCCACGCCTGCGACACCCGGATCCAGCATGACGCATCAGGCTCCACCGTCGTGTAGCGGTCCCAGTGGAAGTGCACACGGATCCGCCCGAGGCTGTCGGTGTGGACCTCCGACACCTGCGGCCCCACCACCGTCGCGCTCTGGATGCCCGGCACTTCCGGCCGTCTCGTCACGAGCAGTGGCCGGTACGGCTGGTCATCGGCCAGCGCGCGGAACTTCACCCCGACATTGCGCCCCTGCGACGTGCTGTCCGGCCCGTCCTGGATGAACGACAGCTCGCTGCCGATCACGTAGTAGCGGCGATTGCGCGTGGTGGCCGGATAGCCCACCAACGTAAACGCATTCCCTGTCGTCAGCCCACGCGCGTTTGCCTCGCCGACCAGCATGTGCGCATCCGCCTGGAACGCCTCCAGCCTCAGCCGCGCAAGACGCTCCCCAGTCTGTTCGTCCTGATAGCCCGCCGCGTAGTCGTAGTACTCCAGCTGGACGCCCGACAGCGCCGGCTCCGGCTGCGTCTGCGCATCGCTGTCCAGACGGTTCGACGGCATCCAATAGTTGAAATCGCGCAGCGCAACGTTGTTCGATCGCACTCGGCGCGTCCGCTGCAGCCGCTGAACCCCCTCGCGCCCCTGGATCGCTCGCGCTTCCTCCCCGTCCGGCAAGTACTGGAGCTGTCCGTACGGAAACGCCTGGTCATCGAAGCGCTGCGTGTCGGATAGCACCACCACGTGCCGGTCCGTCTCGTGCTCGACCCAGAAATAAATTCCTTCGTCTTCCAGCAACCGCTTGACGAAATTCAAATCGGTTTCCTGGAACTGCACGCAGTATTCGCGTACGTCGTAGGTCCCTTCCAGCTCGAATCGGTAGTCGGTGCGCTGATGCGCCTGGAATACCTGCTCGACGATCTCCGGTACCGTCAGGTTCTGGAAGATCCGGCTGTTCTGGTTTTCCTCCAGGAACGAGAGCCAACTCCTCAGGTCCAGCGTGTACGTGTATTGCCCGCTCAACTGGCCGGTGTCATAGCCACCGAAAACGTACGTGCTGAAGGTCCGCACCGCCCCGTTGCCCAGGTCGATGTCGGCCGACAGCGGCACGCCCAGCAAGTCGTCCAGGTCCAGTTCCGGATCGCGGCTCAGCACGTCGAGACGGTACGATGGCTCGCGTGAGAAGTTCTCGTGAGCCGTCAACGCGAGCGCGACGCAACCGGGATCCAGTGCATCACTGCGCAATTCGATCAGACGCATGCAGGGTCTCCTTTCAATCCGGCATCGGCCAACGCAGCCGGTTCATGTGACACCGCGCCATCATTGGTTGCGACGGCGCTGCCCTCCAGCTGTGTAT
Organism: Burkholderia pyrrocinia; assembly: GCA_001527685.1. Lineage (GTDB taxonomy): Bacteria > Pseudomonadota > Gammaproteobacteria > Burkholderiales > Burkholderiaceae > Burkholderia > Burkholderia pyrrocinia_D. Next base: position 76,615 of record LOZU01000038.1, read on the forward strand.
AGGACGGCACCGGTTCGGCATCCGCCGGCGCGTCGTCGTCAAATGCCAGCGACAGTGATCCCGCGGCCGACAGCCTTACCGTTCGCAGCGTGCGACTCTCCGCACGCGCGGCGAGCACGCCGCGCGCCACAGCCGGCATCACGTGCTGGCGCAACAAATCGCGCACCGCGCGCCCGTTGGCCGGGTGCTGTGCGACCGCTCGCGCAATCCAGCCCGCGACGTCGTCATCGACGCGCCAGCGGAGGCCGTTTTGCTCTAGCCGCTGGCCGATCTCGCCGAGCGCTTGATGCGCGATGCCTGTCAGCGCATCGAGATCGAGCGGCCGGAACACGACGACCTGTATCCGCGCCAGCAGCGCCGCGGAAAAGCGCCCTTGAAGCCGCTCGCGCACCAGCGCCTCGAGTTTTGCTTGCGACACCTGCGGATCGGCCTTGCATGACGCTTCGATCTCCGCATCGCCGAGATTGGTGGTCAGCAGGATCAGGCTGTTGCGAAAGCTGATGCGGCGCCCTTCGCCATCTTCCATCCAGCCTTGGTCGAACACTTGGTAGAACACTTCGTGGATATCCGGATGCGCGCGATCGAATTCGTCGAGCAACAGCACGCTGTACGGCTTCTTGCGGATCGCCTCGGTCAGGCGTCCGCCTTTTCCATAGCCGACGTAGCCGGGCGGCGCGCCCTTCAGCGTCGACGCCGTATGGGCTTCCTGGAATTCGTTCATGTTGAACTGCACGAGATTGCGCTCGCCGCCGAACAGCAGTTCGGCGAGCTTCGACGCAGCCTGGCTCTTGCCGGTGCCAGTCGGTCCCGCGAGTAGCATCACGCCGAGCGGCCGCTGTGGATCGCCGAGACCGGAATGCGACACGTGCAGCGCCTGTGCGATCGAGCGCATGCCGCCTGCCTGCCCATGGATGCACTCGCCGAGCAAGTGCTCCAGATCCACGATCCGCTGCGCCTCGTCCTGCGCGAGCTGCGTGACCGGCACGCCGGTCCATTCCGCGAGAACTTCCGCGATCACGTGCTCGTCGACCCACGGCCGCACCCAACGATCGGCGTCGATGCGTGTCGCAAGCGCCGCGTCGCCGCCGTCCGCTACGGGCGGCGCATCTGTCGCGCGCATCCGCGCGAGCCACGCATTCACTTCTTCGCGCTGCGTCTCGACGACACATTCGAGCGCACGCGCCCGCAACGCGAGCTGGTCGCGCTGCGCCTCCAAATCGGCTTCGTCACCCGGCGTCGCCACCCCCATCCGGCGATCGTTGGCCCGCCAGTCGAGGGTCTGTCCGATCGCGAGCGCCTGCTGGCCGAGCCGTTCCAGCTCGGCCGGCGCGCAGCTTTGGCTCATCGCGACCCGCGCGCACGCCGTGTCCAGCAGGCTGATAGCCTTGTCCGGCAGTTGCCGCGCCGGCAAATAGCGGCGCGACAGCGCGACGGCACTACGCAGCGCAGCATCGACGATGTGCACCTGGTGGTGTTCGGCAAAGCGCGGCGCAATGGTGCGGAGCATATCGACGGCCGCGGCGTCACCCGGCTCCTCGACCGGCACCGCCTGAAAGCGCCGCACGAGCGCGGCGTCGGGTTCGATGTATTGCTTGTATTCGGACCAGGTGGTCGCCGCGACCATTCTCAACTGACCGCGCGCAAGCATCGGCTTGATCAGGTTCGCGGCGTCGCCGGTGCCGGCCGCGCCGCCCGCGCCGATCAGCGTGTGGGTCTCGTCGCAGAACAGGATCACGGGGTTGGGTGCGGCCAGCACCGCGTCCATCACGACCTTGAGACGCTGCTCGAATTCACCACGAACGCCCGCGCCGGCCTGCAGCCGCGCCAGATCCAGCGCCCACACCTGCGCGCCCAGCAGCCCCGGAGGCACCGCGCCAGCATGGATCTTCTGCGCCAGCGCCTCGACCACGGCCGTCTTGCCCACGCCAGCCTCGCCGACCAGGATCGGGTTGTTCTGACGCCGCCGCGACAGGATGTCGATCACGGTCCGCAATTCGTCATCACGGCCGACGACCGGGTCAAGTTCGCCGCGCGCCGCCTGATCGGTCAGGCAGGTTGCCCACTTCGCCAGCGTGTCCTCTGGCGCCATCCCGTCGGCGGACAGATCGCCGTCGCTTTGCGACGGGCTCTCGATCGCCTCCGGCCAATCCGTGGCCAGCGCTTCGTAGCGCTTCATTACCTCGTCGGTCGTGGCGGAGGTGATACCGTGCGGAATCCGCTGCTGAAGCCAGCGGCGCGTGAGCTCGTCATCCAGCCAAGCGAGCAGCAGATGGCCGGAACGCACCTTGCCCGACGGCGCGGCGACCTGGCTCCAGATCACGGCCGGGCCGACGCTGCGCTCAAGCGACGCGGAAATGTCCCGCAGCGACTCGCCGCCGACGTCGAACGTATCGAGCGCCTTCTCCAGCCGACGCTTCACGTCGCCGACGTCGTGCCCCCATTCGACGAAAAGTCTCGTGAGATCGCTCTGCTCGCGTTGCAACAAGCACAACGCCCAGTGGTCAAGATCGATAAAGGTGTGCCGTCGCGACCGACCCAGCGCCGTGGCGTCAACAAGAGCCGCATAGGTGGTGCGACCGAGACAGTTGAAAATACGTTCGCGGTTCACGTCTAGTCCCGAAAAGATTCGTAGATGGTCAGAGCGCGCAGCGCATGATTCGGTCGAGACCACGCATCGACGCCGATGCGCATGCGCCCAACTTTCCCCGCCAGTTCGGGGCGCGTCCGCACCTGAACCTTGATAACAGGGTCAATCCTTCCGTCGACGAAATCCGTCGCGACTGCGCATAGCGCCATCACAGCCGCAGACCGGCGTTGCCAACGGTGAAACTCGTCGGCCTCTATTGGGCCGATCACGATCTCCATCGAATGCTGAACATCCCAAATCCGCGCGCCGAGCCGCCATGCGCCAAGCCGTCGGCCGCCGCTCGGTGCGGGCGGTACCGGAATCCAGCGCCCGTAGCGCGGCATGATCCGAAGCGGCACGCGAAAATAGCGGACCAGCATCCGTCGCAGATCGGCTAGCGACCGGCGGGGCGCGCAGTACACACCGGGAAACGCGCGCCGACACGCCTGGGTGTCGTCATCCGCCACCACATCACCGGCCCGAAGGCCGGCGTTCGCGAGCGACGTGACCCGCTCGACGAACGGATTGCGCGCGCGTTCGTAGCCGAGCACCGGGTGCATCGACGACCATGCGGAGTAATGCAGCCACGCCAGATCGCCGCAAGCGACGTTGACGAAGCGCTCGAACGCCGCGTTGCGCTCGAAGCGCTTCTCCTGCATCGCGTGCTCAGTCACATGCAGCGGCAGCGGACCATACGGCGCGAACAGCCCGAAATGCCGCTGGACGACGTTGACGAGCGGGTGATCGTCCATATCGATGAAACGAGTCTGGTCGACCCGCACGCTGGCGACTTCCGTGCTCGCGAAATGCATTTCGGCCGACTGCTCGATGCGCAGCCACGGTGGACTGCGTCGCACGCGCCGCACGGGCCCGCCGCGCTCGCACTCCAGCATCTCGACCCGGCGCATCAGCTCGAAGAAGGTGCGGTTGGGCGTCAGCGCCCGCACGACGCGCGCCAGTCTCACATCAGCCTCCCGTCGCCGGCAGCGGTATTCACATGAGTGCTGACCGATTCGCCGTCGAGCCGCACGACGACCTCGATTCCGTCGTTGAGCGTCGTCGCCTCGGCGAGCGCCTGTGCCAGCACACGGCCAAACAGCCATCCGCCGCGGTCCGAGTGCGCCGATTCGGCGATGTCGATCTCGACGTGCGTCGCCCGCACCAGCGCGAGCGGCATTGAACGGCCGGCCGCGATGAAGCGCGCACCGAGATGAACCGAAAGCAGGCTGTCGATCCGTTGCTGGTCGAGTGCATCCTCGCGGCTGGCGGCGAGCAGCAATTGCTCGATGACACGCGAAGTGATGTTCTGCACTTGTCCTGCGCGCAGCGCGAGTGGGTTCTGGCCAAGGTGCGACGTCGCGTTCCAGCACGCGTCGACGGGCGGCATGCCGCGCGGCGTGCTCGCGGGCCACAGGCATTCAACGCGCTGCACCGGGACCGGATCGAGCAGGCTCAGTTCGGCGTCGAGCAGCGCCGACGGCCGCCAGTCGCGGTCGGCCACCAGTGCCTTGCCAGTAATCGACGCGATGTCGTCCAACTTGACGGTGTCGTCGTACGCCGATACGGCAATCAGGTCGTGGCTCGCGAGCGGGTCGAGGCGATCGCGCCGCGCGCCGTCGGCGAGCAGCGCATTCTCCCGCCGCAGGCTGTAGCGGATAGCCTCGTCGCGCGCCTCGTAGCCTCCCGTCTCCAGCACCGAACGCGCCGTGTGTGATTTGCCGTTGCTTTCGCTCACGCGCACTTCCGTCAGCCCCCACAAGTGATACGCGGCCGGCGACATTCGGTCGACTGGAATCCATTGCTCGGTCAGGTTGGGGTCATAAGGCACCGGATCGAAGCGCTTTGAATACAAATTGATCGCCGGCGTCGCGAACAGGCGAAATTGATGCGTGTCCACTTCGCCGACAAGACCGTTCGGTACCTGCCGCAGCGCAAAGAACAATTCAAACGATCTTGCGGACGGATCCGCCGCGGCCACCGGCGCGAGCGCGTCGAGATAGACTCCGAGCAGACGGGCCGGCTGCGCGAAGTACTCGCGCAGTAGCCGCAAGCCTGGCAGCCCGCCAAAGTCAGCCGGCAAGAGCGCTTCGGTGTCATCGACACCAGACAGGCGAATGCCCTCCGCCGGCAGTGTCAGCACCTCGTCGCCGCGCGGGGTCGGGACCACGGCATACCACGCGCTGCTTGATGCAAGCAGCGCCTGATGCAACGCATACGCCCGTGGCAAATCACCGGCGAGACTCAGGTGTAGCGGCCCGAAGTCTCCTTCGCCGCGCCCCAGTTCGCCGACCGTTGCGATGCCGTCCAGCTCGAAGCGAAGGCGCAACACCGCCTGCGATGAGGCGAGCTTCTGCGCGAGCTGCGTAGGCAACCCATTCAGACTGCGGCTACATTCGACCTTTGCGATGCGCAAAGGCAACAGCGTCACGTCGCGCGCCGTGGCGAACGTGACAGGCAGCTTGCGGCCCGGCAGGCGGGCTGAAATCAGCGAGCCCCGCGGTAGCGTACTGCCTCGGAAGGCTTCCGGCGAATCCAGGTCGGGATGAAACGCAAAACTCGAAATTGCGGGCGTGGCCGCCATGAATAATGGGCAGACACGCCCGAGCGCCTGCTGCGCGAACTCCGCGCATTCGCGGTCGAGGCGTGTCTGCACCCGTGCCGACAGATAGGCAACACCTTCAAGCAACCGCTCGACGAATGGATCGGTAACTGCATCCGGATGCAGGCCGAGCGCCGATGCGACCTGCGGGTGCTCCCTCGAGAAGCGGGCGCCCGCGTCGCGCAATTGGCGTAATTCATCGTTGTAATGGTCCAGGAAGCTCATGGTCGTTCGCCGTTCATCAATCACTGACCAAGCTGAAAAAACCACTCAGATAGTCGAGCGCGAGGCTCACCCTGATCTCGGCTCCGTCGTCGCGGGCCGTCGTCAAGATGTCGAAGTACATCGTCTGCGGCGCATGCTTCGCACCGCCGGCCCTTGGCTGCACTCGGGTTCGAGTACTGTCCACTCGCGGTTCGAATCGGCGTAATACTTCGCAGATGTGCGTAGCCGTATGCACCGGATCGATTTGGGTGGAGCCTGAAACCTGCAACGGTGGGCAGCCGTAGTTCAGCACCGAATACGCGACCGGACTGCTGCCCGACACGCCGATTCGCCCGCCACGCAATGCACAGTTCATCAATTCGACCAGGTCATGCCCGACGACTTCCCGGAGCGAATCGCGACGAAACCGCCTCGACAGCTTGTTATAGAGTGGATGCGCGCTCACATGCGTATTCCTGCGTGTTACGACCGAGGCCGCAACACGTCCATGGTTTGCTCGAAAAGAAGACGCGCACCCGATCAGATCGGCGCGTTCAGCTTGAGGTCATAGCCAGCCTTGATCACCGCGCCCATCGTGCCGTCGTTGCGCTGCTCGCGGTACTCGAACTCGATCTGGGCAAAATTGATCTTGATCTCGTCCGTCGGCAGCACATTGTCGACTTCGCCGCTGCCATGACCGAGCAGCGAAAACGGCATATTGCCGAGCGTCCGGAACGACGAAACCAAGCCGCTTGCGAACGAAATCGTCAGAAATTCCTGCTGCCCCTTGCCCGACTTGCGGCAAATCAGCTTGGCGCTGGCGATGTGGTCGCCCGTCGCACACATCAGGAACAGCTTCGGGGATGCCTTGTTCGACACCATCCGGAACTCGAAGTCCTTCATTTCAACCTTACCCGCACCGCCACCGCTACCAAATCCCCATCGGCCCGAATTTTCTTCCGCCCACTGCCAACTCTGAATCTGGATCAACCCCGGATACTGCTGATCCGTCGACTCGCCTTCAACGCCGTCGATCTGAAGAAAGTAGTCAACCAAAGCATTTGCCATAATTTGCACTCCTCAATTAATTTAAGAAAGCCAAATACTCCACCGTGGATGCAACCCGTCAACGTGACGCCATCTGTACCGATGCCATCACACGACGTTTCGAAGACGCCTTCACTCGTGAGAACGGAACGCTCGTCCGGCCGTTGCCGGTCAAGTCCCGGATTCTTGCCTAGTCGACGGTAACTTCGAAACCAGACGAAGGGACACGGTCAACCCCTCCAACTGAAAATGGGGGCGCAGGAAAAACTGCGCGCGATAGTAGCCAGGGTTTTCCGGGATCTCGTCAACGACTACCTCGGCAGCCGACAGCGGGCGCTGTGATTTGGTGATCTCGCTTGAGATAGACGGGTCGCCATCGACATAATTCATCAGCCAGTCATTCAGCCATCGCTGTGTATCCTCGCGCGACTTAAATGAACCGATCTTGTCGCGAACGATGCACTTCAGGTAGTGCGCGAAACGGCAGGTCGCGAAAATGTACGGTAGCCGCGACGAGAGGTTGGCGTTTGCCGTTGCATTGTCGTCCTCGTAAACCGCCGGACGATGCACGGTCTTCGCCCCGATAAATGCGGCGGTGTCGGAATTCTTCCTGTACACGAGCGGCATCAAACCTGATTCCGACAATTCATGTTCGCGGCGATCCGAAATCGCGATCTCCGTCGGACAATGCAACTCGACCTCGCAGTCCTGCGACGGCAACACGAATTTCGGCAACACCTCGACCGCGCCGCCTGACTCGATACCGCGGATCTTCGTGCACCAGCCGTAAGTTTTGAATGCACGGGTAATGTTCACACCCATCGCATACGCGGAGTTCGCCCAGCAGAAATCTTCCGCACGATTCGGGTCGACCTTCTCTTCGAAGCCGAACTCTTCGACCGGTTGCGTCTTCGGCCCATAAGGTACACGCGCGAGGAAACGCGGCATAGTCAGCGCCAAGTAGCGAGAATCGTTGCTTTCCCTCAGGCGACGCCAGAACGCATATTCGGTCGACGTGAATATCTTGGATACGTCGCGAGGGTTCGACAACTCGCTCCAGCTGTCCATCTGTAGCAACCCCGGCGCAGCTGCCGCAATAAATGGGGCATGCGCCGCTGCCGCGATCTTCGACATCTCGGTCAGGATCGATACATCCTGGACACTGTGGTCAAACTGAAAATCCCCAATCAGGCAGCCGAACGGCTCACCGCCGAACTGCCCGTATTCCTGCTCGTAGATCATCTTGAAGATCGGGCTCTGGTCCCACACAACGCCCTTGTATCGCCGCAGCGTCTTGCCAAGATCAGCCTTCGAGATGTTCAGGTAACGAATCTTGAGATTCTCACTGGTGTCAGAATTCGATACGAGATAATGCAGGCCGCGCCACGCGCCTTCCAGTGTCTGAAAGCGCTTGTTATGCAACACCTCGGTCAACTGGTCGGAAATTTTCTTGTCCAGTTCCGCGACCAATTGCTCGATCGTCTGCGCGACGTCTTCACGAACCACCACCCTGCTGCGGCGCGCATATGTGAGCAGGGTTTCGACGGCACTCTGAACAGCATCGGCGGCTTCGTTGGTCCTTGGTCGAAACGAGCGACGGAGAATGCCCTTCAGATCGTCGTCCACGACGACGCGTTCGGCCGACGGCGCAAGCTGCTTGAGCGTACTCATTTCACCTCCTGATTCGGTGCCGGGTCACCGGAAGGTGTGTCCGAGGGAGACGAGTCGGATATGACAGCAGCGTCATCCGCCCACCTCGGATTTTTAAGCAATTCGTGAATCAGGTCCTCGGCGGCCGCCTTCCCATCCATGTAGGTCAGCAGTTCCTTCAGCCGATTGCGCGCCTCGAGCAGCGTCGATAATTCCGGAATGCGTTTCACGACTTCTGCCGGCTCGAATGAATCCATCGACGCAAAGGTCAGATCGATCGGGATCAGTGTTCCGTCGTCGGTCAGCACATTCTTGACGTGATAACTTAGCGACGGCGCGATCTGCGACATGCGTTCGTCAAAATTCTCCACGTCGATTTCCGCGAATCGGCGATCCTCGACCGGACCGAGCGGCTCCACGTTGTCGCCGGACAGATCCGCCATCACGCCCGCCACGAAAGGCAGTTCGACTTTTTTCTGCGATCCGTAGATCTCGACGTCGTACTCGATTTGTACCCGGGGCGCACGACTCTCTCCGATAAATTTCTGCCCGTCCTTCTGACGCACCATGGCTGCCACCTCCTCAATAAGACATGTAAATTACTCAGCCGAGCCGGCCGGCCTTCCGAGCTGTGCGGCCAGCGCTGCGCCGTTTGGATAAAGTTCCACCATCAGCTCTTCGAATCCCGCACCAAGCATGCGCTGGACGCGCGACAGGAAAATCGGTGCGGGATGACCAGGTTCGTGAACACGGAAATATTCGACGATGCGCTCCAACGCCACTTCCACATCCGCTCTCGTCGACAACGCCGACCGAGTATCGAAATTTCCATGGAACACACTTGCGGAGACATTGTGAGACGGCGCGTCGGTGAGTGAATTCGACTCCTCACCCACATGAGTGCCCAGCACGGACAACGCGCGATCAAGTAGACTCAAAATGCGCGACAAGTCGAGATGTTGCTCGCCGATCTGCAGAGCAGCCGCTATTTTTATAAAGGAATCCTTAATTTCAACTAGAATACTTTGCGCTTTTTCTCTGCGACCCGGCGCCCAAATAACCTCACCTCCGGACTTGCTTGCCAGCGCACTTATTGTGACATCTTGCCCCTCGAGACAAGCAGTGCCGACCTGATGAAGGAACTGCGCCCCGGAAATCCAGCCCAAATGAAGTACCTGGATCTCGCCGGGCGACTCGCCGGGCTGAGATCGTGGGTGAATTTCATTGGCAGGCAGACTCATAATGGCGGCGAGGCATCCAACACCTTCGGCCAATCCGACAACACCTCGCCTCGTCATACAGGCTCGCAGGTACCAGATCGCCACCCGAATGTCTTTGGCTTTCTTCAGAAGATTGGAGCAAGCGTTTTCTATTGAACCCCATTGAAACGCGCTTTCCCCCTTTCGCTGGGGCGAATCTCCGACCGAGTCGTATTCGCAAATCGCCGCATCGATCTGAATGAATTCCTCGTCGAAGTCCAGCGCATCGGACTCGGAGGCGTCTTCCATCAATTCACCTTCGTCCACGACGTCATCTCCAAATTTCAGTCAAATCTAGAAATTACTTATGCACAAAGCCATTTCAATCGAAAGTTGCATAATCCATGCAACTTTCGACGCTCTCAACCAATGAAAGACTCGCGACATATTAATCGCGAAACGCCTTATAATCCGCAAGCCATAACACAATTACATCCGAATCGGATCGATCGAACTGCGCCAAAGATCAAACGCCCTCAAGATTGCATCACGCCGGATTATTAACTATCACGCTACAAACCCATCGCACGGCTTAATATTGCATAGGATCAGGCGAGCTGACTGGAATGTCAGCAATCCCCCCTATCATGCAATAACCGTCCTGAAGAAAATTTCTCGCATGACAGGAATCAATCCGTGGAATGCAGCGCTCACCACCACATAATTTGATTGCACTACCGTATATCAGGCGAATCACCGAAGTAGAGGGAAAGCTCTAGCATGGGTGGGGAATATAATCCAACGCCCGTCCTCGGCGCAAGACAAATTCTTCAGAATTTGTGACATTTGTAACTGGTGAAGTAAACCTGGCGGAAGACAAGTTCACGACTTTGTCCGATAGCAAGCAAATTCGATTGCCAATTGATTGAACTTGGCTCAAATACATACTGGAAGGGAATAATCTATTGGAAACGTGACGCCGTTATTGATGGCTAGCGCAACTTCTGTCTCCGGGTTTCCCTCTTGCCGCTGCACAAATCAGCAGGCCCCCTCGGACAGCGCAGAAACCACCAGACCTTCGGGATGCTCATAGTGGCGGAGCACCTGCGCATCAAAGCGTGCAACGCCGTCGGACAAGTCGAGCAGTTCGCGATCATGCAAACCATGGAGGTCTCGGCGAAGCAGGATTCCGTCGCTCGCCTGATTATGGCCATCCCGCCAAATACAGCCATGCAGGTGCGCCACCTCCAATGCCTCAGGAACATCACACCTTGATACGGCACATTTGCCACCATAGGCAACGAAAACTGCGCGACGAAACGCGGACTGCTGCGGCCGAGTTTCGTCGCTCATGAAGCGCGCGACATGTTCCGGATAATCGCGCGCGAGGTCCTCGCCGGTATTGTCCGGAGAGGAAGTCATGTGGTCGTCGCTCGTGGCGTCGGAGCCGCTTGCCGCGATAGCGGCACCTGGGACCGACCAGTACGCGTAACAGCGCGCGCGATTCCGCGCGACGCCAATGAGTCACTCGCGCATGAGCGGCAGCTTTTCACGAACGGTCGCCGACGACAGGCCGGACTCCATTTGTGCGTCAACGGGGAACAGTCCTTCGCCCGCAGCGGTCCGGTACGTCGCCGCGTCGATCCTGAACTCGGCCGGGGTCAGCACGCGCGAGTACTGCACGTAGAACGTCCCGCTCACGTCAACTTGGCGTTCGTCAATCGCGAAGAGATCTCCCCGGTACGACTTGATCGTCCGATCGGCCAGCGTTGGATCGACCGCAGCGGCAATTTCGGTATACGCAGCTATGCCGCCTTGCCAGACTGCCTTGAGCTGCTGAACTCGCTCGTCCAGGCCTGCGGACACGCCTTCCATCAATGTGCGTTGAGAAGCACCGCGATTCGCCGCTCGCGAACGAGACACTGGTCCTCCCACGTGCGCAAAACGATCATATGATCCCTTTGCGCGCCCCAACTGAATTTCGCCTGCCGGCGGACGATCACGCAGCTCGGAGGCATGTCGATCAACGTCACCGTCTCGCGCGGCTGAGCCGGATTGACATAGACCTTCACGGCCTTGACCAACTGCGTGCCGCTGTATCCCGCTAATGTCGGACGAACGACCGCCTTGCATGGCGGCGGCGCGCCGGAAATTCGTTCGACCATGATCGTGCCCCCCTGTCGGCGACGGAACCGTCGTCAGCAACAACACCGCCGACGCATCCTGGTATTCCAGCCCGGATAACGAGAACATCGGCTCTCCATCCGGATTGCCGTGATCCCAATTGAGCGCGACATCCGCATGCTTCGTTTGCGCGAACATGCGATCGGATACCTGGTCGACCGCGGCAAGGCAGCGGCGAACGCGTATAGCCGGTGCCGCTTGTGAAAGTACCGTCTGGGGGCGACTGGGCGTCGGCGAAGGGATCAACAACACAATCAAGGTCATCAAGCGTCGCGCTTACGGGTACCGCGACGAGGAGTACTTCTTCCTCAAGATCCGCGCCGCCTTCCCCGGAATTCCGCGATGAACCATAAAAAATGGGGCATCCATCCAATGGCGCCCCAACCACCACTGCACGGCTCATCCGTAAACCTGACGCGAGGCCATCAAGTCGCTCACTGCTACAAGCCGATGCCTTCAATCATGTCCCCGCCGAGGGCATGCCCGAGCACATCATCCCGAATGCGGCCAATCCATCGCAGTCGCTACGACTGGCCTTCCAAAAAGATAGCCTTGCGCCAATACGTTCGGGAACTGCCGGAGCCAGCGTGCCTGCTGCGCATTCTCG
>LOZU01000039.1:0-6166 GCA_001527685.1 Burkholderia pyrrocinia
TTGTCGCTCGAACTGCCGCGCATGTGGCGCAGCGGCCCGCTATGGACCGGCATCGGCCCGCCAGCCTACACCGCACGGGACGTCGATCGTTGACACTTGTCGGCGCCCTCCGGATACTGTGTTTTTATACAGTATAATTTCGTCATATGAGACAGCCCGACGTCGACGCCAGCGTGTGGGAGTTCTTCGACGAGCGCTCGGCGATCATGCAGTACGACGGCGCAAAGCCACGGCACGACGCCGATTTCTGCGCGTATGTTCGCACGCGCCTCTATTTCGAGGCGCGCGGCATCAGCTTGCCACATGGCGGTTACTTTTCGCCGTTCTCGATGGCCGACCTGGGTTGGTCGGATACGACAGCCGGCGTGATCGTGTTCCCTTGCGCTGCCACACTTGCGAGCATGGCCGGGGCAGCGCTCGACGAGGCCAACCGCGCAGAACGCTTCTATACCTACCTGACGCGCCAAGCCCGGGCCTGGTAGATGTCTATCCAAGACTGCGTCAACCTACAATCTCTCAAATAATACTGTCCCGACAAAATAAGCGATAACGCATGAAACGCCAAATACCGCATTAACAAGAAGCCACTTCGAAAGCTTCCATTTCCCGATCGCGCGCCAATTTACAACAACGGCAAGCGTGGCGGGACCGAGAATATATGCATACATAATGGGCCATCCGTACCACGGGAACGGACATTTCCCCAACTCATTGCAACCGTGCGCGATTTTTCGCGGATCTCGAAACCAATCAAAGTATCCTAATGCAACTACAGATGCCACAGATATTGATATTCCGTATATAAATCCGAATACAATTTCATACAATCTTTTCATCGCACTTCCCAGAAAAGTATTGTTTTTGAGTTTCTCAGGTCTGAGAAGCCTATCTGAGTGCCTGGCAGGAATGATTGACCGCCAAGCCTCCGGCTGATTGTGGCGAATGCATCAAAGAAACCACTCATCGTAAGGCGAGAGCCGTTCCATAGGTCAATGTGCCCCCCGCTGGCGGCAGAGGCGCTTTCCCCGTCTCGCGCCCAGTAGTGATCGAACATGATGATGCCAGTTCGGCCCTTGACCTTAGATTCCCAATCAGAACCGGTGATGTTTTCTGGTTGCTTGAGACCGGCGAATGGCTGCAGCTTCAACCATTCGCCTAGTTCGTTGGCACGGGTGGCCGTAGCCTTTCCGTCAAGAATAATTCTCCCAATACTGGGTTGATGGTCCAGTGGTTTAACCAATTTTTCAGAAAATGACTTCATTTCAATGCCGACGCGATGAAACGTGACGCTCATGCGGATCGCGCATTGATCCTTGTAGGTGGGATTGTCGTAAGGATCGCCGGATGGGTAACTATCCCAAAGCTGCTGGAACGAAACGGCATTGAGATTAACGGCCTTGATAGACCCTTTCACTGAATTAGTATGGACGACGGTTTTGGGATTAGGCATGTGTCAGGCCTCGGTTTGTTTGTCGAGGGCATCGTCGCCCCAGTGCACGGTGTAGCTGTCGGAAGATTCGGTGTAGATCCGAGGCAGGTTGCCTGTGTCATCAAGCCGGCCGGAGATCGTTTGTCCGTCCGGCATCTCGATGTGGAACGGATACCCTGCCGAAGCACCCACGCCCGAGGCCCTGACCTGTTCATCGAACGACTGTGCTGAATCACTGACGCTCGCCGGCGACGTTGTAGTGGCGGCCTTGGCGCCGCCTTCGGAGTAGTAGAACGTGGACGATCCGGGGGCGATGACGCGATTTTGTCGACAAGGGCAGATAACCCAATCGCCGTCCTTAACCATAGGTTTACCGTCATCGAGCCACGCCAGGGCGCTGCCGTGAATGGAGAATACGCCCTTGCAGTTGCCGCAGGTGGCCCGATCGCCGTCGCGTGCTAGTGTCTGGCCGCGCTCGTCGTACTGGGTTGAGGTGCCGCTTACGACGCGCCCGCCAGTCGTTGTCAACGCCCCTTTTGCAACAAGCCGATCAAACATGGAGTCTCCGGGTATTAGGTCTCGAATGAAACTACACCAGAACGAGGCGCAAAACTGTCAAATTTGGTTTGGATTCAGCTTTTTCACGGTCGTAGGGAGTTGATGCATTCCGTCGCCCCCGGCGCATACCATAGTGGCTTGCCTTATCCGTGCCGTGGTCGTGCAATGGCTGCAATGGTTCCTCGCGGCGAGCATTTTCCACCTAACTGTCGCCCGCGAATAAAAAAACCCGCCGAAGCGGGTTGTGAATCGCATCTGGTATGTTTACCGGTTCCTACACCTGACACACCGAAAATATGAACACCTCGAATAATCCGCCAGTCGTTCCTGATCCGCAACCAGTCTATCGCGGCCCCAACCGAGAGGACTATAACGACAGGACTACCCCCCAGCCACCCAACCCGCAACCGCCCCAACGATAAACGCGACTGGGCAGGTTGCGGCGACAAGCCTCAACCTGTTCAGCCATCGCACCACATTGCCATTGCGCGCGGCCGCCTCATCGATCCGACGCTGCATACCCTTGAATTCGGCCGCACGCAATGCTTCCAATGAATGATCCGGTTGATAGAGATTTTTCGGCTCGTTGTAGATGGATGGCAGTGGTCGCAGCATCAAGCATTTCCACACCAGTAACACGCTCAGCACGAGAAACCACAGCGTAAATGCAATGGCCCCAGCCGATAGCCACGTCACGCTATGCTGTTCCAATGCTTTCGCAGCGTAGGCAACCCCGCCACCGGCGGCAGCCAAAAAAACCGTGAGCGTGGTTGCCGCGTCTTTTGCGACCAGATCGGCACATGCATGATGCGCCTTCAGATTTTCAATAGCCGCATTTTCGACCCATTCTTGCAGTTCTCGCATAACGCTCCCTGATTCATCAACACTGACCATATCGTAACGCTCTTTAGCTGCGCTTCCGAAAATGCGAACGATGCCGATCCGTCGTCGGGTCATCGCGCACTTCCAATTCGAGCGCCGACGTGAAACCGGCGTCACCGGTAATCGTGTGCGTGACCTGTTTGACGAGCCACGGCGTTTCATCGATATCCGGCTTGAAGCCCGCGACAGTCACGGGCATTTCCGGAAACAGCTCGGCGCGCCCGAGCGCGAGCGTGTAGGACATGGTCGCCTGGCTGCGCTTGACGCGGGCCAGCTCAGCCTGTGCGGCCGCGCGCGCTTCGGCTTCCGTCGCATAGTCCTCCGGCAATACCTTCACATTCTTGTTGTTGTCGCCGCCGACGATGACGGACTTGCGCTTGCCCTTCGCGTTCGAATGGTAGTGCGCGCGCACGGCCTGATAGCTCTCGCGCTCGGCGACGTGATAACGATGCTGATCGCCGGATTGACGCGTCAGGTTCAGCACCGCGAGCGCCTTGCCGCTGACCGTCTTGCCCGAGCCGATCGGCATGAACAGCAGATTCCGATCCTTGACGTTCATGACGGAGTCATATCGCTTCGCCAGTCGCGTGAGAAACGACAGGTCGCTTTCGTGCGTTTGGTCGATATGCGCGATCCTGATTTTGCCGATGGTCGCCTCGACCTTCGCCGTCAGCGAGTGGCGGCCGGCGATCGTCTTCACGATATCGGCGATCGTCACGCCGTGCCAGCTTTTCTCCCGCCGCTGGTGCATGGTGTTCGTCATCGAGGCCGACTTCGCACGGATCGTCAACACGTCCGGCGCGCCGCTGTGCTCGACCTCGTCGACCGTGAACGTGCCTTTGCTCGCGAGCGGCTCGCCGACCCATCCGATCAACAGCTTGATATCGGCGCCGCGCTTCGGGATTGCGAATGCCCCCTTCGAGTCGTCGAGCACAATGTCGAGCACGTCGGGCTGTTCCGACCTCGATTCGGATAGCGTCAGGCTGATGAGGTTCGGCGCGAACATGCGCGAGATATCGCGGCCGTCGAGCGTGATGCGATAGTCGGCCTGCGGTTGCTTGCGCGTGATCGTCGTGACGTCGTCGTTCATGCCTTCCCCGATGCTTTTTCGAGCACGTATGTAACGACGCTGCTGATCGAGTCGCCATTCAACGACGATATCTGTTTGGCGGCCTTCACCGCCGCGTCGAGATTCATTCCGCTCGCCGTCGACAGCCCCTTGATCGCGGCTGTCGCAGCTTGCGGCGCCATGCCGACCACGTAGTCGATCGCCGCGGCCTTCACCGAATTGATCGACAGATTCTTGACGTTATTGACGACCGTCGTCGCAACCTTCGTCGCTGCCTTCAGCTCGGTCCAAACCTGTTTCGCCGAATCGGCGCCCTCCTTTCCATCGCCCTGCGCTGACGCAATCGTTTCATCCGCGACGCGCTTCAACGACAGGTTGAATTCGATCTTCCGCGCCGTGCCATCGGGCCGGTGATACGTCGAACTCTCGTTCAGGCTTTCGATGATGTACGCGCCGTAGACCGTGCCGACGCCGTCGACGAGCACATACGCATCGCCGACGTCGCCCATCTTCGCCAGCTCGTCGAGCGAGGCGACCGAGCCAATGTCGTTGTCGGCCGCAACCATGCCGTTGAGGGTGATCGTGTCGTCGCCGGCGCCGGTGAACTGGCTCGCATCCCGCGCACCCACACGCGAACTGGTGCGATGCTTCCAGTTTCGCTGACGCTGCAGCTCGCGATACGGGGCAGTCTGCAAGCTGAACACGAAGCGATCGAGGGACATCATCATGTGGGTTTTCTCCTGCGCAGCTCAGTCGGACAGGCGCGCGCCGATGCGGGCTTGCTTGGACCGCTCGCGCCGATCCAGCTCGGCGCGCACGGCTTGCGCGATCGCCGCCGGATCCGCTCCGGGGGGCGGGTAAATGTTGATCGTGATCGAGCCGACACCGGCCGCAGCCGCGCTTCCGGCCGCCGGCGCCGATGTGATGGGCGGGCGCGTGTCGATCGGCACGGTAGACCGCACGAGCGGCACGGCGGCCGCCGTAGCCGGCCCGCTGAACGCGCTTACGGCCACGGTCGCGAGACCTACCGCCGCCTTCGCCACGCGGCCCTGCTCGCCGTCCATACCGACTGCCGCGCCCTGCCCGATGAACCCGCCCAGCTCGCCGAACACGCGGCTCGGGCTGTGAATGCCTAGCTTTTCCTTGAACCACGCGACGGTCGAATCGGCGACGTTCGTAATCGCCTCCTTCACCGAGCCGAGGCCGTTTTTGATGCCGTTGACGAGCCCGGACATGATGTTCGCGCCGAACTCTACAAAGCGGCCGGCGGCCTCCGCCGCAACCACGATGATATTGGCGAGCCACGCGCCGAAGCCCTTGCCGGCGTTGGTCGCGGCGTCCAAGCTTTCCTTGCTCGTATCGACCGGGCCCAACAGGCGAGTAATCCATCCCCACACGCCTTTGATCGCATCCACCAGCCAATCGAACACGGGCTTCAATGGTTCGAACACGGTACCGAGTATTCCGAACACGCGACTGAACAGCGGCGCAAGCGGCTTGAGCCCTTCCGTCAGCCCCTGCCAGAATCCCGAGAAAAACGCCTTGATCGGCTCCCAATAGCGGACGATCAGCAGCGCCGCCAGCGCGATACCGGTGATCACCAGGCCGATCGGATTCGTCAACGCGAGACGGCCAACGAACATCAACGTCTGCCCGAGCCCGCCGAGCGCGGACGCCACGCCGCTGATGGCGCTTGCGGCGCCGCCCTTGACGAGGTTGAATCCGCGCTTGGCAGCATCGGCGGCCACGCCGGACGCACCGCGACGCGCGACGTACTGCCGCGCCGTCGTCCAGCGCGAGGCCGTGGCCGCACGCGTCGCGGCGACCTGCGCGGCAACCGCGCGCCAGAGCTGAACGGTGTACTGCCGCGCGGCGCCGATGCCATCCTTGAGCGCCGTCGCGGCAGACACGCCCCATTTCTTGACCGCCTCCCGTGCTGCCTGGCAGGCGGCCGGCACGCGCTGACCGAGCGATCTCACGTAGCCGCGCAGTGACGCCGAGGCCGCGCTCGGTGATGACGCCTGCCACGTTGCCGACAGCGCCGCGCGCGCGCGCGTGGCGCCGGTTCGTGTGGCTGCGGCAGCTCCCGACGCGGCGCTCGACAATCGCCGAAACGCGCCGGCGCCGCGGCCAATCCCGCTTTCGAGAAGACCGCCCTCCTTTCCCAGCATCGACATGCCGAAGCGCACGAGCGCGAGCGGCCCGATGATGGCGGCAAGGCCGAGCGT
>LOZU01000040.1:0-2366 GCA_001527685.1 Burkholderia pyrrocinia
CTGGCCCGCCGATCTCGCGGCGGCATGAAAATGGCAACCGCCGCCGACGATCTCAGCCGCGGCGGCGGGCCCGCCCTCGCAGGCACTTGAACCACAGCCGGGCGGCGCCGACGCCGCCCGCGACCGGAATGCGCGGCAGTGCGAACGGATCGTCGTGCCGGCTCGCGCACCCGCGCTGCGTGGTGGTCGCATTCCGGTATCCGGCCGCCTCGACCTGGTCGCGCACCCGCGCGTCCAGGTCGCCATACGGATAGCAGAACGATTCGATGCGCCGCCCGCTCAACGCCTCGAGCCGGCGGCGCGATTCGACCACCTGCCGCCACGATTCGTCTGCCGGCACGCGCGACAGCGGCACATGGTCGAGCGTGTGCGAGCCGATCTCGTGGCCGTGATCGCGCCACTCGAGCATGTTGTCGACCGACATCAGCGGGGAACGCACGGTGTCGTCACCGGCGTCCCACGCGTTCGTGCCGTCGAACCGGTCGGCGACGAAATAGCAGGTCGCGGTGAAGCCCGCTTCGTCCAGCACCGGCATCGCGTGCGTCAGCACGTTGAGAAAGCCGTCGTCGAACGAGATCCCGAACACCTTGCCGTGCCGCTCGCCGCGGACATACGGCTGCAGTTCGGCCACGCTCAGGCCGCGGTAGCCGAGCCGCCTGAACCACTGCATCTGGCGGCGGAACGCGCCGGGGTCGACGCTCAATCCGCGCAAGCGGTCGGTGGGCGGCGGCAGCGGGCGAATCTGGTGATACATCAGGATCGGGTAGCGCGTCGCGGGCATCATCGCCATTGCATCGCCCCCGTCGCCGGCACCCGATGGCTGCGATGCCGGCCGATCGCACTTTCATAGACGGACATCGTCGCGTCGACGAACTTCTCGAAGCCGAACTCGTGGCGGCCTTTCAGCCACGCATGGCGGCTCATCGACTCGACGATCCCGGGCTCGGCCGCGATCGCGCTCAGGATCGGCGCGACGGCCTCCGGCGCGCGCGGCGGCACGATCCAGCCGTCGACGCCATGCTCGATGTTCTCCGGCAGGCCGCCCACGCGGCTGACGATCGTCGGGCAGCCCATCGACATCGCTTCGCGGCATGCGTACGACAGGCTCTCCTGGTAAGACAGCACGAACGACACGTCGGTGATCGAGAACAGGTCGCGCGCGCAGTCGAGCATGCCGGTGAACACGGTGCGGGACGCCATGCCGTGCTGCCTGACGAGCGCGCGCTGTTCGTCCGACGGCGCCTCGCCCGCCAGCAGCACGCGGAACCGCTCGCGCTGTTCGTCGGGCAGGCGGCCCAGCGCGGCGATCAGGTCCATCCAGCCCTTCGCGGGTGTCGTGCCGGCCGTGCTGCCCAGCACGATCGCATCCGCGCCGGCCGGCCCGAAGCACGCGGCCTTGCGGCGGCGAACCTCGTCGCGGCGCGGCCGGCTGGCCGCCGGCACGCGCACGCCGTGCTTGATCACGGTGATGTTCTCGTAAGGCGACTCCCGCTCCAGCATGACCCGGACGTAGTCGCTGACCGCGATGGTGCGCGTCGTCGCGAGTCGGGCGCGGAACAGGTTGCCGAAGCTGTCGGCGCGGTAGGTGTTGTGCTTCGTGAACACGACCGCGGGCCGGTTGCGGCAGCCGGGCAGCGCCAGCATCACTTGCCGGTGATCCGCCGAGCCGTTCACGTGGACGACGTCGATGCGGGCGGTGTCGATCAGCTGGCGCAGCCGGCACACTTCGCGGAACAGCTCGGTCCAGCGCGGCTTGAACTGCATGTCGACGACCGAAATCGCGGGGTGCTCCGCGACCAGGCGCGACAGGCGGCTGCCTTGCGGCGACGCGACGGTCACCCGATGGCGCCGGCTCATCGCGGTGGCGAGATCGTGCACGTAGGTGTCGTGGCCGCCACCGAAGTCGCCGTGGAAGTTGGTATAGAGAATGTTCATCGCGATGCATCGCTCGTCTTCGAACGCGCGTCATCAGGTTTCCTGAATGGCCGGGCGCGTGTTCCGGGATTCGTGGCAGCGCGCCGCGCGTGGGCGGACCATCGGCGTTGCCAGAGTGAATGCCGAAATATTACAGATGTGTTACATCCGGTGCTGTCGATGCCTGTGCCGTTTTGTGTAGATTCGTCCGGTCAGGCGATCAGGAGTGGGGCGGGGGGATGAGCCGGTGTGTCATGACGGCGGCGCGGGCGCCGAAGGCGCCGCGACGCATGCCGTATGGGGAAGAAGTGCTGTCTTGCGACGCAGGCCGGTGTCGTCAGGCCCGATCGCCGGCGCCGTTGCCATCGGCGGGGATGGAGGCGCGTTCGACGGCAGGGCGCGCCCCGGGCCGCCGGTCGGGGTGAGGCGTCGCCGCGAGATCGTCGGGCCAA
>LOZU01000041.1:0-576 GCA_001527685.1 Burkholderia pyrrocinia
GCGCTCGACATCATCGAGAATGCGACGCGCGTGCTCGCGATCGAGCTGCTCGCGGCGGCGCAGGCGTACGATCTGCAGCCGGGCGATGCGCATCGTGCGTCGCTGACCGACACGGTGTGGCGACGCCTGCGCGGGCGCGTGCCGTCGTATTGCGACGACCGGCCGCTCGCCGACGACATCGCGGCGGCGGCGGCGTTGCTCGCGGACGCGGCGCCCCCTGTATCGTGACGAATTCGCCCGCGACCGCGTGCGGCGCCGTAAGGCCTGAGTGTCGTATGCAGTGAAGGAGCAGTGTTCGCCAGTTCGACGGCGGCCAGGCGTCATGCGACAGTGAGTAACAAGATGCGTGGTATGCATCTGATCTGGAGCCTGGTGGCAGTTCGTTTCACCCATATATAAAGCAGTGCTGATTTAACAGTTTTAAATCGCTAGGTGAACCCTTATGAACCATCCGAATCACATCGATCCCCGCCTCGACCCAACGCGCACGATCCGCGCACCGCGCGGCAGCGAGAAGACCTGCAAGACCTGGCTCGCGGAAGCGGCCTACCGGATGATCCAGAACAACCTGGATCC
>LOZU01000042.1:0-794 GCA_001527685.1 Burkholderia pyrrocinia
CTGTCGACCGGTTTGAGCTCGACCGATAGCTCCGTCGCTTCGCTCTCGACTTCCACGTCGACCGGTATCTCGACCGCGACCAGCTCGATTGCTTCGCTGTCCACGTCGACTTCGACGGGTATCAGCTCCCTGTCGACCGGCCTGAGCACGACCGACAGCTCCGTCGCTTCGCTCTCGACCTCCACGTCGACCGGCATCTCGACGGCAACCAGCTCGATCGCTTCGCTGTCCACCTCGACTTCGACTGGCATCAGCTCGCTGTCGACCTCCACGTCGACGGGCATCTCGACGGCAACCAGCTCGATTGCCTCGCTGTCCACGTCAACTTCGACCGGCATCAGCTCGCTGTCGACCGGCCTCAGCTCGACCGACAGCTCGGTTGCCTCGTTGTCCACGTCGACCTCGACCGGCATCGGCTCGCTGTCCACTGGCCTGAGCTCGACTGATAGCTCCGTCGCTTCGCTGTCGACGTCCACGTCGACCGGCATCTCGACGGCAACCAGCTCGATCGCTTCGCTGTCGACTTCAACCTCGACCGGCATCAGCTCCCTGTCCACCGGCCTGAGCTCGACCAACAGCTCGGTTGCCTCGCTGTCCACGTCGACCTCGACGGGTATCAGCTCGCTGTCCACTGGCCTGAGCACGACCGACAGCACCGTCACGTCGCTGTCGACCTCCACATCGACCGGCATCTCGACGGCAACCAGCTCGATCGTGTCGCTGTCCACGTCGACCTCGACGGGCATCAGCTCGCTGTCCACTGGCCTGAGCACGACCGACAGCACCGTCACGTC
>LOZU01000043.1:0-4475 GCA_001527685.1 Burkholderia pyrrocinia
GCGGCCCGTCAGGCCCAGCCGCCGTCGACGATCACGTCCTGCGCGGTGATCATCCGGCCGTCGTCGGCCGCGAGGAACAGCGCCATACGCGCGAGATCGGCGGGCAGCAGCTCGGCATCGAGGCACTGGCCGGCCTTGATCGACGCGCGGCCCGCGTCGTCGAGCCACTGCCGCCGCTGCTTGTCGGTCATCACCCAGCCCGGCACCAGCGAATTGACGCGGATGCCGAACGGGCCGAGGTCGCGCGCGAGGCCGCGCGTGAGCCCCTGCACGGCCGCCTTCGCTGTCACGTACACGGGATAGCCGCCGTTCTTCAGCATCCAGCTGATCGAGCCGAGGTTAATGATCGCGCCGCCGCCCTGCTGCCTCATGTCGTCGATCACCGCCTGCGCGGCGAAGAACTGGTGACGCAGGTTCACCGCGATGCCCGCATCGAACGATTCGGGCGTCACGTCGCCGATCGCATGGCGTGCGTCGTTCGCCGCATTGTTGACGAGCACCGCGATCGCGCCGATCCGCGCGCGGATCGCGTCGATCGCGTGACGCAGCGCGGCGATGTCGGTCAGGTCGCATTCGATGAACAGCGGCGCATGGCGCGCGGGCGCAAGACGCTCGGCGAGCGCGCGGCCCGCCGCGGCGTCGAGATCGACGAACGCGACGCGCGCATCCTGCGCGACGAAATGCTCGACGAACGCGGCGCCGATGCCGGTCGCGCCGCCGGTGATCAGCACCGCGCGATCGGCAAGGCTCGGGTAGCACGCATAGCGCGCATCGTTCACGGAAGTATCGGTGGTCATGCGGTTCGCCTCCCCTGGATCAGTCGCGCCCGCCGCGGTTCTTCAGCTGGTCGAGCAGCACAGCCGCGAGCAGGATCGCGCCGCGCACCAGGTACTGGTAGAACGCGTCGATGTTCAGCAGGTTCATCACGTTCTCGACAGTGCCCATGATCAGCACGCCGATCACGACGCCCGAAATCGTCGCGCGGCCGCCGAGCAGCGACACGCCACCGAGCACGCACGCGGAGATCACGTTCAGCTCGAAGCCCTGCGCGGCGTTCGGCTGGCCCGACGTGATGCGCGACGCGAGGATCACGCCGGCGAGCGCGGTCACCGCGCCCTGGATCAGGAAGATCACCACGCGGGTGCGCTCGACGTTGATCCCCGCCAGCCGCGACGCTTCCGGGTTGCCGCCGATCGCGAGCGTGTTGCGGCCGTACACGGTCTGGTTCAGCAGCACGCCGAACACGATGAAGCACAGCAGCGTGACCCAGATCGGCAGCGAGATGCCGAAGAGCGTGAGGCCGCCGAGCGCGATGAACGTATCCGACGACACGCCCACCGCCTGCCCTTTCGACACGATGAAGCCGAGCCCGCGCACGATCTCCATCGTCGCGAGCGTCGTGATCAGCGCGTTGATGCGCAGGTACGCGATCACCGCGCCGTTGACGAAGCCGATCGCCGCGCCCGCCGCCACCGCGGCGACGATCGCGACGAACGTGTTGTCGGTGGCATTCAGCACCATCGCGCACAGCACGCCCGAGAACGCGACGGTCGAGCCGATCGACAGGTCGAAATCGCGCGACGCGAGGCAGAACATCATCGTGCACGCGACCATGCCGATCTGCGAGATCGACAGCGCGAGGCCGAGCATGTTGTCGATCGAGAAGAAGTGATCGACGGTCAGCGACATCGTCACGAACATCACCGCGAAGATCGCGATCAGGCTGTAGTCGGCAAGCTGCTGCCACCATGTCTGGCGGTCGGTGGGCTGCGGCGCCGGCGCACCGGCAGCCTGCTTCACGGCGGCACCGGCGAGGTTTTCTCTGACTTGCATGGTCTTGTCTCCTGCTCCTGCATCGCGCGGCGCATCGGCGCCGCGCGGGAATCGATTGTCCTGGTGGTTCAGGCCGCGTGCGCGGCGCTCGCCTGCGGCAGCGCGAGGCTCAGCACCGCATGCTCGCTCGCCTGCGCGCGCGGCAGCTCGCCCGCGATGCGCCCTTCGCGCATCACGACGATGCGGTCGGACACGCCGAGCACTTCCGGCAGCTCCGACGACACCATCACGATCGCGCAGCCGCGCTCCGCGAGCCGGTAGATCACGTCGTAGATTTCATGCTTCGCGCCGACGTCGATGCCGCGCGTCGGCTCGTCGAGGATCACGACCTTCAGGTCGGGCTCCGCAAGCCAGCGCGACAGGATCGCCTTCTGCTGGTTGCCGCCCGACAGGAAGCGGATCTTCTGGCGGCGGCTCGGCGTCTTGATCTTCAGCCGCTGGATGAAGCGGTCGGCCGTCTCGCTTTCGGTCTTGCGATCGATGAACAGCCCGGCGCGCAGCGAGTTCCGCCGGCAACTGATGTTGATGTTCTCCGCGACCGACGCCATCGCGATGATCCCTTCCTCCTTGCGGTCTTCGGGACACAGCACGATGCCGTGTCGGATCGCGTCGCCGGTGCGCTTCACGTCGATGCGCGCGCCGTCGAGCGCGAGCGTGCCCGCGCGCTTGCGGTCCGCGCCGTAGACGAGCCGCATCAGCTCGCTGCGGCCCGCGCCGACCAGGCCGAAGAAGCCGACGATCTCGCCCGCGCGCACGTCGAAGCTGGCCGGCGCGCGCAGCGCGTCGCCCTCGACGCCGTCCACCGCGAGCCGCACGTCGCCGAGCGCGCGCGGCGCGTAGTGATAGATGTCGGCGATCTCGCGCCCGACCATCTCCGCGACGAGACGCTCGCGCGGCACGTCGGCGAGCGTCGCGTGCGACGCGATCTTGCGGCCGTCGCGAAAGATCGTGCACCCGTCGCACAGCCGGTAGATCTCGTCCATCCGGTGCGAGATGTAGATCAGCGCGCGGCCGTCGGCGCGCAGGTCGTCGACCAGCTTGAACAGCACCTCGGTCTCGCGGTGCGACAGCGAGCTGGTCGGTTCGTCCAGCGCGATCACGCGCGCGTTGCGCATCAGCGCCTTGCAGATCTCGACCATCTGCCGCTGCGCGATCGACAGCTTGCCGAGCTTCGCATCCGGGTCGAGATCGACGCCCATCGCGGCGAGCCGCTCGCGCACGTGGCGCTTCGCGCCGCCCTTCCTCACCCAGCCGAACGCGTTCGGCAGCCGGCCGAGCAGCAGGTTCTCCGTGACCGTCAGGTCGGGCACGTACTGCAGCTCCTGGTGGATCACCGCGATGCCGGCCGCGATCGACGCGGCCGCATTCGCGAAATGCACGGGCCGGCCGTCGACCAGCACGCCGCCCGCATCGGGCTGGTATTCGCCGCCGAGAATCTTCAGCAGCGTCGACTTGCCCGCGCCGTTCTCGCCCATCAGGCCGTGCACCTCGCCCGCGTGCACGTCGAACGAAATGCCGTCGAGCGCGCGCACGCCGGGAAACACCTTGCCAATATTGTCAAAACGCAGTGCCGCTGACACTTCGCCTCTCCCGTTACGATCGATCGTCCGCCGGCCGCCGCGCCACGCGGCGGCCGGCCGGGCCGCTTACTTCGACGCGAGCCCCATCTCGTCGCGCACCTTGCCGACGTTCTCGCGCGTCGCGAGCATGCCGGTGGTCAGCGTGAGCGGCGCCGGCGCCTTGCCCTGCGTGATCCACGCGTACATCAGCTCGGAGGTTTCCTCGCCGTGGCGCTTCGGGCTGATGATCACGGTGCCGTAGAAGCCCGTCGGCTGCGGCTTCTTGAATTCGTTCAGCGCCGAGTCGGAGCCGCCGATGCCGATGCCGATCATGTTGTCCGCCTTGAAGCCGCGCCCTTCGGCCGCGCGCACCGCGCCGAGCACCGCTTCGTCGTTCAGGCCGTAGGCGACCCAGTGCTTGAACTGCGGGTTCTTGGTGAGCGCGATGTTGGCCGCGTTGAACGCGTTCTCGGTGTCGGTCTTCGCCTGCGGCGCGGCGATCACGTTCGCCTTCGGGAAGCCGGCCGCCACCAGCGCGTCGGTCGCGCCGCTCGTGCGGTCGTGCGCGGTCGGCAGCTGCTCGTAGGTGATGCCGATCGCGCCGACGTCCTTCATGTTCCAGCCGCGCTTCCTGATCTCGGCCGCGATGCCGTCGCCGACCTGCTTGCCGATGTTGTACGCGGAGATGCCCATGTGCGGCACGGCCTCGAGCGGCTTGCCGGCGCCGTCGACGAGGCGGTCGTCCACCGTCATCATCTTCAGCCCGTGCGACTTCGCCTTCGCGACGATGCCCGGCCCGAGCTTCACGTCGGGCGTGCAGATGATGAAGCCCTGCGCCTTCTGCGCGGCGAGGTTGTCGATCGCGCTCATCACCTTCTCGCCGGACGGCGCGCCGATCTTCACGAGCGTGAAGCCCTTGTCCTTCGCGGCGAGCTCCGCGAACTTCCACTCGTCCTGGAACCACGGCTCCTCCGGCTGCTTCACGAGGAAGCCGATCTTGACCGGGTCGGCCGCATGCGCGAGCGGGCTGCCCATCAGCACCGCGGTCGCGGCGGCCAGCGTTACGAACGTTCTGCGTTTCAT
>LOZU01000044.1:0-11576 GCA_001527685.1 Burkholderia pyrrocinia
GAGCTGTTGGCCGAGCTGATGCCCGTCGAGGCCGACGTGGACAGCGATGCAACCGAGCTGTTGGTCGACGAGAGACCGGTGGACAGCGAGTTGACGCCGCTTTGCGCAGTGCTGATGCCGGTCGACGTCGAAGTCGACAGCGATGCGACTGAGCTGTTGGTCGAGCTGATGCCCGTCGACGTCGAGGTCGACAGCGATGCAACCGAGCTGTTGGTCGACGACAGGCCTGTAGACAACGACGATATCGACGTCGTTGCCGAATCAAGCTTCGACGCGACCGCGTACAGTTGGCTGCCGTTGATCGCATCGGTGCTGGCGGCCGTGACCTGACCGGCTGCGACGTTGGTGATCTGGCGTTCCGCACCCGGCGCGCCAACGCTCACGACACCCACGGGCGCGCTGCCGGCGAACATGCCGAACGCGGTCGAGCCGACCGTCGCGCTGCCGGCCGGGTTGGCCACGGCCGTCACCGAGTTCGCGCCGAGCGCGACCGAGTTGTTGGTCGAGGCGGTCGCGCCCTTGCCGATCGCAACGGCGTCGGCGCCCGTCGCAACGCTGTCCGCGCCCGTCGAGTTCGCGTGGACGTACTTGATGCCGTTCGCGTTGATGCTGTCGATCGCCGAGCTGACGTTGTTGTTTGCCGTCGTCGTGCCGTTCGCGTTGTATGTCGTGTACGACGGCGCGGAGATCGCGCCCGTCGCCGGGTTGTACGTCGCGCCGCCGCCGAGCGCTGAAGCGGTGCTGTTGCCCAGGTTGTTGGTCGTGGTCGTGACCGTCGACAGGCCAGTCGACAGCGAGCTGACTCCAGTCGACGTCGAAGTCGACAGCGATACGATCGAGCTGTTGGACGAGCTGATGCCCGTCGAAGCCGACGTGGACAGCGACGCGACCGAGCTGTTGGTCGACGAGAGACCGGTGGACAACGAGTTGACGCCGCTTTGTGCGGTGCTGATGCCAGTCGATGTGGAGGTCGACAGCGATGCGACTGAACTGTTGGTCGAGCTGATGCCCGTCGAGGCCGACGTGGACAGCGATGCGACTGAGCTGTTGGTCGAGCTCAAGCCGGTCGACAGCGAATTGACGCCACTCTGCGCGGTGCTGATGCCGGTCGACGTGGAGGTCGACAGCGACGCGATGCCAGTCGAGGTTGACGTGGAAAGCGACGTGATCGAGCTATTGGCCGACGAAATACCGGTCGACGTGGAAGTCGAGAGCGAAGCGACCGAGCTATTGGTCGAGCTCAAGCCAGTCGACAGCGAATTGACGCCGCTTTGTGCGGTGCTGATGCCCGTCGAGGTCGACGTGGAAAGCGACGTGATCGAGCTATTCGCCGACGAGATACCGGTCGACGTAGACGTCGACAGCGACGCGACCGAGCTGTTGGTCGAGCTCAGGCCAGTCGACAGCGAATTGACGCCACTCTGCGCCGTGCTGATGCCCGTCGAGGTCGACGTGGACAGCGAACCGATCGAGCTGTTCGCCGACGAGATGCCGGTCGACGTAGACGTCGACAGCGACGCGACCGAGCTGTTGGTCGACGAGAGACCGGTGGACAGCGAGTTGACACCGCTTTGCGCAGTGCTGATGCCGGTCGACGTCGAAGTCGACAGCGATGTGATCGAGCTGTTCGCCGAGCTGATGCCCGTCGAGGCCGACGTGGACAGCGACGCGACCGCGCTGTTGGTCGATGAGAGCCCCGTCGACAGTGAGCCGATGCCCGTCGACGCCGACGTCGACAACGAAGCGATCGAGCTGTTGGCCGACGACAGCCCGGACGCCGTAGAGGTCGACAAGGCATTGATCGCCTGATTGGTCGAATAGAGTTGCGAACCGTTCACGGCGTCGGTACTCGACGCCGTCAGGCTTCCGGCCGCCACGTTCGTGATCTGTCGCTCGGCTCCCGCAGCCCCGACACTCACGACACTGGTGGGTGACGCACCTGCGAACGCGTAGGACGTTCCACCGATCGTCGCACCCGAAGTCGCGTTGGGTGCCGCCGTCACGGAGCCCGATCCCAGCGATACATCATTCGCGCTATTCGCCACTGCGCCGGCGCCGAGTGCCACACCGCCGTTCGCCGCTGCGGTCGACGCATTGCCGAGCGCAATCGTTCCCGTGCCGGTCGCCGTGTTCGAATTTCCGAGCGCGACCGCTCCCTGCCCGTTTGCGACGTTGCTGGCCCCCACAGCAACCGCACCGGTCCCGGTCGCCGTGTTCGGGTCGCCGATCGCAACCGCACCGTTGCCGCTCGCGGTCTGCCGGCTGCCGATCGCGACCGCGCCGGTGCCGCTGCTGGCGCTCGACAGGTAGCCGATCGCGGTTGCGCCCGCGCCTGCCGAGGCGGCAACCACCGTCGAATCGCCGATCGCGACCGAAGACGGCGCAGCGGCCGTCGATGCATTGCCGATCGCACTCGAATTGGATGCGCTGGCGGTCGCGGCCGATCCCAGCGCGACCGCCCTGGCGGCCGAGTTCGCTGCGCCGCCGATCGAAACCGAACCAGCGCCGTTTGCGACCGCCGCGTTGCCGAGCGACAGCGCGTTCTGGCCGCTTGCTGTCGCAGCATGCCCGACGGCCACGGCCGACTGCTCCGACGTTCCGGACGTGATGCCTGAATTGGCCACCGATTGCGCGCCGATCGCAATGTCACCCTGCCCGCTGGCTTTCGCAAGCGCGCCCGCCGCATAGGCATCCATTGCCGACGCAACCGCGCCGATCCCGAATGCGATCGCACCTTGACCCGATGCGGTCGCATACACCCCTATCGCGACCGCGCCGGCACCACTCCCGTTTGCGCCCCATCCGAATGCCTGCGACGCCCAGCCGTTGGCATGCGCATCACAGCCCATCGCCGTCGCCTGCAGGCCATAGGCAGTCGTGCCCGCGATTCCGTTGGCGCTCTGCTGGACATTGCCGGTCGCACCATTGTTCGCGGTCCAGCCTTGCATCCCGGTCGCCTGTCCGGAGCCGGCATTGGTCGGATCGTTATAGCTGGTTGCGGTGTTCTGAACGCCGAAGCCGTAGACGCCGCCGGAGAAATTCGATCCCGTACCGTACACGCCGGCCGCGGTGAAGGGGCCGGAGGTCAAGGTGTTGCAATCGCCGTCGCCCACCATCGCGATCGAGTTGGCCGATGCCGACGCGCCAAGCCCGCCGGCACTTCCACCCGCATGCGCCGTGCCGGAATTGTTATACGAAACGCCCGTATCCGACACCGTCACCGCCGCATAAGCCGTTGACGCGAGCGTCAACGCTGCAAGCAGCGATACCGCGCCCGCAACGGCCGCCACCAGGCCTGTTCCCCGCGACGCGCTCCCGCGCGAATTCCCGGATGACAGCTCGGAAACGACCACGACCTGCCCTCGCGATCTGCTCCAGACTCTTCTATATATCTTGTTCATAGCCACCCCACCCTTTCGTTATCAATTTGCAGTCCAAATCAATTGACGCACCACGCCTCATGTGATTTTCACTTCGAACCCTGCTCACGGTTACAACACGATCAACAATCCGAAAACTTCCGCACCGTCGAAGATGTGCTGAAATCAGCAGACGAGCTCAAGCCACGCGATAATGCCGCCGAGCTTGACCGGCACCTTTTCGCGTTACAGTCCAATTTCAATATTATTGATTCTTGATTTCGAGGCGTTCATTGATATCGCCTCCTCTCAGGTCCAGCTCCATTTCGTACGACAGTAACGAAACCATGCACATGAATTCGGATTTCGCCCCATCATCTTCGACACCATGCCGGAAGCACGCGACATTGCCGACCTTCTGTTCAGCCAGTTTATATTCGATTTTAAAAAGATGAAGCCGATCAGCACATGTAAATGTTAATTTTATACAAACCCATATCGCCAAATAAAACACAGCGCCGATATTTTATTAAGCAAAACAAGCCGACCAATTCATGTGAATATCCGTATTAACAAGTAAAACGCGTTGCGGTTAGGTCGGCAGCGACGCCAACGCGATCGCCGAGGTAGCGGGCAGGCTCCAGCCTCATCCGGACCATCGGAGTGCAACGGTTACTGCTCCTCGTCGGAGCTCGCGATCAGAAACTGACTTAGATCCTGGCCAACCAGCCACTTGGGCGTGCGTCCCCGCCCCGACCACGTGGCGCCCGTCTGCGGATTCCAGTATTTCGGCGATACCTTCCGTCCACGGATCTGCGGCTTCGCCATTTCCCGAACATCCACGCCGCTTTCGGCCAACAGTTCGAGCACGCGGCGCGCGATGCGTTGGGCCTCGTGCTCTCGCGCGATTTCGATCTCCTTCTTCAGCTGATCAAATTGCATCATTAGCTCACCATATGTCTTCATCTCGTGCTCCTGAGCCGGCTTCTCTTCAATCGTCGACTTTCGATCACCCAGCCGCGACTACTTCTCCCGGTTCGCCTCGGCGCATCGTGCCCGTTCTCGGAATCGACGCCGATCAAATCACGGTGCGCATCGGGATCTGGCCCAGTTGGCCGGAGATGGCGCTGCTGCACGCCTGCAGTCGCCCGAGATAGTCATGGATGTCGGTGCGGCTAATGCGCATTTCCGGCCCCGTCACGCTGAGGGACGCGACCGCTGCACCCGTCCGGTCGCAA
The DNA here is from genome assembly GCA_001527685.1 of Burkholderia pyrrocinia. Taxonomy (GTDB): domain Bacteria; phylum Pseudomonadota; class Gammaproteobacteria; order Burkholderiales; family Burkholderiaceae; genus Burkholderia; species Burkholderia pyrrocinia_D. Next base: position 4,598 of record LOZU01000044.1, read on the forward strand.
ACCGGCACCGCGATCGCCACGGTGCCCGCCGTCACTTCGCCGACACTCACCGCATAACCTTTGCGCGCGATTGCATCGAGCGCATCGCCGAGTTCGAGCGGATTTCCGCTCGCTGATTTACACAGGTATGCGAAATATTCTTCGCGCACTGCTACAGGCGCAAACGCGAGCAACACCTTGCCCGATGCGCCGAGGCCGATCGAGCGCCGGTTGCCGACGGAGCCGATCCTGCGGGTCTCGCGAGTCGCGTCGCAGCGCATGATGCAAACCGTCTCGAGCCCTTCGCGCACGCGCAGCACGACGGTCTCGTTGACCGCCAGGCTGAGCTCGAGCATGTGGCGCTGCGCAGCATGCATGAGCGCGCTCTGTCGCAGCGCCGCGACGCCGATGACGAACGCCTGGGTTCCGAGCGCATAGGTCGACGTGCGCTCGTCCTGCACGATGAAACGATGGAACTGGAGCGTGCAGAGCATCCGGTACGTACGAGACTTGTTGATGCCGAGCTTCAACGCAAGTCTGGTCACACCGAGATGCGGATGCTCGGCCACGCAATTCAAAAGCTTCAGTGCGCTGTCAACCGCGTCGACGATGTAGTTCATTACAGTTTCTCCACCCCGGGCAACGTAGAAAACTTTTAATACACTGCTGACGAGCAGGCACGCTCGACCATTCAACCGTCGATATCAATGTATTCAATCGGGAAGAAACGTTCTCCCTGCGCCGCCATCGACTCAGAGAAAATCTCTCAAATCCGCACCATGCCGGATGCCCAGACGGCGCAAGCTCTCCAGTTGATCACTTGTCCATTTCGAGCTTCCCACCGGCCGGAGCGGCGGCATCGACGACATCTCGACCAGATCGTAATAGCCCAAGGCAACAGACGATCCATAAATGCGCTTCGCCTGCGTGTCTCCCGGCGTGATTTCCTTGCATGCACAGCATTCGATAATCATGTTGCCGCGTTGCACGCGTCGCTGAGCCAAGACAACGGAAGGGAGGCATGCATCGAATGGAAGCGGGAAATTCACAAGCAGCCACAGGCATAACCGTGGCGTCCGCCACCACAAGGGCAGCCAGCGCACAATCATCAACATCACGCTCAACCTCGGGACGCGTGTCGAAAATGCCCCTGCATCTCCGACATTTCGCAAATACGGCCCCCACTCTCCATCCGAGTGATTCAACGCACCTCAGGAGAACCGCTCAATAAATAACATGGCCAATATATTATTGACGACAGCCCATATTCCCAGCGCGTTTTACTTGGCGATACACGACCGGAATCTCATATCGTCACACGATTACCCGCTCCCCCGCATATCATTGCGAGACGCAGTCTAACCCGACTCTTTCTAGAAATATTGATGAATTTTACAAAAAATTTGTCAAATTTCGAAAAGCTGTTTTATCTATCGAAAATATCGCCACGCTGTTTTATCTGCCGAAATATTAATTACCACTCCGCCGCTTGCGTATCGACAGGCAAAACATTTCATCCGACGACAAATTGAAGAAGCCGATCGCCGGATGGACGCAATACGAAGCCGTACTGACCGGAGTTGTGAATACCTGCGCGCCGCGGCAAGAAATGGGACAACGGCTTCCTTTCGGCAAAAACCGGCTGACGCACCGCTGGCTTGCCGATTCGTCCGACGAGAAACATCCGCCCGCCGCGTGTTGAATTTGGACGCGGCCTGCACTAGCTTTTCTACATGCCCGAATGATGTCGCAGCGCCTCGCCAGACGTGGAGCGGCGCTCGCGCGTGGCGATCGTCGCGGGGCAAACCGATGGAGCACCTGCGATGCGCTGCCGCGCGGCATGCCTTCTGATCCCGCTGATCTGCGCCGCCGGATTGGCGGCGCAAAGCGTCGCCGAGGAGCACGCCATGAGCTTGACCCTGACTTCGCCGGCCTTTCGCGAAGGGGGCGAGATTCCCCGCCGCCATACCTGCATGGGCGCGGACGTGTCGCCGCCGCTCGCGTGGTCCGGGGTGCCCGCCAACGCAAAGAGCCTCGCGCTGATCGTCGACGACCCGGACGCGCCAGACCCGGCCGCGCCGCAGATGACCTGGGTCCACTGGGTGCTGTACAACATCCCGCCCACGGCGCCCGGGCTGCAGGAGGCGCTCACTGGAAGCGCGCTGCCGGCGGGCACGCTCGAAGGCACCAACGACTTCCGGCGTGTCGCGTATGGCGGCCCCTGCCCGCCGATCGGCCGCCACCGCTATTTCCACAAGCTGTATGCGCTCGATATGGTGCTGCCCGATCTCCACAAGCCGACCAAGGCCGCGCTGGAGAAGGCGATGCAAGGGCATGTGGTTGCGCATGCCGAACTGCTCGGCACGTTTCATAAGTAAAGGCGCACGGCAGGCCGGCGATCCCGGCCGCGATGAAAAAAGTCGCGCGATCGGGGCACACATCAAGGCCTGCGCGCCCCGATCGCGCGTTGCTTCACGCAAGCGTCACGTCAACGCGAAACCGCTCAGACTCGACCATCTCGAACACGCCGATGTGCCCGGCGTCGCGCAGATCGTTTTGCGCTTGCCCCAGCAGCGCGAGCCGCTGCGCCGCGTCGCCGATCGTCACGACTGAAACAGTTGCCTTCATCGACACCTTCGCCTCCGACTTTGCACGGCGTATCTCGCGCAGCACATCGGAAACGGCGACGCTCGTCGCGCTGTCCGCGTCCGCGCCCGCGCCCGCGCCCGCAAGCATCCGCAGCGATGCGGCGTCGGGCCATGCCGAACGATGGATCGACGCCGATTGCCACCATGACCAGCACTCTTCCGCGGCGAACGGCAGGAATGGCGCGAACAGGCGCTGCAACACGGACAGGGATGCGGCCAGCGCGTGGTGCGCGGAGGCGGCGCGCGCATCGTCTCCGCGCGCGCGGTTCTTGACCAATTCCACATAGTCGTCGCAATACCACCAGAAGAACGCCTCGATATGCTCGAGCGCCTTGCTGTAGTCGAGCGCGTCGAATGCCGTGGTCGCCAGCATCACGACCTCCGCGAGACGCGCGAGCATCGCGCGATCGAGCGCCTCGCCGAGCGGCGCGGCGGGCGCTTGCTCGAAGCCGAGCGCAAGCTTCGACACGTTCAACAGCTTCAGCGCGAGCCGGCGGCCGTTGCGCATCTGCGTTTCGTCGAAGGCCGTATCCATGCCCGGGCGCCCCAGCGCCGCCCAATAGCGCACGCCGTCCGAGCCGTACGTGTCCAGCAAGGCGGCGGGCGTCACCACGTTGCCTTTCGATTTGGACATCTTCTTGCGGTCCGGATCGAGAATCCAGCCGGACAGCATCGCGTGCGCCCACGGCAGGCACGCGCTCTCCAGATGCGAACGCGCGACCGTCGAGAACAGCCAGGTGCGGATGATGTCGTGCCCCTGGGGGCGCAGGTCCATCGGCAACACGCGCTCGCAGCATTCGTCCGGCTCGCCCCATGCGGCGGCGATCTGCGGCGTCAGCGAACTGGTCGCCCAGGTATCCATGATGTCGCTTTCGCCGATGAAGCCGCCGGGCTGGCCGCGTTGCGCGTCGCAATAGCCGGGCGGCACGTCGGTGTGCGGATCGACGGGCAGCGCCGCTTCGTCGGGCTGGATCGGCACGCGGTAATCGGGCTGCCCGGCCGCGTCGAGCGGATACCACAGTGGCAGCGGCACGCCGAAAATCCGCTGACGGCTGATCAGCCAGTCGCCGTTCAGGCCGCCCACCCAGTTCGCATACCGGCTGCCCATGAATGGCGGATGCCACTGCAGCTCGGCTGCCGCGCATCAGCAATGCATCGCGCAGCGCCGGATCGCGCCCGCCGTTACGCAGGTACCACTGGCGCGTCGCGACGATTTCCAGCGGCCGGTCGCCCTTTTCGAAGAACTTGACCGCGTGACGGGTCGGACGGGGCGTGCCGATCAGGGCGCCCGCCGATGCCAGTTGGGCCACGACCGCGCGGCGCGCGTCGGGTAGCGGCCTTCCCGCAATGTGCGCATAAGCGTTCCTGCTTTCATCCGACGTGAGCCATTCGGGTGTCTCGTCGCGCAAGCGGCCGTCCTTGCCGACGATCGCGCGCGTCGGCAGCTCGAGTTCGCGCCACCAGATCACGTCGGTCAGATCGCCGAACGTACAGATCATCGCGATGCCCGTGCCCTTGCCGGGATCGGCAAGCGCATGCGTCATCACGGGGATGTCTAGGTCGTACAGCGGGCTGCGCACGCGCGTGCCCGCGAGCGCGCGAAAGCGCGCATCGTCGGGGTGGACGACGAGCGCCACGCATGCGGCCAGCAGTTCGGGCCGCGTCGTGGACACGATGACGTCCCGCCCCGCCGCGTCCACGAAGCGGAGATCGTGCCATGCACCGTCGATCTCGCGATCTTCGAGCTCGGCCTGCGCGACCGCGGTCTGGAACGTGACGTCCCACAGGCAAGGCGCTTCCTGCTGGTAGAGCTCGCCGCGCCGCAGGTTGCGGAGCAGCGCCCGTTGGCTGATGCGCTGCGCGCGTGCGCCGATGGTCGCGTAGTTGAGGTTCCAGTCGACCGAGATGCCGAGCCGCACGAACAATTCGCGAAATGCGGTTTCGTCGATCGCGGTCAAGCGATGGCACAGCTCGATGAAATTGCGGCGGCTGATCCGCTTGAACGATGCGCGCTGTGTCGGCGCCACGTCCGGCGCGAGAAAGCCGGGATCGTATGGCGCGTGAGGATCGCAAACCACGCCGTAAAAGTTCTCCACGCGCCGCTCCGTCGGCAGGCCGTTATCGTCCCAGCCCATCGGATAGAACACCGTCTTGCCCGTCATGCGCCGATAGCGGGCGATGAGGTCTGCATGCGTGTAGCTGAACACGTGGCCGACATGCAGCGAGCCGGAGACGGTCGGCGGCGGCGTGTCGATCGCGTACACCGCGTCGCGCGCGGCAGTGCGGTCAAACGCGTAAATGCGCTGCGTTTCCCATCGGGTGCTCCATTTCGCTTCGATTCCTTCGAGGCCCGGTTTCTCCGGGATGGTGCGGTTGATGGGTTGTGTCGTGGGTTGAGACATGGTGGCGCTTCCCTGTCGTCGGCAAGATGTGGAAACCGGATGGCGCGGAACGGGCGCGAGCGCGGTCCGTCCGCGGGCCATGCGGATGCGTGATAGGCATCGCTGCATTCAGCGGCGATGCTGGCGGCTGGTTGAAGCGTCGCGGTAGTTGCCCGATGGGCGCGCGAGACGGAGCCGGTTTCGTCGCGGGTCGTCCGGGTCTGGCGGCGTGGGGACGCGCCATCCGAGCGGACGGACGACATCGAGGCCGGGGATGCGTTCGGGGGCTGTGTGACGAGGGTGCGCGCAATGGCGCAAGCGCTTGAGGCGGGATACAGCGGTTGAGCGGATTGCCGTTGCGGCGATCAGCGCGGCATTACGTTTAACGGTGACATAGCATCCTCCACGGATAAGGGGAATGAAATACCGGGCTCGTAGCCCGACAGCAATTTATAGACGAATACGGGCGCGCTCGCAATACCTGCCGGGCGGTTCGAGGGCAGGGATTCTCGTCGACGTGCATCGGAAACACGCATGGATCGTCCTGCGCCGATCACGTATTTTGAACGTGGATGCGACCTTCCCGGCGGATCACTTTCCGTTGATCCGGCGTGTATCGGCGACACCGTGGTTACCGTATCGACACATCGTGCAACGTGGTGATTCAAGGAGAGTGTGATGCGAACTCATCTCATTGCCTGCGGCCTGCTGATGTCCGGCTTGATATCCGCCGGCGGGGCGAATGCACAGCAACCGGCAGTCGACGCCCGTCCGTCAATCGAATACATCCGTCCGGACGGGCAGTTCGTCAACCCCGTGCCGTACTCGCCGGCCGTCAAGGCGGGCCATCTCCTGTTCGTCGCAGGCACCCCGGCCCTGGACAAGGACGGGAAAGTCGCCGCCAACGACTTCACCGCTCAGATGAATCAGGTCATGGAGAACATCGGCGGTGTGCTGAAGGCTGCCGGCGTGGGCTGGGATCGTGTCGTCAAGGTGACCGTCTTCCTTGTGCGGCGCCAGGATTTCAAGGAGATGAACCGCATCTACGCCACGCATTTCGCGCCGGGGAAATACCCGGCCCGCACCACGGCGATCGTCGCCTCGTTGCCGAATCCGGACTTCCTGCTGGAAATCGATTGCGAAGCCGTCGTGGAATAGCCCGTGATGCACGCGCTCGGCGCACACGTTCGCCGCATCGTGCGAATCGTGAGGCGCGAAGCAGCCTGTTCGCCGATGATTCCGGACGCAGCCGACCGGGGCACCCTGTCGCATGGCGCCATGCATACATGGCGAGTGCCCTCCGTCCCCGAGCGCCCGGCTGTGGACTCCGCGTCAGCGTGCGGCAATGTTGACGGCCACGATTTCGTATCCGGCGTCGGCATGCTGGTTCGCCGTTTTCTTGGCTTCTTCATACGAAAGAAAGGACATGGCGTCTTCGATCGCCGGCGCCATGCCGATGTCGCCGTCCTCGGCGGTGCAGAGGAACTGCTCACCGGTTTTCACGACATAGACGGTCGTCATGTCTCCCTCCATGGTTTGCAGGGGAATTTCCAGTCTAGCAGGCCGGAAGGGTGTGGGCGGATCGCCGAGCCCTTTCCATCATTTCCCCGCCGGGGGCATGCCTGAGCAAAGCGACAACACGACGTTCGATGCAAGATCGACTATGGGCTGGTAGACGACAAAGAACGCTTTGCGCAACAACGCAAGATGCAGATCATCGTAGAGGCCGACATCGGCAGACTGCATCTTGCCCGTCGATGCGCGATGACGTTGGTCGTGCCGCATGACCTTTCCAGTTGGTGTCCGGGCGATATGTGTTGCAGCTCAGCGTGACGAGTCGTTCCCGCTTCGTTCCGATTCGTCATTCCGCTGAACTTCCTCGTCGGAACGATCGATCCTGAACTGCTCGATATCCTTGCCCACCAGCCAACGCGGCGTGCGTCCACGCCCCGACCATGTCGCGCCCGTTTT
>LOZU01000045.1:0-550 GCA_001527685.1 Burkholderia pyrrocinia
ACGAGATGCCGGTCGACGTCGACGTCGACAGTGACGTGACGGTGCTGTCGGTCGTGCTCAGGCCAGTGGACAGCGAGCTGATGCCCGTCGAGGTCGACGTGGACAGCGAAGTGATCGAGCTGGTTGCCGTCGAAATGCCGGTCGATGTGGAGGTCGAGAGCGAAGCGACGGAGCTGTCGGTCGAGCTCAAACCGGTCGACAGCGAGCTGATACCGGTCGAAGTCGACGTGGACAACGATCCGATCGAGCTGGTTGCCGACGAAATGCCGGTCGACGTGGACGTCGACAGCGAAGCGACGTTGCTGTCGGTCGTGCTCAGGCCAGTGGACAGCGAGCTGATGCCCGTCGAAGTCGACGTGGACAGCGAAGTGATCGAGCTGGTTGCCGTCGAAATGCCGGTCGATGTGGAGGTCGACAGCGAAGCGACGGAGCTATCAGTCGAGCTCAAACCGGTCGACAGCGAGCTGATACCGGTCGAAGTCGACGTGGACAACGATGCGATCGAGCTGGTTGCCGACGAGATGCCGGTCGACGTGGACGTCGACAGCGA
>LOZU01000046.1:0-798 GCA_001527685.1 Burkholderia pyrrocinia
CGTGCTCAGGCCGGTGGACAGGGAGCTGATGCCGGTCGAGGTCGACGTGGACAGCGAGGCAACCGTGCTGTTGGTCGTGCTCAGGCCGGTCGACAGCGAGCTGAGGCCGGTCGAGGTCGAGGTGGACAGCGAAGCAACGGTGCTGTTGGTCGTGCTCAGGCCGGTCGACAGGGAGCCGATGCCGGTCGAGGTCGACGTCGACAGCGAAGCGACGGTGCTGTTGGTCGTGCTCAAGCCGGTCGACAGGGAGCCGATGCCGGTTGAGGTCGACGTGGACAACGAGGCGATCGAGCTGGTGGCCGTCGAAATGCCGGTCGACGTGGAGGTCGACAGCGAAGCGACGGAGCTGTCGGTCGAGCTGAGGCCGGTCGACAGGGAGCTGATGCCGGTTGAGGTCGACGTGGACAGCGAGGTGATCGAGCTGGTGGCCGTCGAGATGCCGGTCGACGTGGAGGTCGACAGGGAAGCGACGGAGCTGTTGGTCGAGCTCAAGCCGGTGGACAGCGAGCTGATACCGGTCGAAGTCGACGTGGACAGCGAGGTGATCGAGCTGGTTGCCGTCGAGATGCCGGTCGACGTGGAGGTCGAGAGCGAGGCGACGGAGCTGTCGGTCGAGCTCAGACCCGTCGACAGGGAGCTGATACCGGTCGAAGTCGACGTGGACAACGAGGCGATCGAGCTGGTGGCCGTCGAGATGCCGGTCGACGTGGAGGTCGACAGTGACGTGACGGTGCTGTCGGTCGTGCTCAGGCCAGTGGACAGCGAGCTGATGCCCGTCGAGGTCGACGTGGACAGCGA
>LOZU01000047.1:0-9959 GCA_001527685.1 Burkholderia pyrrocinia
ATGCTGCTTGTTTTTGGCCCATGAGCCCGATTCCTTTAGTATCCGATTGCGATCCACCAGATGTACGGCGATACCGCATTCGTGGAGTTGTTCCACACGGTCACCATCTTGGTACTTGCAGTGATGCCGATGCTCGGGCTTGCTCCAGGCCATACCTCTGTCTGAACGGGTGTTCCCGTTACGACGAAAACCGCATTCGGGAAGGCCATCGGAAGCAGTTGATTCGCTGAAGCACTTGCACCGATCGCAGTTACCAGCTTCCCCCACTGAATAATCAAGCCGCTTGGCAACTTCTGGTATCCGCCTGCGGACAGGGACGCCCCAAATCCACCCGTAAATGCGAGCGGCGTCGACCCTCCGACCGAATACCAATTGACGTTATTGCTTTCGACTACATACGTATCGCCGAGCGCCATCGGCACGGTTGCAAGAGATGTGCTCGCGTTCATGTAGATGGTGTCGGTTCCCTGACGGGAAATTGTGACCGGCGACGCCCCCACCCCGCTCACGAACTCGATACGAGCACCGGCCGGCACGGACGACGCAAGCGGCAACGTGACCGTATAGTTCCCTGCGCCTCCAAGGTAGATTGAACCACCCACGTTCGCTGCGGTTAGTGTCGCGGCCCCGACGAGTGTCGTGAAAGTGTTCGCCTGCATACCCAACGACCGGACGAATGCGGTCGTGGCAAGCTTCGTGGTGTTATCGAACTGCGGCGGCGTCGGAGCTTTCGGCGTCCCCGTGAACACGGGCGATTCGACCGTCGCCCTCTTCGCAAGGTCGTTCGTGATGGTCGTCGCAAAGTTCGGGTCATTCCCCATAGCCTCCGCCAACTCCTTCAGCGTGTTGAGCGCTTCGGGTGACTGGTCGACAAGTTCGGCCACCTTCCGGGCGAGGTCCGCTTTCGTCGCGTATTGCGAATGCGGATCGACAGCCGCCGAATGCTCGGCCAAGTTGCTTTGCCCTGCTTCGACCTGCTTCTTCAGGTACCGCGTCCGGTTCGCCAACTGCTTCGCCTGCAGGTTATCAACGCCTTCGGGACCGCCCTGTACGGGATCCGAAGTCTCAAACTGATAGATCCCGTCTTCCCATCTATCGAATTCAACGAGATTCGTCATGTTTCAATGCTCCCTCTTGTGTACTGCCCGTTACGTTGCGCAACGCCGTTATGGCGGATCGGTACGGCCGTGTAGTCCAGCACCGCGAGCTTGCTGCGCGCAGGCGCATAGCGCTCGATCGCCTGCCACAGCTTGTCCGCCTGATCGCGCGTGATTGGCGCACCGAGTTTCACGATGTACTCGGCCCATGCGCTCGCCTTGCCGTGCAGTTGATCCCCGTTTCGAATGATCGACCCGTCGCGGAGTCGGCCGCTACGCCCTTCGATGATCGTGACCTCGCCGAAGCCGAGCCGACGAATCACTTCGCGCACCGCCCACGGCGTTCCCTTCTTCCGATGCAACGCCATCGACCCCTTGATCAGCGCTCGCCGCGCGTCTTCCGACTCGGCCAGCTCCCATCCATCGACAGCAAGCGCCCACGCAAGCCAGGGCAACCATGCGACCGGACAACGATCTGCGTCCCACAACGTGCGCAAGATCTCGACGTCGACGCTCGGCCGCAGCACCCGTGCCAGCGCCGCCTCAAGCAGCGTCTGATTAGCCGGAAGTAATGGTTCACGCATCGTCGACCTTCACTTCGAGCTGGATAGCCGTGCAATGCGCAAACTCGCGGGGACCGCACACGACGTTGGATAGCGGCGCGGCCAGATCGAGTCCCGTCACGCCGCTATCCGGCGCGTGCAGCGCCCCCTCGATGGCCGAGCGCGGCATGCCGGCGCGCAGCCGCCGCGACCTTGCGACGACCCGATCCAGCACCTTGCGGCGTGCAGTCAGCACGATGTCGGGATCCGGCCCGCCACCGACATGGATCGTCGCGTCGATCGAATACTCGATCTTGATGGCCGGCTCGACCAGCACCGTATCGTTGAGCGGACGGACCGTCTCAGGCGTCACGGCTGCCAGCACGAGATCCAACAGCGCCGGCTCCGGCACACCGTCGCCCTTCGCCGACATCACCGTCAGTCGCACCGTCCCCGGTTCGGGCCGGTCGACGGCAACGTCGAGCACATCGGCCGACGCACCCATCGCCAAGGCTCGATACGAAGCAGACGGACCCGCGACAGTCGCGCGCTCCATCGACATCTGCGCGCGCAGCTTGAGCCGTTCGTCGGACTCCAGCTGCGGAGCAATCGGCGGATCGGCATCCGGGTCGCCCGGATCAGCAACGGCCCGCTGGGTGTCGAGCAACGCCGCCAGATGCTCCAGATCCGCCCCCGTCGAGAACGCGAGCATCATCGCTCGCGCGGCGTCATTCAGACGCGCTGCGGCCCGGATCTCGTCGTACGCCGCCAGCTCGATCAGCTTCACGACCGGATCCGACTCCAGCGCAGCGGTCCAGTCCGGATAAATCGATTTGAAAAACTCGAGCTTCATCTGGTACGCCGCCTCGAAGTCGAGGACGTCGACCAGATCGGGCGGGTCCAGTGAAGCGAGATCGATGATCGTCATGTTGGTACCTCGATTTCAACAGCCGCGCCGTCGTACTCGCCGCGAATCGCGAACGTCACCTTTCCTTCAACGACCGACAGCACCTTGACCTGTGCCAGCTTGATGCGCGGCTCCCACCGTCCGATCGCCCGCGCGGCCTCCGCCTGCGCGGCGGATACCCACCCGCGCGTAATAGGCAGGTCGACCATGAGCGGGATGTCCGATCCGTAGTCGGGTCGCTCGCGGCGGCTCCCCTTGCGCGTGCCGAGGATGTCGCCAAGGCTCTGCTTCAGATGCGCGATGCCGCTGATCGGGGCTCCAGTCCGACGGTCCATGCCGACGAGCGCTCCCGACTTGCTCATCCGTGTTCCTCGAGGCGCTTGAAGTCCGGATGTCCGTCGAGATACTTGATATGTCCGGCCGTCTTTGCGACCACCTCGCCTTTGCCGACATAAAGCGTCGAACCATCGGGGAACACGACGACGCGGCTGCGAAACTGCGTGTCGAGGAACGTCGCGCTCGTCGGCGTCAGTTGCGCCACGGTGTGCGTATCGTCTTTCGCCATTTGCTCTCTCCCAAAAGCAAGGCCCCGAATGTGCGGGGCCAAGTAACTTTGTGTCCGGACGGATTACAGCGGCGGCGAAACCGGCTCGCCGTCGCCCTGCTCCCTGTGCGAATGCTTCAGGAACGACTTACCGCCGATCTCGACGTCGCCTGTGTAGCGCGCACCGCCGTTCACCTGGACAGCCGGGCCGCCAGCAGTTCCGCCCTTGCCCTGCATCCCACCGTTGAACGTCAGCCGCTTCTCCGTCGTCGTGTTCCCGGTGAACGTCGAATCTGGGATGTCGCCGAGCAGTTGCTCCGTGCGCAGCGTGACACCGTCCGCACGCAGCTCCAGCTCGGTGCCGCCGATGCGAAACACTATTCGACCGCCGGCAGGCACGTCGACCCGGTACTCGTGGCTTTCGTGGTCGTACACTGCGGACGCACCGTCCGGGTAGTCCCATGCGGTCTCAGTCGGGCTGCTGCGCGCCGAGCCGCCGTGCTGGTCCGAGTAATAGCCGGGAATCGCGTACGCGCCTGGCAGGTCGCCTGACGGCGCGAACATCGTCGCCTGCTCGCCGGCAGACGGCGGACGCCAGAAGCGCACTACGCCGGCCGCGGACGTCTTCCACGGCATCCAGTCGCTGATCCAGTCGCCGATGCGCACACGGCACATCGGCGGCTTATAGCTGACTGCGTCGATAGTCCCGTGCTGCACCATGCAAGCCATGCGGCGATCGATCTCGCCCAGCTCGTAGTCGCTCATGCGCCTGCCTCCCGTCCGTCAGCCGGATCCCAATACTGCCCTTCGCTACCGGAGCCGGTGTCTGGATCGACACCCCACAGGATCGCTGGCCCGTCCGGGATCTCGTCCAGCTCCATCCCGAGTCCGAATTCGTGCGTCCATTCGACCAGCCACACGCAATAGGTATCGAGCTGCGGACGAAACGGATCCTCCGCGACCTGTACCACCCTGCCGGGCGTGATCGGCAGATCCCACGTCTGCATGTGGACCGCCATCGCAACGCGGGCCGCGACCTCGCGCACGGCCAGCTCCGCGCCCTCGTCGATTGGATCGAACACGACACGCGCCTGCATGCGTGCGATCAGCGGCACGTTGTCGGTCCCGTCGTCGAGGCCGGGTTCGAACTCGCTCAGTTCGACCGCGATCAACGGCGTTTCGATCTTCTGACCGAGACGCGGATATGCATCGATCCGCTTCATCGCCGGCAGTTTGGTGCGCAGCCCCTGCTCGATCGCGTCGTGTAGCTGTTTCAGGTTTTCAAGCACGTCGTATCGCCTTCAGTAGTTCGTAGTTCACCTCCTGACGGAGGATCACCAACAACCTGTCTTCGCACGCTCTCGCGGCGCGTCGGAATGCCGGATCGCCAGTCTGTTGCCATGCGACCGTCACCATACGGTAGGGCATCCGTTCCTTGCCCGTCCGCTCGTAGATCGGCCCGTCCGGCTGGCGCTTCGACTGTCGCCACGCGCCCTCGAACGACTGGCGCCCCACGCGCATGCCCTTGCGCGTCTTCATTGCGTTGCCGAGGCGATGCGCCTCGATCGGGTTCAGGCCGAGCCACACCTTGCCGGTGTCGGCCGACCGCAGGAAGAAGTAGAGCCGGCGGCGGATCACCTTCTGCGGGATCTTTGTCGCCGCACCGACTTCCTTCGCGGTCTGGCTCTTGATCCACGCTGCCGTCTTGCGCAACGTGCGCCGCCACGCGGCCCGCATCGCGTTTGGGGACAGCCCGTGCAAAGCGGCCGTCACCTCGTTGATGTTGATCTCGACTTTCAGGTCGTCCATATGCGCTACTGGAGAATGAGTACGGTCCAGCCCGTGCCGTCCGGATGCGCCTCAAGCACGCGATACCGTTCGCCGTTCGCGACCAAGACGCTGCCTTGCCGGACGTTGACGGCATCACGATCCCGCAGATGAAACACGGGCGCGACTAGCTGCGTGCGCTGGCTGCCGAGATCCGGCCCGAGCCACGGCGACGCGAACATCCCTTCGACGGGCTGGCCGTCGATCGTGATGTCCGCATCGCCCAGGTCGCGCAGCACGGCCGAGTCGACGTCCGCGATCAGATCCCGGAACGCCATGTCACGCCTTCAGCTTGACGATCGCCTTGGGGCGCGTGCACAGGTGGATCGGGTTCGACTGCGCCTCGATCTCGACACCCTTGCCGAAGTCCATCAGCTCCTGCTTCGCGTAGTACGGCAGCCCCGTCGTGTTGACCGCCTCGACATAGTCGGCCGGCGCGAAGCGCGTGATGAACAGCTCCGGCACCCCTTCGGGCACCGCATACGCCTCGTTGTCCGCGACATAACCCACATCACCGACCCGGCCGCGATAGCGTTCGAATGTGCACCCGCCGATATCGAACGCGTCGCGCGTGTCGCCGCGCAGCGACGCCGCCATCGCGGTTGCGAGATACGTTTCCTTCACGGTCTTGAGGACGATCAGCTTGTTCCAGAACGCCCGGCCGCAGAGCACGCGCACCCCGGTGTACGTCGTCGCACCGAGCGCGTCTTCGATCGCATCCTGTACGAGCTGGCACTTCTGACGGATTTCCGTGCCGGCCGCGTCCAGTTCGAACGGGATCGCCGTCTGCTCGATACCGAAGTACTTCAGCAGGTCGATCAACACCGTCTTGCCGTCGGCATCCAGCACCGCGCCCTTGATCGCGCCAATCCGGTGGAATTCGTGCGTCGCGTCGAGCTGGCGGCGCATCTTCGCGAGGCGGCGATTCACCACGGTCTGCAGCGCCTCCAGCTCTGTTTCCGAACCGAACGCCCGCAGATTCTGGATCTCGTCCGCTTTGATAACGCCGCGCTGCGGCAGGTGCACCGTATTGAACGGGATCATGTTGCGCTTGCTCCCCGCAACAACGGCGGCCGGGGAGCCGCGCTCGCCTGCGCCGACGAGCGACAGCGTATCGCCATCGCGCTCGATCTGAATCGTCGTCGTCGTGATACCGTCCTCCTCGAACAGCCCGAGCGTGCCGATCCGGCCGGGCACATACGGCTGCTCGTTGATTGCCGCACTCAGGGACGACAGCGAAAACGCATCGTCTTGAAACAGGGCGATGTCCGCCATACAACCTCCAACTGGAAAATAGATACAAAAAAGGCCACGCGCAATGCGTGGCCTTCGAAGACGTGAACCGCGATCAGCGGATGATTACGTGGCGCTCGGCAAGGTCGGTTCGGCCAGCCGCGTCCAGACCAGTGAGCAGGCCGCCAACCGCCTCGGCGAGCCGCACGATGCCCGTCGCCGGACGCGGCGCATCGGACGCCGCCAACGGCGCGTACAGGATCGCCGCTGCGACTTCCGAACCATCGTTCGCCGTGTTCAGGTACGGCGCATATTCACCGGTGCCGGTCACGCCGAGCACCTGGCCGGCCGGCAGCGCCGGGCCAGCTTTGACGACGATGCGCTCACGGGAGATCTGCCCGTTACCCTCCGACACAAGAAATTCAGCCGGCAACACGCCCTGTTGCTTCACGTTCGACATGTGATTCCCCTCCTCGGGTTACGTCAAAGTTACTTGCCGCTCTTGCGAGCCGCGTAAATGGATGCCGCACGCGGCGCACGCGCGTCGACCTGCGGCGCGTTGGGTGCCCCCGGTGCCGGACGATTGGTGATGCTCGACTGCGACGCCGTTACGCGCTCGAACAACCGTGCGCGAACCTGATCGGGCGTCAAGCCGTCCGCAACGAAGCCAGCCGTTAGCTCGGTCAGGCTCGCGGCCAGACAGATGCCCGCGATGTCCTGCGCGCTGCGGATCGCAGCGTCGACCGTCGCGCGATCGCGCAGGCCCGTCGCCAGCACGATGCCCTCGGCGCAGTGTTCGATCCGCGCATCGCGGCATGCGGCATACACGTGCGAAGCGAGCGCCGTAACGTCCGGCGTCGCCAACGGCGGCGGCGCAGGATCGGCCGGTGGATTCGGCTGCGGATTCGGCGGCGACACCTCGCCGTCGCCCTCCAGCACCGCCCGAATCTCCGCCGGGACGGCCGAGAAACGCGCAGCCAGCCGCGCAGCGCCTGCATATGCGGCGATGCTGATCGGCTCCTCGATCGAGTCGCAGAAACCCTGCTCTTTCGCCTGCGATGCCGTCAGCCAGGTCTCCGCGTTCATCATCGCGCGAACATCGTCTTCCGACAGACCGCTACGCTGGACGTACGCCGCGAGGATGTTCGCCCCCGTGCTGTCGAGCAGATCGGCGAGACGACGGAAGTCTTCGGCCTCGCCGGCCGCGACCGTATGCGGGTTATGGATCATCAGCATGGCGTTCGACGGCATCACGATCGTGTCGCAAGCCATCAAAATCAGCGACGCGGCCGACGCGGCAACGCCGTCGACGCGGCCCGTTACCTTCCCGCCATGCCGCCGCAGCGCGTTGTAGATCGTGAATGCGTCGAACACGTCGCCGCCCATCGAGTTGATCGCGACGACGATCGACGTTGCCGTCGCCGCTACCTCGTCGAGCTTCGATGCGAACAGATCCGCGTCGGTGCCCCAAAATCCAATGTCACCGTAGATCCGGATCTCGGCGACCTTCCCACCGTCCGCGCTCGCTTGTGCACGGATGTCCCACCAACGTTTCTTCCCTTTCATTCGCCATCCCTTTTAAATGCGTCACCCGTACCGTCGAGCGGATCGAGGGTGTCATATCGAATCCCGAGCTGTCGCTCCCGCGCGAGATCGGCCGCGTTCTCGCGGTCGACCTGCTCCGGATCGTCCCCACGCGAAAGCACCGCACCGGACCGGCTCGCCAGCCCAGACCGGATCTCCATGCGCTTCGCCGTGACGTCCTGCACGGGATGGATGTACGGCCAGCCTTGCGGCACCCACCGCACGCGCAGATACGCGCGCCGGTTCCGGTAGTAGTCCGGCATCGGCATCGCACCCGACAGCGCGCACGCATCTACCCACCAGCGCCAGACCTTGCGGCAGAACTGGTGGATAAATACGTTCCACTGGATCTGTTCGACCGATCGGCGGAACTCGTTCAGGATCACGCGCAGCACGCGATCGCTCACGTCGCGCAGGTCGCCGGTCAGCACCTCATACGGCATGCCGACCGACGCCGCAGCGGCCATCAACTGCTGGCGCATGAACGGCGCATAGTCGTTGCCCGCGCCCGGCGGTTCGGCAAACTTCACATCCTCTCCCGCAGCCAACTCCTGCATGCTGCCCGGCTCGAGCGACACGACCGGCGAAAAGCCGTCCGTGTCGTATTGCAATCGCGCACCTGTCATAGGATCGCCCGGAAGATCCGGTTCCGGATTCGACTTGACGACGAAGCCCGCGAACAGATTGCTGAGCTCTTGTCGAAACAGCACGGCGTCGTCGAAATTGTCGAGCGAGTGCAATCTCGACAATACCGTTGCCAGTTGAGGCACGCCGCGCACCTGGCCGGGCCGCAAGGCGAGGAACACATGTGCGATCTCGTCGGCCGGCACGCGAACGGTCTGCATGTTGGACATCGATGCGCGCCCATACTCGCCGGGATGACGCTTCAGTAGGTGATACGCGACCCGGCGGCCGTCCTCGTCGAACTCCACGCCATTGACGATCTCCCCGCCCGGCACGATCTCGCTCTTATCCATCGGCAACATGTCGCCTTCAAGTAGCTCGATCTGTAACGGCACCGCCAGTCCATCACGCGGACGACACATGCGCCGCCGCACCAGCACTTCACCATCGCTAAAGAACGATCGGGCCGCCAACGTCTGCTGCCCCGGAAGATCGGTTTGCCCGTCGGGATCCATCTCCAGCGAACTGTCCTCCCAAAGTTGCTTTTGCTGTTTCCGGATGACTTCGTCAGGGTGTTGGGGATGCGCCTGGATGCCGGTACCGATCGTATTCGACACGAGCCGCTCAATGGCTGCTTTAGCCCAGGTGTCATTCCTGATCGCGTCGCGGGCGCGGGCGCGCAGCAGCGGCAAGTTTTGAACCGCCGCCGCATTCGGCCCCGCGCCCGACGCCCGCCACGACTTTGCGCGCGCCCCGCCGGTACTCGCCGCCTCGTAGGCGGCCGCCTTCAGCCGCGTTGGCACCACGAAACCCCGCTGGGAGAGTGTCGGATACGCTCGACTCATCGCAGCCCCTTGCCGGCGTGTCTCAGACGGAACATGCGCGGACGCCCCGCCGCGCCGTCGAGCGAACGCACGATCTCAGTTCGCGCCTCGCGCAGCTCGGCAATCGAGCGATAGCGCACGCGCCGATCGGCGTACTGCACTTCCAGCTCGCCCTTTGCGATCGCGGCTTGAATGCGATCGAGGTCAGCACGTGTGTAAGCCATGAAAACTCCTCTACTTACGGTTCAAATACGACGAACGCCCAACCCGCCGCACAGGCTGGCGGACAGTTCGCGGGGGCAGCATTGGCCTTGGTTCGGGTGGCGTATGGGCTGGCGCGGCAGGCACCGCCTCGGACGGCGTCTCGCCCGCAACAGCATCCGTCGGCACATCGCCGCTTTCCTCTCCATGCGCCGGTGATTCAGGCGTGTCCGCTTCGACTTGCCGGAACAGATCGTCACGTTCGAGATTTCCCTGCAGGGTTTCCCATTGAATGGCTCTCCAGCGCGGCAGACCGACAAACCAGGAGGCAGCCATGTTGTAGACCATCAGGTCGAGCACCTCATTGCGCGCCGACTTGGGCTTCCACCATTCGCGTTTCGCCTTGCCACCAATCCACTTCGTAACAAGCCGCTCAGCAGTCAACTGATCGAAGAAGTCGCCGGCCAGCTCAGGCGAGAAGTGAACGCGATGTGCTCCCCGCCCTTCAAGCCTCAACCATCCCGCGAGCTGCTCCTTGGCAGCGAACGTGCCGATCGGATACATGTGCGCGCCGTT
>LOZU01000048.1:0-118381 GCA_001527685.1 Burkholderia pyrrocinia
GCCGCGATCTTCGCGAGAGAACCGCCGAATTTGCCGACCGCGGTTCGCGCGGCCGATACGATCACTACGTCCGTCATTTCCCTTTCCTCCGGGCCGGCGCGACACGGCGCATCGCTCCCCGCCCTGTTAAAAAACTGCGGCGCACCAGACAGCGTGCGCCGCCGTCAGTCTTTCGTCAATCGCGCTGCAACACGTAACGGCCGGGCGCCGGCTCGATCACCGGGAATTGCGCGGAGCCGGCCTGCGCGGGTGGCGCCACCTTGCGGCCGCCGTATTGGTCGAGCCACCCGGTCCAGGTCGGCCACCAGCTGCCGGGCTGCTCGGCCGCGCCGGCGAGCCAGTCGTCCGCGGCTTCGGGCAGGTCGCTGTCGTTGACCCAGAAGCTGCGCTTCTTCTTCGCCGGCGGATTGATCACGCCCGCGATGTGGCCCGACGCGCCGAGCACGAACTTCAGCGGGCCCGTCAGGATCGACGTCGATGCGTAGGCCGTCTGCCACGGCACGATGTGATCCTCGCGCGAGCCGTAGATGAAGGTCGGCACGTCGATCAGCGACAGGTCGACCGCCTCGCCGCACACGGTCAGCGCGCCCGGCTCGCGCAGCCGGTTCTCGAGATACGTATTGCGCAGGTACCACGCGTACATCGGGCCCGGCAGGTT
Source organism: Burkholderia pyrrocinia (assembly GCA_001527685.1). Taxonomy (GTDB): domain Bacteria; phylum Pseudomonadota; class Gammaproteobacteria; order Burkholderiales; family Burkholderiaceae; genus Burkholderia; species Burkholderia pyrrocinia_D. The sequence continues at coordinate 659 of LOZU01000048.1, forward strand.
CGTCGAATCGCTGTTCCAGTACAGCAGGTCGAACGGCGCCGGCGTGCGGCCCTTCAGGTAGTTGTCGACGACGTAGTTCCAGACGAGATCGTTCGGACGCAGGAACGAGAACGTGTTCGCGAACTCGACGCCGCGCATCAGCCCCGGCGGCGTGCCGCTCTTCCCGCCGATCGTCTGCTCGCGCATCTGCACGTGCGCCTCGTCGACGAACACGTCGACGACGCCCGTGTCGGAGAAGTCGAGCATCGCGGTGAGCAGCGTCATCGACGCGGCCGGGTGCTCGCCGCGCGCGGCCAGCACCGCGAGCGCGGTTGACAGCATCGTGCCGCCGACGCAGAAGCCCAGCGTGTTGATCTGCTCGCGGCCGCTCACCTGCTGCACCGCGTCGATCGCGGCGAGCAGGCCTTCGTTCATGTAGTCGTCCCAATTCTTGTGGGCGACCGAAGCATCCGCGTTGCGCCACGACACGAGAAACACCTGGTGGCCGCACGACAGCGCATGTGCGACGAGCGAGTTCTCGGGCTGCAGGTCGAGGATGTAGAACTTGTTGATGCATGGCGGCACGATCAGCAGCGGCCGCTCGAATACCGTCTCCGTCTTCGGCTTGTACTGGATCAGCTGGATCAGGTCGTTCTCGTAGACGACCGCGCCCTCGGTGCAGCCGAGGTTCTTGCCGACCACGAATTGCGATTCGTCGGTCTGCGAAATCTTGCCGCGCTGCAGGTCGCCCAGCAGGTTCATCATCCCCTGCCGCAGGCTTTCGCCCTGGGTCTCGAGGATCGACTTCTGCGCATCCGGGTTGAACGCGAGATAGTTGCTCGGCGCGGCGGCGGCCGTCCACTGCTGCACCGCGAAGCGGATCCGCTCGCGCGTCTTCGGATCGGTCTCGAGCGCGTCGGCGAGTTCCTGCAGGTAGCGCGCGTTGAGCAGGTACCACGCAGCCGCGAACGCGTGCGCGGGCGATGCCTTCCACGCGTCGCCGCTGAAGCGGCGGTCCTTCAGCTCAGGCACCTCGAGCTTCGCGGCGCCCGCCTGCTGCATCAGCGTCACGCAATCGCGCGCATAGTCGGCCTGCAGCTTCTGCAGGCGCTCGGGCGGGATCGCGGCGGCCGGCAGCTTCAGGCCGGCGAACGGCGAGGCCGCGCCGCCGAAATCGGCCATCGACGGCATCTGGAACGGAAACGACTTGGGGAACTGGAACGTCGCGAACGGATTCGTCGCGGCCGACGCGGTCGCGGCGCGCGCCGGATCCGCGAAGCCCCGCCACGCGCTCAACCACGCCTCGAACATCTGCTGCATCGGCTGCGCTGCTTGCTGGGCTGCCTGGGCAAATGCCTGGTGGCCCGCGAAAGTGTCCGCCTGTGCGGACGTCGACGAGTTTTTCGATGCTGTCATTACCTGCCTTACCGGTGATTCCTGAGCGTCAATCGTGGAAATCCTGCTCGCGGCGCGGCGTGCCGGCCGTGCAAGCAGGGCCGTCATGCTCTGGAGAGGCGTCTCCAGATTCTGCCGCAGTGCGGTATTTTTATCATTATCGTTTTCCCCATGTGAAGCGTTGCGTCAAACCCGGATCACGACGAGCCATCAAGCACGGAGATAATCCGCGCGCAACAGGCGGAGCAAGGCTCCCGGCGAACACATCGGCATATCGATTCGCTTGACTTCACATTTTTTCATTGGGTTGCGCATTCATCGGCATTCTGCCGCGCAAATATCGAGATAACCCGATACCGCATCGCAGCATGCCATGCCTGCGCGACGTCAGTCGGCCAGCCAGATCGCCGCGGCCATGCGGCCGGTTACGCGGTCGCGCCGGTACGAATAGAAACGCGACGGCTCGGTGACCGTGCATGCGCCGCCACCGCTCACGTGCGACACGCCCGCGCGCGCGAGACGCAGCCGTGCGAGCGCGTGGAGATCGGCCAGATACTTGCCGGGCGCGCCTTCGATCGCGGCGAACGCGTGCCGGGTTTCATCATGCTCCGACTGCGGGGCCGTGTCGAGAAATGCGTCGCGCACGTCCGCGCCGACCTCGAACGCCCCCGGGCCGATCGCCGGCCCGAGGAACGCATGCAGGCTGTCGGCCGCACCGCCGGCGAGCGCCGCGACCTGTGCCGCGGTGTCCTCGACGATGCCGGCCGCGAGCCCGCGCCAGCCCGCATGCGCGGCGCCGACCGCGCGCCCCTGCGCATCGCACAGCAGCACCGGCAGGCAATCCGCGACCATCACGACGCACACCGCATTCGCGCGATCGGTCACGCTCGCGTCGGCCCGCACCGGCGCCACGGAGTCGGGATCGGCCGCGATCACTTCATCGGCGCGCACGATCCGCGCGCCGTGCACCTGCTCGAGCCACGCGGCGCGCGGCTGGCCCGCAAGCGCCAGCAGCCGCGCGCGGTTCTCGGCGACATGCGCGGGGTCGTCTCCGGTGTGCAGCCCGAGATTCATCCCGCCCGGCTGCGCGGCGCCGTCCTGCCAGCGCCCGTACGGGCCCTCGCTGACACCGCCGTCGCGCGTCGTGACCAGCGCGCGCACGCGCGGCGACACCTGCCAGTCGGGCCGCACGCAGTCGTGCCACGTCAACGGCGCCAGGTTCGTCATCGTCACTCACTCCTCCTCGTCGTCCGGGTAGGCCGCATCGTCTTCATACTCGCCGCCGAAGTCATCATCGTAATCGCCGTCTTCGTCGAATTCCGCATCGTCGTGCCCGAAGCCGAGCGCGCCGACGAGCGCGGTCATGTCGTCCGGCAGCGGGCAGCGCCATTGCATCGTCCTGCCGGTCACCGGATGCACGAGGCCGAGCCGCCACGCATGCAGCGCCTGCCGCGCGAACCCGTCCGGCAGCGGCGTCACCGAGCGCTTGCCGCGCGCGCGCCCGTACACGGGATCGCCGAGCAGCGGATGGCCGACATGCGAGCAATGCACGCGGATCTGGTGGGTACGGCCGGTTTCGAGATCGCACTGGATCGCGGACACCGGCTGACGTTGCCACACGCATGTGTCAACCGTGCGGAAATGCGTGCGCGCGGGCTTGCCCGACGCGCCGGTCACGACCGCCATGCGTGTGCGCTCGCGCGGATCGCGGCCGATCGGCGCGTCGATCGTGCCGTCTTCCGGCATCGTGCCCCACACGAGCGCGAAATAGCGGCGCTTCACGGTGCGGGCCTGCAGCTGGCGGACGAGGTCCGTCTGCGCGGCGAGCGTGCGCGCGACCACCATCAGGCCCGAGGTTTCCTTGTCGAGCCGGTGGACGATCCCCGCGCGCGGCAGGCCGGCCGCCGCGTCGCCGTAGCGGTGCAAGAGGCCGTTGAGGATCGTGCCGCTCCAGTTGCCGGCGGCCGGATGCACGACGAGGCCCGCCGGCTTGTTGATGACGACGAGCGCGTCGTCCTCGTAGACGATGTCGAGCGGCACCGGCTCCGGCGTGAACGCGAGCTGCTCGGGCAGCAGGTCGGGCACGAGCTCGATCGTCGCGCCGAGCGGCACCGGCTGGCGGATCTTCGCGGGCGCGCCGTCGATGCGCACCCGCTGGGCGTCGATCCAGCTCTGCAGCCGGCTGCGCGAGAATTCGGGAAACAGCTGCGCGAGCGCCTTGTCGAGGCGCTCGCCGGCAAGCGATGCGGGGACTTCGACGACACGCGGCGCATCGTCGCCTGCGCCGGACGGCGCGACGGGCGACTGCAGCGCGTCGCCGGTGAGGTCGTCGTCGAGCGAATCGCCGGAAGCAGCGTCGGCGGGCCGATCGCTTGGGCTATAATCTTCGCGATTTGACTTGCCCTGCTGGGCATTCTGCGAATTTGAACGGGTCATTTAGACTGGGTCACCAAGACTTGAAGCTAGGACATGCGAGCATGATGAATTCGACCAAACGCGCGGCAAAAACCGTCGCCGCCCGGGCGACGGCGGTTGCAGCCGCGGCCCTCATCGCGGGTTGCCACGGCTTGCCGCAGAAGCAGGACGAGACCGCGACCTGGTCGAACAACAAATTATACTCAGAGGCCCAGGACGCCCTGTCCGGCGGCGACTGGGGCAAGTGCGCGAAATACTTCGAGGCGCTGCAGGGTCGCGACCCGTTCGGTCATTTCGCGCAGCAGGCGCAGATCAACGTCGCGTACTGCAACTGGAAGGACAACGAAGCGGCCGCCGCCGACCAGGCCGTCGACCGCTTCATCCAGCTGCACCCCGATCATCCCGATATCCCGTATGCGTACTACCTGAAGGGCATGATCCACTTCAACGACGATCTCGGGCTGTTCGGCCGCTTCTCCGGCCAGGACATGAGCGAGCGCGATCCGCAGGCGCTGCGCGAATCGTACGACGCATTCAAGATCGTCGTCGACCGTTATCCGAAGAGCAAGTACGCGCCGGACGCGGCGGCCCGGATGCGCTACATCGTCAATGCGCTCGCGTCGCACGAAGTGCATGCGGCCGACTACTACTACCGTCGCGGCGCGTACGTTGCAGCGATCAACCGCGCGCAGCTCGCGATCAAGGATTACAAGGGTGCGCCGGCCATCGAGGACGCGCTGCACATCATGGTCCTGTCGTACGGCAAGCTGAACCAGCCGCAGCTCGCCGAGGATACGAAGCGCGTGCTCGCGGGTACGTTCCCGGACAGCCCGTACGTCACGGGCCACGCCCGCCCCGGTGCGAAGAAGTCGTGGTGGCAGTTCTGATCCGCCGCGCCGCGTAACGCGCGCACCCACAAAAAAACCCGGCCTCGCAGCCGGGTTTTTTGTTGCACGGTGGTTTCGCGCGGGCGGGAGACGTGAAGCGGCTACATCCGCTTCGCCGCGCGATGCTCGGCGAAGAACTCCTCGACGACCTCGATCTCGCGCGTGCGCTTGAACGGCGGCAGGCTCTGCCAGATCCGCCGCCCGTAGGGCTTGTCGACCAGCCGCGTGTCGCAGATCATCAGCACGCCGCGATCGGTTTCCGCGCGGATCAGCCGGCCCGCGCCCTGCTTCAGCGTGATCACCGCCTGCGGCAGCTGATGCACGGCGAACGGGCTCAAGCCCTTCTTCGTCAGCGCATCGAGACGCGCGGCCAGCACCGGATCGTCGGGCGGCGCGAACGGCAGCTTGTCGATCACGACGAGCGACAGCGCGTCGCCGCGCACGTCGACGCCTTCCCAGAAGCTCTGGCTGCCGACCAGGATCGCATTGCCGTAGGCGCGGAAACGGTCGAGCAGCTCGGTGCGGCTCGCATCGCCCTGCACGAGCAGCGGCGTATTCCAGCCACGCGACTCGATCACGTCGCGCAGCTTCGACGCGATCCGGTCGACCGCGCGCAGCGTCGTGCACAGCATGAACACCCCGCCGCCCGCCGCCGCGATGGCCGGCAGCGCGGCGTCGAACACCGCATCGGTGAACGCGGGCGACGACGGCTGCGGCAGGTTGCGCGGCACGTACAGCAGCCCTTGCGTCTGGTAGTCGAACGGGCTCGCAAGCGTCATCGAACGCCTCGAGCTGAGCCCCATCTGCGCCGCGTAATGCGTGAAATCGCCGCGCACCGACAGCGTCGCCGACGTGAAGACCCACGCGCGCGGCACGCCCGCGCGCTGCTTCGCGAAGATCGGCGCGACCGACAGCGGCGTTTCGTGCAGCTGCACGGTATGCGAGAACACCTCGACCCAGCGCACCTTCTCGTTCGGATCGCCGTCGCCGGCCGCCGCGTCGGCCGCATCCGCCTTCGCGGCCTCCTGCGCGGCGCCGGGCGCGACCCAGCCGGCGAGCAGGTCCTGCAGCTCGCGCGCGCGGCGCAGGCACGCGCCGAGCGATTCCGCCCGCTCGGCCTGGCCGGCCAGCGCCGACGCGAGTGCATCGAGCGCCGCCTCCAGCGCATCAAGCGCGCCGAACAGCGGATGGTCGTCGCCGAGCTGCGCGAGCGACATGCGCACGATCGTATCGTCCGCGAACGCAAGCCGCAGGTCCCGCGCCGCGCGCTCCAGCGCGCCGCCAAGCTTGACCCACTCCACCGCGTCGCGCGCGTGGCTCAGTCCTTCCGCGACCGTATCGCGCGCGAGCTCGAGGATCTGCGTCGTCGACAGCGTTTCGCCGAAGAACAGCGTCGCCGTCTCCGGCAGCTGGTGCGCTTCGTCGAAGATGATCGTGTTCGCGTTCGGCAGCAGCTCGGCCATGCCGGTGTCGCGCAGCATGATGTCCGCGAAGAACAGGTGATGGTTGACCACGACGACGTCGGCCTGCTGCGCCTCGCGCCGCGCCTGCATCACGAAGCATTCCTTGTAGTGCGGGCATTCCTGGCCGAGGCAGTTGTCGCGGGTCGACGTGACCATCGACCACACCGGCGCCGTTTCCGGCACGCTGGCCAGCTCCGCCTTGTCGCCGCTGCGCGTGACCTTCGCGAAGCGGACGATCTCCTGCAGGTACGCGGTGTCCTGCCGCGACGGCAGCCGCCCGTTGTCGGCGGTGCGCTGCAGGTAGTAGTGGCACAGATAGTTCGCGCGCCCCTTGAGCATCGCGACCGTCACCGGCACCGCGAGCGCGTCGCGCACGGTCGGGATGTCGCGCTGGAACAGCTGGTCCTGCAGGTGCTTGGTGCCGGTCGACACGATGACCTTGCCGCCCCACAGCATCGCGGGCACGAGATACGCGTAGGTCTTGCCCGTGCCGGTGCCGGCCTCGACGATCAGCGTGTTGTCGCCCGCGTCGCTGTCGGCCTCCGCTGCCGCGGCGTCGTCCGCGCCCGGCTCGGCCGTCTTGTCGGCATCGTTCTGCAGGCGGCGCGCGGGGCGCTTGCGGGTCTCGAAGATCTCGGGTTCGGGCATCCGGCGCGCGGACGCCTCCATCGCGGCCGCGACGGCACGCGCCATCTCGATCTGCGACGCACGCGGCCGGTAGCCGTCGAGCGCGCGCGCGAACAGCCCGCCGTCACCGAAGATCGTGTCGAGCTCGTCGACGCGCTTGCGGCTCAGCTCGAAGGCGGCTTCGGGCGCACGGGCGCGCCCGGCGGACGACGCGTCTCGCCGGGCATCGGGGGTGGCTTCAAGCGGTGAATTCAAGGCAAGCGTTCCTGTTTCCAGCGCCCGGGACGGCGCCGGCGCTTGCCAGGCCGCGCTCAGGCGCGCTTATCGGGTTCCAGCTGCGATTGCAGCATGATGATTTTGTCTTTGGCCGCCAGCTTTTCCTTCTTCAGCTTGTGCAGCGTAATGTCGTCGATGTCGGACCGACCTTCCTTCTGCTCGATCTCTCGAGCGAGCCGCGAGTGCAGCTCCTCCAATGATGCCAAACGGTTGTGCAATTCCTGCTGCTGTTCCGCGTGACGGCTCTGCATGTTCGCCTCCTCATCGAAGCAGCGCGCCGGCCAGCCTGCCGGTGCGCTCGAGACTGCTTTCCGGATCAACCCAACACGTTACTGCCCCAGCTGTTGCTGCTTGGCCTTCTCGGCCGCGTCCTTCTGTCGCTGCTCCACGTCGGCCTTGTGCTGCGCCGCCTCGTTCTGCTTGCGCTCGTAGCGCTCGGCATTGCTGGCCCGTTCCTGCGCCTTCTGGGCCGCCTGCCGGTGCGCGTCATCGAGCTTGCGCTGGAAATCGGCCTGCTTCTGGTCGTAAGACTGCCGGCTGGCCGCGCGCTGCGGGCCTTCCGCACCGCGCTCCGCCCGCTTCAGCGCATTTTCCTGCTGCTTGTCGCGGAAGGCGGCCGCGTTTGCCGCTTCGTTCTGCGCACGCTGCGGCGCCTGCGCCGCATTCTGCGCGTTCTTCAGCGCGATTTGCTGGTCGCGCTGCTCCGCCCGCACCGCACGCTGCTCGTCATCGAGCGCGAGCTGCTCCTGCCGGATGCTCGCACGCTCGTCGCGCATCTGGTCGCGCGCCTTGCCGAGGCAGTGATTGACGAAGAACGTGCTGTAGCAGTCGTGCTCGGCCACCGCATAACGATAATCGTTTTTGGCCGTGCGTTGATTGAGCACTTTTTGACGGGCGTCGAAATCCGGGGCGGCCTGGGCCGCGACGGGCGCGGAAGCGGCAACATCCGACGCCTGCGCATGTGCGCCGGCCGGCCCGAGGGACAAAGCCGCGGCCAGCGCTGCGCCGAGCGCGACGAGAGGGAAACGGGAGGTTGGCAACGTCGTAGGAAAGCTGCGGGACATGTGTCAAATTCTATCACCGCGCGGCTGGACGCTCCGCCATTTATGGCAAAATGCCCCGCTTCATTCACCCGCGGCGTCTGGTTCGGCGGGCTCGCCGCGAGCGGCCCGCCATGCGGGCCCCGCCGGCCCCGCGTCGCGATTTCAGCAGGCAGATCATCCACGACATGACGGAAACCGTAGCACTCAAGATCGTACAGCGCATCGCCACCGAACTGACCGTCCAGCCGCGCCAGGTCGCGGCGGCAGTGCAACTCCTCGACGAAGGCGCCACCGTTCCGTTCATTGCCCGGTACCGCAAGGAAGTGACCGGCAACCTGGACGATACGCAACTGCGCCAGCTCGAAGAGCGCCTGCTGTACCTGCGCGAGCTCGAGGAGCGCCGCGCCGCGATCCTCTCGAGCATCGACGAGCAAGGCAAGCTGACCGACGAGCTGCGCACCGCGATCGACGCCGCCGACAGCAAGCAGGTGCTCGAAGACCTCTATCTGCCGTACAAGCCGAAGCGCCGCACGCGCGCGCAGATCGCCCGCGAAGCCGGCCTCGAGCCGCTCGCGCAGGCACTGCTCGGCAACCCGCTGCTCGACCCGCAGGCCGAAGCGGCCGCGTACGTCGACGCCGACAAGGGCGTCGCCGACGTGAAAGCCGCGCTCGACGGCGCCCGCGACATCTTGTCCGAGCAGTTCGGCGAAACGGCCGAGCTGCTCGGCAAACTGCGCGACTACCTGCACAACCAGGGCGTCGTGTCGTCGGCGGTCGTCGAGGGCAAGGAAAACGAAGAAGGCGAGAAATTCCGCGATTATTACGACTACGCGGAAACGATCAAGACCGTGCCGTCGCACCGCGCGCTCGCGCTGTTCCGCGGCCGCAACGCGGGCGTCCTGACCGTCAAGCTCGGCCTCGGCGAGGAACTCGACGCGCAGGTGCCGCACCCCGGCGAAGCGATGATCGCGCGCCATTTCGGCATCGCGAACCAGAACCGGCCGGCCGACAAGTGGCTGTCCGACGTGTGCCGCTGGTGCTGGCGCGTGAAGGTGCAACCGCACATCGAGAACGAATTGCTGACGCAACTGCGCGAGACCGCCGAGCATGAGGCGATCCGCGTGTTCGCGCGCAACCTGAAGGACCTGCTGCTCGCGGCGCCGGCCGGCCCGAAGGCCGTGATCGGTCTCGACCCCGGCCTGCGCACGGGCGTGAAGGTCGCGGTCGTCGACCGCACCGGCAAGGTGCTCGCGACCGACACGATCTACCCGCACGAGCCGCGCCGCGACTGGGACGGCTCGCTCGCGAAGCTCGCGCGCATCGCCGCGCAGACGCAGGCCGAACTCGTCAGCATCGGCAACGGCACCGCGTCGCGCGAAACCGACAAGCTCGCGAGCGAGCTGATCGCGAAGCATCCGGAGCTGCGCCTGCAGAAGATCGTCGTGTCCGAAGCCGGCGCGTCCGTCTACTCGGCGTCCGAGCTCGCGGCGAAGGAGTTCCCGGAGCTCGACGTGACGCTGCGCGGCGCCGTGTCGATCGCGCGCCGCCTGCAGGATCCGCTCGCCGAGCTCGTGAAGATCGAACCGAAGGCGATCGGCGTCGGCCAGTACCAGCACGACGTGAACCAGCGCGAACTCGCGCGTTCGCTCGACGCGGTCGTCGAGGATTGCGTGAACGCGGTCGGCGTCGACGCGAATACCGCCTCGGCTGCGCTGCTCGCACGCGTGTCGGGCCTGAACGCGACGCTCGCGCGCAACATCGTCGACTACCGCGATGCGAACGGCCCGTTCCCGTCGCGCGAACAACTGCGCAAGGTGCCGCGCCTCGGCGACAAGACCTTCGAACAGGCCGCCGGCTTCCTGCGCATCAACGGTGGCGAGAACCCGCTCGACCGCTCGTCGGTGCACCCTGAAGCGTATCCGGTCGTCGAGCGGATCCTCGCGAAGATCAGCAAGCGCATCGACGACGTGCTCGGCAACCGCGACGCGCTCTCCGGCCTGTCGCCCGCCGAATTCGTCGACGAGCGTTTCGGCCTGCCGACCGTGCGCGACATCCTGTCCGAGCTGGAAAAGCCGGGCCGCGACCCGCGTCCGGAATTCAAGACAGCGACGTTCCGCGAAGGCGTCGAGAAGGTATCGGACCTGGTCCCGGGCATGGTCCTCGAGGGCGTCGTGACGAACGTCGCCGCGTTCGGCGCGTTCGTCGACATCGGCGTGCACCAGGACGGCCTCGTCCACGTGTCCGCGATGTCGACGAAGTTCATCAAGGATCCGCACGAAGTCGTGAAGGCCGGCCAGGTGGTCAAGGTCAAGGTGCTCGACGTCGACGTGAAGCGCCAGCGCATCTCGCTGACGATGCGCCTCGACGACGATGCGACCCCGGGTGCGCCGGCACGCGGCGGCCAGCAGGACCGCGGCGGCGCGGGCCGCGGCAGCCAGGCCCGGGCGCCCCGCTCGCGCGAGCCGGAACCGGCCGGCGCGATGGCCGCGGCGTTCGCGAAACTCAAGCGCTGAGCATCGCACTCGCCAAACAAAAAACCCGCCTGACGGCGGGTTTTTTGTTCCGGCAGCGGGCGGCGCGAGGCCGCGCCGCCGGGCCGTCAGATCTCGATCTTCGTGCCGAGCTCGACCACCCGGTTCGCCGGAATCGAGAAGAAGTCGGTCGGCTTCGCGGCGTTCTGGTGCATCCACGCGAACACGCGCTCGCGCCAGAGCGACATCCCGGGCAGCTGGGTCGGCACGACCGTTTCGCGCGCGAGGAAGAACGACGTATCCATCAGCTCGAACGTCATGTCTCGAGTCCGGCCGAACTCCTCGAGCACCGCCTTCACGTCCGGCGTTTCGTTGAAGCCATATTCTGCCTTCACGATGTACAGGCCGCCGCCCGCGTCGCGCGAGCTCAGGCGCTTGTCGTCGCGCACGTACGGGATGTCGCGCGTGACGAACGTGAGGAACAGCGTGCGCTCGTGCAGCACCTTGTTGTGCTTCAGGTTGTGCAGCAGGCTGACGGGCACGAGCTTGTCGTTGCCGGTCAGGTAGATCGCGGTGCCCGACACGCGGTGCGGCGGGTGCGCGAGCAGCCCTTGCAGGAACGGCTCGAGCGGGATGCCGTCGGCCGCCGTGCGCTCCTTCACGATGTGCCGCCCCTTGTACCAGGTCATCAGCAGGAAGAACAGCAGCGCGCCGATCCCGAGCGGCAGCCAGCCGCCCTGCGCGACCTTCAGCAGGTTCGCGCCGAAGAAGCCGAGATCGATCGCCAGGAACACGGCAATGATCGCGCCGACCAGCAGCCTGTTCCAGTTCCACACCTTGACCATCACGACGCACGCGAGGATGGTCGTGATCACCATCGTCGCCGTCACCGCGATGCCGTACGCCGCGGCAAGGTTGTCCGAGCTCTTGAAGCCGACCACGATGCAGAGGATCACGAACAGCAGCAGCCAGTTCACGACCGGCACGTAGATCTGGCCGATCGCCAGCTCGGACGTGTGCAGCACCTTCATGCGCGGCACGTAGCCGAGCTGGATCGCCTGCGCGGTCAGCGAATACGCGCCGGAAATCACTGCCTGCGACGCGATCACGGTCGCCACCGTCGACAGCACGACGAGCGGCAGCAGCCCCCAGTCCGGCGCCAGCAGGAAGAACGGATTCTCGATCGCCTTCGGGTTCTGGATCAGCAGCGCGCCCTGCCCGAAATAGTTGAGCACGAGCGACGGCATCACGAGCCCGTAGGCGGCGAGGCGGATCGGACGCGCGCCGAAGTGGCCCATGTCCGCGTAGAGCGCTTCCGCGCCCGTCAGCACCAGCACGACCGAGCCGAGCACCACATAGGCCTGCAGCACGTGATCGGACATGAAGCTCACGGCGTAGTACGGATTGATCGCCGCGATGATGCCGGGCACGCGCGCGATGTGGTACACGCCGAGCGCCGCGATGACGACGAACCACACCACCATGATCGGGCCGAACAGCTTGCCGACCGTCGCGGTGCCGTGACGCTGGATCCAGAACAGCGCGATCAGGATCACGATCGTGATCGGCAGCACGAGATGGGACAGGTGCGGGGTCGCGATCTCGAGGCCTTCGACCGCCGACATCACCGAGATCGCCGGTGTGATCACCGCATCGCCGTAGAACATGCACGCGCCGAAGATCCCGAGCGCCATCAGCGCGCCCGTGACGCGGGTCTTCGGATCGAGCGGCCGCAGCGACAGCGCCATCAGCGCCAGCACGCCGCCCTCGCCGTTGTTGTCGGCGCGCATCACGAACAGCAGGTACTTGACGCCGACCACGAGCATGATTGCCCAGAACAGCAGCGAGATCACGCCGAGGATCGAGCCTTCGGTGAGCGGAATGCCGTGCGCGGGGCTGAACGCCTCCTTGAGCGAATACAGCGGACTCGTGCCGATGTCGCCGAACACGACGCCGATGGCAGCGATTGCGAGCGCCTGGAGCGAATGTTGCTGCGTCGGCGAGTGTGGCGCGTGGATCGCGTCGGTCGCGTGGGTCGTGTCGTTCATATGAAGCGTAATAATCGGGTCCAGAGTCGGACAAAACGAGCGCTATTCTACCCGCGCGCGCGCCGGATGCCGCCTTGTCCTGTTGCCGCGAAGCCACGCCCTCCGCGCCGCCCGTGCAACGCCGCGCAAGCTGTGGCAGGGCTGCCATCATAGCCGCGGCGGCCACGCCTGCCTACCCGGGTCGCGCCGCACCAACGAAAACGGCGCCGCAAGCGGCGCCGTTCGTGAGGCCTGGCGAAACGGGCAGGCGCTTACGCGCCCGCGCCGTTGCGCTGCGCGTTGCCGCGCTTGATCCACGCCTCGAGATTGTGCGGACGGACCGTGTCCCACTCCTCGAACGGCTGATGGATCCACGGGTTCGTCTGCAGGAACTGCACGTGGTAGTCGGGCTTCACCTTCGAGCAGCCCTTGTACCAGAGCACCGCCGAGCGCACCGCCGTGACCGACGGATAGCGCTCCTTCAGGTGCTCCTGCACGCGTGCGAGCGTGACGCCGGAATCGACCAGGTCGTCGACCAGCAGCACGTTGCCCGCAAGATTGCCGCGCGTCATCGTGATGTACTGCGCGATGTCGAGATCGCCCTGCTCGCGGCCGGCCGCTTCCCGATACGAGCTGGTCGCGAGGATCGCGAGCGGCACGTCGTAGATGCGCGACAGCTGATCGCCGACACGCAGGCCGCCGCGCGCGAGGCACAGGATCTGGTCGAACTTCCAGCCGGATTCATGCACCTGGAGCGCGAGCAGCTCGATCAGGCGGTGATACTCGTCCCAACCCACCCAGAGGTTCTTGTCGTCATTGCGCGGATCGGACATCACGAGCGACATCGTCGTGTTCTGCTTCGTCATCGAGTGTTACACCTTGAACGGATGGCGAAGCAGGATCGTCTCGTCGCGGTCCGGGCCGGTCGACACCATGTCGATCGGCACGCCGGCCACTTCCTGGACGCGGGTCAGGTACGCACGGGCGTTCTCCGGCAGCGCTTCCCACGAATCGATGCCGACGGTGCTTTCCTTCCAGCCGACGAACGTTTCGTACACGGGCTCGCAACGCGCCACGTCGGCCGCACCGCGCGGCAGGATGTCCGCATCCTTGCCGTCGATCTTGTAGCCGACGCACAGCCTGACCTCGTCGAGGCCGTCGAGCACGTCGAGCTTGGTCATGCACAGGCCCGACACGCCGTTGATCTGGATCGAGCGGCGCAGTGCGGCCGCATCGAGCCAGCCGGTGCGGCGCGGTCGGCCCGTGACCGAACCGAATTCCTTGCCGACGTTCGCGAGCTCGATGCCGACCTGCTCCTGGCGCTTCGGATTGTCGGCGTCGTACAGCTCGCTCGGGAACGGGCCCGAACCGACGCGCGTGCAATAGGCCTTCGTGATGCCGAGGATGTAGTTCAGCTTCTGCGGACCGACGCCCGCGCCTGCCGCTGCCGCACCGGCGACGCAGTTGCTCGACGTGACGAACGGATAGGTGCCGTGGTCGATGTCGAGCAGCGTGCCTTGCGCGCCTTCGAACAGCAGGTTCTGGCCGGCGTTGTTCGCGTCGTACAGGCGGCGCGACACGTCGGCCACCATCGGCTTCAGGCGATCCGCGTAGCCGAGCATCGTGTCGAGCGTGGCCTGGAAATCGACTGCCGCGCCGCCCAGGTACTGGGTCAGCACGAAGTTGTGGAAATCGAGGCTCTCGCGCAGGCGATCGGCGAAGGTCTTCGCGTCGAACAGGTCCTGCACGCGCAGCGCGCGGCGGCCGACCTTGTCTTCGTACGCCGGGCCGATGCCGCGGCCGGTCGTGCCGATCTTGCCCGCGCCCTTGCGCGCTTCGCGCGCCTGGTCGATCGCGATGTGGTACGGCAGGATCAGCGTGGTCGCTTCGGAAATGAACAGTCGGTCGCGGACGTTCAGGCCGGCCTCTTCGAGCTCGCCGATTTCCTTGAACAGTGCCTCGGGGGACAGGACGACGCCGTTGCCGATGTAGCAGGCGACGCCTTCACGCATGATGCCCGACGGAATGAGGCGCAAGATGGTTTTCTTGCCGCCGATGATGAGGGTGTGGCCGGCGTTGTGGCCGCCCTGGAAACGCACGACGCCCTGAGCGTGGTCCGTCAGCCAGTCGACGATCTTGCCCTTGCCTTCATCACCCCATTGAGTCCCCACGACGACGACGTTGCGCCCGGGAGTCACATTCACTGCGCTGGCAGACATGTTGATTCGTTAGCTGGTTAAAAACGTATTTTACCTATGTTCGCGGGCGATTCCGAATTTTTCCGTTTCGCTTCAACGATATGGCACGCCAAAACGCGGCCCGCGAACGCCTTTTTAACGGGGTTCGACCACCCACGCGCCGTTGCGCTCGACGAGCGAACGGTCGCACGCGAACTCGTCGAGCACGTGGTCGTGCCCCGGCAGCGCCTGGATCACGACCTCGCCCGCATCGCGCAGCGCCGCGACGGCCGCGCGCAGCGCGTCGTCCTGCGCCCACGGCGCGAGGATCGCGGCGCCACGCGCCTCGACCGGCGAAATGCGCGCGATTTCGCGCAGGTCGAGCGAGAAGCCCGTCGCCGGACGCGCGCGGCCGTAGGCCTGGCCGACATGGTCGTAGCGGCCGCCTCGGGCGACCGCGTTCGGCACGCCGTCGACGTACGCCGAGAACATCGCGCCGCTGTGATACGCATAGCCGCGCAGGTCGGCAAGGTCGATCGCCACCTCGGCATCCCGCACCTGCGCCGCGAGCTGCGCGAGATCGTCGAGCGCCCGCGTGATTTCCGGCAGCGCCGGCAGCTTCGCGCGCGCTTCGCCGAGCACGCTCGCGTCGCCGTACAGATGCGGCAGCGCGCGCAGCGCGGCGCGCGTGTCGGCGCCCAGGTCGTCGGTCAGCTCGTTCAGCAGCGGCACGTCCTTGCCCGCCAGCGCGTCGTACAGCGCCTCGCCGCGCGCGGCCGCCTGCGCGTCGCGCGCGAACAGCGCCGCCAGCACGCCGGCGTGACACAGGTCGAGACGGATGCGCGACAGGCCGGTCAGGCGCAATGCGTCGAGCATCAGCTGCTGGACCTCGAGGTCGGCCTCGAGCCCTGCATGGCCGTAAATCTCGGCGCCGATCTGGATCTGCTCGCGCGTCGCGTGCAGGCCGCGCGGACGCGTGTGCAGCACGTTGCCCGCGTAGCAGAGGCGCGTCACGCCCTGGCGGTTCAACAGGTGCGCGTCGATGCGCGCGACCTGCGGCGTGATGTCCGCGCGCAGGCCGAGCGTGCGCCCCGACAGCTGGTCGACCAGCTTGAAGGTGCGCAGGCGCAGGTCGTTGCCGCCGCTCGTCAGCAGCGACTCGAGATATTCGAGCAGCGGCGGCATCACCATCTCGTAGCCGTACGAACGGAAGCGGTCGAGCAGCCTGCGACGCAGCTCCTCGATCTTGCGCGCTTCCGACGGCAATACGTCGGCAATATTCTCGGGAAGTAACCAGGTCGACATCGGTACGGTCCTACGACAGGAAACTGGGCGCGCGACTCCGCGCACCGCGGTGTGAATCGAAATCGAATCGGGACGGACGGGCCGGTGCGCCGTCCGGATCAGGTGGCGAGCAGCAGCAGTGCGAGCCCGAGCGCCATCACGATCAGCCCGCCGATCCGGATATGATGCGGCGGCCGCTCCGCTATTCTACGAAACGTGTCCCGCCATGCGGACGGAAACACGAAGGGGAACGCGCCCTCGATAATCAGCATCAGCGCAACTGCAAGCAACAACGAGCCAGCCAGGTCCATGCGAGCGACGGCGCCGCCTGACGCGGCGCCCCAAGGTCAGTGTTTGCGGGGAGCAGGCGCCGCCGGTGCGGCGGCACCGCCCGTCGGGCTGCGCATGAAGCGGAAGAACTCGCTGTCGGGGTCGACGACGATGATGTCGTTGCGCTTGAACGTGTTGCGATAGGCCTGCAGGCTCGCGTAGAACTGGTAGAACTGCGGATCGCGGCCGAACGCGTCGGCGGCGATCGTCGCGGCCTTCGCGTCGCCCTCGCCCTTGATCGTCTGCGCCGACTTGTACGCATTCGCGAGCACGGCCTGCTGCTCGCGCTCGGCGTCCGCCTTGATCTGCTCGACGTCCGCCGCGCCTTCCGCACGCACCCGGGCGGCCTGGTCGCGCAGCGCCGTGATCATCCGCTGGTAGGCGGCGTCGGCCTGCGCAGCCGGCAGGTCAACCCGCGTGAGCTGCACGTCGACCACGTCGACGCCGAAGCCGGACGCAGCCGTCTGCAGCACACCGCGGGCGGCATCTGCGATCGCGCGCTGCCCGCCGATCGCGTCGTCGAGTGCGCGCTTGCCGATTGCATCGCCGAGCGCGCCCTTCAGCGCGGCGCCGAGGCGATCGGCGGCCGCGGCCGCCTCGCCGCCGGTCGCGGCGAAATACTTCATCGGATCGGCGATGCGGTACTTGACCGCATAGCTGACGAGCAGGTCATGCTTGTCAGCGGTCGCGAACTGCAGCGGATCCGCCGACTCGAGCGACTGCAGGCGGGTGTCGATCAGCGTCGCCGTCTGCAACGGCGGCGGCAACTTGAAATGGACGCCGGGGCCGGCCAGGACCGGCTCCGCGCCCGAGCGGCCCGACAACACGGCCGCGTAGCGCGGGCCGACGGTCAGGACGGTCGACGACGCCGCAAAGGCGGCGATCACGATTGCGACGACGAGCGCAATGATTCGGTTCATGACTCGCGCTCCCTTTACTTCAGATCGTCTTCACGCGACCGGCTGCGGAAGCCTTCGCGCGATCGCAGCGTGTCGCCGCCGGCTGCCGACGCGGCAGCGGCCGCGCTGGCCGGCGCGTTCGCCGGCGGCGTGGCGGTGGCGGCCGACGCGGACGCCCCGTCGGCCGCGGCAGCGCCGGACGGCGCAGCAGCACTCGCCGCACCCTGCCGGCCCTGCTCGACCAGCTTGTCGAGCGGCAGGTACAGGACGTTGTTGCCGCCCTTGTTGCCGACGAAGATCTTCGTCGAGTTCGAATAGATTTCCTGCATGGTCTCCAGGTACATCCGTTCGCGGATCACGGCAGGCGCCTTCGAATATTGCGCGTAGACCTGCTTGAAACGCTCTGCGTCGCCTTCGGCCTGCGTGACGACGCGGTCCGAATACGCCTTCGCCTCGTCGATCAGCTTCGCGGCGTCGCCCTGCGCCTTCGGCAGCAGGTCGTTCGCGTAGACCTGCGCGGCGCGCTTCGCCGCCTCGCGCTCGTCGCGAGCCTTCGCCACTTCGCCGTAGGCGGCTTGCGTCTGCTCGGGCGCCGCGATGCTTTGCATCGTCACGGACGTGACTTCAAGCCCGGTCTGATAGCGGTCGAGATCGCGCTGGATCGCCTCGGTCAATTGCTGGCGCAGTGCATCGCGATCCTGGCTGAGCACGTCCGTCGCGCTGCGGGTGCCGACGATCGCACGCACCGCGGCCTGCGCGGCCTGCGTCACGCTGCGATCGGGATCGGCGCTGCGAAACAGGTAGTCGGTCGCCGAGCGGACCCGGTATTGCACACTGAAACGCACATCGACGATGTCCGCGTCGCGCGTCAGCATCGACGCTTCCTTCACGTTCGCGAGACGCACGACGTTGCTGCGGCCGATCTCGATCGAACGGCTCTGCGACGTATCGACGATCTCGTGCGATGCGAACGGATACGGTGCGCGCCAGTGCACGCCCTGGCCGACAGTGCCGGCCAGCCGGCCCATCTGCAGCACGACGCCCGTCTGGCCTTCCGGCACGACATAGAGGCCGCTGCCGGCATAGACCGCGACGAGCACGCCGATCACGATGCCGACGCCGACTCGCGCGGCGCGGCCGTTGTCCGGGCGGAAACCGTTGCCGCCTTTGCCGCCGAACAGGCCGCCCAGGCGCCGGTTGAAGTTGCGCCACATCTCGTCGAGATCCGGCGGGCCTTCGCCGTCGCCGCCCGGCGGGCGCTTCGATTCGTTCGCACGGGGCTTGGTCTCGCCATTGCCCTCGCTACGTCCCCAGCGGGGATCGTTGATCGACAGCAAGGCGCGCATCCGCCGCCAGGTACTCCGCTCGTTGTATTCGTTCACCAGAGTTTGTTCACCAGATTAGACGCCGGCAAACCGGCCGGGACCGGCTAGCGCCCGTGTTCGGAAAGCGTGTGGTCTTCGTGTGATTCTGCGGGCGCGCCGTCGAACGGCATCGCGCCGGAGAGATGTTCCGCGGAGGCGATCTCGGCGATGGCGGCGCGCAGCGCGTCCAGACCCTGACCGGTGCGCGCGCTCAAAAAGACGCGCGAAATATTACCATACTCATCCCGCTCGACCGCGTCGCCCCGGGCCGCCAGCTCGGGCACGGCATCGATCTTGTTGAACACCAGCACCTGCCGGATCGTGTCCGCGCCGATCTCGTGCAGCACGCCGTTGACCTGCTCGATCTGCTCGAGCCGCACCGCGCTCGACGCATCGACGACATGCAGCAGCAGGTCCGCGTGGATCGTTTCCTCGAGCGTCGCGCGGAACGCCGCGACCAGCTGGTGCGGCAGCTCGCGAATGAAGCCGACGGTGTCCGACACCACGATCTGGCCCACTTCGTCGCCGAGATACACGCGCCGCGACGTCGTGTCGAGCGTCGCGAACAGCTGGTCTGCCGCGTATGCCTGCGCTTTCGTCAGCGCATTGAACAGCGTCGACTTGCCCGCGTTCGTATAGCCGACGAGCGACACCGACATCATCCCGCTGCGGGCCCGCTGGCGGCGCTGCGTGCTGTGCTGGCGGCGCAGCCGGTCGAGGCGGGACTTCAGCATCTTGATGCGCTCGCCGATCAGCCGGCGGTCGGTTTCGAGCTGGGTTTCACCGGGGCCGCGCAGGCCAATACCCCCCTTTTGCCGCTCGAGGTGGGTCCACGCGCGGATCAGCCGGGTCGACAGGTATTGCAGCTGCGCGAGCTCGACCTGCAGCTTGCCTTCGTGACTGCGGGCGCGCTGCGCGAAGATGTCGAGGATGAGGCTGGTGCGGTCGACGACGCGCCTGTTAAGCGCGCGCTCCAGATTGCGTTGCTGGGCCGGCGCGAGCGCGTGATTGAAGATGACGATTTCGATGTCGTTGGCTTCGCAGGCCAGCCGCAATTCTTCGGCTTTGCCGCTGCCGACGAACATTGCGGCATCGGGACTGGACCGGCGGCCGGTCAGCGTGACGGCGGGATGCGCACCCGCGCTGGATGCGAGAAGACTGAGTTCTTCGAGACTGGCTTCGAAATCGGTCTTGCCGAAATCGATGCCGACGAGCGCTGCGTTGATCAAATTGTCAGGTGTCAAGATTTGGCGGCTGGCATCGGTCGCACGCGGCGACCGGATGCCGGCCGCGGCGATAGGTTAGGACGAGGCTTCCGCGTCCGGGTGGAAGTTCACCGGGCGCGCCGGCACGACCGTCGAGATGGCGTGCTTGTAGACCATCTGGGTCACCGTATTACGGAGCAACACGACGTACTGGTCGAACGATTCGATGTTCCCTTGGAGCTTGATGCCGTTCACGAGATAAATCGAAACCGGAACGTGCTCCTTGCGCAGTGCGTTCAAAAACGGGTCTTGTAACAATTGCCCTTTGTTGCTCATGGCGTACTCCATCTTTTTTTGCAGGTTGATCTGGATTGGCGACGAAGAAAAAGAGATCCGGCGCCAATCGCTACACTATAGCCGATTTTGCCTGCCCCGCCCGGGCCCGGGCCATACGGCCTATCCCTTGCGGGACGGGTGAAACAGGCGTGCGAGGCGTGCGTCAGCTCTTGTCCGCGTACGGATTGTTCGACGAACGGAACTCTATGCGCAATGGAGTCCCGGTCAGGGAGAAAGTTTCGCGGAAACGATTCTCGAGGTAGCGCTTGTAGGTTTCGGTCACCGCGTCGAGCGCGTTGCCATGGATCACGATGATCGGCGGATTCTGGCCGCCCTGGTGCGCATAGCGCAGCTTCGGACGCACCGGGCCTCGACGGCGCGGCTGCTGGAACTCGACCGCCTCGATCAGCGCGCGCGTGAGCTTCGGCGTCGGCAGCTTCGCCATCGCCGCCGCATACGCATCGTCGACCGAGCGCATCAGCGTGCCGATGCCGGTCTTCTTCGCGGCGGAAATGAAGTGGGATTTCGCGAAATCGAGGAACTTCAGCTTGCGGGTCAAATCTGCTTTCGCACGATCGCGCGCGTGCTCGTCGAGCCCGTCCCACTTGTTGACGCCGATCACGAGCGCACGGCCCTGCTCGACGACGAAGCCCGCGATGTGCGCGTCCTGGTCGGAAATGTCCTGCTGCGCATCCAGCAGAAGAATGACCACATTCGCGTCGGAAATCGACTGCAGCGTCTTCACGACCGAGAACTTCTCGATCGCCTCGAATACCTTGCCGCGGCGGCGCAGGCCGGCCGTGTCGATCAGCGTGTATTTCTTGCCGTTACGCTCGAAGTCGACGTAGATCGAATCGCGCGTGGTGCCCGGCATGTCGAACGCGATCACGCGATCCTCGCCGATCAGCGCGTTGACGAGCGTCGACTTGCCGACGTTCGGCCGGCCGACGATCGCGATCTTGATGCCGCGCGACGGGTCGTTCTCGTCTTCCTCTTCGGGCTGGTCCGTGTATGCGACCTCCAGCGCCTCGTTGATCATGTCGGTCACGCCGTCGCCGTGCGCGGCCGAGATCGCGCGCGGGTCGCCGAGCCCGAGCTCGTAGAAGTCGGTCGCGACCGCCGTGTACTTCATCCCCTCGGCCTTGTTGACGACGAGGAAGATCGGCCGGCCGGTCTTGCGCAGGTAGTCGGCGATCGACTTGTCCTGCGGCGCGAGCCCGTTACGGCCGTCGACGATGAACACGACGACGTCGGCCTCTTCGACCGCCTGCCGAGTCTGGCGCGCCATTTCGTGCAGGATTCCGTCCTTCGCGACCGGCTCGAAGCCGCCCGTGTCGACGACGAGATACGGCCGCTCGCCGACCCGCCCTTCGCCGTAATGGCGATCGCGCGTCAGGCCCGGCAAGTCGGCGACAAGCGCATCGCGCGAGCGCGTAAGCCGGTTGAACAGCGTGGATTTCCCCACATTGGGGCGCCCAACGAGGGCAATGACCGGTTTCATCTGTGTTGTCTACGGTGATGCGCAGCAGCGGGAGGCCCGCTGCTGCGGGCGGCTGCGCTGAATGAAAATATCACGAATTCGCGCCGCGCCGGATGCGCGCGCCCGGCGCACGATGCGCGCCGTCGATCTTTCGTCTCGAACTGCCTTTCAAATACCGAGCGGCCGGGAACGCCGGCCGCCTTTGTTTCATGCGCGGTGCGGCGAGCGGGCTACCCCGCCGCGCCGCACCGCGCGTCGCCGCATCAGCGCGGACGGAAGCCGTACAGGCCGCCGTCCTTCGTCTGTACGACGAGCGTGTTGCCCGCGAGGACCGGCGCCGCCGTGATCGGGCTGCCGTCGGTCTTCATCCGCGCGATGAACGTGCCGTCTTCGCGCGACAGGAAATGCACGAAGCCCTTGTAGTCGCCCAGCACGACCGCATGGCCGAGCAGGTAAGGCACGCTGACGTCGCGGCTCTTCAGCTTGGTGTTGCGCCACAGCTCGTTGCCCGTCGCCGCGTCGTACGCGGTGACGACCGACCAGTCGTCGCCGCCGGCGACGACCGAGTCGTCCTGCGCGACGCCGCTGCGGCTCGAGAACGCCTTCTCCCACAGCGGGCGGCCCGAATTCGCATCGAAGCAGCCGAGCTGCCCCTGGAACGTCGCTGCGCAGGTCTGCGCGCCGACGAGCGTCGGCGGACCGCTGACGTCGTTGATCCGCTCGACTTCCGTCACGCCTTTCGGGAACGACACCGGCGTCTGCCAGAACGGCTCGCCCGTCTGCAGGTTGATCGCGACGAGGCCGCCGCCCGGGAAGCCCGCCAGCACCGCGGCATCGCCCGCGAACGTCATGCCTGCCGACACGCGCAGGTTCAGCGGCACCGCGCGGTTGCGGTAGTTCCACTTCTGTTCGCCGGTTTGCGCGGAGAACGCGATCACCTGGCCGTCGATCGTGCGGACGATCACGAGACCGTTGCCGACGAGCGGCGGCGAAAAGATCTCGCCCTGCACGTTCGTGTTCCACAGCAGCTTGCCGTCCTGGCCGAGCACGAACACGCCGCCCTTCAGCGCGCCGACCGCGGTCAGGTTGCCGTCGCTGCCGACGCCTGCCGACAGGTCCGAGTCGAGCTTGGTGCGCCAGATCCGCTGACCGGTCTTTGCGTCGATCTTCTCGACCGAGCCGTTTTCGCCGGCCGCGAAGATCGCATCGCCCACCGCCACCGGCGAGAACAGGAAGCGGCCGCCCTTGCCGACGCTCGACGACCAGACCTGTTGCACGTCGAGGACGGGTTTGAACTCGGTCAGCGGCGTCGGCTCCCGGCGCGCGTCCTTCGACGACGAGCAGGCCGCCAATGCCAGGACGGCCGCCGCGCAGGCAACGGGCACAGCGTAACGTTTCAGCAAATTCATCGGTTAGCGAAGCAAAGTTAAGTGGTTGATGGGGCCGCGGCTCAGCCGCCCAGCGCGTCGAGCTTGAACTGCACGAGCTGACGTGCCGACATGTCTTCCTTCGGCAGGCCGTCGAGCGCGAGCTTGTACGCGGCGCGCGCGTCGTCCGCCTTGCCCTGCGCCGCGAGCAGATCGCCGCGGCGATCGGCCACGAGGCCCTTGAATGCATCGGCCGGCGTGCCCGACAGCAGCGCGAGCCCCGCGTCGTATGCCTTCTCGTCGAGCAGCAGCGACGCGAGGCGCAGCTTCGCAATCTGCTTGTACTCGTCGTCCTTCGCGTGATCGACCGCCCATTGCAGCTGCGCCTTCGCGCCCGCGGTATCACCGGCCGCGTACAGCACCTTCGCGGCCGCGAGCGCCGTCATCTGCGCATATGGCGTGCTGCCGTACTTGTCTTCCATGTCGGCGGCGGCGCGGGCCATCGTCGCCTTGTCGTTCGACGCGGCGGCCTTCTGCACCTGCTCGTACAGCCCGGACGCCTGCGCGGCCTGGCGGCGCTGCCAGTAATTCCAGCCGTTGAAACCGGCCGCGACGACGAGCGCCGCAAGCACGATCCACGTGGTGAGATTGCCCCAGCGGGCCCACCACGCCTTGACACTTTCAATCGATTCTTGTTCGTCGTGGTAACTCATCGGCGAGCGATTCCTTCCTGTTCAGGCCTTTTATTGTCGGCGAATGCGAGCGCGATCAGTCGTCGCCGTCTTCGGCGGATGCAACCATCGCATTGATTAGGAATTCGGTCAAGCTTTCGACCGGTACGGTCTGCTGAGCGTTCTTTTCCCCTTCCGCACCCGTGCCGCGCAGCGCTTTCACGCCGACCGTGCCGTTCGCGATCTCCTCGTCGCCGAAGATCACCGCGAATGCGGCGCCGCTCGCATCGGCACGCTTCATCTGCGACTTGAAGCTGGCCGCCGCGCCGTCGGCGCTGCAGTGGAAGATCACGTCGAGGCCCGTATCGCGCAGGCGCTCGGCGGCGATGAACGCCTGCTCGCGCGCCGCGTCGCCCTGGTGCACGACGTAGACGTCGACGCCGTCCTGCTCGGGCACGAGGTCCTCTTCCTTCAGCAGCTCGAGAATGCGCTCGATGCCCATCGCCCAGCCGCACGCGGCGGTCGGCTTGCCGCCGAGCTGCTCGATCAGCGGATCGTAGCGGCCGCCGGCCGCGACCGTGCCCTGCGCGCCGAGCTTGTCGGTGACCCACTCGAACACGGTCAGGTTGTAGTAATCGAGGCCGCGCACGAGACGCGGGTTGATCTTGAACGGGATGTTGTTCGCCTTCAGCAGGCGTTGCAGCCCGTCGAAGTGCGCACGCGACTCGTCGCCGAGGAAGTCGATCAGCTTCGGCGCGTTCTGCACGATTTCCTGCAGCGCCGGGTTCTTCGTGTCGAGCACGCGCAGCGGGTTCGTATACAGGCGGCGCTGCGCGTCGGCGTCCAGCGCGTCGACGTGCTGCTCGAGGTACTTGATCAGCTCGACGCGGTGCGCCGCGCGCTCTTCCGCGAGGCCCAGCGAGTTGATCTCGAGCTTGATGCCGGTCAGGCCGAGGTCGTCCCACAGGCGCTGGCACATCATGATGATTTCCGCATCCGCATCCGGGCCCGCGAAGCCGAGGGCCTCGACGCCGACCTGGTGGAACTGGCGGTAGCGGCCGCGCTGCGGACGCTCGTGACGGAACATCGGGCCGATGTACCACAGGCGCTTCGGGCCGTCGTACAGCATGTTGTGCTCGATCGACGCGCGCACGACAGCCGCCGTGTTTTCCGGGCGCATCGTCAGGTTTTCGCCGTTCAGCGCGTCGGTGAAGCTGTACATCTCCTTCTCGACGATGTCCGTGACTTCGCCGATGCCGCGCGTGAAGAGCTGCGTGTGCTCGACGATCGGTGTGCGGATGTTCTGGTAGCCGTACGCGCGCAGCAGCGATTTCACGGTGGCTTCGAAGAATTCCCACAGCGCGGCATCCTGCGGGAGGATGTCGTTCATGCCCTTGACGCCGGCGAGCTTCTCGATCTTGCGTTTTTGTTCAGTCATCGTGTGTGTGACGGATTAGTTCGCGGCCGTCGCGCGGCCGTAGTTGCGTTCGACGTAGTCGCTGACGATCTGCTGGAATTCCTCGGCGATGCGTTCGCCGCGCAGCGTCTTGACCTTCTCGCCGTCGATGAAGACCGGTGCGGCCGGGTTCTCGCCGGAGCCCGGCAGGCTGATGCCGATGTTCGCGTGCTTCGATTCGCCCGGGCCGTTGACGATACAGCCCATCACCGCGACGTTCATCGTCTCGACGCCCGGATATTCCTTGCGCCAGACCGGCATCTGCTCGCGCAGGTAGGTCTGGATCTGCATCGCGAGTTCCTGGAACAGCGTGCTCGTCGTGCGGCCGCAGCCCGGGCACGCGATCACCATCGGCGCGAACGAGCGCAGGCCCATCGTTTGCAGGATTTCCTGGCCGACGATCACTTCGCCGGTGCGCGGCGCGCCCGGTTCCGGCGTCAGCGAAATGCGGATCGTGTCGCCGATGCCTTCCTGCAGCAGCACGCCAAGCGCCGCCGTCGACGCGACGATGCCCTTCGAGCCCATGCCCGCCTCGGTCAGCCCGAGATGCAGCGCGAAGCCGCAGCGCCGCGCGAGTTCGCGGTACACCGCGATCAGGTCCTGCACGCCGCTGACCTTGCACGACAGCACGATGCGGTCACGGCCGAGGCCCAGCTCGACCGCGCGCTCGGCCGAGCCGATCGCCGACTGGATCAGCGCTTCGTACATCACGCTCTGCGCGTCCCACGGCTGCGCGCGCGCGCCGTTCTCGTCCATCATGCGCGCGAGCAGGTCCTGGTCGAGGCTGCCCCAGTTCACGCCGATGCGCACCGGCTTGTCGTACTTGATCGCCGCTTCGATCATCTGCGCGAACTGCGTGTCACGCTTCGCGCCCTGGCCGACGTTGCCGGGGTTGATCCGGTACTTCGACAGCGCCTCCGCGCAGCCCGGATGGTCGCGCAGCAGCAGGTGGCCGTTGTAATGGAAGTCGCCGACGAGCGGCACCGTCACGCCCATCCGGTCGAGCTGCTCGCGGATCGCCGGCACGGCGGCCGCGGCCTCCGCCGTGTTGACGGTGATGCGCACCAGCTCGGAGCCCGCGTTCGCGAGTTCCTTGATCTGGATCGCCGTACCGATCGCGTCCGCGGTGTCGGTATTCGTCATCGACTGCACGCGCACCGGCGAATCGCCGCCGATCGTCACGAGCTGCCCGCCCCAACGGACATTCACCGCATGCGACACACGGCGCGGCGCATGCCCGCCGAACACCGGCTCGGTTGAACAAATCTGACTGCTGCGTGGGGATTGAGCTTCGGATTGCATCGATAGATCCATTTACGCCGAATGCGCCGCGACGCGGCGCATGAATTGAAAAAGCGCCGTGTCCTCGAGGCCTGTCGACGCTAACGACAGGCCCTCGCAACGGCGCTTACCGTCAGGGCAACGTGAACCGCGCCACGTTCCCCCGCGCTGCCGAATATTTTGCCGGATCGACCGGCTTGCCGTCGAACGCGATCGCATCGAGGCCCGCCTTGTTACCGATCGTGACCTTGAGCGGCCCGTCGCCGGCGACCTGCTTCGTCTCGCCGGCGCGCACCAGCGACGAGAACAGTTCCTTGCCGTTCTTGTCGCGCACGCTGAACCAGCAGTCCTGCTTGACCTTCAGTTCGACCATCGACTGGCCAGCCGCAACCACGACGCTCGCCGGCTGAGCCGCTGCCGCAACGGGCGCGCTCGCAGCCGGCACGACGGCCGCAGGTTGCGACACCGGCGCGGCCGCTGCCGGAATTGCCGGGGCCGCAGACGCTGCCGGAGCAGCCGACGCCACCACTTGCGGCGGAGCCACAACCGCGGCGGACGCGGCCGCCGGCGCCGACGCTTCCGTGACGGCGACCGCGGATGCACCTGCCGCGCTCGCCTCGCCGACCGCGGAAGCCGCCACGACCGGCGCCTGCACGGCGGATGCGCCTTGCGCGCCGCCGGCCTTGAAGCGCGCCAGCCAGTTCGACGATTCGCCGCCAGTGTGCCACATCGCCGCCGCGATCATCGCGACGACCGCCGCCGCCGCGCCCCACAACCATGGGCGATGGCGCGACGAGCCGCCGAGCGGAATCGACACGCGGCCGCGCGGCAGATCCGTCCCCGACGACGCCGGCATCGACAGGTCCACTTCCTGCACGCCGCGCTCGCGGCGCAATGCCTGCGCAAACGGTTCCGGATCGACGCCAAGCATCTTCGCGTAGCTGCGCACGACACCGAGCGCGAACGTCACGCCCGGCAGATGGCTGATATCGCCGGACTCGAGCGCCCGCAGCTTCTGCGGTGCGACCTTGAGCCGCGCCGACACGTCGTCGACCGACCAGCCTTTCGCTTCCCGAAGCTGCGCGAGCCGTCCCCCGACGGCCGTCAGTGATTCCAGTCCAGCCGTTGCCGGCTTCGCGGCATTCGTCTCTGCGCCGTTTGACGGCTGCGGCTCACTCATCCTTGTCCTCGCGTCGATTCTTCTTCACTGGCGGGCGCCGCCGGCCCATGCCGGCGCGGCGCCCGCGCGTCGTCCATACCATGCGCGGCGCCCGAGGCGCCGCGTCCGATCGCTATTCGCGTGTTGTACTGCCAAAAGGTTCGGGCATCGCCATCTAGGCGACCCCGTCTAGGCGACCCCGTTAAACCGCCCGAACCTCGATGATTTTTCCTGCTGTGCCCATACGCTCTGCGAGGCGCGTGCGATCCTTCACGGCGCCGGCCAGCTGGCCGCACGCGGCGTCGATGTCGTCGCCGCGCGTCTTGCGCACGGTCGTGACGACGCCCGCGTCGATGAGCACCTGTGCAAAGCGCTTGATCTGCTCCGGCTTCGACCGGATGAGCCCCGACTCCGGAAACGGATTGAACGGGATCAGGTTGAACTTGCACGGGACGTCGCGCGTCACCGCGAGCAGCTCGCGCGCATGCGCCTCGGTGTCGTTGACGCCGTCGAGCATGCAGTATTCGAACGTGATGAAATCGCGCGGCGCGACCTTCAGGTAGCGCTGGCAAGCCGCCATCAGCTCGCGCAGCGGATGCTTCTTGTTGAGCGGCACGAGCTCGTCGCGCAGCGCATCGTTCGGCGCGTGCAGCGACACAGCCAGCGCAACCGGCAACTCGGCGCCGAGGCGGTCCATCATCGGCACCACGCCGGACGTCGACAGCGTGACCCGCCGGCGCGACAGCCCGTATGCGTTGTCGTCGAGCATCAGCCGCATCGCCGGCACCACCGCGCTGTAGTTCAGCAGCGGCTCGCCCATGCCCATCATCACCACGTTGGTGATCACCCGTTCGGCCTTGCCGTTCGGGCCGGGCGCGCGGCCGAGCGACGCGCGCAACGCAAACTCGGCCATACGCAGCTGGCCGATGATTTCGCCCGTCGACAGGTTGCGGGAGAACCCCTGCTTGCCCGTCGAGCAGAAGCGGCAGTTCACCGCGCACCCGGCCTGCGACGACACGCACAGCGTGCCGCGCGTCTCTTCCGGGATGAACACGGTTTCGACCGCATTGCCGTTCCCGACGTCGATCAGCCACTTGCGCGTGCCGTCGGCGGAAACGTGATCGCTGGCAATGTCCGGCATCGTGATCGTCGCGCGGCCCTTGAGCTTTTCCCTCAGGGATTTCGCGAGATCGGTCATGCCGTCGAAATCGCCGGCGTTGTACTGGTGGATCCAGCGCTGCAGCTGCTTGGCGCGGAACGGCTTCTCGCCCAGGCTGCCGCAATATGCGACAAGCCCCTCGGCGTCGAAGTCGAGAAGATTGACGGAAGTTTCGATCGTCATGGTGTCCTGCCTTGCCGCGTGCGCTGAATCCTGCCTGCCTGAATGCCAGCCAGTGCTTAACGCGAGTAGACGTTCATTTCCGGGAAGAAGAACGCGACTTCGACGGCTGCCGTTTCCGCAGCGTCCGAGCCGTGCACCGCGTTCGCGTCGATGCTGTCCGCGAAGTCTGCGCGGATCGTGCCCTTTTCCGCCTTCTTCGGATCCGTCGCGCCCATCAGGTCGCGGTTCTTCAGGATCGCGCCTTCACCTTCCAGGACCTGGATCATCACCGGGCCCGAGATCATGAAATCGACGAGGTCCTTGAAGAACGGACGCGCTGCGTGGACAGCGTAGAACTTCTCGGCGTCGGCACGCGACAGGTGCGCCATGCGCGATGCGATGATCTTCAGGCCGGCGCCTTCGAAACGGCTGTAGATCTGGCCGATCACGTTCTTTGCCACCGCATCCGGCTTGATGATCGACAGGGTACGTTCGATTGCCATAAAAACTCCAAAAAATTAAGAAGTTACACTTCCAAATGAATCCGCTATTGTAACACGAACCCGTGTATCATTGCGATTGAACCCTTACACGCATGAAAGGTTCCAAATCCATGTGTTTTGCGCCGTCCTGCCATTGAAACCTCGCGGCGCGGAACGTATCTTAGCCATAGCTGCACCGGCATGCTGCGCCGCACACCGCGCGCGCCACGCCGGCCCCGGACGCCCACGCGTCCCCTGTTAGGAGAAACCATGAACGACTATCCGTACAATTTCGGCCGTGGCGGTTCCGTCAGCACCGCCGAGGTGCGCAATCGCGTGCTGCGAAACACCTACTGGCTGCTCGCGCTCTCGATGGTGCCGACGGTACTGGGCGCATGGGTCGGCGTTGCGACGGGCTTCTCGCTGTTCGCGGCCACCAGCCCGATGATGAGCCTTCTCGCGTTCTTCGCGATCGCGTTCGGCTTCATGTTCGCGATCGAGCGCACCAAGAACAGCGCCGCCGGCGTGTTCGTGCTGCTCGGCTTCACGTTCTTCATGGGCCTGATGCTGTCGCGCCTGCTCAGCTTCATCCTCGGTTTCTCGAACGGCCCGTCGCTGATCATGCTCGCGTTCGGCGGCACCGGCATCATCTTCGCCGCGATGGCGACGATCGCCACCGTCAGCAAGCGCGATTTCTCGGGCCTCGGCAAGTGGCTGTTCATGGGCGTGATCGTGATCCTGCTGGCATCGGTCGCGAACATCTTCCTGCAGCTGCCGGCGCTGATGCTGACCGTGTCGGTGCTCGCGATCGCGATCTTCTCGGCATACATGCTGTTCGACGTGCAGCGCGTGGTGAACGGCGGCGAGACGAACTACATCTCGGCCACGCTCGCGATCTACCTCGACCTGTACAACGTGTTCACGAACCTGCTGGCACTGCTCGGCATCTTCGGCGGCAACCGCAACTGACGTTCCCGCCTGCCGCAAGCAAAAAAAACCGGCCCTCGGGCCGGTTTTTTCATGCGCGCCGGTTTTGCGCGATCAGTCGCGCTCGAACAGCGCGATCGATTCGACGTGCGACGTATGCGGGAACATATTGACGACGCCCGCGCCCTTCAGCCGGTAGCCGGCCTCGTGCACGAGCAGGCCCGCATCGCGCGCGAGCGTCGACGGGTTGCACGACACGTAGACGATCCGGCGCGGCAGCGGACCTTCGCCGCTCTGCGCGATGTCCGCAAGCGCCTTCGAGACCGCGAGCGCGCCTTCGCGCGGCGGGTCGATCAGGAACTTGTCGAACGCGCCCAGCTCGCGGATGTCGTCCGCCGTCACCTCGAACAGGTTCCGGCACGCGAAAGTCGTGTGGCCGTCGACACCGTTCTCGCGCGCATTCGCAAGCGCGCGCGTCGTCAGCGTTTCGCTGCCCTCGATGCCCACCACCTCGCGCGCGACGCGTGCGAGCGGCAGCGTGAAATTGCCGATCCCGCAGAACAGGTCGAGCACGCGATCGTCGCGCGACGGCGCGAGCAGGCGCAGCGCGCGGCCGACCAGCACGCGGTTGATCTGGTGGTTGACCTGCGTGAAGTCCGTCGGCTTGAACGGCATGCGGATGCCGAACTCGGGGAGCGTGTAGTCGAGCGGGACGTCGAGCGGGTAGAACGGCGTCACCGTGTCCGGCCCCTTCGGCTGCAGCCAGAACTGCACCTTGTGCTCGTCGGCGAACGCGCGAAGCAGCGCCTCGTCGGCCGCGTTGATCGGCTCCAGCACGCGCAGCACCAGCGCCGTCACCTGCGAGCCGACCGCCAGCTCGATCTGCGGCATGCGATCGCGAATCGACAGCCCCTCGACCAGCCGGCGCAGCGGCACGAGCATCGCCGACACGTGCGGCGGCAGCACTTCGCAGCTCGTCATGTCGGCGACGTAGCTGCTCTTCTTCTCGTGGAAGCCGACCAGCACGCCGCCCTTCTTCACGACGTTGCGCACGGTCAGGCGTGCGCGGTAGCGGTAGCCCCACGACGGGCCGTGGATCGGCGAGAACATTGTCTCCGCGCGCAGCTTCGCGAGATGCCACAGGTTGTCCTCGAGCACGCGCTGCTTGATCGCCACCTGCGCGCGCATGTCGAGATGCTGCATCGAGCAGCCGCCGCAGGTGCCGAAAAACGCGCATTTCGGCTGCGTGCGCATCACGCTCGGGCGCAGAATGTCGACAACCGTCGCCTGCTCGTAGCTCGGCTTGCGTCGGTAGCTCGAATAGGTCACGCGCTCGCCGGGCAGCGCGCCCTCGACGAAGATGACCTTGCCCGGCTCGCCGTCCTCGGTCGTCACGCGGCCGACACCGCGCGCTTCCATGTCGAGCGATTCGATCTCGAGAACCGGGGCGCTTTCGGGCGCGGCGGGCACGCTTTTCAATTTGCGCGCAGAAGTGGGGACGGCTTCAGACACCAGCTTTTCCTGACAAACGTTGAAAGGCGAGATTGTAGACGAAGGACTGCTTCCTCACGGAGATTCGAGCATGCGACTGATCGACTGGAACATCCAATGGGGTCGGGACGCGGACGGCGTCGTCGATCTCCCCCGCACGATCGCCGCCGCACGCCGGCTCGGCGACTTCGACGTGCTGTGCCTGCAGGAAGTCACGCGCGGGTTCGGCGCGCTGGCCGGCCGGCCCGGCCCTGACCAGTTCGCGGAACTGGCCGCGCTGCTGCCCGGCTACACGATCGTCGAGGCGATCGGCGCCGACCTGCCGCCCGCCGCGCCCGGTGCGCCGCGCCGCCAGTTCGGCAACGCGATCGCCACCCGCCTGCCGGTCGGGCGCGTGATGCGCCGCCTGCTGCCATGGCCGGCGGACGACGCCGCGCCGTCGATGCCGCGCGTCGCGCTCGAAGTCGAGCTGACGAGCGCATCGGGCCCGCTGCGCGTGACGACCACCCACCTCGAATATTATTCCGAGCGACAGCGGCGCGCGCAGGTCGATGCATTGCGCGACCGGCATCGCGAGGCCTGCTCGCACGCCGACCGCCCCGCGCGGGCCGAGAATGCGGACGGCCCGTTCAGCTCGACCGCGCAGCCGCGCGACGCGATCGTCTGCGGCGACTTCAACAGCCCGTACGACAGCGACGCGTATCGCCGCTTTCTCGAACCGGTCGACGGCGCGCCGCCGTTCGTCGACACCTGGGCGGCACTGCACCCGGGCGTCGCGCCGCCACCGACGGCCGGCGTCTACGACACCGTGCAATGGTCGGAAGGGCCGCTCGCGTGCGACTTCGTGTTCATCACCGACACGCTGATGCCGCGCATCAGGCGCTGCGAGATCGACGGCGACGTACGCGCGTCCGATCACCAGCCGATCGTGCTCGAACTGGATTAAGACGCGTTACGCGTCGTCGAACACCGCCAGATACTCGGCCCAGTGAGGCGCCAGCTCCTGCGCCAGCGCGTTCTTGACGATCAGGATCTCGTCCGCGTATTCGCTCGGCGTCAAGCCGCCGCGCATCAGCAGGAACCGGCAATACAGCAGATACGTGTTGACGACGTCGGTTTCGCAGTAATTGCGGATCTCCTCGATCCGCCCTTCCCGGAACGCGGTCCAGACCTGGCTGCCGTCCATCCCGAGTTTGCCGGGAAAGCCGCACAGCTTCGCGAGCGCATCGAGCGGTGCGTTCGCGCGTGCCTGATACATGGCGAGCACGTCCATCAGGTCGGTATGCCGCGAGTGGTAGCGCGAGATGTAGTTGTTCCACTTGAAATCGCGGTCGTCCTCGCCGAGATCCCAGTAGCGGGTCGCGGTGATCCCGTGCACGAGCGCGCGGTAATGCAGCACCGGCAGGTCGAAGCCGCCGCCGTTCCACGACACGAGCTGCGGCGTGTACTTCTCGATCACGCGGTAGAACGACTGGATCAGCGTCGCTTCGTTGTCCTGCGGCGTGCCGAGCGAGCGCACGCGAAAGCCGGTGTTGTCGCGGAACACGCACGAGATCGCCGCGATGCGCTGCAGGTGATGCGGCAGGAAATCGCTGCCCGTCTTCTCGCGGCGCGCGGCGAACGCATGTTCGGCCACCGCGGCATCGTCGAGCGTCGCGGGCAGATCGTCGAGACGGCGAATGCCGTCGACATCGGGAATCGTCTCGATGTCAAAAACCAGAATCGGAGTCATCAGTTTTACAGGACGGCGTCCTTGCGAACGCCGTTGGAGGCGAAGAACCGCTTGAGGCGCACCAGTGCTTCCTGCTGGATCTGCCGCACGCGCTCGCGCGTGAGCCCCATTTCGTCGGCGAGCTCCTCGAGCGTCGCCGGCTCGATGTGATTCAGGCCGAAGCGGCGCTCGATCACGTGCCGGTGCTTGTCGGACAGCCGCGACAGCCACGCGCGCGTGAGCGTCTCGAGCTCGCGGTGCTGCACCTCGGCGTCCGGCGACTGGCTCTGGTCATCCGGCAGCAGGTCGAGCAGGCTGCTCGCCGGATCGAGATCCAGCGGCGCGTCGAGCGACGCGGTGTGCTCGTTGAGCGCGAGGATGTCGGTCACTTCCTCGGCGGTCTTGCCGGTCAGGTAGGCGATGTCGTCGATGCTGGCTTCGCGGCGCTCGGCCGCCTCGCCCGTCGACATCGAGTTCTTTTCGAGGTGGCGCTTCGCGCGCAGCACCTGGTTGAGTTCGCGGATCACGTGCACCGGCAGGCGCACGGTGCGGGCCTGGTTCATGATGGCCCGCTCGATGCTCTGCCGGATCCACCACGTCGCATAGGTCGAGAAGCGGAAGCCGCGCGTCGGATCGAACTTCTCGATCGCGTGCATCAGGCCGAGGTTGCCTTCCTCGATCAGGTCGAGCAGCGGCACGCCGCGATTCAGGTAACCCTTCGCGATGCTGACGACGAGACGCAGGTTGCGCTCGATCATCACCTGCCGTGCCTCGAATTCACCGGCCTTCGCGAGGCGCGAATAGCGCTGCTCTTCCTCGACGGTCAGGAGCGGCTTCACGCTGATGCGGTTCAGGTAATGCTGGATCGTGTCGGCGGTCAGTTCCGCCTGCAGCAGTGCGCGGAAATCGTCCAGATCGGGCGACGCCTCCGCCCGGCCTTCCCGCTCGTCGCCGCCGTCCGCATCGGCGTCGGCGTCGCGCGCCTCGAACTCGCGTTCGCTGTCCGCGGCGTCGTCTTCATCGTCCGTCGAAGCGCCAGTTCGCTCCACCGATGCTTGCGTGGCGCGACTGATCTTTTCAGACTCGGCTTGCGGCTCGTGGCGCTTCGATTTCGGCATGGTCGTCTCGGTTATTGAGGCGGCAAATACTTCAGCGGATCGACAGGTTTACCCTGACGGCGGACCTCGAAATGCAGCATCACGCGGTCGGCATCGCTATTACCCATCTCGGCGATCTTTTGCCCCTTCGTCACCGCGTCCCCCTCTTTTACCATCAAAGCGCGATTGTGTGCATATGCCGTGAGGTAAGTTGCATCGTGTTTGATGATAATGAGGTTGCCGTAGCCGCGCAGCCCATTGCCGGCATAGACGACACGGCCGTCTGCCGCCGCTTTCACGGTCTCGCCGGTGGTGCCGCCGATGTTGACGCCCTTGTTCTTCGCGTCGTCGAAATTGTTCAGCACCGGGCCGCGTGCGGGCCACGAGAACGTCACGGGGCCGCTCGATGCAGCCGGCGTGTCGCTCGACGCCGCGGCGGCGGCAGGCGATGCGGCGGTCGCCGCCGATGCGCCGCGTGGCGGCGTGGCCGGGCCACTGCTCAGCGGCGCGGTGGCAACGGCACCGCCCGCGATCGGCGCGGCGCCCGGCGCGACGCCGGCGGCGGCTGCGCCGGCCTGCGGCGCGACGCGCAGCAACTGGTCGACCTCGATCTGATTCGGGTTCGACAGGTTGTTCCACGCGGCGATGTCGCGGTAGTTCTGCCCGTTCTCCAGCGCGATCCGGTACAGCGTATCGCCCGGCTTCACACGGTAGTAACCCGGAGGCGGCGGGCCGAGCGGCACCGCAGGCTGTGCGGCCGGCGTCGTGCCGAGCGAGCCGGAGCGGTCGACGACAGGCGCGTTGTCGAGCCGCGTCGCACAGGCGGCCAGGAGCGCAGTGAACGCAGCCACACAGATCGCGCGCTGGGCGAGCGTGAGCGGTTGGTTCGAACGGTT
Source organism: Burkholderia pyrrocinia (assembly GCA_001527685.1). Lineage (GTDB taxonomy): Bacteria > Pseudomonadota > Gammaproteobacteria > Burkholderiales > Burkholderiaceae > Burkholderia > Burkholderia pyrrocinia_D. The sequence continues at coordinate 36,176 of LOZU01000048.1, forward strand.
GTTTTGCATCGCACGCAACATACTCATCGGTTTCAAATTACTCCGGATTTTAAAGGGACAAAGAAAACGCGATCAAGCCGCGACTCCAGCCACTGCGCGTGCGCAACGCGCTCGACGAGCGTGAGCACCTGCGGCTGCCCGCTCTGCGCGCCGACCGGCGCGACGAGCCGTCCGCCGATCGCGAGCTGCTCGAGCAGCGCCTGCGGCACGTCGAGCCCGGCCGCAGCGATCACGATCGCGTCGAACGGCGCCGCCAACGGCAGGCCCACCCGCCCGTCGCCGTAATGGAGACGGATATTCGGCACGCGCAGCGGCCTCAGGTTCAGCTTCGCGCGCTCATAGAGCGGCTTGATGCGTTCAATCGAATACACGTCGCGCGCCACATGGCTCAGCACCGCGGCCTGATAGCCGCAGCCGGTGCCGATTTCCAGCACGCGCTCAAGGGTTCGGCCGGCCATCGCGAGTTCGATCATTCGCGCGACGACCGACGGCTTCGAAATGGTCTGCTGGTGGCCGATCGGCAGCGCTGAATCCTCGTAGGCCTGCGTCGCGAGCCCGGGATCCACGAACATGTGGCGCGGCACCGCGGCCATCGCCTCCAGCACGCGCGCATCGGTCACCCCGTTCGCGCGCAACCGTTCGACCATCCGCTCGCGCACGCGTTCCGAGGTCAGCGCCATCGTTCCCGCGAGCGCGAGGCTCGGTGCGGCCGGCTTGGGCGGCGCAAGATTAAGCGCCGTCGGCTTCGGCATGACGGGCTTGCCGGATGCGAGCGCCTTCGGCGCGACAGGCGCCGGCGCTGCCGGCCTCGACGCACCCGGCTTGTCTGCCGACTTCGCCAGCGCGTTCGCGCCGCCGCGCGACGGGCGGCCGTCCTGCACGCGCTCGCCCGCCCGGCCTTCGGCCTTGCGCGGCGCTCGCTTGAGATCTTCGAGCGCGAGCGGGAACCGCTTCGCGCGCTCGCCGCTCATGAAGCGTGCCCCCCGGCGCGCACCCAGTCGTGCGTCGCGGGCAGCATTTGCGTATGCGTGAGATCGAGCTGCAGCGGCGTGATCGACACGAAACCGTTTGCGACCGCGTGGAAATCGGTGCCTTCGCTCGCATCGAGCGCCGCACCCGCCGGCCCGATCCAGTAGATCGGCTCGCCGCGCGGGTTGGATTGGCAGATCACCGGCTGCGACGGATGACGCTTGCCGAGGCGCGTGACCTTCCAGCCCTTCAGCTCGTCGTACGGCAGGTTCGGGATGTTGACGTTCAGCAGCGGCTGGCCGGGCAGCGGATGCGCGAGATAGTGCCGCACGATCTCGGCGGCGACGCGCGCAGCGTCGGCGACATGCGCCCAATCCTTGTCGACCAGCGAGAACGCGATCGCGGGCACGCCGAACATGATGCCTTCGGTCGCCGCCGCAACTGTCCCCGAATAGAGCGTGTCCTCGCCCATGTTCTGGCCGTTGTTGATACCCGAGACGACGAGATCCGGCTTCGTGTCGAGCATGCCGGTCAGCGCGATGTGCACCGAGTCGGTCGGCGTGCCGTTCACGTAGAAGAAACCCGAACTCGCGGAACGCTGGACCGACAGCGGCCGCGACAGCGTCAGGGAATTCGATGCGCCGCTGCAGTTCTGCTCGGGCGCCGTCACCGTGAGGTCGGCCAGCGGCCGCAGCGCGTCGTGGAGCGCCGCGAGACCGGGGGCGAGATAGCCGTCGTCGTTGCTGAGTAGGATTCGCATGCGGCGATTGTAACCGAGGAAAGATGGCGCGAGAGCGACAGTCAGGCCGCCGCAAACGCACGCCCGCACACGGTGCGCCGCCGCGTTGCGCGGCGGCCTTCCCTGCTCAGATCGCTCCGGCTTCGCGCAGCGCGGCGATCGCCTGCGCGTCGTAGCCGAGGCCGCGCAGCACCTCGTCGGTGTGCTCGCCTAGCGCCGGCCCGAGCCAGCGTGTTTCGCCCGGCGTGCCGGACAGTTTCGGCGTGATGTTCGGCAGCGGAATATCGGTGCCGTCGGAGAGCTTGAAGCGCTGGATCATCTGCCGCGCGACGAATTGCGGATCGGTGAACATGTCCGCGACGCTGTAGATGCGCCCGGCCGGCACGTCTGCCGCGTTGAGCACCTCGAGCGCGGCATCGATCGTGCGCGGCGCGAGCCATGCGGCGATCGCGTCGTCGATTTCCTGCGTGCGCGGCACGCGTCCGTCGTTGTGCGCGAGCGCCGGATCGTCGGCGAGGTCGTCGCGTTCGATCGCCTTCATCAGCCGCCTGAAGATCGGATCGCTGTTGCCGCCGATCACGATGCTGCCGTCGCGGCACGCGTAGGTGTTCGACGGCACGATGCCCGGCAGCGACGCGCCGGTGCGCTCGCGCACCATCCCGTACACGCCGTACTCCGGCACGACGCTCTCCATCATGTTGAAGACGGCTTCGTACAGCGCGACGTCGACCACCTGCCCCGCGCCGCCGTTCACGTTGCGATGATGCAGCGCCATCATCGCGCCGATCACGCCGTGCAGCGCGGCGATCGAATCGCCGATCGAAATGCCGATGCGCGGCGGCGGCAGTTCCGGATAACCGGTGATGTGGCGCAGCCCGCCCATCGATTCGGCGATCGCGCCGAAGCCGGGCCGGTCGCGATACGGGCCCGTCTGCCCGTACCCGGACAGGCGCACCATCACGAGGCCCGGATTGCCGGCCGACAGCACGTCGTAGCCGAGCCCGAGCTTCTCGAGCAGGCCCGGGCGGAAATTCTCGATCACGATGTCCGCCTCGCGCGCGAGCTGACACGCGATCGCCTTGCCGGCGTCCGACTTCAGATTGAGCGTGACCGATTTCTTGTTGCGCGCCTGAACCGACCACCACAGCGACGTGCCGCCAGCCTCCGGATGGAGCTTGCGCCACTTGCGCAGCGGGTCGCCGCCTTTCGGATCCTCGATCTTGATGACTTCCGCACCGAATTCGGCGAACAGCCGCGACGCGAAGGGCCCCGCGATCAGCGTACCGAATTCGAGCACTTTGACGCCCGCGAGCGGGCCCTGGCTGGTGCTCATGTGTCTCCCTGGCATGAGGAACGGCGGCGGCCGCAGCGTTACATCGTGCGGCGGTCGAGCATCGCGCGCGCGATCGTGCCCGCGTCGACGTATTCCAGCTCCCCGCCGACGGGCACGCCGCGCGCCAGACGCGTCACCGCAAGCCCGCGCGCCTTCAGCGTCTGGCCGAGATAGTGCGCGGTGGCCTCGCCTTCATTGGTGAAGTTGGTCGCGAGCACGACTTCCTTGACGATGCCGTCGGACGCGCGCCGCACCAGCCGGTCGAAATGGATTTCCTTCGGGCCGATGCCGTCGAGCGGGCTCAGCCGCCCCATCAGCACGAAGTACAGCCCGCGATAGGTCATCGTCTGCTCGAGCATGATCTGGTCGGCCGGCGTCTCGACGACGCACAGGAGCGTCGGGTCGCGCTCCGTGTCGCTGCAGACCTCGCAGATCTGCGCTTCCGTGAACGTGTTGCACTTCTCGCAGTGCTGCAGATGCTCGGTCGCAAACAGCAGCGAGCGGCCGAGCCGCTCCGCCCCCTCCCGATCATGCTGCATCAGGTGGTACGCCATGCGCTGCGCGGATTTCGGCCCGACTCCGGGCAGCGCGCGCAGCGCTTCGACGAGGGCGGACAAGGCGGACGGCTGTTTCATGCGTCGACAGTAGAGAAAACGGACGCGCCGCTCAGAACGGCAGCTTGAAGCCCGGCGGCAGCGGCAGGCCGGCCGTCATGCCGCTCATCTTTTCCTGCGACGTCGCTTCGGCCTTGCGCACGGCATCGTTGACCGCGGCCGCGACGAGATCCTCGAGCATGTCCTTGTCGTCCGCGAGCAGGCTCGGGTCGATCGACACGCGGCGCACTTCGTTGCGGCAGGTCATCGTCACCTTGACGAGCCCCGCGCCCGACTGGCCCTCGACCTCGACCTGCGCAAGCTGCTCCTGCATCTTCTTCATGTTTTCCTGCATTTGCTGCGCTTGCTTCATCAGTCCGGCGATGTTGCCTTTCAACATGGGAATACTCCTTCTTGATCGTGTGAAAACCGGCATGCGGCGCGTGCCGGCCAATGTGTACGGGCGTGATTGTGCCTGTCGCCGAGCGGTTCGCTCAATGCAGCGTCGGCGGCACGCCGCCTGCCGGCGCGGCGGCATCGGCGAGCGGCCGCACCGAGCCGTCGACGATGCGCGCGCCGAATTCGCGCACGAGCTGCTGGACGAATGGATCCGTGTGAATCTCCTGCTCCGCCTCGCGCTGGCGCGCCGCACGCGCGGCCGCGTCGAGCGCCGCCGCGGTGCGCCGCGCCGGCCCGACCTCGACGGCGACATCGACCGGCTTGCCGAGCGCATCCGCGAGCGCGGCCTTCAGTTTCGCGACCTGGGCCGCGTCCGCGTACTGCGGCACGGGCACGGACAGCTTGAGCGTCGTCGCGTCGACGGCCGTCAGCTCGCTATTGAACGCGAGCTGGTACGCAACGCCCGTCAACGGCAGCCGTGCCGCCAACGCGGGCCACTCGCCGTCGAAGCCGATCGGGTCGAGCGCGATGGCGGGCGGCAGCGGACGCGCGTCGAGCGGCGCGGACGGCCGGGCTTCCACCGGCTTCGGCGCACCATTCGGCGCAATACGCACGTCGTCCGGCCCGCTGTCGAACACCGGCACGAAACCGTCGTCGGCCGGACCGCCGAACATCTCGTCCGCGCTGAGCGGCACGTACTCGTCCGGCGGAATGTCTTCCCACGGCGGCGGCGCCTGACGCGTGTCGGGCTGCGGCGCGCGGGCTGCGGCGCGCGGCGTGGGCACCTGCACCGCAGAACGCGGCGCGGCCGGTTTCGCAGCGGCAGGCGCGGCAGCCGGCTGCGCCGCCGCGGCCGGGCGCGAGCGATCGGTCGATACGCGCATGCCGGCATTGCGCAGCACGTCGAGCGCCGCGGCGGCGCCGCCGGCGCGCGATGCCGGACGCGCGGCGGATTCAGCCGGCGCGGTGCGCGGCGCGGATTCGGCCGGTGCGGCGACTGCCGCTGCGGCACGGGATTCGGATTCGGCCGGCGATACGGGCGGGTCGTTCTTCACAACGGCAGCGCCGGACTCAGCCACGGGCGCGTCAACTGCCGCGGCCGGCTGCGCGGGCGCAGTTGCTGCCGGAACAGCCGTTGCCGCAATAGCGGCAGGTGGCTCGCCAGCGGCGTGATCGTTCGGCTGTGCAGGCGTGTCGACAGGCGGTCGCGCGATCGGCGCGGCAGCCGCAGCCGGTTGGCGCATCGCTTCGGCAGGCGCTGCCGCCGGCTTCGCGGCAGCCGCCGGCACGGCCGGGCGCGGCCCCGGCACGGCGCGCGGCGCGGACGGCTGGCCCACCGGCGCGCTGCCGGCGCTCGCGGCGGGCTCGAACGCGAGCATCCGCAGCAGCGTCATCGTGAATCCGGCGTACTCGTCGGGCGCGAGGCCCAGTTCGGCACGCCCGACCGTCGCGATCTGATAGAACAGCTGCACTTGCTCCGGGCTCAGCGTGTCCGCGAAGCGGCGCAGGTCGGCCGCCTCCGGCCATTCGTCGAGCACCGAACCCGGCGCGAACTGCGCCCATGCAATCCGGTGCAGCAGGCTCGCGAGATCCTGCAACGCGGTCGAGAACGACAGGCTGCGCAGCGACATCTCGTCGGCAATCGCCAGGATTTCAGGGCCGCCACCGGCCGCGAGCGCGTCGAGCAGGCGCACCATATAGGTCTGGTCCAGCGCGCCGAGCATGCCGGACACGGCCGACTCCGTCACTTCGTTGGCCGAATAGGCGATCGCCTGGTCGGTCAGCGACAGCGCATCGCGCATGCTGCCCTGCGCCGCGCGCGCGAGCAGGCGTAACGCCTGCTGCTCGAACGCGATCTGCTCTTCGCCGAGAATGCGCTCGAGGTGCGACACGATGTGCCCGGCGGGCATCTGCTTCAGGTTGAACTGCAGGCAGCGCGACAGCACCGTAACCGGGATCTTCTGCGGGTCGGTCGTCGCGAGGATGAACTTGACGTGCGGCGGCGGCTCCTCGAGCGTCTTCAGCATCGCGTTGAACGCGTGGTTCGTCAGCATGTGCACTTCGTCGATCATATAGACCTTGAAGCGCGCATCGACGGGCGCGTACACGGCGCGCTCGAGCAGCGCGGCCATTTCGTCGACGCCGCGGTTGCTCGCGGCATCCATCTCGACGTAATCGACGAAGCGGCCTTCGTCGATCTCGCGGCAGGCGCGGCATACGCCGCACGGCTGCGACGTCACGCCGGTTTCACAGTTGAGCGCCTTCGCGAAGATGCGCGACAGCGTCGTCTTGCCGACGCCGCGGGTGCCCGTAAACAGATAGGCGTGATGCAAACGCCCGCCGTCGAGCGCGTGCGTGAGCGCCCTGACGACGTGCTCCTGGCCGACGAGCGAAGCGAAATCCTTCGGACGCCACTTGCGTGCGAGAACTTGATAGGTCATCGGGAAATTGTATCAGCAACGCTGCGTCGCGCCGACACGCGAAACGGTACGGAACACGGATGCGGAAACAGGAGAAGGGGAAATAAAAAACGCCCAACGAACGGGGCGAGAAGGAAGGTGACGAGCCCGACCCTCGGCACTGGCGGAAAACGGTTGTGGCTGCTTCGTTCCCGACCTGACCAGGTTCACCGGCCCACCATGCGAGGAGGCCCGTCACGTCGCATTCTAACACCGCTTGCGGCCGAATGCGACCGTTTATTCGCACGAATGTGCGGACAGGTGCGCATGCGATTGCCGCCGCGGCCACCCTCTTGTATTTTTCGTGCCGGCCTCCATCTGCATGGCGCACCGGTCGTCAGCGTCATCGTGCCCCTACTCGCGAAGCGGCTACTATCGCCGTCAACAGCGGATAGCAATTTAGGCTAATATGACGCCCGAATGACCCGCGAGCCGCGGTACGCAGCGCTTACGCCCTTCTGTTCCGGAGAGCGGCGCTACCTGCCGCAGCGGCCGGCAGCCCGTCGGGCGGCCGGCGCGCCGACAGGCGCCATGCAGGCAGTCCCCGAACTGAAAGAGGTATTGACCAAATGAGCGAACAGATCAAACACATCAGCGACGCTTCGTTCGAACAGGACGTCGTCAAATCCGACAAGCCGGTGCTCGTCGATTTCTGGGCCGAATGGTGCGGCCCGTGCAAGATGATCGCCCCGATCCTCGACGAAGTCGCGAAGGATTACGGCGACAAGCTGCAGATCGCGAAGATCAACGTCGACGACAACCAGGCCACGCCGGCGAAGTTCGGCGTGCGCGGCATTCCGACGTTGATCCTCTTCAAGAACGGCGCGGCTGCCGCGCAGAAAGTCGGCGCGCTGTCGAAGTCGCAGCTGACCGCGTTCCTGGACAGCCACCTGTAATTCCCGCGGGTTCACGGACGTGTTGTCTACCGGCAACACGTCCGCCGCAAAGCCGCCGATCGGCCGCTCAAGCGCGAATCGGCCTATGCTAGAATTAAAAAACGTCTACAAGACGCATTTAAGTCTCTGAGCGCTTCCGCTCGCCCTCCTCCCATTTTTCTTTCGTCGCTTCTCTTCCCTGGCGGGATCCCCGTATGCATTTATCCGAGCTCAAGTCTCTGCACGTGTCCGAATTGATCGAAATGGCCAATGGCCTCGAGATCGAAAACGCGAACCGCCTGCGCAAGCAGGAGCTGATGTTCGCCATTCTCAAAAAGCGCGCCAAGACGGGAGAGACGATCTTCGGCGACGGTACGCTCGAAGTGCTGCCGGACGGCTTCGGCTTCCTGCGCTCGCCGGAAATGTCGTACCTCGCGAGCACCGACGACATCTATATCAGCCCGTCGCAGATCCGCCGCTTCAACCTGCACACCGGCGACACGATCGAAGGCGAAGTCCGCACCCCGAAGGACGGCGAGCGCTACTTCGCGCTGGTGAAGGTCGACAAAGTCAACGGGCAGCCGCCCGAGGCCTCGAAACACAAGATCATGTTCGAGAACCTCACGCCGCTGCACCCGAACAAGCCGCTGTCGCTCGAACGCGAAATGCGCGGCGAGGAAAACGTCACGGGCCGCATCATCGACATGATCGCGCCGATCGGCAAGGGCCAGCGCGGCCTGCTCGTCGCGTCGCCGAAGTCGGGCAAGACCGTGATGCTCCAGCACATCGCGCACGCGATCAAGCAGAACCACCCGGACGTGATCCTGTTCGTGCTGCTGATCGACGAGCGTCCTGAAGAAGTGACCGAAATGCAGCGCTCGGTCGCGGGCGAAGTGATCGCGTCGACGTTCGACGAACCGGCCACGCGTCACGTGCAGGTTGCCGAAATGGTGATCGAGAAAGCCAAGCGCCTCGTCGAAATGAAGCACGACGTCGTGATCCTGCTCGACTCGATCACGCGTCTCGCGCGTGCGTACAACACCGTGATCCCGGCATCGGGCAAGGTGCTGACGGGTGGTGTCGACGCCAACGCGCTGCAGCGCCCGAAGCGCTTCTTCGGCGCGGCGCGCAACATCGAGGAAGGCGGCTCGCTGACGATCATCGGCACCGCGCTGATCGAAACCGGCAGCCGCATGGACGACGTGATCTACGAAGAGTTCAAGGGCACCGGCAACATGGAAGTGCACCTCGAGCGCCGCCTCGCGGAAAAGCGCGTCTACCCGTCGATCAACCTGAACAAGTCGGGCACGCGCCGCGAAGAAATGCTGATCAAGCCCGAGATCCTGCAGAAGATCTGGGTGCTGCGCAAATTCATCCACGACATGGACGAAGTCGAGGCGATGGAATTCCTGCTCGACAAGATCCGCCAGACGAAGAGCAATTCCGAGTTCTTCGACCTGATGCGCCGCGGCGGCTGATCGCCCCGGCACAGCATCGAACGGCCGCCCGCGCGTTTCGCCCGGCGGCCGTTTTTTCATGGCCTGTACGCGAACGGCCACGTTGGCCTATCATCCGCCCCATCCGAGTCAAACGACTGGCCCTGCGCCTCCGCTCGCCGCCTCCATGCTTTCGAAACTGACCCGCTGGCTCGATCATCGCCGCCGCGAGCGCGCACTGCGCAGCCACCCGATCCCCGATGCGCTGTGGCAGGACACCGTCGAGCGCCTGCCGTTCCTCGACCACCTGTCGCCCGACGACCTCGGCCGGCTGCGCGAACTGACGAGCCTGTTCCTCGCGCAGAAGTCGTTCTCGACCGCGCACGGCCTCGAGCTGACCGACGCGATGATCGTCGGGATCGCCGCGCAGGCCTGCCTGCCGGTGCTGAACCTCGACCTGTCGCTGTACGACGGCTGGGTCGGGATCGTCGTGTATCCGGGCGAGTTCGTGATCCGCAAGACGGTGCAGGACGAGGACGGTGTCGTCCACGAGGTCGAGCAGGACGCGAGCGGCGAAGCCTGGGAAGGCGGGCCGGTGATCCTGTCGTGGGAAGATGCGCAGATGACCGATGGCCGCGATGCGTACAACGTCGTGATCCATGAGTTCGCGCACAAGATCGACATGATCAACGGCGCGGCCGACGGCTATCCGCCGCTGTTTCGCCGCTGGCATGCGCCGCACCTCGACGCGCAGGCGTGGGCCGACGTATTCGAGCATGCGTACGACCACTTCTGCGCGCGCGTCGATGCGGTGCCGGATCGCGCATGGGCGCGCTTCGAGCGGGATTCGCTGATCGATCCGTATGCGGCCGACCACCCGTCGGAATTCTTCGCCGTGTGCAGCGAGGCGCTGTTCGTGCAGCCGCGCGCGTTCGAGGCCGAATTTCCCGAGTTGTACCGGCTGCTCGCCCGCTACTATCGGCAGGATCCGGCCCAGACCGGCGCACTCGACGCGCGCTGAAAAATATTCGTCAACCGTCTGATTTTCTGGCATAATCGCCGTTTTTCGACCTTAGGCAAGTGGCTCGCGCCGGGCTTGACGTCAACCGACACGCGTACAACGCGCGGTTCGGAACGGCAGGCGGCGGGTTGGCTACCGCTCTCACCAAGGAAAGACCATGAAAGAAGGCATCCACCCGAATTACCGCGAAGTCGTCTTCCAAGACATGTCGAACGGCTTCAAGTTCATCACGCGCTCGACGATCCAGACGCGTGAAACCATCGAATTCGAAGGCAACACCTACCCGCTCGCCAAGATCGAAGTGTCGTCGGAATCGCACTCGTTCTACACCGGCCAGCAGAAGATCATGGACACGGCCGGCCGCGTCGAGAAGTTCAAGAACAAGTTCGGCGCACGCGCCAGCGGCAAGGTCGCGAAGTAAGCTTCGCACCGCATCCGGTGGTGGTTATTCACCGGTACCGCACCAAAGGGCAGCCCAGGCTGCCCTTTTTCGTCTCTGCTCGCCCATGCGCCGCCGGCCCGCGCGCGGGCAACGCCGAAGACGCGCGACGGCCAGCGCGTCTACAATGCCGGATGCTCAAAACCGGCGCGCCGCGCGGCATCGCGCGGGCCACGCCCAGAACAAATCGCTCATCTGCATGAAGCCAGTCGTTCGTCTCACCGCCTCTGCCACGCGCGCGCTGCCGCGCTGGCTGCTGCTCACGCTCTGCCTCGTCTACGCGGCATTCGGCCTGTTCGGCCGCGACCCGTGGAAAAACGAGGACGCGGCGGGCTTCGGCGTGATGTGGACGATGGCCAAGGGCGGCTGGCACGACTGGCTGCTGCCGAATCTCGTCGGCAAGTTCATCACGACCGACGGGCCGCTCGGCTACTGGATCGGCGCACTGTGGATCCGCGCGCTTGGCCCCTGGGTCGACGCGAGCAACGCGTCGCGCCTCTACACCGGAATACTGTTCTGCGTCGCCTGCGCGTTCGTCTGGTATGCCGCCTACCTGCTCGGCCGGCGCGCCGAAGTCCAGCCGTTCAAGTATGCGTTCGGCGGCGAGCCGGAGCCGCGCGACTACGGCCGCACGCTCGCCGACGGCGCGCTGCTGATCCTGCTCGCCTGCTTCGGCCTCGCGGAGCGCGGCCACGAAACGACGCCGCAGCTCGCGCAGTTCGCGTTGATCGCCATGCTCGTCTACGGGATCGTGCGCGGCATCGACAAGCCGACCCAAGGAGCGCTGTGGTGGGGCCTCGCGATCGGCCTCGTCGGGCTGTCCGGCAACCCGGTGCTCGTCGTCGCGCTCGTCGTCGGCACGGCCGCGCTGTGGCTCGTCGCGCCCGACATGCGCAACCTGCACGTGGCGGCGATCGGGGTGCCGCTCGCTGCGGCGATCATCGCGCTGTGGGTGCTCGCCGCGCTCGCCGTGGCGCCCGACGACGCCACGTGGTTCTTCGACCAGTGGGTGCACGGCAGCCTGATGCGCTTCTCGGGCCCGCCGACCGCCGTGCTCGCATATGCGGCAAAGAACCTGCCGATCTTCACGTGGCCCGCCTGGCCCCTCGCGATCTGGGCCTGGTGGAGCTGGGCCGGCCTGCGTAGGCGCGCGCACATCGCGATTCCGCTGTCGGTCGTCGTGCCGCTCGTCGCGCTCGTGATCCTGCAGAGCCAGCAATCGAACCGCATGTACATGCTGCTGCTGCCGCCGCTCGCGGTGCTCGCGACGTTCGCGCTGCCGACGCTCAAGCGCGGCGCGATCAACGCGATCGACTGGTTCGCGGTGTTGAGCTTCACGATCCTCGGCAGCTTCGTGTGGCTCGTCTGGCTCGCGTCGCTCACCGGCTTCCCGCATCCGCTCGCGCGCAACCTCGGCCGGCTCCTGCCCGGCTACGAGCCGCATTTCAACGTGCTGTCGTTCATCTGCGCGGTCACGGTGACGGTCTGCTGGTTCCTGCTGGCGCGCTGGCGCGTGTCGCGCCAGCCGAAGGTGCTGTGGCGCAGCGTCGTGCTGTCGGGCGCGGGCACCACGCTGATGTGGGTGCTGCTGATGACGCTGTGGCTGCCGATCGTCAACTACGGCCGGACCTATCGCGACGTCGCGCAACAGATCGCCACCCACCTGCCGTCCGATTACGAATGCATTTCGCCGGTGCGGCTCGGCGATGCGCAGATCGCGACGTTCGCGTATTTCGGCAACATGCACTTCGACTTCTCCGGCGACTGCGACGTGATCCTGCGCCAGGACCGCGCCGATTTCGGCGAACCCAGCTCGATGTCGCAGTACGTGTGGCGACTCGTCTGGGAAGGCCGGCGCGTCGCCGACCGCGACGAGCGGTTCCGCCTGTACGAACGCATCGAGCGACCGAAGACGCCGGTCAAGCGCCGGCCGCCGCGCCGCCAGGCAGACGATTGACGATGCTGGCCGACATCCGCCGGATCATCGGTCTTGCGTGGCCGGTGCTGGTCGGCCAGCTCGCGATCATCGGGTTCGGCGTGACCGACACCGCGATGGTCGGCCGTTTCTCCGCCATCGATCTCGCCGCGCTCGGGCTCGGTGCGTCGATCTACGTGTCGGTCTTCATCGGCCTGACGGGCATCCTGTCCGCACTGCAGCCGATCGCCGGCCAGCTGTACGGCGCGCGGCGCTACGCTGAGATCGGCGAGGAGGCGCGCCAGGCACTGTGGCTCGCCGTGATGCTCGCGGTGCCCGGCTTCCTGCTGCTGCATTTTCCCGAACCGCTGCTGCGGCTCGCGCACGCGCCCGCCGCGCTGCACGAGCGCACCGTCGCGTATCTGCGCATCCTGTCGTTCGGGCTGCCCGCGAGCCTCGTGTTCCGCATCTACAACGCGCTCACCAATGCCGCCGGCACGCCGCGCCTCGCGATGATCCAGCAGATTGGCGCGCTCACGCTCAAGTTTCCGCTGAACGTCTGGTTCATCTTCGGCGGCCTCGGGCTGCCGGCGCTCGGCGGCCCCGGCTGCGCGCTCGCCAGCACGCTGATCAACTGGGCGCTCGCGCTGACCGGCTTCACGCTGCTCGCGAAACTCGACGTATTCGCGCCGCTCGCGATCTTCTCGCGCTTCTGCTGGCCCGCGTGGGCACGCCAGAAGGCGATCCTCAAGCTCGGCGTGCCGATGGGCCTGTCGTACCTGATCGAGGTCACTTCCTTCACCTGCATGGCGCTTTTCATCGCGCAGTTCGGCACGACGACGCTCGCCGGGCACCAGATCGCCGGCAACATCGGCGGCGTGCTGTACATGACGCCGCTGTCGATCGGCGTCGCCACGTCGACGCTCGTCGCCCGCGCGCTCGGCGCCGGGCAGCCCGACACAGCGAGGCTGCTCGGCCGGCACGGCGTGATGCTCGCCTGCGGGATCGCCGCGTGCTACGGCGTGATCGTGTTCGCGCTGCGCCCGCTGATCGTCAGCGCCTACACGCCGAACCCGGCAGTCGTCGCGGCCGCGCTGCCGCTCGTCGCGATCGTCACCTGCTATCACTTCTTCGATGCGCTGCAGGTCACCTCCGCATTCGTGCTGCGCGCGTACAAGGTCGCGGTCGTGCCGACCGTCATCTACGCGGTCGCGCTGTGGGGCGTCGGGCTGAGCGGCGGCTACCTGCTCGGCTTCGACGCCGGCGGGTTCTCGCCCGCGTGGCTGACCGGCGCGCGCGGCTTCTGGTTCGCGAACACGATCAGCCTGATGCTCGCGGGCGCCGGGCTCGCACTCTACCTGCGTCGCGTGAGCCGCGCCGCACGGGTGCTCGCGCCCGAGGCTGCCTGAGTCCTGAACGGCCTGAAGCCGCCCGAGCACGCCCCGGCGGCACGCGGTCAGGCCGCTCGCAGCACCTCCGCCGCGTGATACGACGAGCGCACGAGCAGCTCGGCCACCACTTCCCTGAAACCGGACAACGGCGCCGCGTCGCGCCACGCGGCAAATGCGTCCGGACGCACGTAGCGACGCACCGGCAGGTGATGCGCGGACGGCGCAAGATACTGGCCGAGCGTCAGCACGTCGACGCCGCGCATGCGCAGGTCGCGCAGCATATCGCGCACCTCGTCGTCGCGCTCCCCGAGCCCGAACATCAAGCCCGATTTCGTCACGAGCGCCGGATGCGCTGCTATCGCGCGCGCCAGCAGCGCGCGGGCGACGCGGCCGCGGAAACCAAAACGCTCGGCATCTCGCGCACGACGCTGTACCGCCACATCGCGAAGCACCGGATCGTCACGCCGCATCGCGCGTGACGTCCAGCCCCGTTCATGCGGTGTGCGCGGGCGGCTGCGCATCGCGCTGCCGGAACACTTCGTGCGCGGCGAACAGCGCATTCAGCGCGGCCGGAAAGCCCGCGTAGACGGCCATCTGCATGAACACCTCGACGATCTCGTCGCGCGTGCAGCCGACGTTGAGCGCCGCCTCGATGTGCACCTTCAGTTGCGGCTGTGCATTGCCGAGCGCCGCGAGCGCGGCGATCGTCGCGATCTCGCGGGCCTTCAGGTCGAGCTGCGGCCGGCTGTAGACATCGCCGAACGCGAACTCGATCAGCAGCCGGCCGAACTCCGGCGCGACCGGCTCGAGCGCCGCGATCACGCGCTCGCCTGCCGCGCCGTCGATTTCCTTCAGTTTGTTCCAGCCGCGCGTGTAGCGGTCTTCAGCGCATCGTTCCATGGCGTGTGTCCTGATCGGGTTGAGTGGATGTCGACAGTCGCCCCGCTTCGCGCTCCGCCGTCTCGTAATAGGCGATCTTCTCGCCGATCGCATCGAGGCTCGCCTGCAGCTCCGCGATATGCGCACGCACCGCGTCGCGGTGCGTGACGAGCAGTTCGCGCCGTGCGCCGAGCGTCGGCTCGCCTTGCGCGCGCAGCGCCGCGAACTGCTGCATCTGCGCGATCGGCATGCCGGTCGCCTTCAGGCGCATCACGAAGCGCAGCCAGTCGAGGTCCATCGGCGCATAGAGCCGGTGTCCGGCCTGCGTGCGCACGATCGCGCGCAGCAGGCCTGCCTGTTCGTAGTAGCGCAACGTGTGCGTCGACACGCCCATCAGTTCGGCGACCTGGCCGATCGTCAGTGCGCCGGCGGCGGAAGATTTCGATTCGGGTGACATGACATGCTCGAGGTTAGGACTTAGAGTTCACTCTAAGTCAAGGACCTTTTGCCGGCCAGTGCGATCGGCGCGGGGATTCCGTCAAACATCGTCAAAACCGCCATCCGGCGCGGCCCGCACCCTTTACAGCGGCGCACGCGTTCAGCAAGATTCGGACAGCCTGTCTTAAAAAGGGCACGCATTTGTCCTATGCTTAACGGCGACGTCCGGCCTCGCGCCGCCCGCCGTCCGTTGCAACAGCCATTCATCCGTCAGAACCAGGGAGCCTTTGCCATGCTGAAGAAGCTGCTGATGCTGTTCGTCGCGCTATCGCTGTCGCTGACCGCGGCGTTCGCCGCGGCCGTCGAGGTCAACACGGCCGACCAGGCCGCGCTCGAAGCCGTCAAGGGCCTCGGGCCCGTGAAGTCGAAGGCGATCATCGACGAACGCACGAAGAACGGCCCGTTCAAGGATGCCGACGATCTCGCGAACCGCGTGAAGGGGCTGGGCACGAAGTCGGTCGGGCACCTTGAGGAAAACGGCCTGACGATCGGCGGCTCGTCGACCCCGCCGAAGGGCGTGAAGGCAGCGAAGCCGGCCGCGACCGCGGGCACGGCAACCCCGGCGACGAAGCCGGCCACGCCGGCCCCGGCGACGACCGGCACCGCGACCGCCACGCCGGCCGCGACGACGGCACCGGCCGCCAGCGCACCGGAAGCGGCGTCGAAGCCGGCCAAGACCAAGCGCGCGTCGAAGAAGGACAAGGCTGCAGCGGCTGCCAGCGCATCCGCGCCGGACGCGGGCGCAAGCGCGCCGGCCGATGCGTCGGCCGCGAAGGCGACGAAGAATTCGAAGAAGAAGAGCAAGAAGGACAAGGCTGCCTCCGCCGCCGCGGCGTCGGGCGCCTGAGGTGCGCCGCGCGCGCTGCGCGCGGCATCGTCAAACGGGCGCCGCCGACGCGGCGCCCTTTCAGTAAAGGTGAAGAATCATGGGTCTACTCGACATCGTCGGCGGTCTGATCGGCGGCCAGGCTGGCGGCAACTCGCAAAGCGCGCTGCTGTCTGCGGCGCTTGAATTCATCAACAACCAGCCGGGCGGCCTGAACGGCCTGATCGAGAAGTTCAAGGCCGGCGGCGCCGGCGACATCATCGGCTCGTGGGTCGGCACCGGCGAGAACCAGCCGATCTCGCCCGACACGCTGCAGAACGTGCTCGGCTCCGACGCGATCGGCGCGCTGGCGAGCAAGGTCGGCATCGACCCGGGCCAGGCCTCGGGCATCCTTGCCCAAGTGCTGCCGCACGTGGTCAACGGCGCGACGCCGAACGGCGAAGTGCCGGCAGGCGGCCAGCTCGACACATCGAACGTGCTCGGCACGCTGACGCAGCTCGCCGGCCTGTTCGGCGGCAACAAGCAGGGCTGAGCCCCGGCGCGCGCCTGGGGCGCCAGATAAAAAAACACCCCGCCTCGCGGCGGGGTGTTTGCTTTTGACGGCCCGGCATCCTGCGCCGGGCGCCATGCGCGTTCAGTGGACGACGCGGTCGAACACGAACTGGCCGTCCTGCACATCGACCGGAATCACGTCCTTCGGGCCGAAACGGCCCGCGAGGATCAGCTTCGCGACCGGGTTCTCGATCTCCTGCTGGATCGCGCGCTTCAGCGGCCGCGCGCCGAACAGCGGATCGTAGCCGACCTTGCCGATCTGCTCGAGCGCCGCTTCCGACACGTCGAGCGCCATGTCGAGCTTCGCGAGCCGGTCGTGCAGGCGCGCGAGCTGGATCTTCGCGATCGACTGGATGTTGCTGCGGTCGAGCGCGTGGAACACGACGACGTCGTCGATCCGGTTCAGGAACTCGGGGCGGAAATGCTGCTTCACCTCGAGCCACACCGCGTCCTTGATCTCGTCTTGCGGCGCGCCCGTCATCGCCTGGATCACCTGCGAGCCGAGGTTCGACGTCATCACGATCACCGTGTTCTTGAAGTCGACCGTGCGGCCCTGCCCGTCCGTCATGCGGCCGTCGTCGAGCACCTGCAGCAGCACGTTGAACACGTCCGGATGCGCCTTCTCGATCTCGTCGAGCAGGATCACGCTGTACGGCTTGCGGCGCACGGCTTCCGTCAGGTAGCCGCCCTCCTCGTAGCCGACATAGCCCGGCGGCGCGCCGATCAGCCGCGCGACGCTGTGCTTCTCCATGAACTCGCTCATGTCGATGCGGATCAGATGCTCTTCCGAATCGAACAGGAACCCCGCGAGCGCCTTGCACAGCTCGGTCTTGCCGACGCCCGTCGGGCCGAGGAACAGGAACGAGCCGTACGGACGGTTCGGATCGGCGAGGCCCGCGCGCGAACGGCGGATCGCGTCGGCGACCGCGTCGATCGCCTCGTTCTGGCCGACCACGCGCTCGTGCAGCTTCTCCTCGATATGCAGCAGCTTTTCACGCTCGCCCTGCATCATCCGCGACACCGGGATGCCGGTCGCGCGCGACACGACTTCCGCGATTTCCTCGGCGCCCACCTGCGTGCGCAGCAGGCGCGGCCGCGTCGGGCTGTGCTGCTCCTGCTCCTCGGCCTGCGTGACCTGCTTGAGCTGTGCCTCGAGCTGCGGCAGCTTGCCGTACTGCAGCTCGGCGACCTTCTCGAGCTTGCCTTCGCGCTGCAGGCGCGCGATGTCGGCCCGCACCTTCTCGATCTCCTCCTTCAGCTGCGCGCTGCCCTGCACCGCGGCCTTCTCGGCGGTCCAGATCTCCTCGAGGTCCGCATACTCGCGGCCGAGGCGCTCGATCTCTTCCTCGATCAGCTGCAGGCGCTTCTGCGACGCTTCGTCCTGTTCCTTCTTCACGGCCTCGCGCTCGATCTTCAGCTGGATCAGCCGGCGGTCGAGCTTGTCCATCTCTTCGGGCTTCGAATCGATTTCCATCTTGATCTTCGATGCGGCCTCGTCGATCAGGTCGATCGCCTTGTCCGGCAGGAAGCGGTCCGTGATGTAGCGGTGCGACAGCTCGGCCGCGGCGACGATCGCCGGGTCGGTGATGTCGACGCCGTGGTGCAGCTCGTATTTCTCCTGCAGCCCGCGCAGGATCGCGATCGTCGCCTCGACGCTCGGCTCGTCGACCAGCACCTTCTGGAAGCGGCGCTCGAGCGCGGCGTCCTTCTCGATGTACTTGCGGTATTCGTCGAGCGTGGTCGCGCCGATGCAATGCAGCTCGCCGCGCGACAGCGCCGGCTTCAGCATGTTGCCCGCATCCATCGCGCCTTCGGCCTTGCCCGCGCCGACCATCGTGTGGATCTCGTCGATGAAGACGATCGTCTGCCCTTCGTCCTTCGCGATGTCGTTGAGCACCGCCTTCAGGCGCTCCTCGAACTCGCCGCGATACTTCGCGCCCGCGAGCAGCGCCGCCATGTCGAGCGACAGCACGCGCTTGCCCTTCAGCGTCTCCGGCACCTCGCCGTTGACGATCCGCTGCGCGAGGCCTTCGACGATCGCGGTCTTGCCGACCCCCGGCTCGCCGATCAGCACCGGGTTGTTCTTGGTGCGGCGCTGCAGGATCTGGATCGAGCGGCGGATTTCGTCGTCGCGGCCGATCACCGGGTCGAGCTTGCCCGCACGGGCGCGCTCGGTCAGGTCGACCGTGTACTTCTTCAGCGCCTCGCGCTGGCTTTCGGCGTCCTGACTATGCACCTGCGAGCCGCCGCGCACCGCGGCGATCGCGGCTTCGAGCGCCTTGCGCGTGAGGCCGTGCTGGCGCGCGAGCTTGCCCGCGTCGCCCTTGTCGTCGGCCACCACGAGCAGGAACATCTCGCTCGCGATGAATGTGTCGTTGAGCTTCTGCGCTTCCTTGTCCGCCTGGTTCAGCAGGCCGACCAGCTCGCGGCCGATCTGGATGTCGCCGCCCGTGCCCGTCACTTGCGGCAGGCGCGAGATCGCCTCGTTCAGCGCGCCCTGCAGCGCCTGCACGTGGACACCCGCGCGCGACATCAGCGAGCGAGCGGAACCATCGTGCTGCGCGATCAGCGCCGCCAGCACGTGGACGGGTTCGATGTATTGATTGTCGCGGCCGGCCGCGAGGCTTTGCGCGTCCGAGAGCGCTTCCTGGAATTTGGTGGTGAGCTTGTCGACTCTCATGTAGAGACCTCCAATTTTCGAATAACACCAAATTGAGGATGGTTATGCGGCTTTCAAGCGAATTCCTGTTGATTCAGCGCAAAAATGTTGCGGGATCGGCGCAGCGGGCGTGCCCGCGGCACGGCGCGGCCGGCGAGGCGCGTCAGCCTGCGAGCGGCGACGGTTCGGCGGGCGATGTGTCCCGCACGATGGCGATCGGCTGGATGCCGAGCAGCGCCGCGAGCGGCGCCGCGGGCTGGGCGAGCTCGCCCAGCGTGTGCCGGTCGAGTTCCGCGAAGAATGCATCGCGCGCCGCCGCCAGCACGCCCTTCAGCCGACACTGCGGCTCGATGACGCAGGCCCGCGGCGTTTCGCCGCCGGCAAAGCAGCCGACCAGCGCGAAATCGTTCTCGGTCTCGCGCACGACCTGGCCGACCGTCAGGCGCGTCGATTCCGGAAACAGCCGCAGCCCGCCATTGCGGCCGCGCACGGTGTCGACCCACCCGAGCTCGCCCAGGCGCTGCACGACCTTCATCAGATGATTCTTCGAGATGCCGTAGGCATCCGAGATCTCCTGGATCGTCGCAAGACCTTCACCGCGCACGGCAAGGTAAAGCATGACTCTCAGCGAGTAGTCGGTGTAGTCGGTGAGTCTCATGGGCGAAAGAACAGTCGTTGATGATCGTGCACGGATGATGCGCGCCGTGGCGGACGGGCGGCAGGCGCACGCGCTGCGCGGGGCCCGCGGGTTGGCCGGCATGCGTCCCCGGTTGCCGGGACAGCCGTCGCGCAATAAGATGCAGGGCATCCGCACGTTTATCGAGGGGTTGGCCGACGCTATTGTGCGTCAAAATCATGCCGGCGTCCCGCCCTTTGCCCGGCCCCTATTACCATCATGACCGCCACGCCTACCCTGCCCGACGCCGCGCCGACCCGGCCCCGCGACACGGAACCGACCGAAGACAACATCCGCGAACTCGTCTACGCGTTCTACGAGCGCGTGCGCGCCGATCCGCTGCTCGGCCCCGTGTTCGACGCCAAGCTGGCCGGCCGCTGGGACGACCACCTGCCGAAGATGGTGACGTTCTGGTCGAGCCTCGTGCTCGGCACCAAGGGCTACCGCGGCAATGTGCAGCAGGCGCACCAGCCGCTCGACGGCGTCGAGCCCGCGCATTTCAGCCGCTGGCTCGCGCTGTTCCTGAACACGGTCGATGCGCGCTATACGCCGCCCGCGGCGGTTCGCTTCATGGAGCCCGCGCTGCGGATCGCGCAAAGCCTGCAGCTGAGCCGCTTCGGCTGGGATTACCGGATTCCGCCGGAGCAGCAGGCGCTGCTCGACGCCGTCGCGCCGCGCCGCCGCGACTCCGGCGACGACGCCGCTCACCTGCCGTCGCGCGCGCGCGGCGAGCCGTTCCCGGCGAAGATCATCGGGCGCAACACGTCCGACGAATAAGCCGCGCTCAGCGCGGCGCGTTGCCCGATTCGACGCCCCAGCGCGCAAGCGCGGCATCGTCGGTGCTGCGGGCGTCGACCCAGCGCTCGCCGTCGGGCGTCGTTTCCTTCTTCCAGAACGGCGCCTGGGTCTTCAGGTAGTCCATCACGAACTCGCACGACGCGAACGCGTCGCCGCGATGCGCGGCGACCGTCGCGACCAGCACGATCTGGTCGAGCGGATACAGCTTGCCGACGCGGTGCACGATCGCGACATCGATGCCCGGCCAGCGCCGGCATGCGTCGTCGGCGATCGCGTCGAGCGCCTTCTCGGTCATCCCCGGATAGTGCTCGAGCTCCAGCGCGGCAACCGCGTCGCCGTCGTTCAGGTCGCGCACCGTGCCGACGAAGCACGCGATCGCGCCGATCTTCGGATTGCGCGCGCGCAACGCCGCCACCTCGGCGTTCAGATCGAAGTCTTCGGCCTGGACTCTCACCGTCGCCATCGCGCCCCCTCAGCCGCCCGTCACCGGCGGGAAAAACGCGACCTCGCAGCCGTCGGTGATCCGCGTGCCGGCATCGGTCATCTCGTGATTGCAGGCCATGCGCAGCGCGCGGCCGTCCGCGAGCGTGTCGGCCCATGCGCCGCCGCGCAGGCGCAGCCACGCGCGCACGTCGCCGACGGTCGTCACGCCGTCCGGCACGTCGGCCTGTTCATCGGCCACGCCCAGCGCCTCGCGCACGCTCGCAAAGAATTTCAGTTGAATCTTCATGTCAGGAAGCCGCCGGATTACGACAGCAGTTCGGAAAACGGAATGAAACGCACGGTCTCGCCCGCGCTGATCGCATGGTGCGGCGGATTGTCGATCAGGCCGTCGCCCCAGACCGTCGACGTCAGCACCGCCGAACTCTGGTTCGGGAACAGGTCGAGGCCGCCCGCCGCGTTCACGCGCGCGCGCAGGAATTCGTTGCGCCGGTCGCCCTTGCCCTGCGAGAAGTCGGCGCGCAGCGACAGCGCGCGCGGCGCGACGTCGCGCACGCCGGACAGGCGCAGCAGGAACGGCCGGACGAACAGCAGGAACGTGACGAAGCTCGATACCGGGTTGCCCGGCAACCCGATGAAATGCGCGTCGGCACGGCCGTCGCCGCGCCGGATCGCGCCGTACGCGAGCGGCTTGCCCGGCTTCATCGCGATCTGCCACAGCGCGAGCCGCCCTTCGGCCTCGACCGCGGGCTTCACGTGGTCCTCGTCGCCGACCGACACGCCGCCGCTCGTCAGGATCACGTCGTGGTCGCGCGCAGCCTCGCGCAGCGTATCGCGCGTCGCGGCGAGCGAATCCGGCACGATCCCGTAATCGGTCACGTGGCAGCCGAGCCGCTCGAGGAGCCCGCGCAGCGTGAAGCGGTTCGAGTTGTAGATCGCGCCCGGCTTGAGCGGCTCGCCGGGCATCGTCAGCTCGTCGCCGGTGAAGAACACCGCGACCCGGATCCGCCGCGCGACCGACAGCTGCGCGCAGCCGACCGACGCGGCCAGCCCGAGCGCCTGCGGCCCGAGCCGCGTGCCGGCCGGCAGGATCACCGCGCCGCGCCGGATGTCCGCGCCCTGCGCGGTGATCCATTCGCCGGCCTTCGGCGTATGGAGAATCTCGACCGCGTCGCCGTCGAGCTCGGCCTGTTCCTGCATCACGACGGCGTCGGCGCCGGGCGGCACCGTCGCGCCGGTGAAGATGCGCGCCGCCGTGCCGGCGGCGAGCGGCGCGGCCGGATGGCCGGCCGGAATGCGCTGCGACACCGGCAGGCGCCGGTCGCCGTGCATCAGGTCGGCCACGCGCACCGCGTAGCCGTCCATCGCGCTGGTGTGCATCGGCGGCACGTCGAGCGGCGATTCGACGTCGGCGGCCAGCACGCGCCCGAGCGCGTCGAGGGTGGCGACGGATTCGGCGCCGGGCAGCGGCGTCGCGGCGTCGAGCAGCGCGCCGAGCGCTTCGGCGGTCGACAGCATCGGCGCGCGCGGCGCCGCGGGATTCGGATTCGACATCGATTGAATCGGGGATCGTTGGGTGCAATACACCATTGTAGCGACGCCGCCGCGCGGGCGCGCGATATGGCGGGCATGCGGAAACTGTGATCGGCGCGGATGCGCGGCGCTGGCCCTTGTTTCGTTTCGCGCAATGCCCGGCGGCAGGCCCGGCCGGGCGCCGCCAACCACCAAGCAAAACGGCCGGAACCCCGATCCGTTCGACGAATCGGCGTTCCGGCCGTCCGGCGGTGCCGGGCGCGGGGCCCGGCAGCGCGTCACGCGCCCGTATGCGCGGCGATGAAGTCCTTGACCTGCTGCGCGTCGGCCTTCACGACCTCGAAGCGCTGCGGCAGCGCCTCCAGCCCGTCGAACGCGGCCGGCCGCTCCGGCTCGCGATCGAGCGCTTCGCGGATCGTCTCGCCGAACTTGATCGGCTGCGCCGTCTCGAGCACCACCATCGGCACGCCCGCATCGAGATGCTCGCGCGCGACCTTCACGCCGTCGGCGGTGTGCGTATCGATCGTCGTCGCGTAGCGCGCGAACACGTCGCGGATCGTTGCAATCCGGTCCGTATGGTTGCTGCTGCCCGACACGAAGCCGAATTCCGCGACGCGCGCGAAATCGCCGCTCGCCGCCAGGTCGAAACCGCCCTTTTCCTCGACGTCGCGGAACAGCTGCATCACGCGCGCCGGATCGCGGCCGAGCAGGTCGAACACGAAGCGCTCGAAGTTCGACGCCTTCGAGATGTCCATGCTCGGGCTGCTCGTGTGGTACGTGTGCTCGGCGCTGCGCACGCGGTACGCGCCGGTGCGGAAGAATTCGTCGAGCACGTCGTTCTCGTTGGTCGCGACGACGAGCTTCGCGATCGGCAGGCCCATCATCCGCGCGATGTGGCCCGCGCACACGTTGCCGAAGTTGCCCGACGGCACCGTGAACGACACGCGCTCGTCGTTGGACCTCGTGGCCGCGAAGTAGCCCTTGAAGTAGTAGACGACCTGCGCGACGACGCGCGCCCAGTTGATCGAGTTGACCGTGCCGATCTTGTGCCGCGCCTTGTACGCGTGATCGTTGGACACGGCCTTCACGATGTCCTGGCAGTCGTCGAACACGCCTTCGACCGCGAGGTTGAAGATGTTCGGATCCTGCAGGCTGAACATCTGGGCCGTCTGGAACGCGCTCATCTTCTTGTGCGGCGACAGCATGAACACGCGCACGCCGGCCTTGCCGCGCATCGCGTACTCGGCCGCGCTGCCGGTGTCGCCCGACGTCGCGCCGAGGATGTTCAGCGCCTTGCCCTGCTTCGCGAGCGTGTACTCGAACAGGTTGCCGAGCAGCTGCATCGCCATGTCCTTGAACGCGAGCGTCGGGCCATTCGACAGCTCGAGCAGCGAGATCGGCGCGCCGTTCTCGGTGCCGAGCGTCTTCAGCGGCGTGATGTCGGCCGCGTTCTCGCCGTGGCGCGTATTGCGATAGACGTCGGCCGTGTAGGTGCGGCGCGTGATCGCGCGCAGGTCGTCGGCCGGGATGTCGTCGCTGAACTTCGACAGGATCTCGAACGCGAGATCCGCATACGGCAGCGTGCGCCAGCGCGCGAGCTCGTCGGCGGATACCGTCGGGTACTCGGCCGGCAGGTAGAGCCCGCCGTCCGTCGCAAGGCCGCCGAGCAGGATGTCGGAGAACGTGTGGCGCTCGCCGATGCCGGCGCCGCGCGTGGAGATGTAATTCATGTGTTCCGCCTCAGTCCTCAGTTCAGCGCTTCCATGCGCAGCTTCGTCACCTTCGAGACGACCGTCGCGAGATCCTCGATCCGCGCGATCGCCGCGTTCACGTTCTTCTCGATGGTCACGTGCGTGATCAGGATGATGTCGGTCTCGCCGTTCGCGTCGTCGACCTCCTCCGACTCCTTCTGCAGCAGCGCGTCGATCGAGATGCCCGAGTCGGCGAGGATGCGCGTGATGTCGGCGAGCACGCCGGTCTGGTCGGCCACGCGCAGGCGCAGGTAGTAGCCGCTCGTCACTTCCTCGATCGGCAGGATCGGCGTGTTCGACAGGCTGTCCGGCTGGAACGCGAGATGCGGCACGCGATGTTCGGGGTCGGCCGTGTGCAGGCGCGTGACGTCGACGAGATCCGCGACGACCGCCGACGCGGTCGGCTCCGCGCCCGCGCCCTTGCCGTAGTACAGCGTCGTGCCGACCGCGTCGCCGTGCACGACGACCGCATTCATCGCGCCCTCGACGTTCGCGAGCAGGCGCTTCTCGGGGATCAGCGTCGGGTGCACGCGCAGCTCGATGCCGCGCTCGGTGCGGCGCGTGATGCCGAGCAGCTTGATCCGGTAGCCGAGCTCTTCCGCGTAGCGGATGTCGGTCGCGTCGAGCTTGCTGATGCCTTCGACATACGCGCGGTCGAACTGCACCGGCACGCCGAACGCGATCGCGCTCATGATCGTCGCCTTGTGCGCGGCGTCGACGCCTTCGATGTCGAAGGTCGGATCGGCTTCCGCATAGCCGAGCTCCTGCGCGGCCTTCAGCGCGGTCGCGAAATCGAGGCCGCGGTCGCGCATCTCCGACAGGATGTAGTTGGTCGTGCCGTTGATGATGCCGGCGATGTACTGGATGCGGTTCGCGGTCAGGCCTTCGCGCAGCGCCTTGATGATCGGGATGCCGCCCGCGACGGCCGCCTCGAACGCGACCATCACGCCCTTCTCGCGCGCGGCCTCGAAGATCTCGGTGCCGTGCACCGCGAGCAGCGCCTTGTTGGCGGTCACGACGTGCTTGCCGTTCGAGATCGCGCGCAGCACGAGGTCGCGCGCGATGCCCGTGCCGCCGATCATCTCGGCGACGATCGAGATCGACGGATCGTCGACCACCGAATTGAAATCATCGGTGATCTGCGCGCTGCCGGCGTCGCCGGCGAGTGCGGCCTGCGCCTTGGCCGGGCTGCGCACCGCGATGCGCGACACCTCGATGCCGCGCCCTGCGCGCCGCTTGATTTCTTCCTGGTTGCGGCGCAGCACCGTGAAGGTGCCGCTGCCCACCGTGCCGAAGCCCAACAGGCCAACTTTGATCGGTTCCATGCTGCGTGTGATCGATGAGTAAAAAGTGAATAGGTGGCTGGAGCTCGCCCCGGCTCAGACCGAGTGACGCTTGCGATAGCCGTCGAGGAAACGCGCGATCCGGTTGATCGAATCGGTCAGGTCCTCGAGGTTCGGCAGGAACACGACGCGGAAATGATCCGGCGTCGGCCAGTTGAAGCCCGTGCCCTGCACGAGCAGCACGCGCTCCTCGAGCAGCAGGTCGAGAATGAACTGCTGGTCGTTCTGGATCGGATAAAGCTTCGGGTCGAGCCGCGGGAACATGTAGAGCGCGGCCTGCGGCTTCACGCAGGTCACGCCCGGAATCGACGTGAGCATGTCGTACGCGAGCTCGCGCTGCTTGAACAGGCGGCCCGACGGCACGAGCAGCTCGTTGATGCTCTGGTAGCCGCCGAGCGCCGTCTGGATCGCGAACTGCCCCGGCACGTTCGCGCACAGGCGCATCGACGACAGGATGCCGAGCCCCTCGAGGTAGTCCTTCGCGTGCCGGCGGTTGTCGCCGCCGAGGCCGGACACGGCCATCCAGCCCGCGCGGTAGCCGCACGAGCGATAGCTCTTCGACAGGCTGTTGAACGAGACGGTGATCACGTCCTCCGACAGCGCGCCCATCGCCGTATGCTCGCGGCCGTCGTAGACGATCTTGTCGTAGACCTCGTCGGCGAACACGATCAGGCCGTGCTGGCGCGCGATCGCGAGCAGCTCGAGCAGCAATTCGTCGGAATAAAGCGCGCCCGTCGGGTTGTTCGGGTTGATCACGACGATCGCCTTCGTGTTCGGCGTGATCTTGCGGCGGATGTCGTCGAGATCGGGCATCCACGCGTTCTGCTCGTCGCAGACGTAGTGCACCGGCGTGCCGCCCGACAGGCTGACCGCTGCCGTCCACAGCGGATAGTCGGGCGCCGGCAGCAGCACCTCGTCGCCGTCGTTCAGCAGCGCCTGGGTCGCCATCACGATCAGCTCGGACGCGCCGTTGCCGATGTAGATGTCGTCGAGTCCGACCCCGACCACGCCCTTTTGCTGCGTGTAATGCATCACCGCCTTGCGCGCCGAGAACACGCCCTTCGAATCGGAGTAGCCCGACGACGTCGGCAGGTTGCGGATCATGTCCTGGATGATCTCGTCCGGCGCGTCGAAACCGAACGGCGCGAGGTTGCCGATGTTCAGCTTGATGATGCGGTGGCCTTCTTCCTCGAGGCGCTTCGCGTGCTCGAGCACCGGGCCACGGATGTCGTAGCAGACGTTGAGCAGCTTGTTCGATTTCTGAATCGGTTTCACGGCGACACGGTTCCTGGATAATGCCTGGCGGCCTGGGGGGACGGGAATCGAAACTGGAGAGCGGCCGGTCTACGCGCGCTGTCTAGGCTGGACGATTGCAGCGGCCGGGCGCAACTTGTGGCGACGCACGACGCAATTGGCGCCCGGGGGCGGCCAAAAAGTTATAATTTAGCGGATTTTGGCCGACTTTCGCAATGCACCATAGTCGCGCCGGGCCCGCGCCGTCAGGCGCCCCGCGCATCCGGCACGCGAAAATGGCCGCCCGGGGCCGGGCGGCCCCGCCCAGGCGGCCCCATCGAATTCCCCTTTCGGAACCGCGGACATACTGATTTGAAACTGCACCAGGACACGAGCGGCGCGCTCAACACCATCACCGGCTATGGCCCCGATTATGTCGACATCAATCTCGAGCGTCACGAGCAGAGCGTCATCGTGCTGCCCGGCGCGCCGGTGCAGGCGTGGCCCGTGTCGTCGTTCGACGCGCTCGCACCCGAGCACTTCGCGGTGCTGCTCGAGCCGGCGCCGGAAGTCGTGATCTTCGGCAGCGGCGCCCGCCTGCGCTTCCCGCACCCGCGCCTGCTCGCGGCGCTCGCCGCGCGCCGCATCGGCGTCGAGACCATGGACTTCCAGGCCGCCTGCCGCACCTACAACATCCTGATGGCCGAGGGCCGCAAAGTCGCCGCCGCACTCTTAATTGAACGTTAATCGCGGATAAGGTAAAACCCTTGCCGGCGCACCCGGCCACGCCAGGCCGGGTCCGATCCCCGGTCCGGCGCGTGCCCCGTCGCAAGCCGCCGGGGGCACACCACAACAACCAACAGGCTGAAATTCCATGAACGATACGCCGTCGAGGCTACCGCTCAACCGCACCGCGCTCGTCCTCCTGATCCTCGCGCTCGCGGTCATCTGGTTCGTGCCGCTCGGCATGCGCCACCTGATTCCCAGCGACGAAGGCCGCTACGCCGAGATGGCGCGCGAGATGTTCGTCACCGGCGACTGGATCACGCCGCGCTACAACGGCTACAAGTACTTCGAAAAGCCGCCGCTGCAGACCTGGCTCAACGCGCTCACGTTCGCGTGGTTCGGCGTCGGCGAATGGCAGGCGCGCCTCTACACGGCCGTTGTGAGCTTCACCGGCGTGCTGCTCGTCGGCTTCACCGGCGCGCGCCTGTTCAACCCGCTGTCCGGCTTCCTCGCCGCCGTCGTGCTCGCGAGCGCGCCGTACTGGAACCTGATGGGCCACTTCAACGCGCTCGACATGGGCCTCGCGTTCTGGATGACGGCCACGCTGTGCGCGCTGCTGCTCGCGCAGCGCCCCGGGCTGCGCCCCGCCGCCGCGCGCGGCTGGATGTGGGCCTGCTGGGCCGCGATGGCGTTCGCGGTGCTGTCGAAGGGGCTCGTCGGCCTGATCCTGCCCGGCGCCGTGCTGGTGCTCTATACGGTGATCGCGCGCGACTGGGCGCTGTGGAAGCGCCTGTACCTCGTCAGCGGCCTCGTGATCTTCTTCGCGATCGTCACGCCGTGGTTCGTGCTGGTGCAGCAGCGCAACCCGGAATTCTTCAACTTCTTCTTCATCGTCCAGCAGTTCCGCCGCTACCTGACGCCGGAACAGAATCGCCCCGGCCCGTTCTATTACTTCGTGCCGGTGCTGCTGGTCGGTTTCCTGCCGTGGCTGTCCGTCGCGTGGCAGAGCGTGCGCCATGCACTGCGCATGCCGCGCCAGCCGAACGGCTTCGCGCCGATGCTCGTGCTGCTGATCTGGAGCGCGTTCATCTTCCTGTTCTTCAGCGCGTCGCACTCGAAGCTGATCTCGTACGTGCTGCCGGTCGCGCCGGCGCTCGCGCTGGTGATCGGCGCGTACCTGCCGCTCGTGTCGGCCGACCGGTTCCGCCGCCATCTGCTCGGCTACCTCGTGTTCCTCGTCGTCGCGGCGTTCGGCATCATCTTCCTCGCATACCAGGGCGACGCCCGCACGCCGAACGCGCAGTACCGCGCGTTCCAGATGTGGCTGTACGGCGGCCTCGCGATCGCGGCCGCGCTGACGCTCGCCGCCGCATGGCTGAACCGCCATGCGCGCGCCGGCGTCACGGCGGCGATCACCGCGTTCGCCGCGGCGTGGCTCGCGTTCGGCACGATCGGCGGCACCGGCCACGACGAGTTCGGCCGCTACAGCTCGGGCGCGCTGCTCGCGCCCGCCGTGCGCGCCGAGCTCGCGAAGCTGCCGGCCGACACGCCGTTCTACTCGATCGAGATGCTCGACCACACATTCCCGTTCTATGCCGGCCACACGACGATCATGGTCGCGCGCCAGGACGAGCTCTCGTTCGGCATCTCGGTCGAGCCGGACAAATGGATCCCGACCGTCGACCAGTGGATCGCCCGCTGGAAGCAGGAGCGCTACGCGCTCGCGATCATGCCGACGGGCCAGTACGACGCGCTCGTCAAGCAAGGCGTGCCGATGCGCGTGGTCGCGCGCGACAACCGCCGCGTGATCGTGGAAAAGCCGCAATCGTAAGCAAGGACGCCCACCCGTGAACCCGATCTCGTTCATCTGCATCATCACCGGCGTCATGCTCAACGCGTGCGCGCAACTGCTGCTCAAGGCCGGCGTCAACGCCGTCGGGCACTTCGAATTCAGCCGTGCGAACATCGTCCCCGTCGGCCTGAAGATCGCCACCCAGCTGCCGATCATCGGCGGCCTCGGCTGCTACGTGCTGAGCGTCGTCGTCTGGATCGTCGGGCTGTCGCGCGTCGACGTGTCGATCGCGTACCCGATGCTGTCGCTCGGCTACGTCGTCAACGCGTTCGCCGCGTGGTACCTGTTCGGCGAGGTGCTGTCCGTCCAGCGGCTCGTCGGCATCGGCATCATCCTGGTCGGCGTGGCCGTGCTCGCGCGCAGCTGAGCGGCCTTGGCCGGGCGGCCCGATTAAGCGGCCGCCTACAAAAAATCACGCTATGAATCCGCCAACCGGTGTCTAATGCCGGTTTCGGACGATCGACCGACCCTTTTATTACACGCCATTACGAGTGAAGCGTTCATGAACCAGACTGCCGTTCCGTTCCTGCCGTTCACCCGCCCGGAAATCGACGAGGAAACCATCCAGGGTGTCGTCGAGGTGCTGCGCTCGGGCTGGATCACCACCGGCCCTCAGAACCAGCGGTTCGAAGCCGCGCTGTCCGAATACTGCGGCGGCCGCCCGGTGCGGGCGTTCAATTCGGGCACCTGCACGCTCGAGATCGGCCTGCGCATCGCCGGCGTCGGCCCGGGCGACGAAGTGATCACGTCGCCCGCGTCGTGGGTGTCGACCAGCAACGTGATCCTCGAGACCGGCGCGACGCCGGTGTTCGCCGACATCGACCCGATTACCCGCAACATCGACCTCGACCTGCTCGAGAAGGCGATCACGCCGCGCACGAAGGCGATCATCCCGGTCTACCTGGCCGGCCTGCCGGTCGACATGGACCGCCTGTACACGATCGCGCGCGCGCATAACCTGCGCGTGATCGAGGATGCCGCGCAGGCGCTCGGCTCGACGTGGAAAGGCCAGCGCATCGGCGCGATCGGCGACATCGTGTCGTTCAGCTTCCACGCGAACAAGAACCTCACGACGATCGAGGGCGGCGCGCTCGTGCTCAACAACGAGGACGAGGCGACGCTCGCGCAGAAGTACCGGCTGCAGGGCATCACGCGCACCGGCTTCGACGGGATGGACTGCGACGTGCTCGGCGGCAAGTACAACCTGACCGACGTCGCCGCGCGCGTCGGCCTCGGCCAGCTGCCGCACCTCGAACGCTTCACCGCGCAGCGCCATGCGCTCGCCCGCGCATACTTCACCGCGTTCGAAGGCGGCCCGGCCGCGAAGTTCGGCCTCGGCCTGCCGCTCGCCGAATTCGAGCACGGCAACTGGCACATGTTCCTCGTCACGCTGCCGCTCGAGCGGCTGACGATCACCCGCGCCGAGTTCATGGCGCAGATGAAGGAGCGCGGCATCGGAACCGGGATCCACTACCCGGCCATCCATCTTTTCACGCTGTACCGCGCGCGCGGCTTCAGGGAGGGCATGTTCCCCCACGCCGAACGGTACGGCGCGTCGACCGTCACGCTGCCGCTCTTCACGCAGATGACGGAAGCCGACGTGCGTCGCGTCGTCGACGCCATCAACCAGATTTGCGAACAATACGGAAAGTAAGCCTACATGAGTCACCTTGAAGCACGCGCCGGGCATCCGGGCGCCGGACGTCCGGGCGCAGCCAACCCGGAAGTATCGGTCGTCATCCCCGTGTACAACGAGGAAGACGGCCTCGCCGCGCTCTTTGCACGACTGTATCCGGCGCTCGACGCGCTCGGTACGTCGTACGAAGTGATCCTGATCAACGACGGCAGCCGCGATCGCTCGGCCGCCATGCTCGCGGACCAGTTCCACGTACGCCCCGACACGACGCGCGTCGTGCTGCTGAACGGCAACTATGGCCAGCACATGGCGATCCTCGCCGGCTTCGCGCAGTCGCGCGGCGAGATCGTCGTCACGCTCGACGCCGACCTGCAGAACCCGCCCGAGGAAATCGCCAAGCTGGTCGCGAAGATGCGCGAGGGCTACGACTACGTCGGCTCGATCCGCAAGCAGCGCCAGGACAGCCTGTGGCGGCGCAAGGCGTCCGCCGCGATGAACCGGCTGCGCGAGCGCATCACGCGCATCAAGATGACCGACCAGGGCTGCATGCTGCGCGCGTACAGCCGCCGCATCATCGACACGATCAACGTGTGCGGCGAGGTCAACACGTTCATCCCCGCGCTCGCGTACACGTTCGCGCAGAAGCCGACCGAAATCGAGGTCGCGCACGAGGAGCGCTTCGCGGGCGAATCGAAGTATTCGCTGTACAGCCTGATCCGCCTGAACTTCGACCTCGTGACCGGCTTCTCGGTCGTGCCGCTGCAGTGGCTGTCGTTCATCGGCGTGATCCTGTCGCTCGGCTCCGCCGCGCTGTTCGTGCTGCTGCTCGTGCGGCGCTTCATCGTCGGCGCGGAAGTGCAAGGCGTGTTCACGCTGTTCGCGATCACGTTCTTCCTGCTCGGCGTGATCATCTTCGCGCTCGGCCTGCTCGGTGAATACATCGGCCGCATCTACCAGCAGGTGCGCGCGCGCCCGCGCTACCTGATCCAGACCGTGCTCGAACGGCACGGCAACGTGCAGGACGCGCCGGCGGGCGAAGGCCGGCAGGAGGTCGCGCGATGAAGCCGCGCGCCGTCGTCTTCGCGTATCACAACGTCGGCGTGCGCTGCCTGCAGGTGCTGCTCGCGCGCGGCGTCGACGTCGCGCTCGTCGTCACGCACGAGGACAACCCGAACGAGAACATCTGGTTCGGCAGCGTCGCGTCGGTCGCCGCCGCGCACGGCATCCCGGTCGTCACGCCGGCCGATCCGGCCGACCCGGCGCTGCGCCGCGCGCTCGCCGATGCGCAGCCGGACTTCATCTTCTCGTTCTATTACCGGCACATGCTGCCGGTCGACCTGCTCGCCGTCGCGCCGCGCGGCGCGTACAACATGCACGGGTCGCTGCTGCCGAAATACCGGGGTCGGGTACCGACCAACTGGGCGGTGCTCAACGGCGAGACCGAAACCGGCGCGACGCTGCATGAAATGGCCGCGAAGCCCGATGCCGGC
The DNA here is from genome assembly GCA_001527685.1 of Burkholderia pyrrocinia. Lineage (GTDB taxonomy): Bacteria > Pseudomonadota > Gammaproteobacteria > Burkholderiales > Burkholderiaceae > Burkholderia > Burkholderia pyrrocinia_D. The sequence continues at coordinate 68,638 of LOZU01000048.1, forward strand.
GCGATCATCGGCCAGACCGCGGTGCCGATCCTGCCCGACGACACCGCCGCGCAGGTGTTCGACAAGGTCACGGTAGCCGCCGAGCAGACGCTCTGGCGCGTGCTGCCCGCGCTGCTCGCGGGCGAGGCGCCGCACCTGCCGAACGATCTCGCGGCCGGCAGCTACTTCGGCGGGCGCAAGCCCGAGGATGGCCGGATCGACTGGTCGAAGCCCGCCGCCCAGGTCTACAACCTGGTCCGCGCGGTCGCGCCCCCGTATCCGGGCGCGTTCACCGATCTGCACGATGCGCGCTTCGTCGTCGCGCGCGCGCGCCTCGCGGCCCCCGGCAGCCCGGCTGCTGCTGCGGCGGCAGATTTGCCGCCTGGCCTGCACGTAAGCGATAATGCGCTGTTCGGCGTTTGCGGCGACAGCCGCGCCATATCCATTCTCGAGCTGTGGCGGCAGCGCGACGGCAGCGAAACCATCGTGTCGCCCGCGGAATTCGCGCAGTTCATTCATTCTTCGCGTCATTCATGAAAGCAAAAAAAGTCCTGATCCTGGGTGTGAACGGCTTCATCGGCCATCACCTGTCGAAGCGCATTCTTGAGACCACCGATTGGGAAGTGTTCGGCATGGACATGCAGACCGACCGGCTTGGCGATCTCGTCAACCACGAGCGGATGCATTTCTTCGAAGGCGACATCACGATCAACAAGGAGTGGGTCGAGTATCACGTGAAGAAGTGCGACGTGATCCTGCCGCTCGTCGCGATCGCGACGCCCGCGACCTACGTCCAGCAGCCGCTGCGCGTGTTCGAGCTCGACTTCGAGGCGAACCTGCCGATCGTCCGCTCGGCCGTGAAGTACGGCAAGCACCTCGTGTTCCCGTCGACCTCCGAGGTCTACGGCATGTGCTCGGACGAGCAGTTCGACCCGGACAACTCCGCCCTCACCTACGGCCCGATCAACAAGCCGCGCTGGATCTACGCGTGCTCGAAGCAGCTGATGGACCGCGTGATCTGGGGCTACGGGATGGAAGGCCTGAACTTCACGCTGTTCCGCCCGTTCAACTGGATCGGCCCGGGCCTCGACTCGATCTACACGCCGAAGGAAGGCAGCTCGCGCGTGGTCACGCAGTTCCTCGGCCACATCGTGCGCGGCGAGAACATCAGCCTCGTCGACGGCGGCTCGCAGAAGCGCGCGTTCACCGACATCGACGACGGCATCAGCGCGCTGATGAAGATCATCGACAACCCGAACGGCGTCGCGTCGGGCAAGATCTACAACATCGGGAATCCGAAGAATAATTTCTCGGTCCGCGAACTCGCGCACAAGATGCTCGAGCTGGCCGCCGAATTCCCGGAGTACGCCGACTCGGCGAAGAACGTGCAGCTTGTCGAAACGACGTCCGGCGCGTACTACGGCAACGGCTACCAGGACGTGCAGAACCGCGTGCCGAAAATCGACAACACGATGCAGGAGCTCGGCTGGGCGCCGCAATCTACGTTCGACGACGCGCTGCGCAAGATCTTCGAGGCGTACCGCGGCCACGTCGCCGACGCGCGCGCCCTCGTCGAGCAGCAAGGCTGATCGGGACGCTCGCTTGGCTCGCATCGTCCTCAAGATCGACGTCGACACGCTGCGCGGCACGCGCGAAGGCGTGCCGAACCTCGCGCGCATCTTCGACCGCTTCAGCGCGCGTGCGACCTTCCTCTTCAGCCTCGGGCCCGACCATACCGGCTGGGCGCTGCGGCGCGTGTTCCGCCCCGGGTTCCTGAAGAAGGTGTCGCGCACGTCGGTGGTCGAGCATTACGGCGTGAAGCAGCTGATGTACGGCGTGCTGCTGCCGGGCCCCGACATCGGCCGCCGTGCCGTCGCCGACATGCGCGCGATCCACGAGGCCGGGTTCGAATGCGGGATCCACACGTGGGATCACGTGTACTGGCAGGACAACGTGCGCGAGCGCGACCGCGACTGGACCGCGCGTGAAATGCAGAAGAGTCACGCGCGCTTCGGCGAGATCTTCGGCGCACCGCCCGTCACGCACGGCGCGGCGGGCTGGCAGATGAACGACGCGGCGTTCGAGCAGATCGACGCATGGGGCATGCGCTATGCGTCCGACGGCCGCGGCCATTCGCCGTACCTGCCCGTCGTCGGCGGCCGGACGCTCGCGCACGTGCAGATGCCGACCACGCTGCCGACGCTCGACGAGGTGCTCGGCGTCGACGGCGTCGACACGCACAACGTCGCCGCGCACATTCTCAAGTTCACCGAAACCAATCCGCGCGACCAGGTCTTCACGCTGCACGCGGAACTGGAAGGCCAGAAGCTCGCGCCGGTGTTCGAGCAGCTGCTCGCCGGCTGGCGTGCGCAGGGCCATACGTTCGCGACGATGGGCGACTATCACGCGGCGCTGGACCGCGACACGCTGCCATCGTACCCTGTCACGTGGGGCGAAATTCCGGGCCGCTCCGGCGAGCTGATCGTCCAGCCGGACTGATCCGCACGCGGGCAGGCACCGGCCGCGCCCGCCCCGCGGCGCGGCCACCGCCGCGCCGCTCGCCACGCACGGCCGCACCCGCGCCGTCGCACATGCGCCCTCTGATAACAACAGGAGAAACACGTGTCCGTCGAAGTTGACCGTCAAGTTCCCGATTTCACCGCACCGGCCACCGGCGGCGACCTGTCGCTGTCCGACCTGCGGGGCAAGAAGCTCGTGCTGTACTTCTATCCGAAGGACAACACGCCTGGCTGCACGACCGAAGGGCTGCAGTTTCGCGATCTCTATCCGAAGTTCAAGAAGGCCGGCGCGGACATCGTCGGCGTATCGCGCGACAGCCTGCGCTCGCATGACAATTTCAAGGCAAAGCTCGAGCTGCCGTTCGCATTGATTTCCGACGGCGACGAAGCGCTGTGCACGCTGTTCGATGTCATCAAGATGAAGAAAATGTATGGCAAGGAAGTGCGCGGAATCGAGCGCTCGACGTTCCTGATCGACGCCGACGGCGTGCTGCGTCAGGCATGGCGCGGGATCAAGGTGCCGGGCCATGTGGAGGACGTGCTAAAGGCTGTACAAGCGCTTTGAGGCGCGTTATATTGGGCCGCAATGAATGCCAGTTCGTCCCATATTTCTCGTAGCTGCGCCGGTGCTCGTAGCCATGCTTTCCGGCACCTGACGCGCATTACGACGGTATCAGCCGAGCCGCTTGCTCCGGTCGACGGAGCAGCGGCTTTTTTTATGGACTGCGCGCCGGCACTCGGTCCGGCCCTTCACCCCGTCAAGGAGCTGATCGACACTTAGGCGAACCGGCGAAACGAATTTCATGTGCGCCACCGCGCGCAAACTGCCTGCGTCGCCGTCACGAAGCAGGATGCGATCAGCGGCGCATGCCATGCGACACGATTCCTCCCGAGGGACACCATGCCTTTGCCTACCCCCCCCAGCAAGCTCGGCAGCCTGCTGCCGCCCGACGAATACAAGGCGAAAGCGCGACCCGCGAAAGCCGCGAAGAAATCCGCCGAAGGGGACGTTTCCACGGCCGGTGAATATGGCCCGGCCAGCGTGGCCCAACCGATGACCGAAGCCGCGAACACCGCCGCGCCCCTGCGTGCAGTCGGCGTGATCGCGTCCTCGCAGGAAGCCGCGAGCGCGCCTGCGCGCACGCGCAAGACCAGGCAGACGGCCGCGTTGCTGCAGCCGATGCCGGCCCCCGCCGAACCGGCCGCGCCGGTGGTCGCGCGCGCGGAGAAACCCGCCGCCGCCAAACCGGCCGCCGCGCCCGCGCGCGAAGCCGGCGCCGTGGTGAAATCGCGCGGCCGCAAAGCCGCCGAAACCGAGATGCAGAAACTGTTCGTGCTCGACACGAACGTGCTGATGCACGACCCGAGCAGCCTCTTCCGCTTCGAGGAACACGACGTCTATCTGCCGATGATGACGCTCGAGGAACTCGACAACCACAAGAAGGGGATGTCCGAGGTCGCGCGCAATGCGCGCCAGGTGAGCCGCACGCTCGACGCGCTGGTCGCCGACGCGGGCCCGATCACGAACGGCATTCCGCTGTCGCGCCTCGGCAGCCGCGAGGCGCTCGGCCGCCTGTACTTCCAGACGACGCTCACCAACATTCCGCCGGTCGAAGGCCTGCCGGAAGGCAAGGCCGACAACCAGATCCTCGGCGTGGTGCGCGCGCTGCAGCGCGACCGGCCGGACCGCCAGGTCGTGCTGGTGTCGAAAGACATCAACATGCGGATCAAGGCGCATGCGCTCGGCCTGCCCGCCGAAGACTACTTCAACGACCAGGTGCTCGAGGACAAGGATCTCCTCTACAACGGCGTGCGCGAGCTGCCGCAGGATTTCTGGACGAAGCACGCAAAGGGCATGGAAAGCTGGCAGGACACGAAGACGGGCACCACGTACTACCGCGTGACGGGCCCGCTCGTCGCGTCGATGCTCGTCAACGAGTTCGTCTATCTCGAGCCGCAGAACGGCGAGCCGACGTTCCATGCGATCGTCCGCGAACTGAACGGCAAGACGGCGCTGCTGCAGACGCTGCGCGACTACAGCCACCACAAGAACAATGTGTGGGGCATCACCGCGCGCAATCGCGAGCAGAACTTCGCGCTGAACCTGCTGATGAATCCGGAGATCGACTTCGTCACGCTGCTCGGCCAGGCCGGCACCGGCAAGACGCTCGTCGCGCTCGCGGCGGGCCTCGCGCAAGTGCTCGACGACAAGCGCTACAACGAGATCATCGTGACGCGCGCGACCGTCCCGGTCGGCGAGGACATCGGTTTCCTGCCCGGCACCGAGGAAGAGAAGATGCAGCCGTGGATGGGCGCATTCGACGACAACCTCGAAGTGCTGCAGAAGACCGACGACGCAGCCGGCGAATGGGGCCGCGCGGCGACGCAAGAGCTGATCCGCTCGCGCCTGAAGGTCAAGAGCATGAACTTCATGCGCGGCCGCACGTTTGTCGACAAGTACCTGATCATCGACGAGGCGCAGAACCTGACGCCGAAACAGATGAAGACGCTCGTCACGCGCGCGGGCCCCGGCACGAAGATCGTCTGCCTCGGCAACATCGCGCAAATCGATACGCCGTACCTGACGGAAGGCAGCTCGGGCCTCACCTACGTCGTCGACCGCTTCAAGGGCTGGGGCCATAGCGGCCACGTGACCCTCGCGCGCGGCGAACGTTCGCGGCTCGCCGACTACGCGTCGGACATCCTGTGATGCTGTAACGCGACATGCCGGCCCGCCCGGGCCGGCTGCCGATGCCGAACGGCGCTCCCGCAACGGAGCGCCGTTTTTATTTGGGGTCGAAATCAATGGCGATGCGCGCGCCTCCCCCACCCACACATTTACGCGCGAAACTTCAAGTAAATTCTCAGGAATGGTTGCCTAAGCCCCGTCGGAACGACTACCATCGGGTCTGTCTGTTGTCATACGATAGGTGAGCGCATCGCGCTCGCCCGCCCCGCCCGTGATGCTTCGAATCTGGCTTCCCGTCGCCGTCGTCTCGCTGCTTGCGGCCTGCTCCAGCGTGCCGCCGCAGTCGTCTCGCCCGTCGGGCATGACGATCGCCACGCCCCGCGCGTTCCCGCCGCCCGCCAATTTCCCGAAATTCGTCGACCACAGTGTCGGCCAGGAGGAAATCTCGATCCAGGCGATGAGCCTCGTCGGGGTGCCGTATCGCTGGGGCGGCAACACGCCGGACAGCGGCTTCGACTGCAGCGGGCTCGTGCGCTACGTGATCGGCCGCGCGGCCGACGTGACCCTGCCGCGCACGACCGCCGACATGAGCGGCCGCGGGATGTCGATCGACCCCGAGCAGGTCGCGCCGGGCGACCTGATCTTCTTCAACACGACCGGCCGGCCGCATTCGCATGTCGGCATCTACGTCGGCAAGCTGCGCTTCGTCAATGCGCCGTCGACGGGCGGTACCGTGCGGCTCGACTACCTGACGAACCCCTACTGGGCGAAGCGCTTCGACGGGATCCGCCGCGTCGCGCCGCCGAAGGCGGCGCCGACGCCGACGCCGTTCGATGCGCCGACTTATGAAGCGCGGCGCGACGTGCCGCGCGCGCAGCCGGCCGCACCGGCGCCTGTCGTGACGGCGGCAGCGCCGCGGCAGCCCGCATATGCGGCTGCGCAGCCGAGCGTGCCGCCATCGCCGGCGCAAGCGCCGATTGCGCCTGCCGCGACAACCGCACCGGCCATGGCGACCGCAGCCGTACCGGCCGCTTCCACCGATCCGTACGAACCGCCGCCGCCGCGCATGGCAGCGGCCCAGCAACAAGCGGTTTCCGTGGGCGGCGTCACGGAGACGGCAAGCGCGGCGCCGTCCGCCGGTGCGCCTGAATCCGGCACGCAGATTCCGACGACGGCGCTGACGGCCGCCGAAGCCGCCGCATTCGACGCGGAACCGCCGCCCGCCGCCGCACCCCGTCAGGCGCGCACCGCCGCCCAGCCTGACGCCGTGCAGGTGATGCGCGCGTCGACGCAGTCCGCGCCGGCCAGTGCTCGCACCGGCACGGCCGATGATCCGATCGCACGGTTCGCGAACGGAAGTTACTGATTCGCGCGGCGCGGGCGCTGCGCGATTGCGCCGCGCGCTCGTGGACATCCCCGCACATCGAACGGAATACGGCCGCCTTGGCCCGATCGTGAATGATGGCGGCCTCCGCCCTTTCGGCGCCCGGTCCTGCCCGCTCCGTCGGCTGCACACCACGCTCAGCCTGCCCAAACAAAAAGCGCCGCAGCCTGTCGGCATGCGGCGCTTTCGGCATCGAAGCGTCGATCGAGATCGCGATCAGAAGATCTGGTGGCCAACCCACCAGCCGCCCGCCGCGAACAGCGCGGACGCCGGCAGCGTCAGCACCCACGCCCAGACGATGTTGCCGGCGACGCCCCAACGCACGGCCGACAGCTTCTGCGTCGCGCCGACGCCGACGATCGCGCCGGTGATCGTGTGCGTCGTCGACACCGGAATGCCGAGGAACGATGCAATGAACAGGGTCATCGCTCCGCCCGTTTCGGCACAGAAGCCGCCGACCGGCTTCAGCTTGGTGATCTTCTGGCCCATCGTGCGCACGATCCGCCAGCCGCCGAACAGCGTGCCGAGGCCCATCGACAGGTAGCATGCGCCGATCACCCACGCCGGCGGCGCATCGGCCGTGGCCGATGCATAGCCGCTCGCGATCAGCAGCATCCAGATGATGCCGATCGTCTTCTGCGCGTCATTGCCGCCGTGGCCGAGGCTGTACAGCCCGGCCGACAGCAACTGCAGCCGGCGGAAACGGCGGTCGACCTTGCTTGGCGCCGTACGGAAATACAGCCACGACACGCCGAGCATGAACAGCGAGCCGAGGATGAAGCCGAGCAGCGGCGAGATGAAGATGAACGCGATCGTCTTCATCAGCCCGTCGATGTTGAGCGAACCCCAGCCCGACTTCGCGAGCGCCGAGCCGACGAGGCCGCCGATCAGCGCGTGCGACGAGCTCGACGGAATCCCGTAGTACCAGGTGATCACGTTCCAGCCGATCGCACCGACGAGCGCGCCGAATATCACGTAATGGTCGACGATGGCGGGATCGATCGTGCCTTTGCCGACGGTTTGCGCCACCTTCAGGTGGAAGATGAAATACGCGATGACGTTGAACGCGGCGGCAAACGCCACCGCCTGCTGCGGCTTCAGCACCCCGGTGGACACGACGGTGGCGATCGAGTTCGCCGCGTCGTGGAAGCCGTTCATGAAGTCGAATACGAGCGCGACGAGCACCAGCGCCGCGACCATCCATAGGGCAAGTTGTATCGAATGCATCGTGTTCCGCTCAGGCGTTTTCCAGCACGATGCCTTCGATGATGTTCGCGACGTCCTCGCACTTGTCGGTGATCTCTTCGAGCAGCTCGTAGATCGCCTTCAGCTTGATGAGGTTCTTCACGTCGTTTTCTTCGCGGAACAGCTTCGACATCGCCGCGCGCAGCACGCGATCCGCCTCCGACTCCCAGCGGTCGATCTCCTCGCACGCCTTGAGGATCTGCGCCGACTGCTTCATGTCCGACAGCAGCGCGACGGCCTGTTGAACGTGCTGCGCCGACTGCGTGACGATGTGCGCGAGCTGGCTCGCCTCCGACGTCACGGCCTGCACGTCGTACAGGGACACCGCGGTCGCGATGTCCTCCATCAGGTCGAGGATGTCGTCCATCGTCGTGATCAGCTTGTGGATCTCGTCACGATCGAGCGGCGTGATGAAGGTCTTGTGCAGCAGATCGATCGCTTCGTGCGTCAGCTTGTCGGCCGCTTTTTCGGCCGACTGCACGTTTTGCTTGTGAATCTCGGCGTCGGCGAGATTGTCGATCAGCAGTTCGAGCTCGCGGCCACCGGAAACGATGTACTTCGCGTGCGCATTGAAGATTTCGAAGAACTTGCCCTCGGTGGGCATGAATCGACCGAACATGGGATTCCTGAGAGATTGTCAGACTACTGTCACGAAAACGGGCGACATTGTACCGTCTTCGGTCGCGACGCGACGCGCGCATACGCGCGCGTCGGGATTGGATACAACGCTTGGTGAAATAGGGGTTTACATCCGGCGTTACTCGCCGTAGAAGGTTTGCGCCCCCGCAAAATTGTCGAACTTCGTGTATTGCCCCAGGAATGTGAGCCGAACGGGGCCGATCGGGCCGTTACGCTGCTTGCCGATGATGATCTCGGCCGTGCCCTTGTCCGGGCTGTCCGGGTTGTAGACTTCATCGCGGTAAATGAACAGGATCACGTCCGCATCCTGTTCGATTGCGCCCGATTCGCGCAGGTCCGACATCACCGGACGCTTGTTCGGCCGCTGTTCGAGGCCGCGGTTCAGCTGCGACAGCGCAATGACCGGCACGTCGAGTTCCTTCGCCAGGCTCTTCAGCGAACGGGAAATTTCCGAAATTTCGGTCGCGCGGTTCTCGCCCGACGACGAACCCGACATCAGCTGCAGGTAGTCGACGATGATGAGGCCGAGCTTGCCGCACTGGCGGGCGAGCCGGCGTGCGCGCGAGCGCAACTCCATCGGGTTCAGGCCGCCCGTCTCGTCGATGAACAGCTGCGCCTCGCTCATCTTCTGCACCGCGTGGGTCAGCTTCGGCCAATCCTCGTCGGTCAGGCGCCCGGTTCGCATCCGGTGCTGGTCGAGCCGGCCGACCGAGCCGAGCATCCGCATCACGAGCTGGGTGCCCGGCATTTCCATCGAGAACACCGCGACCGGCAGGCCGTACTCCACCGCCACGTATTCGCCGATGTTCATCGAAAACGCGGTCTTGCCCATCGACGGACGGCCGGCGACGATGATCAGCTCGCCGCCGTGCATGCCCGACGTCATCCGGTCGAGATCGACGAAGCCCGTCGGCGTACCCGTCACGTCGCTCGGGTTCGCGGTGTGATACAGCGTGTCGATGCGCTCGACGACCTGCGTGAGCAGCGGGCCGATCTCGAGGAAGCCCTGGTTGCCGCGCGCGCCCTCTTCGGCGATCGAGAACACCTTCGATTCCGCCTCGTCGAGCAGCTGGCGGACTTCCTTGCCCTGCGGATTGAACGCATCGGCGGAAATCTCGTCGGCCACCGACACGAGCCGGCGCAACACCGCGCGGTCGCGCACGATCTCCGCATAGCGGCGGATGTTCGCCGCGCTCGGCGTGTTCTGCGCGAGCGCGTTCAGATACGCGAGCCCGCCGACGTCATCGGCCTTGCCCGACGTCGTCAGCGCTTCGTACACGGTCACCACGTCGGCCGGGCGCGTCGACGCGATCAGGCGGCCGATATGTTCGTAGATGATCCGGTGGTCGTAGCGATAGAAATCGCCTTGCGACAGAAAATCGGCAATCCGGTCCCACGCCGCGTTGTCGAGCAACAGGCCGCCCAGCACCGACTGCTCGGCTTCGACCGAGTGCGGCGGGACTTTCAGCGATTCGATTTGATGATCTTGCGGCGCGTTCATGGGTTGGGATTATCGCGAATTGGGCGCGGCGGCGCCAGCCGGTCCGGCGCCCGGGCAACAAAAAAGGCAGGCCCCGGTTACCCGGGCGCCTGCCCTTCATCCGGGCGGCGGGAGCCGCCCGGCAATGCTTCGTGTCGCTTACGCGTGGTCGCCGATCACGTTGATCGTGACGTCGACGACGACGTCCGTGTGCAGCGCGACCTGGACACCGTGCTCGCCGATCATCTTCAGCGGGCCTTCCGGCAGGCGAACTTGCGCCTTCTCGACGTCGTAGCCTGCCTTCTTCAGCAGTTCGGCGATGTCGCCGTTCGTAACCGAACCGAACAGACGGCCGTCCACGCCCGACTTCTGCGTGATTTCGAACGACTGGCCGTTCAGCTTCTCGCCGACTGCCTGCGAAGCTGCCAGCTTTTCAGCGGCGACCTTCTCGAGCTCTGCGCGGCGCACTTCGAATTCGGCGATCGCTTCCTTCGTCGCGCGGCGTGCCTTGCGGTTCGGGATCAGGAAGTTGCGTGCGTAACCGTCCTTGACCTTGACGATGTCGCCCAGGTTGCCCAGGTTGGCGACTTTTTCCAACAGAATGATTTGCATTCGAATTCTCCTTATTGCGTCGCCTGATTACGCCTTGTGCTGATCGGTATACGGCAGCAGCGCGAGGAAACGCGCACGCTTGATTGCCGTGTCCAGCTGACGCTGATAGTGCGCCTTCGTACCCGTCAGGCGAGCCGGCGTGATCTTGCCGTTTTCGCCGATGAAGTCCTTCAGCGTTTCCGTGTCCTTGTAGTCGATCTGCTCGACGCCTGCGGCCGTGAAACGGCAGAACTTCTTGCGCTTGAAGAGCGGGTTTTGTTGCTGACGACGCTTGTCGAATTTCTTACCAGTGGGGCGGGCCATGTTCAGTCCTTTCCAATGTCCTGCAATGCTGTGATGTGAAACACCAAGGTTCTCGCGTTGCGGCTTTTCTTTGCCAGGAAGCCCGTGAACAGCGTCTCGACGCCCATTTCACGGCTCTCCAGCCTGCCGCTCGCCTCACCGGCCGCCACCGCCTCGATCGTCATCTCGACCTGACGGGGAATGCCTGCCTCGACGACTTCCGTGCGGTGATGCAACGTGGCGCTTGCGATCGGAACGCCGGCGGGGGTGTACCGCACCGGTGCGCGTTCGACGACGCTCGCCGTCAATTGCAACCTGTTCACGTGAGTGGCGCGCTCCTTGGTGGCTTAAGCTTAAGCCTGCGCTTCGGTCGGCTGAGCAGCAGCCGCCTTCTTGGCTTCTTCGCGCTGAACTTCCTTCATCATCGGCGACGGGCCGGCTTCGGCCTTCTTCATCTTGACGATGAGGTGGCGCAGCACGGCGTCGTTGAACTTGAACGCGTGTTCGAGTTCGTCGAGCGTCGTCTGGTCGCACTCGATGTTCATGCAGACGTAGTGAGCCTTCGCGAGTTTCTCGATCATGTAGGCCAGTTGGCGACGGCCCCAGTCTTCGACACGGTGGATCTGACCGCCGTGCGACGTGATTGTGGTCTTGTAACGCTCGATCATCGCGGGCACTTGCTCGCTCTGATCGGGGTGCACGATGAATACGATTTCGTAATGACGCATTACACACTCCTTGTGGATTGAAGCCACCCGGGCGTCTGAACCGGTGTGGCAAGTGAGAAGCCGAAGATTCTAACCCGGATATGGGTCCGGTGCAAGGTTCATTGATGATTCGCCGCGCGATTCGGCCGTGTTTTCAACGACTTGAGGCCGTGCGGCAGCGACGACCTCGCGGAATCCCGCGGGGTCGGATCGCACGCCGCGCCGTCATTCGGTGCGCGGCGCGACGAGACGCGCGTTCAGCGCCGTCCTGAACGCCGCGAGCGCCGACGGCTCGGCGTCGGTCACCGCCCACCACGTCATCCCGGCCGCGTCCCAGCGATCGACCGCATAGCCCTGCGACACGGTCGCGTACGGCGCCGCCTGCCCGCCCTCCGCGGACGGCCGCACATAGACGTCGATCACGTGCTGCCGGTAGCGGTAGACCAGCACCGCCACGCGCTTCTGCCCGACGTAGTCGAGCCGCCCGCCCGCGAGCGGGAAGCCGCTCGCGGCCAGATCCTCCACCGGCGGCGCATAGTCGAGCCGCCCGTTGAACCAGGGCTTGACCGTGTGACGGTCGGTCGAGATCACGTCGATGTCGCGCGCCGACAGGCCCGCGCGCACATGGCTCGCGACGAGTTCGTCGACCGTGCGGTCCGTCGCCGCGCGGTGCGCGGACAGCGTCAGCCCCGCGCCCGCGGCAAGCGCGATCGCCAATGCGACACCCCAGCCGAGGCCCGGCAACGCGGCGGCGCGCGGCCCCGGCCGGCCGGCCTGCCGCGGGCCGCGCGCGGCGCCCCGCAGGCCGAGCCGTTCGTACCAGCGCGGCCCGTGCGGCACCGCGCGGGGCACGTCCTCTGCAGCCGGCAGCCCGGCGACGATGCGCGCGCGCAGCGCGTCCGGCGCGCGATGGTAGTCGGCCTGCCGGACCATCTGGCTCAGCGCGACGATCCGGTCGCGCTCGCGCCGGCACGCGTCGCACGCGTCGACGTGCCGCTGGATCCGCAGCGCATCGGGCGCCGGCAGTTCACGGTCGACGTCCGCGCCGAGCAGTTCACGCGCTTCGTTACAGTCCATCGATGGCCTCCGATGCCGTTCCGGCCGCCGGCGCGCCGCCCGGCGCATTGCCGGCCGGCGGCGCTGCCGCGCGAGCCGCGTCCCGCTGCCCGCTGCCGCGTTCGCCCCGCTCGCCGCCAAGCAGCGCGGCGAGCCGGCGGCGGCCGCGCGCGAGCCGCGACATCACGGTGCCGACCGGCACGTCCGCGATCGCCGCGATCTCGCGGTAGCTCAAGTCCTCCATTTCACGCAGCACGAGCACTTCCCGATATTCGGCCGGCAGTTTCGCGAGCGCGGCGTTCACGAGCCGGACGTCCTCGCCGCGCAGCAACTGCGCGAGCGGGTCCTCCGCCGCCGGATGCCAGTCGTCGGGCGAATCCGGGTTGTCGAGCGCGTCCGGCGCCGCGACCTCGTGCGCGTGGGTGCGCCGCCGCCACTCGGTGTACCAGGTGTGGCGCACGATCGTCAGCAGCCACGGCCGCGCGTTGTCGCCGCGGCACGCGTCGACGAAGCGCAGCGCGCGCACGCACGCCTCCTGGACGACGTCCTCCGCGTCGCTCGCGTTGCCGCACAGCCAGCGCGCGAGGTTGTACGCGGCATCCAGGTGCGGCAGCACCAGCGCGCGAAAGCGCTCGCCGCGCGCCGCCGCGTCTGCCGTCGCCCGTTCGTCGACCGTCCGGCCGGATTGCCCCACGTCGCCTCCCGTTGATCCATGCGGCCAAAGCCGCCTTCGACCGGCGCGCAGGCCCGGACGGGCCGGCGATACGCGCGCGTTCGTGAATCCTTACCGCCCGTGGATCGAGTTTATTCCCGCCGGATGCGCGCGGAGACGAAAAATAATCCGGGAATGACGGCCGCGCGCCGCCGGTATCACCGGCATGCCCGTCCCCGTCATGCGAAGGAGCCGCCGTGCCATCCCCTCTCCCGTTCCCGAAACACCCGGCGGCGCGCCCGGCCTGCCGCGCCCGCCGGCAGGCGGCGCGCATTCGGGCGGCCGCTCATGGCCACGCCGGCGCCGCGACATCCTCGCCTATGGCGTGCTGCTCCAGTAGCCGGGGCGCGCGTACGCGTCGCGCAGGTAGTCGATGAAATAGCGCACGCGCGCCGGCACGTAGCGCTGCTGCGGATAGACGGCGAGGATGTCGTAGTCGGGCAGCGCGTAGTCGTCGAGCACGGTCTCGAGCTCGCCCGTCTCGAGCTGCGCGGCGATCTCCCAGGTCGAGCGCCAGCCGAGCCCGAGCCCTTCCGACGCCCAGCGGTGCAGCAACTCGCCGTCGTTGCAGTCGAGATTGCCGGTCACGCGCATCGTCGCGATCTTGCCGTGGCGCTGGAAATACCAGCCGCGGTTCTGGCCGCCCTGCAGGTTGAACGCAAGGCAGTTGTGCTTCAGCAGATCGTCGAGCGTCTTCGGGCGGCCGTGCCGGCGGAAGTAGTCCGGCGTGCCGCACACGACGCGCCGGTTCGACGCGAGCTTCACCGCGACGAAATTCGGATCGACCGCGCCGCCGATCCGGATCGACAGGTCGTAACCCTCGCGCACGAGGTCGACGACGCGGTCGGTCAGGTTGAACGACAGCTGCATGTCCGGCTTGTCGGCGAGAAAGCCCGGCGCGTGCGGCGCGACGTGCTTGCGGCCGAACGCGGCCGGCGCCGACACGATCAGGTGGCCGCTCACCGAGCGCCGCCCGGCGGCCAGCTCGTTCTCGGCCTGGTCCCATTCGGCGAGCAGCCCGCGGCAGCGCTCGAGGAACGCCGCGCCTTCCTCGCTGACGACCAGGCGCCGCGTCGAGCGGTACATCAGCTTCACGCCGAGGCGCTTCTCCAGCGCGTCGATGCGCCGCCCGAGCACCACCGGCGACACGCCCTCCTCCAGCGCGGCCGCCGCGAGGCTGCCCGCATCCGCGACCCGCACGAATGTCTCGATCTGCTTGAAGCGGTCCATCTCTTGTCTCCTGCATAACGGTGACGGCCGAGCCAGGCCCGACGCACCGTCATTCCATACTTTTAGTTTCGAAAAAAGCGACTGCGGCTGATCTTATCAAACCTTTGATGCATCCCTAAAGTGTCTCCAACAGACCGATTCGCAAGATCCGTAACATTCAAGGAGACATTCATGGCCAAGATGAGAGCCGTTGACGCCGCCGTGCTCGTGCTCGAGAAGGAAGGCATCCAGACCGCGTTCGGCGTGCCGGGCGCCGCGATCAACCCGTTCTACTCCGCGATGCGCAAGTCGGGCGGCATCAGCCACGTGCTGGCGCGCCACGTCGAGGGGGCGTCGCACATGGCGGAAGGCTTCACGCGTGCCGCGCCGGGCAACATCGGCGTGTGCATCGGCACGTCGGGCCCCGCCGGCACCGACATGATCACCGGCCTCTACTCGGCATCGGCCGACTCGATCCCGATCCTCGCGATCACCGGCCAGGCGCCGCGCGCCCGCCTCTACAAGGAGGACTTCCAGGCCGTCGACATCGAGTCGATCGCCAAGCCCGTCACCAAGTGGGCCGTCACCGTGCGCGAGCCGGCGCTCGTGCCGCGCGTGTTCCAGCAGGCGTTCCACCTGATGCGCTCGGGCCGTCCGGGCCCGGTGCTGGTCGACCTGCCGATCGACGTGCAGCTCGCCGAGATCGAGTTCGACATCGACACCTACGAACCGCTGCCGGTCTACAAGCCCGCGGCCACCCGCTCGCAGGTCGAGAAGGCGCTCGCGATGCTCAACGACGCGGACAAGCCGCTGATCGTGTCGGGCGGCGGCGTGCTCAACGCGGCGGCCGAGGACCTGCTCGTCGCGTTCGCGGAAACCGTCGGCGTGCCGGTGATCCCGACGCTGATGTCGTGGGGCGCGATTCCGGACGACCATCCGCTGATGGCCGGCATGGTCGGCCTGCAGACGTCGCACCGCTACGGCAACGCGACGATGCTCGCATCCGACTTCGTGCTCGGCATCGGCAACCGCTGGGCCAACCGCCATACGGGCAGCATCGACGTGTACACGAAGGGCCGCAAGTTCGTGCACGTCGACATCGAACCGACCCAGATCGGCCGCGTGTTCGGCCCCGATCTCGGCATCGTGTCGGACGCGAAGGCCGCGCTCGAGCTGTTCGTCGCCGTCGCGCAGGAATGGAAGGCCGCCGGCAAGCTGAAGGATCGCAGCGCATGGGTGGCCGAGTGCCAGCAGCGCAAGGGCACACTGCAGCGCAAGACGCACTTCGACAACGTGCCGGTCAAGCCGCAGCGCGTGTACGAAGAGATGAACAAGGTGTTCGGCCGCGACACGTGCTACGTGAGCACGATCGGCCTGTCGCAGATCGCGGCCGCGCAGTTCCTGCACGTGTTCAAGGCGCGCAACTGGATCAACTGCGGCCAGGCCGGCCCGCTCGGCTGGACGATCCCCGCCGCGCTCGGCGTGCGCGCGGCCGATCCGCAACGCCCGATCGTCGCGCTGTCGGGCGACTACGACTTCCAGTTCATGATCGAGGAGCTGGCGGCCGGCGCGCAGTTCAAGCTGCCTTACGTGCACGTCGTCGTGAACAACTCGTACCTCGGGCTGATCCGCCAGGCGCAGCGCGCGTTCGACATGGACTACTGCGTGCAGCTCGCGTTCGACAACGTCAACGCGCCGGAACTGAACGGCTATGGCGTCGACCACGTCGCGGTGGCCGAAGGCCTCGGCTGCAAGGCGCTGCGCGTGTTCAAGCCGGAAGAGATCGAACCGGCGCTGAGGCAGGCGCAGGCGCTCGCGGAAGAGTTCAGCGTGCCGGTGGTCGTCGAAGTGATCCTCGAGCGCGTGACCAACATTTCGATGGGCACCGAGATCGACGCGATCAACGAGTTCGAGGATCTCGCCGAAAAGGGCGAACACGCGCCGACCGCGATCTCGCTGCTCGACTGACCCGCCCCGTCCCTTTGACTGACCGACCGAAGAGGCTTAGCTCATGCCGAAGTTTGCTGCAAACCTGACCATGCTGTTCAACGAAGTGCCGTTCCTCGACCGCTTCAAGGCGGCCGCTGACGCGGGCTTCGACGCCGTCGAGTTCCTGTTCCCGTATCCGTTCGCGAAGGAGGAACTCGCCGAGCGGCTCGAGACGCACCGCCTGCACTTGGTGCTGCACAACCTGCCCGCCGGCAACTGGGACCAGGGCGAGCGCGGCATCGCGTGCCTGCCCGATCGCGTCGGCGAATTCCAGGAAGGCGTCGGCCGCGCGATCGAGTACGCGAAGGCGCTGAAGGTGCCGCAGCTGAACTGCCTGGTGGGGATTCCGTCGGCGAGCACGCCGCGCGACACGACCTTCGTGACGATCGTCGACAACCTGCGCTTCGCCGCCGCTGCGCTGAAGCGCGAAGGCATCCGCCTGCTCGTCGAGCCGTGCAACAGCTTCGACATTCCGGGCTTCGCGCTGAACCGCTCGGCCGAAGGGCTCGACGTGATCCGCGCGGTCGGTTCGGACAACCTGTTCCTGCAGTACGACATCTATCACATGCAGCGCATGGAAGGCGAACTGGCCGCGACGATCGAACGCAGCCTCGCGTCGATCGGGCACATCCAGCTCGCGGACAACCCGGGCCGCAACGAGCCGGGCACGGGCGAGATCAACTACGCGTTCCTGTTCGCGCTGCTCGACCGGCTCGGCTACGCCGGCCACATCGGCTGCGAATACAAGCCTCGCACCACCACGACGGAAGGCCTCGGCTGGCTGCAAAGCGTCGCCGGCTGCGCGCCGGGCTCGACGCGCCGCGCCGCCTGAGCATCGCCACATTCCGTCATCGCCCTTCTAGGAGACTTTTACATGGCAACCATCGGTTTCATCGGCCTCGGCATCATGGGCGCGCACATGGCGCGCAACCTGCTCAAGGGCGATCATCAGCTCGTCGTGAACGGTGCGTTCCCGATCCCGGACGACCTGCGCGCCAGCGCCAAGGTCGTCGCGAACTCGACCGAAGTCGCGCAAAACGCGGACATCATCATCGCGATGGTTCCCGACACGCCCGACGTGCGCAACGTGCTGTTCGCCGACGACGGCGTCGCGAAGGGCCTCACGGCCGGCAAGCTCGTGATCGACATGAGCTCGATCTCGCCGCTCGACACGCAGGAATTCGCGAAGCAGATCAACGCGCTCGGCTGCGACTACCTCGACGCGCCGGTGTCCGGCGGCGAAGTCGGCGCGCGCGAGGCGACGCTGACGATCATGGTCGGCGGCCCGGAACAGGCGTTCGAGCGCGCGAAGCCGCTGTTCGAGAAGATGGGCAAGAACATCACGCTGGTCGGCGACAACGGCGCGGGCCAGACCTGCAAGGTCGCGAACCAGATCATCGTCGCGCTGAACATCGAAGCCGTCGGCGAGGCGCTGCTGTTCGCCGCCCGCTCGGGCGCGGATCCGGAGCGCGTGCGCCAGGCGCTGATGGGCGGCTTCGCCGCATCGCGCATCCTCGAAGTGCACGGCGCGCGGATGA
Organism: Burkholderia pyrrocinia; assembly: GCA_001527685.1. GTDB lineage: Bacteria > Pseudomonadota > Gammaproteobacteria > Burkholderiales > Burkholderiaceae > Burkholderia > Burkholderia pyrrocinia_D. The sequence goes on from LOZU01000048.1 coordinate 86,678, forward strand.
CGAAGCGCACGTTCGATCCGGGCTTCCGCATCGAGCTGCACCAGAAGGACCTGAACCTCGCGCTCGACGGCGCGCGCAAGCTCGGCCTCGCGCTGCCGCACACCGCGAGCGCGCAGCAACTGTTCAGCGTGTGCGCTTCGCACGGCGGCAAGGCATGGGATCACTCGGCGCTCGTCCGCGCCCTCGAGATCATGTCGAACTTCGAGATCGCGCAAGCGTAACGCGGCATGCCGTCCGCCGCGGCGGACGGCTTACCTCGTACTCAACACGCGCATGCCGTGTCACGGCTGCGCAGCGATGCGCGCGGGTTGCGCGCATCACGGTGGGGCGCCCCGCCGCGCATTGCAGTCGCATGCGCGGCAGGGCGAAAACGCCGCTCTGGGCTGAGAGCGGCGAGGTGGGGTCCGCAGCGGCACCCGGCGACGCCGGGGAAGCCTTGGTCGGTCAGACGTCGTCGTCGGGTGTCCGTCTGTCGGATTTCATGTCTTACACTTCTTTACGTTCGCGCGCGCGATATTTCATGCAATTGACGCCGCGACCGCCTACACTTTCGCCACGCCTTTCGAAAAAATCGCCGCGCTCGCGTTCACGCCCAGCGCGGTGTTTTTTTCACCCCTTCACGGCGCGTTTTCTTTTCAACCACCTAAGGAGTGCAACGATGGGTCTTCTTTCGTTTATCAAAGAGGCGGGTGAAAAACTGCTGGGTCACGCCGACGCGCAAGCGGCGGAAGATCCGAATGCCGCAAACCAGACCGCGGCCGATGCGATCAAGAACTACATCAACACGCAAGGCCTCGACACGTCGAACCTGACCGTCGCGTTCGACGGCGCGTCGCGCACCGTGACGCTGTCGGGCAGCGTCGCCGATCTCGACACGAAGGCGAAGGTCAAGGTCGCGGCCGGCAACGTCCAGGGCGTCGCGGGCGTCAACGACGACGACCTGCAGCCGGACGATCCGGAAGTGCAGTACCACGACGTCGTGTCCGGCGACAATCTGTGGAAGATCGCCGAGAAGTATTACGGCGACGGCACGAAGAACACCGTGATCTTCGACGCGAACAAGCCGATGCTGTCGAGCCCCGACCGCATCTATCCGGGCCAGAAGCTCGTGATTCCGCCGCAGGCCTGAGCGCCCGCGCAGGATCGTCAAACGCAAAAGGCAGGCCGTCGGCCTGCCTTTTTTCGTGGGCGCCGCGCGCGGCGCGCGCTCAGCAGGCGTCGAACAGGCGCTGCACGTCGCCGCGCGCGTCGATCCCGTTAGCCAGCGCGAGCATCAGCAGCACGCGCGCCTTGTACGGGTTCAGCGAACCCGCGCTGACGAAGCCGAGCACGTCGTCGTTGGCGGCGCCGTTCTTCATCACGTGCCCCGAGCCGACGCGCGACGCGCGCACGACGACCACGCCCTGCTTCACCGCATCGGCGAGCGACGCCTGCAGCGTCGCGTGGATCGAGCCATTGCCGGTGCCCGCGACGACGAGCCCGCGCACGCCTGCCGCGACGAGCGCATCGACCGCGGTGCGCGTGACACCTGCATAGCTGGCAACAACCTCGACCGCCGGCCATTCATTACGCATCGCCAGTTGCGAATCGCGCGCGCGCGTTGCACGGCGCGCGAACTCGACGCGGCCGTCCTGCACCCAGCCGAGCGCGCCGAGCTCCGGCGATTGAAACGCGTCGACCGCATAGGTGCTCGTCTTCACGACGTCGCGCGCGCCATGGATCCGGTTGTTGAAAGCAACCAGCACGCCCTGCCCGCGCGCGGCCGGGTGCGCGGCAACCGTCACCGCGTTGAGCAGGTTCAGCGGGCCGTCGGACGACAGCGCGGTCGCCGGGCGCATCGCCGCGGTCAGCACGACCGGCTTGTCGCCCTGCACGGTCAGGTGCAGCGCGTAGGCCGTTTCCTCGAGCGTGTCGGTGCCGTGCGTGATCACGATGCCGTCGATCGCGTCGTCGGCCATCAGCGCGGCGATGCGCGCGGCGAGCGCGTTCCACAGCGGCAGCGCGAGATCCTTGCTGTCGATGCTGGCGACCTGCTCGGCGTCGATGCGCGCAACCGATGCGAGCGCCGGCACCGCGTCGAGCAGGAAATTGACGCCCAGCGCGCCGGCCTGGTAGCCGGCCGTGCTGGCCGCGTCGGGCGCGGCCCCGGCGATGGTGCCGCCGGTGGCGAGCACGGCGATGCGCGGCAGCGCCTGCGACGAAGGAGAAGCGGAATTCGGAGTAGTCATGGGCGCGATTGTAATGGCTCGCGCACGGCGCGGCCCGGCCCGCCGCGTGCGCATCATGGTTTGTCCCGATCGCCCGGCCGCGTTTGCCGTCAACGCGGCTTGGGCCCGCCACGTTATAGGAAGTGCCGTTTCGGTGTTTTCACATTGATTTGCCAGAATCGAAACGCGCGGCAGGATGCGTTCCCGCTGTGTGTCCCGCGTCGCGACGGCGTCAATCAAACGCAATTCACCCCATGGGAGTGTCAAATGAAAATCCAATCGCTCGTGGCCGCACTGCTCGTCGGCGGCATGCTGGCTTCCCCCGCATTCGCGCAGAACAGCCAGCAGGACAAGATGAAGGCCTGTAACACCCAGGCAGCCGGCAAGACGGGCGACGCACGCAAGGCGTTCATGAAGGATTGCCTGTCGGCGAAACCGGCGAAGGCGATGTCGCAGCAGGACAAGATGAAGGCCTGCAACAAGGACGCCTCCGGCAAGAAGGGCGACGAACGCAAGGCATTCATGAAGAGCTGCCTGACCGCCCAGCCGGCCGCCTGATTCCGCTCGCGCCCGCAACGATGCCGCGCACCGTTTCGACGGGCGCGGCATTTTTGTTGCCGGTTGCACCGCCCGCCGCTGATACCGCATATCCGGTGCGGCAATTCGCCGCGTTTTCTTCTATGATGGCTGCAACGCGGCCCATCCAAGCAAAAGAAGCGCCATCGGGCCGCCCTCGACAAGGACGCGCGCGCCGCGTCAAACGGAGGCCTGGATGGCATGGAGACAACACCGCTGGTTCCGCCGCTGGCTGATCGTGATCGTGTTCTGGGCCGTGCCCGTCGCGATCGTCGCCGTGCGCGAGATCCGCGAGGAAATGGCCTACAACAAGGCAGACCTGCAGCTCGCGCTGACTACCTGGCAACTCACCGACGCGCAGCGCGCAGCCGGCGCCGCCGCGCGCTGCCACGGCGAGCCTGACGAAGCGCGCGCGGCCGGCTGCCCCGCCGACGTGCTCGCCGCCAATGCCCCCCGCCAGCAGGCCGCGCGCGACTTCTACGTGGTGCGCCGCAACACGCTCGCGAGCTACCTGTGGCACGCCTTCGTCGGTTACTGGGTGGTGCCGGCCGCGTTCCTGTTCGCATGCGGCGTCGTCATCGCCCTGATCCGCCGCGCGCTGCGACGGCCGCCAATCAAGCCGCCAGTCGCGCATTGACGCGCGCGCGTGCGGCGCGCGTCATCCCCCTGCCTCCCCCCGTCGCATGCGGCACGCCTTGCATGGGCGTGTCGCAACATGCATTCACGATTTGACGCCTTTTCACTTCCGAAGCGAAAGCACGCGCAATGCGCTGTGATATAAATCCGACGTGATCCGCCCCCAAGCGGAAGTCACGCAACATCACCGATGGAGAAGAACGATGCAAAAACGGAATCTCGTGCTGAAAGCAGCCGCCGCGCTCATCGTCGGTAGCCTCGCGCTCACCGGTTGCACCACCACCCCCGACAAGCCCGACAACGCCGCGACCAATGCGTCGAAGCGCCAGGCGATCGATTCGAGCGTCGATGCGACGCTGTCGCGCCTGTATTCGACGGTCAAGGGCTCGCGCGAGCTCGTCGCGAAATCGCGCGGCGTGCTGGTGTTCCCCGATGTGATCCAGGCCGGCTTCATCGTCGGCGGCCAGACCGGCAACGGCGCGCTGCGCGTCGGCGGCGAGACGATCGGCTACTACAACACGTCGTCGCTGTCGGTCGGCCTGCAGGCCGGCGCGCAGTCGAAGGCGATCGTGTTCCTGTTCATGACGCAGGAGTCGCTCGACGAATTCCGCAAGTCGGAAGGCTGGGCCGCCGGCGCCGGCGCATCGGTCGCGCTCGTGAAGGTCGGCGCGAACGGCGCGATCGACACGACCACGGCCACCGCGCCGGTGCAGGTCGTCGTGCTGACGAACGCGGGCCTGATGGGCGACGTGTCGATCAACGGCACGAAGGTCACCAAGCTGAAGATCTGACGCCGGCCGCCCGCGCGCCGCGCGGGCCGCGATGCGCAAACGGCGATGCCCTCGCAGGCATCGCCGTTTTTTATGCGTGCGCGGGCCGCGCCGGGCCGCTCAGGTGGTCGAGTCGATCACCTTGAAGCGCGCGCGCTTCTGCGCGCGGATCACCGACTGGTAGACGTCGACATATTGCTGCGCCATCCGCCGCGACGTGAAGCGCTCCTCGAAGCGCTGCCGCACCCGCGCGCGCGGCAGCAGGTGCAGCCGGTTGACGGCCGCGACCGCGCTGATCTCGTCCTCGACGATGAAGCCCGATACGCCTTCGTCGAGCACTTCCGGCACCGACCCGCGGTTGAACGCGATCACCGGCGTGCCGCACGCCATCGCCTCGATCATCACGAGGCCGAACGGCTCCGGCCAGTCGATCGGAAACAGCAGCGCATGCGCGCCCGACAGGAATTCCGCCTTCTGGTGATCCGCGATCTCGCCGACGTACTCGACGTGCGGCAACGCGAACAGCGGCTTGATCTCGCGCTCGAAATACTCCTGGTCCGCCGCGTCGATCTTCGCCGCGACCTTGATCGGCAGTCCGCACTGCTGCGCGATGCGGATCGCGGTGTCGACCCGCTTTTCCGGCGAGATGCGGCCGAGGAACGCAAGATAGCGCGGCTCGACCGGCTGCGGCGTATACAGCGACTCGGGCAGCCCGTGATAGACCGTCGTCAGCCATTTTGCCTGCGGCAAGGGCTGGCGCTGCGCGTTCGAGATCGAGATCACCGGCGCGGTGTTGAAGGTATCGAACACCGGCTGCTGCTCGGGCAGGTCGAGCCGGCCGTGCAGCGTCGTCACGTAGGGTGTTTCCTGCCGGTTGAAGACCGAGAACGAGTAGTAGTCCATGTGGAAATGGAGCACGTCGAAGTCGTTCGCGCGGCGCGCCACCGTTTCCATCAGCAGCATGTGGGGCGCGATCCGGTCGCGGATCGAATGATCGAGCCGCAGCGCGCGCGGCCACACGGGCTCGAGCTTCGCGCGCGTCTGCGAATCGCCGCTCGCGAACAGCGTCACGTCATGACCGAGATCGACGAGCGCCTCGGTGATGTAGGACACGACGCGCTCCGTGCCGCCGTACAGTTTCGGCGGCACCGATTCGGTCAGCGGGGCGATCTGGGCAATTCTCATGATCCACGTCTCCAGTGGGCCGGCGCGTCACCGGCCGAATAGCTCATTATTGGCGATCCGACGGCACGGCACCGGCGGTCTTGCATTTTATGGGTGTTGTTACAGACCGGATACATTCCGTCGCGCGGCCTGCCCTGCGTCAGCGCGACGGCCACTTCCACGGGGGCAGATCGCGCGTGTCGGCGTCCACCAGGCCGGTCGCGCCGAGCTGCTTGTCGAGCACCAGCGATTCGCTGCGGGCCTCGCGCTCCAGCGTCGCGATCAGCCGCGCCGCATGCGACACGACGATCACCTGCGAATGCCGCGCCGCCTGCGCGATCAGGCGGCCGAGCGCCGGCAGCAGGTCCGGGTGCAGGCTCGTTTCCGGTTCGTTCAGCACCATCAGCGCGGGCGGCCGCGGCGTCAGCAGCGCCGCCGTCAGCAGCAGGTAGCGCAGCGTGCCGTCCGACAGCTCGGCGGCCGCCAGCGGCCGCCGCAGCCCCGGCTGGCGCATCAGCACCTCGAAGCGGCCGCGGCCGCCCGGGTTCTCGATCTCGACCGATGCGCCGGGAAAGGCGTCGTCGATCGCCGCGTCGAGCGCCGAGGGGTCGCCGATCTCGCGGATCGTCTGCAGCGCGGCGGCCAGATCGGCGCCGTCGTCCGCGAGTACCGGCGTGTGGGTGCCGATGTGCGACTGGCGGGCCGGCGCCTGCGCGTCGGTGCGGAAATGGTCGTAGAAGCGCCACGAGCGGATCCGTTCGCGCACCGCGATCATCTCCGGCGCGCCGGTCGGATCGGCAAACTCGGTCATCATGCTGTCGAAGCTCGCGACCGGCTGAGGGATAGTCAGCCAGTCGCCGGACGCACCGCGCGTGCGGATCTGCGCGCCCTGCCGGTCGACCAGCAGCGTCGACGGCCGCAACATCGGCCCGCTCCAGATGCATTCACGCTTGACGACCGGATCGAGCCCGAATGCCGACCCGCCCGGAGGCGGCAGCCCGAGATCGATCGCATAGCCGAAATCGTCGCTCGCGAAGCCGAGCTTCAGGCTCACCGGCCCCGAGCGCACGGTGCCCGTGACGGGCATCTCGCCGGCCAGCATCGCCCGCGAGAAGCGCTCGGGGCCGGCCCACAGCGTCGACGGCAGCCCGCCCTCGCGGGCCAGCGACGGAATCACGCGGCCCTGCGCGGTGTCGGCCAGCAGCCGCAGCGCGCGGTACACGCTCGACTTGCCGCTGCCGTTCGGCCCCGTCACGACGTTCAGCGCCGCGAGCGGCACGATCAGCTCGCGCAGCGAGCGGTAGTTGGCGATGGCGAGCGTATGGAGTGCCGGCATGGTTCGATTCGGGTCAGCGTCCGTCGGCGGCCTGCGGATCGGCCGCGGTGTTCGCCGCCGTGCTGGCGGCAGGCGCCCGCTCGTGCGGACGTTCGGGGTTCGGCGCGTCGGGCGCCGATGGGTGCGGAAACAGTTCGGTGCGGCTGCGCGGCAGGCACTGCGGATAATGCGCGTGGAGGTAGGCGATCAGCCCTTCGCGCACGCGGCAGCGCAGGTCGAAGCACTGCGACGAATCGGCCGCGCTGACGAGCGCCCGCAGCTGCATCGTGCGCTCGGTCGCGTCGGTCACCTGCAGCACCTGCACGCGGCCGTCCCATTCGGGCGCGGCGCGCACGAGGCGCGCGAGCTCGTCGCGCAGCGGCGCGAGCGGCGTGCGGTAATCGACCGACAGGAACACCGTGCCGATGATCTCCGAGCTGTTGCGGGTCCAGTTCGCGAACGGGTTCTCGATGAACCACTGCAGCGGCACGACGAGGCGCCGCTGGTCCCACAGACGCACCGACACGTAAGTGCCGGTGATCTCTTCGATGCGCCCCCACTCGCCCTGGATCACGACCACGTCGTCGAGCCGGATCGGTTGCGTCAGCGCGATCTGCAGGCCCGCGATCAGGTTGCCGAGCACCGGCCGCGCGGCGATGCCGGCGACGAGGCCCGCGACCCCGGCCGACGCAAGCAGGCTCGCGCCGACCTGGCGGACGTTCGGGAAGGTCATCAGCGCGGCGCCGGTGCCGATGATCACGATCAGCACCATCACGGTGCGGGACAGCACGCGCGCCTGCGTGTGGATGCGGCGCGCCTGCAGGTTGTCGGCGGCATCCATCGGATGCGCGTCGATGATCGCCTCGCCGACCGCCGCCACGAGCCGCACCAGCAGCCAGGTCAGCGCCACGATCGTGCCGACGGCCGCGGCGGTGCGCATCCCGCGCACGAACGACATCCCTTCGTCGGCCTGCAACCACACGAATTCGAGCGCGAGCAGCGCGAGCGTGACGAGCGACGGCCGGTCGATGTAGCGCAGCACCACGCTCATCATCGGATACGGGCTCGCGATGCGCTTGACGATGCGCGCGCCGATCCGGTGTGCGGCCGTGCCGACCAGCACGACGACGGCCGACACGATCAGCGTGCCGAGCCACGAATGCAACGGCGCATCGGCGATGCGCTGCAGTTCCTCGAGTGAAATCATCGGCGCCTGGGCTTCTTCGGTTGTGACGCGATCCTGCGCGTCGTCCTGGATGCGTCGGCGACGCCCGGGCGCGGCACCTGCCCGGGCACGGCTTCAGGTCAGCTGCCGCCCCTGCACGGGAACGCCTTGCCGAGGCCGAGCGACACCGCGGTGCTCGCGTTGTAGTCGGCCAGCTTCGGATTTTCCGCGATGTACTTGCGCACCGCGTCGGTCATCTGCTGCGCCTTGATGTCGGGCGGCAGGCAGAAATACTGGCCGACGCGCGGCCCGGTCGTGCCGCCGATCGCGTCGATGGTGTTGTAGACGCCGTCGGCGGCGCCCTCGATGTAGGCCGCGCACGACGCCCGCGACTTGACGTCCGTCTTCGCGCACAGCCGGTCGAGATCCGCGCCTGTGAAAGCCGCCGCCGACAACGGCACGGCAAACGCCGCGGCACAAAACATAGCCCGCAACATGGTGTTCCTTATGTCAATGCGGCCCGCAGGCCGCCCGCTGCATGACCGGCGCGGCCTCCGCCGCGCCGCAAAACCGTCATTTTGCACTCTTTTGGGCGTCGCCCGGCGCCGATGCGCCGACGCGCTCCGTGCGCTTGCTCAGGATGTCGATCGCATCCGGCGCCTTGTAGTGCTTCGCGAACTCCAGCGCGGTGATGCCGAGCTGGTTCTTCACCTGCGGATCGGCGCCCTGGTCGAGCAGCAGGTTGACCGTCGACCCGTGGTTGCCGCGCGCCGCCATCATCAGCGGCGTGGTGCCGTTCGGCGACGCGGTGTCGATGTACGCGTCGTGATCGAGCAGCACCTTGACGACCGCGTCCTGGCCGTTGGTGGCCGCATAGTGCAGCGGCGCCCAGCCCTTCTTGCTGACTTCCGCGCCCTTGTCGATCAGCAGCTTCACGAGGCCGACGTCGCCGTTCAGCGACGCGAGCATCAGCGCGTTCTCGCCCGCCTTGTCTTCCTTCTCGAGGTCGATCTTCGGCGCCGCGGCCAATGCCGCCGCGACCTTGTCGGATTTCTCGCGCGCGGCGATCACGAGCAGCGGATCGCCGTTCGGCGCGAGCGTGTTCGGATCGAGGCCGTTCTTCAGCTGCTTGCCGATGTCGGCGATGTCGTCGAACTTGACCGCCTTGACGAGCGCGTCGAGCGATTCCGCGTGCGCGCCGACGGCCGCGAACAGCCCGCCCGCGACGAGTGCGGCCGCGACGAGCGCGCGTTTCGACAGATGGTTGATCGGCTGGGTCATTGTTGTGGGCTCCTTCCCCTGGGTTGTCGGCTGCATCGCGCCGCCGTCAGCGGGCAATCTTGAACAGCCGGAAAAAGTTCTGCGTGGTCGCGTCGGCCAGCGCCTCGACGGCGATGCCGCGCTCGGACGCGATAAAGCGTCCGACATGGCTGACGTACGCAGGTTCATTCGGCTTGCCGCGATACGGCACCGGCGCGAGGTACGGCGAATCGGTCTCGATCAACAGCCGGTCGAGCGGCACGCGGCGCGCGACGTCCTGCACGTCGATCGCGTTCTTGAACGTGACGATCCCCGACAGCGAGATGTGGAAGTTCTGCGCGAGCGCCTGCTCGGCGACCGGCCACGGCTCGGTGAAGCAGTGCATCACGCCGCCGGGCACCGCCGCGCGCTCCTCGGCCATGATCCGCAGCGTGTCCTCCGACGACGACCGCGTGTGGATGATGAGCGGCTTCATCGTCGCGTGCGCGGCGCGGATGTGCGTGCGGAACCGCTCGCGCTGCCATTCCATGTCGGCGATCGAGCGGCCTTCGAGCCGGTAGTAGTCGAGGCCCGTCTCGCCGATCGCGACGACCTTCGGGTGCGCGGCCAGCTCGACGAGCTCGGCGAGCGTCGGCTCCCGCGCGTCCTCGTGGTCGGGATGGACGCCGACCGACGCGTACACGTTGTCGTGCGCGTCCGCGATCGCGAGCACGTCCGGCAGGGTCTCGAAATCGACCGACACGCACAGCGCGTGCGTGACGTCGTGCTCGCGCATGTTCTCGAGCACGGCCGGCAGGCGGTCGGCAAGACCCTTGAAATTGATGTGGCAATGAGAATCGACGAACATCGTGTTTCCTGAATGCGGTTGACGGGCTAGCCCGATGCGCGGCCGTCCAGCCGCTTTCCGACGATCACGAGATCGCGCTCGACGCCGTCGAGCACGGCCACGCGCGGCAGATGCCCCCAGCGCTCGAAGCCGAAGCGCGCGAACAGCTTCAGGCTCGCCTCGTTGTGCCCGAAGATGAAGCCGAGCGCCGTGTCGACGCCGAATTCGGGCGCGCGCGCGAGCGCCGTGTCGAGCAGCCGCGTGCCGAGCCCCTTGCCGCGCGCCGCCTCGTCGAGATAGATGCTGATCTCGGCGGTGTGACGGTACGCGGGCCGGCCGTAGAAATCCGAGTAACTGAGCCACGCGATCACGCGCCCGGCCTCCTCGACCACCCACAGCGGCCGCGTGCGCGGGCCGTGCGCGGCAAACCACGCACGCCGGCTGTCGACGCTGACGGGCTCGAGATCGGCCGTGACCTCGCGCGACGCGACCGTCGAGTTGTAGATCGCGACGATCGCCGGCAGATCGGCTTCGGTCGCATCACGATAGAAATCGGTCATCGCACGTCCACCCGGACTTCAAGCCAAAGAACCCACCCTGCGCTCACGCGAACATGTCCCGGTAGCCGAGGAACAGCTCCTCGAACACCAGCCGCGCGTTGAGCGGATGGTTTTCGACCATGCGCTGACGCGTCACGGCCTTCATGAAGCGCGCGAACGCGTTCGCGTCGAGCGCGCTTGCGCAGCGCGCGAGCGCCGGCGCATGCGTCGGGAAATAGCGCGGCTCGCCCGCCATCCGCTGGGCGAGCAGGTCGTACAGCCAGCGCTGCAGCCAGCCGAGCACGAGCGGCATCGGCAGCTTCTGCAGCGCCTCGCCGCACGCGAACGGGTCGCACCCCGCACCCGCCGCGAGCTGGCCGAGCGTGAAATCGCGCAGCGGCCGGTTCTCGTCGCTCGCGAGCGCGAGCGCCGCGAGCGGCGCGCCGCCCGCCTCGGCGAGCAGCGCCGTCGCGTCGGCCACGCCCTGCGCGGCGAGCCACGCGGCGGCGGCCTCCGGCGCGGGCACCGTCATCGGCCATTGCCGGCACCGGCTGATGATGGTCGGCAGCAGACGGTCGATGCGTGCCGACACGAGCAGGAACACGACGCCCGGCGGCGGCTCCTCGAGCGTCTTCAGCAGCGCGTTCGACGCGGCGACGTTCAGCGCCTCGGCCGGATACAGCACGACGACGCGCGCGCCGCCGCGATGCGAGCCGACGCCGCAGAAATCCAGCAGCGCGCGCACCTGCTCGATCTTGATCTCCTTGCTCGGCGCGCGGGTCTTCTTGCCGCCGTCGTCCGCATCCGCGGGCTTCCCCGCATCGTCCGCCGCGCCCGGCGCTTCGCCGGCGAGCGCTTCCGGCAGCACGATCCGGTAGTCCGGATGGTTGCCCTGCGCGAACCAGTTGCAGGCCGCGCACGCGCCGCACGGCTCGCCGTCCGGCTGCGGCGTTTCGCACAGGAAGCCCTGCGCGAGATGCTGCGCGAAGCGCAGCTTGCCGATGCCGGCCTGGCCGTGCAGCAGCAGCGCGTGCGGCCATTGCGCGCGCAACTGCTGCAGGCGGTTCCAGTCGTCGGTTTGCCACGGGTAGATCATGTGCGTCCTTGGTCGGGGCTTACAGCGCGGCGAGCACGCCTTCGAGCTGCTTGCGGATGTCGGGGATCGCCTGCGTCGCGTCGACGATCGCGAAGCGGTGCGGCGCCTCTTCCGCGCGCCGCAGGTATTCGCCGCGCGTGCGCGCGAAGAACGCGTCGGACTCGCTCTCGAACTTGTCGGGCATCCGCGCCGCGCCGCGCCGCTCGCTCGCGACCTGCGGCGCGACGTCGAACAGCACCGTCAGGTCCGGCTGGAAGCCGCCCTGCACCCAGCGCTCGAGCGCCTCGAGCTTGTCGCGCGGCAGCCCGCGGCCGCCGCCCTGGTACGCGAAGGTCGCGTCGGTGAAGCGGTCGGACACGACCCAGTCGCCGCGTGCGAGCGCCGGCTCGATCACGAGCGCGAGGTGCTCGCGCCGCGCGGCGAACATCAGCAGCGCCTCGGTCTCGAGGTCCATCGGCTGGTTCAGCAGGATCTCGCGCAGCTTCTCGCCGAGCTGCGTGCCGCCCGGTTCGCGCGTGACGACGACCTGCCGGCCTGCGCCGGCCAGCTTGCCCTGCAGACGTTCGCAAAACCAGTTCAGGTGGGTGGTCTTCCCCGCCCCGTCGATGCCTTCGAACGTGATGAATTTCCCGCGCGCCATTATTGACCTCGTATGTATTTGTCCACGGCCTTGTTGTGATCGCCGAGCGTATCGGAGAACACGCTCGTGCCGTCGCCCTTCGCGACGAAGTAGAGCGCGCTCGTCGTCGCCGGATTGATCGCCGCCTGCAGCGCCGCGACGCCGGGCAGTGCGATCGGGGTCGGCGGCAGCCCGCGCCGGGTGTACGTATTGTAGGAAGTGTCGGCCTGCAGGTCGCGCTTGCGCAGGCGGCCGTCGTACGCATCGCCGAGGCCGTAGATCACCGACGGATCGGTCTGCAGCGGCATGCCGATGCGCAGCCGGTTCGCGAACACCGCCGCGACGAACGAGCGGTCGGCCGCATGCCCGGTTTCCTTCTCGACGATCGACGCGATCGTCAGCGCTTCGTAAGGCGTCTTGTACGGCAGGCCCGGCACCCGCGCCGCCCAGGCCTCGTCGAGGCGCGTCTGCATCAGGCGATACGCGCGCCGGTAGATGTTCAGGTCGCTCGCGCCCTTGTCGAACAGGTAGGTGTCGGGAAAGAACAGCCCTTCGCCGCTGCCTCGCTGGACCGTGCTGTCCGGCGCGCCGATCGCGCGCAGCAGGTCGGCATCGCTCATGCCGGCCGTCGTGTGCACGAGATCCGGATTGCCGTCGAGTTCCGCGCGCATCCGCTTGAAGGTCCAGCCTTCGATCACGGTCGCGACGAATTCGTTGACGTCGCCGCGCGCGATCTTCTGCAGCACCTCGTACGGCGTGACGCCGGTCTTGAATTCGTAGTTCCCGGATTTGAGCTGGCTCGACAGGCCGAGCACGCGCGTCATCGCGACGAAGACGAACGGCTCGACCGGCACGCCGCCGCGCTTCAGTTGCTGCGCGACGCTCTTCACGCTGCTGCGCGGCTTGATCGTGACGTCGAGCGATGCGGCGCCGAGCAGCAGCGGCCGGGTCGCCCAGTAATACACGCCGCCGACGCCGGCACCGGCCGCAACGACGGCCGCCACCGCGACCGTCGCGACGCATTTCTTCAGTAGGGACAGCACAATGGATGTTTGGCTTTAAAGCAGTAAATCGCTGATTTTCAACAGAAAGTCGCTCGACGGCGAGGCGTGGGGCCTGGCCGCGTTCGTGGATTCCCGGGGGCGTTGAGCCCTATATTGTATCGATGTGGGCACGCTTTGGTCAGCGCATCGCGCCGGCCCGGCGGACATGGCATCGCGATGCCTTGCCGCACAAGGCTCCGACAAGCCTCACTCCAGTAGGGGCATGCGAAACGCGACTTCGGCAAGGCCCATATAATGTTCGTTCGCCTACGCCAAAGTCAGCATCGACTGTTCCCTCATTCCATGAGCACTCCGTTCGCCTCAACGGCCGCCCCGGCTGCCGCCCCCGCATCGCTCCCCGTCTTCCCCCGCCCGCCGGCCGCCGATTTCGACGCGGCGGGCGCGTACATGCTGCTCCCGCAATTCGGCGTGATCGACGTTGCCGGCGACGACGCGGCCACGTTCCTGCACAGCCAGCTGACCAACGACATCGAGCACCTCGACCCCGCGAGCGCGCGGCTCGCCGGCTACTGTTCGCCGAAGGGGCGCCTGCTCGCGTCGTTCCTCGCGTGGCGCGCCGGCCACGACGTGCGCCTGCTGGTGTCGAAGGACGTGCAGGCCGCCGCGCAGAAGCGACTGTCGATGTTCGTGCTGCGCGCGAAGGCGAAGCTCACGGACGCCACCGGCACGCTCGCCGTGGTCGGCTTCGCCGGCGACGTGCGCGCGGCGCTGTCGGGCATTTTCGACGCGCTGCCGGACGGCGTGCACGTGAAGGTCGACGGCCCCGCCGGCACGCTGATCCGCATGCCGGACGCCGCAGGCAAGCGGCGCTATCTGTGGATCGGCCCGCGCGCGGACGTCGACGCGCGCCTCGCCGCGCTCGACGGCAAGCTGCCGGCCGTGTCGCCGGCCGTGTGGGACTGGCTCGACATCCGCGCGGGCGAGCCGCGCGTCACCCAGCCGGCGGTCGAGCAGTTCGTGCCGCAGATGGTCAATTTCGACGTGATCGGCGCGGTGAACTTCCGCAAGGGCTGCTATCCGGGCCAGGAAATCGTCGCCCGCAGCCAGTATCGCGGAACGATCAAGCGCCGCACCGCGCTCGCGCACGTCGCGGGCGACACCGATGCCGTGCGCGCCGGCATCGAACTGTTTCACAGCGACGACCCCGGCCAGCCGTGCGGGATGATCGTCAACGCGGCGGCCGCGCCGGCCGGCGGTGTCGACGCGCTGGTCGAGATCAAGCTCGCCGCGCTGGAAAGCGGCAGCGTGCATCTCGGCGCGGCGGACGGCCCGGCGCTCGCGTTCGAGCCGCTGCCGTACGCGTGGCCGACAGAAGCGTGACCCCTTCCCCCGCCCGTCCGCCGGCCGTCTCTTCATGGCCGGCGCCCCAGGCTTAAAGCGAGAGATTCGCCCGATGTGTCTGATTGCCTTCGACTGGCAGCCCGATGCCGCCGCCGGTCCCGTGTTCACCCTTGTCGCCAACCGTGACGAGTTCTTCCGCCGCACGAGCGCACCGCTGTCGTGGTGGGAGGAAACGCCCGGCGTGCTGGCCGGCCGTGATCTCGAATCCGGCGGCACGTGGCTCGGCGTGACGCGCGACGGGCGTTTCGCCGCGCTGACGAACTATCGTGCGCCGTTCGACATTCGCGCGGGCGCACCGACCCGCGGCAAGCTCGTGTCCGACTACCTCGGCGGCCCGCCGGCCGCGCCGCTCGACTATCTCGCGCGGCTCGCCGAGCACGCGGCGGTGTACAACGGCTTCAACCTGCTGGTCGGCGACTGGAAGCGGCGCGAGCTCGCGTGGTTCTGCAATCGCGCGGCCGAAGGCGCAAGCGGCGTCGACGCGCCCGCGCGCGTGCCCGCCGGCGTGCATGCGCTGTCGAACGCGCGGCTCGACACGCCCTGGCCGAAGGTGGTGCGCAAGCGCGCCGAACTCGGCACGCGGCTGACCGACGATCCGGCCCCGCCGCTCGACGACCTGATCGCGATGATGCGCGACCCGCACATCGCCGCCGACGACGCGCTGCCGCACACGGGCATTCCGCTCGAGCGCGAGCGCGCGCTGTCGGCCGCGTTCATCGAGACGCCGGAGTACGGCACGCGCGGCACCACCGCGCTGCGCGTCACGATGAAGGAAGGGGTGCGGCTGACGGTCGAGATCAAGGAGCGCTGCGACGACGACGGTTCGCATCGCATCGTCCGGCCCGGCGGGTTCGAACGCGCGTTCACGTTCGACATCGACGCGGCGCAGGCGCGCTGACGCACCGGCGCCGCGCGTTCACGGCGCGCGCGTCATCTCGACGTGCGGCACGCCGATCTCGACGAACGGATCGCCGATCGCCGTGAAGCCGTGCCGGATGTAGAACGGCACGGCGGCGGCCTGCGCATAGAGCCGCACGACCGGCTCGCCGCGGCGGCGCGCCTCGTCCATCAACGCGCGCAGCACCGCGGAACCGGCGCCCTGCCCGCGCGCGCCGGCCAGCACCGCGACGCGGCCGATCATGCCCGAAGGCAGCAGCCGCCCGGTCGCGATCGCGCAACGCGTGCCCGCCGCGGCGTCGAACCGGTACGCGACCGCATGGCGCGACAGCGGATCATCGTCGTCGAGCTCCCACTCCGGCGGAATGCGCTGCTCGCGCACGAACACCGCATCGCGAATGCGCGCGGCATCGCCGCCGAGCCTCGTCCAGTCGCCCGTCTCTACCACGCAGTCCGCCATATGCGCCCTCCGCGCGGCCATGCCGCGATCAGACCTCGTCGAATGCGGCCTTCAGCGCCGCCACCGCGTCCGCGTGCGCGGCGCGCACCTCGGGCACGAAGCCGCCCATCTTGAAGAATTCGTGAATCATCCCCGCGTAGCAGGTCAGCGTGACGGGGACGCCCGCCGCGCGCAGCTTGTCCGCATACGCGGCGCCTTCATCGCCGAGCGGATCGTATTCAGCGGTCGCGATCCACGCCGGCGCGACGCCCGCGAACGACGGCGCGCCGCGCGTGCCGTCGAGCGGCGCGAACCGCCAGTCGTCGCGGTCGGACGGCTCGCGCAGGTACTGCGAGAAGAACCACTGGATCGTATCCTGCGACAGCAGGTAGCCGTTCGCGAGCCGCGCGTGCGAATCGGTCTGCTGATGGCCGGTCACGCCCGGATAGATCAGCAGCTGCAGCGCGAGCCGGATGCCCGCGTCGCGCGCCAGCGCCGCGCAGACGGTCGCGAGCGTGCCGCCCGCGCTGTCGCCGCCGACCGCGAGCCGCGCCGCGTCGATGCCGAGCGCGACGGCGTCGTGATGCAGCCAGCGCAGTGCATCGTCGGCGTCGTTCACCGCGGTCGGAAACTTGTGTTCGGGCGCAAGCCGGTAGTCGACCGACAGCACCGCGCATTGCACGTCGCGCGCGAACATCCGGCACAGCGCGTCGTGCGTGTCGACGCTGCCCACCGTGAAGCCGCCGCCGTGGTAATAGACCAGCGCCGGCAACGGCTCGGCCAGGCTCGGCGCGACCGGCAGGTACAGGCGCGCGCCGATCGAGCGGCCGTCGCGCGTCGGCACGACGCAATCGTCGACCGAATGCATCGGCGCGGGCATCACGTCGAGGATCGGCGCGCTCTTCTCGTAGGCCGCGCGCGCCTGCTGCGGCGTCTGGTGATGATAGGACGGACGCTTCGCGCGCTCGACCATGTCGAGTATCTGGGCAATCTTCGGATTCAACGGCATCGACATACCGGCGCCTGCGCGGCGCCGCTCACGGACAAGCGTCGTATGATGCCACGCCCGCGTCAGACGAGCTGGACGAGCTGCTTGCCGAAATTGTGGCCCTTCAGCATCCCGAGGAACGCTTCCGGCGCGCGCTCGAGCCCGCACGCGATCGTCTCGCGGTAATGCAGCTGCTTCGTCGCGACAAGCTCCGTCAGCTCCGCGAGCGCCGGCGGCCACGCGTCCGGATGCTCGAACACGATGAAACCCTGCATTTTCAGCCGCGAGCGCAGGATCAGCGCGGGATTCGACAGCGGCGCGTTCGCGCCGTCATAAGCCGCGATCATCCCGCACACGGCGATGCGGCCGAACGCGTTCATCCGCGCCATCGTCGCGTCCAGCACCGCGCCGCCGACGTTCTCGAAGCAGCCGTCGACGCCGTCGGGCGTCGCGGCCGCCAGGTCGTCGACGAGCCGGCCGGCCTTGTAGTCGACGCATGCGTCGAAGCCGAGCGTGTCGACGACGTAGCGGCATTTGTCCGGGCCGCCCGCGATGCCGACCGCGCGGCAGCCCGCGCGCTTCGCGAGCTGGCCGACGACGCTGCCGACCGCGCCGCTCGCGGCGCTGACGACCACCGTCTCGCCGGCCTTCGGCACGATGATCCGGTTCAGCCCGTACCACGCGGTGACACCCGGCATCCCGGTCACGCCGAGGCAAGCCGACAGCGGCACGCGCGACGTGTCGACCTTGCGCAGCCCGTGTCCGTTCGACGTGCCGTATTCTTGCCAGCCGAGGTTGCCGACCACGTGCTCGCCGACCGCGAAGCCCGGATGGCGCGACTCGATCACCTCGCCCGCCGTGCCGCCGATCATCACCTCGTCGAGCGGCTGCGGTTCCGCGTACGATTTCGCGTCGCTCATGCGGCCGCGCATGTACGGATCGAGCGACAGGAAATGATTGCGCACGCGCACTTCGCCGTTGGCGAGCGGTGCAAGCGGTGTCTCCACGAGCCGGAAGTTGTCGACGCTCGCCGCGCCCTGCGGGCGCGACACGAGCAGGATCTGACGATTGACGGTGCTCATCGCTGCCTCCTGTCGACCGGAGCGGGCGCTTCGGCGCTGACTCGGGTCGGATGCCCCGCGGCGCGCGGTGGCGCGCCGCAAGAAAAAACGGCCCTGCCGGACCGGCAGGGCCGCGCATTGCCGGCTTACGCGTCGCTCGGGCCCGGATGGGCATCCGGCGCGGTGCGGCTGCGTTGCCGCTTGATGTCGCGGCCCACCGCTAGCCGCCGCATGTACTTGAACGTGCCGAGCGCCTTCGCGACGAAATGGCCGTCGCTGTCGCGCACCTCGCCTTCGCAGTACGCCATCGTCGTCGAGCGGTGCATCACGCGCCCGTAGGCGCGCAGCTCGCCGCTGCCCGGCTGCATGAAGTTCACCTTCATCTCGACCGTGACGACGCCGACGCCGTCGTCGGTCAGGCTGCGCGCGGCCATCGCGAGCGCGACGTCCGCGAGCGTCATCGTCACGCCGCCGTGCGCGATGCTCCACGTATTCATGTGGCGCGCGTCGAGCGGCAGCAGGATCTCGCTCTTGCCGTCCTTCGCGGACACGAGCTGCACGCCGAGCAGGTCGACGAACGGGCTCTCGATCGACGGACCGTCCGTCTGCGGTGCCGCGTCGCTCATCGCGCTGCGTCGACGAGATAGTCGATGCACTGGCGCGCTTCGCGCACCGCGCCGATGAACTTCTTCACCTCCTCGTGCACCGGATGCACCTGGTATGCGTCGAGGGCGGCCTGGTCGACGAAGTCCGAGACCAGCACGACGTCGTAGGTGGCTTCGAGGCCCGGCGTCGCGAGGCCGACTTCGAGATGAAGGATGCCCGGCACGATGTCGCGGCACGCGTCGAGCTTTTCCTTGAGCCTGAGCGCGTTTTGCGCGCGGGTCGCGCCTTCCGCCAGTTCCTTCAACTTCCACATGACAATATGTCGAATCACTTCGTTCGCTCCAGTTCGTGATAGTTCGCCAATCTGGCTGAAACCCTTGCTGGTCAAGTGATTTCCGGCACTGCACCGTTCGCCTGCGTTCGCCGAAAATCGCGTCCAGCCGAGAAAAAAGAGGGTATCAAAGCGGGTATCATTTCACACTCCCAACGCTGATACCCGCTTTTTCACCATGCCACTTACCGACGTCAAGATCCGGCAAGCGAAGGCAGGCACCAAGCCTACCAAACTTACCGACTCCAATGGACTGTATCTTGAACTTCGCCCGTCCGGCTCCAAGCTCTGGCGGTACCGATACAGGATTGCCGGGAAGGAGAACTTGTTCGCGATCGGCGAATACCCCGCCGTCAGTCTGCAAGACGCTCGCCGTGCGCGAGACGATGCTCGCGCGCTCGTCAGGAAGGGATTACACCCCTCTCATGCGCGGCAGGAAGTGCTTTCCAAGACCATCAATGAAGGCAAAGCGACTTTTCGAGCCGTTAGCGACGAGTGGCTAGTGAAGAAAAAGAAGTCTTGGACCGAACGTCATTATGGCGAGATTTTTCGCATGCTTGAGACCGATGCGTATCCCTATATTGGGAACCGCCCCATGCGCTCGATCACTGCACACGACGTTCTCGCTCTGGTGCGTCGAGTAGAGGAGCGAGGCTCCCCATCCGTCGCGATCAAGCTGCGGCAGTACGTGTCGAATGTGTTTCAGTATGCGGTTATCACTCTGCGGGCCGACTCAGACCCCGCGTCTGTCCTGCGTGGATCCGTCGTAAAGCCGCCTATCGAGAACGCCCGACCACTGAGTCGCGACGAACTGAAGGCATTGTTTCGGCAGTTCCCCACCTACAAGAGCAAGCGCACGGTGATTGCTATCCGGCTGCTGATGATGCTTTTCCCGCGCACCATTGAGCTTTGTAGGGCACGGTGGGAAGAAATCGACCTGGTCGCCGCCGAGTGGAAAGTTCCGCCGGAGAAGATCAAATCTCGGCGGCTGCACATCGTTCCATTGCCGCAACAAGCGTTGACGCTACTGCGCGAGTTGCAGGAGATGTACGGCAACCGCGGTTACATCCTACCCATCCTTCACAGCAATCGAACGCTTCCTCATATGAGCCGAGCGACCATCAACAGGGCAATCGACTACATGGTCCCCGACAACCCTGAGCCGATCACCGGCCACGACTTCCGAGCCACCGCGTCTACATACCTCCACGAAGTGGGCTGGAAGGACGAGGTTGTTGAAATGCAGCTCTCACACAAGGACAAAGACAAGACGCGCTCGACGTACAACCACGCAAAGTACCTCCCAGAGCGGCGAGACATGATGCAATCTTGGGCAGACTGGCTGAGCGAAGTCGAAAAGGAAGCGCTCGCCGACAACACACCGGCCAACAACCTAGCCATCAACGCCTGATGATGCATCGGTAACTGCGCCTTATCTAACGGGGCCTCGTTCATAAAACTACGCCAAAACCTACGCTTGGCACTTTCGTGGACGCCAGCTGCCGACCCGAAGCGGACATCCGATGTCGCTGTCCCGAACGGCCGTTTGTGGCCGGCGAGCGACCGCTCGCCGGCCACCGTGCTATCAGACCTCCGTCTGCTCGACCATCTCAAGGGCATCGTCGACCTCGATGCCGAGATAGCGAACCGTGCTTTCCAGCTTCGTAAGTCCGAGCGGCAACTGCACCGCCCGAAGGTTCTTCGTCCGGCGGTAGATCAGCGAAGCTTTTGTGCGGCGCATCGTGTGGGTACCGCACACGGTATCGTCAAGGCCGAGGCCCCAAACATCGAGTACCGGAAATTGCCGAACAGTTCAAGACTGTTTATCGAATGGCGAAGCGGGCCGCTGGAGAACCATTCGCACAATTGTTGCCGTAGATAGACATGTTTCTATTTTCTGAGTATGCCAGGTAAATTATTGAATAAACTTCTTTGGCGCCGAATGAATAAATGCCGTTGTCGATAGTTACCAGCAGGTTGCCGCTGGTGTCGGTTTCGATCTTGTCGATCTTGCCAGCCTTGCAGAGTGCCTGCGCGGAAACGCACGAGGAGGCGAGCATCAGAGCCGAGAAAATCACGGTCGCAATCTTTTTCATGTTTTTCCTTGGGTGATGAGCGAAATAACTTAGTTTGATGACACTTTTAATGCCTGGAAATGCATGCCTGATTGTTCAGGTCGCCGATTCGCAAGCGTCGTGAAGTTTGCGACGAATTTTTCAGGCTGGAAAATTACGACTATTTGCGCCTCTAATAATCTTGAGTGCCTCGTCTCTATTCATTGATTCAGACGTTCGGCGCTGCAGCGCACAACGAAGGCTATTGATAGAAATCGAATGGTGCCAATCAAATTAATTTATCGAAAATAAAATTCGATATCCTCGTATTGCGATTATGATTTTTTTGTAAATTCAGATTTTTGTTGTTTTCATTTGTTAATCGTTGTTGGAGTTTTGAATAGTCGACAATGGCATTGATTGATAGTTGATGGTGTTGTGGGCGTATAAGTGGGAGCCGTCGGTCACCGGCGGTCGACGGTCCGCTGTCAGATGCAGAGCAGACACCCAGATGTCCGCGACCGTGCCGTGTTCAACGACCGCAACTGGCCGCCAGCCGCCGCTCGCCCTCTCCGGCATCTGGTCGAAAGGCCATCTGCGCGCGGGCGCGTCCTCGCCACTGGTAAACTCGGGCAACCAAAGCAACTTTCCCGAGCACCATGAGCACCCAACCCACCGACGTACCCGCAAACGTCACTCCCATGATGCATAGGTCTCTTCACCTTATGTGACAAGGTTTCGCTCAGAAAGCTACGCCAAGACCTACGCTCGATTCTTTTCCGGGTCGGCCGGTGTCGATCCTAATCAGCCGGCCACGTTACAAAAGCAGACGCTGGTGAATAGTCCGAACAGGCGCGAAGCACCTCCCGATGCCTATGCGCAAGTAGGGAGCTTGCCCATTTGGACCGTCCGGCGCGTGTGCCATAATCCCGCAAAGTGCCGACTGGTGCCCAATTTCGCTAGGGTCATGTCAGCTCTTCGCAGGAAGATTGGCGGCGGCATCCGGGCCTCCGATTGCAACCCTTCGCGACCGGCTGCGTTGTCACACCCGTGATAGCTTCGCGATCAGATCACGCAACAAATCAACACAGCCACGTGTGCCCCGAAATCCGACGCCCCGGCGTCAATACTTGAGCAAAGTCAAAGTCTCTTGTCCGGCACTATGCCAGCCTTCGATCTAAAAGGACGGGACATTTAGCATGTGAGCTGGTATTGCGACGTGGAGCGTGAGCTGACGCATATTCGCGCAGCGATTGATCTCCTTGAGCGTACAAAGGGACATTTCGCCACCGAAATGCCCGTGAGCAACCCTGCTTACTGGCGGGCCAGGCTCAACAAGATTCGGGAACGGTTTGAGAAAGAAAAAATCATCACCGTCCAAATTAACGCTCTTTATGCTCGTCTCGATAAACTGCAAGCAGAGGGTGCCCGTCGCGATCGGTTCGACTCAACTGCCTGATGTTCCAACCGCAGGGGCGTCGCACCGAAATTCCATCTCATTTTTTCACTGTCCGGGAACCTGCTTGCTGCGAGTGAGTCCATCGGCACCACTCATGGTGGTCCAAATTTCTGAGCAATTCCGCGCGACGATGCTCGCGGCGATAGTGGTGCGCTACAGCAATCGCCGCGAATGCCACCGCGAACGCTCCGACCATAATCCCAACCCATGATCCGTCCATCGTTGCCTCCGTCATTGCGCACAAAGCAGGCGTCGCAGAACTGCAGAAATCAATCAGCGAATTCTCGAGACAGCCTTTAAGACGGCGCGCCCCTGGTCCGTGACCTGGATCCGACGATAACCTGACGCCAACGGGTGGAAAACGATCAGCTGACGCTCCAGTAACGCAATAAGTTCGCCACGATCGGAACCAATCTGGTCTGGAGCATCCGACACTATCATCAATGTAGTGATTTCGTGCGGACTTAGCATATTGAGCATAGTGTCCTCGCATCGAAACATTCGGGTTATGGATATATGCGCCGGCGAATGGCGTGCTCACATCGCCACGCTGTCCGCAACGGCTTTCACGCCAATCGAACTACGAAATGAGGATTTTAACTTGATGGAATTTAATCCGGTGCGCTGTTTCGTAGGTGGATGCCCTAATACGGAAACGTTACCATTCGCATCGATAGCTCAGGCTTTGGAAACGGCTGCATAGGCTCAACATAAGAGAACACCACCCCGCACCTCGCAAGAGACGGGATGGTGCTTACAGAGGCAAACGGATCTTGCACAACACGTGATTCATCATCAAACACGGCAGCCACCCCGCAACGAACAGTCCATTCGTGGCTGCCGAGCATCACGTCACATCGGTCGTTTGAGTATTTGCCACCCCTTTTATGTCACCCCGTATATTCTCTCTTACGGCTCGCCGAGCGAAATTTGATATGACGTTTACTGGCAAGCGCGATCTTTTAAGCAAGTCACATGCCATCATTGTGATCTGGATGCTCATCGCGGTTCGGAGTCCCGCTGGCAGAAAAAGCTACGTGGAGACAATGAAATAGTTTCAGTAGTGTTACGGTTTGGGCCGATTATGCGACTGTTAACGGCGACACCAATGCTGAGAGCGCCGCGCGCAGGGCGGAACGTGCATGCGAGAAGTCGAAAAGCGATTCAGCATTGCCCCCTGGCATGGTTGCAAATCTGAAACCGACACACCGCAAAGGATCACGTCTGCTCGCAAGCTCGCACGGTCAGGCAATCCGCTTCGCGTATCCCATGGCGGGTTGACGCCAATATCTTCAAATCAGGACGGGAATTTGCTGCGTGGGTGGGCCTTGTGCCGCGGCGGATCGGCTCGGGTGGCAAGATCACGCTAATGGGCATCAGCAATCCATCTGTTCGCGGATGTGGCGCAGGAGCCGTTCAACTGGCCGGCATTCATCCTTTTCCAAGCTCTTGCTGCACACCGTACGGATCAGCTTGGCCGCGAGCAACCCCATCAGTGCGGCGGCACTGCCTGATCCCGGGGAGGCTTTGCCCGCGCCAAAATCGTTAAGCAACTGGCTGGCTGGAAGGGTGAGCAACTCGCCTTCGGGTGTGCGGGCGCCGTTCAGGTTCATGTGAGTCTCGTACGGTTATCTGACAAAGCCTCAATCAGAAAGCTACGCCCAAAGCTACGCTTGGCACTTTCGGGGACGTCCATTCCCGCCCCGAATCGGTCCGTCAGTGCGACGAGATCTGGACTACCGCCCGCCCTTCTTGGACGTACAGCATGTCAGAGTGAAATGCTTGGCGCCATTTGCCAAGAGCGAGAGAACTGATCCACTACGGGCAGCCGCAGTCGTAAGGGTGGAGGTCGAAGCCGCAAGCTCTCAATGCGCTGTGCAACAGTCGTGCGGGTGGCCTTCGTTCAATGCCACGCATAGGCCCACGCTTTATTGGGAAAGCGACTAACGAGAAGGATAAAAAACCAGCAATAGTTACAAGTATTGGTTATTTTTATAAAAAAATATAATTATTAAACCCCTTGACCAAATACAACACCACTACCATACTGATTTTTGCAAACGAGAACAATGTACCGAAAATCACTTCATCGCAAATTATAGCGTAGATTTACAACCAAAACGGAGGCCCTATGAACATGAAAATGTAGCTTGCACTGCCGCAGTGAAATCATCGACTCGATAGTTCCTGCCGGCAATCTTCATTTTCGAGCGATCGCTACGCTAGCGCGATCCATCTAATCTAGAATCGATGCATCGATTTCGATACCAACCAACAGAGACGACGCAATGAATTAGAACTTACCCAAATCCGACAGCAAACTCTTTCTTTATCCCGGGCGATCCACTGGCACGCTCACCGAATATCGACATCATATAAATTCACTTCATAGCAATGCTTTTGGCTTGAGATTCAAATTCCACAAACCGATTGCCATTAATATCGAGAATTTAACATGAACGACGAATTGATTTATACGGACTCAAAAATATCCGCCGAACCCACAGCCTTCGACTCGAATTATCAGTTCGACTCCGGCTGGAAGGCCGAGAACAATCAGACGAACCACAACTTAGTTATTACCCACAACCTACACGTCTCACCCACTCAAATATCTATTATTTTCTCACCGGACCACGAAACGATATATCCACTGCTCTGGCCATGGGATAATTCCAAATCGGGAAATCCCATTTCAATTTGGGCCAACACAACCACCATCACACTCTCCATATATTCCAAAGTCCCGTTGCACGGAAGTTGGAATGGCCAGACCTCCAGTTGGACATACTGGAGCACGGGATATTTCCGGGTTTTTGCCTCATCCTGATTGAGTCACATGAATGCGAAAAGCTCGCGCTATCGGTCGGCGGGCTTTTTTCATATCGTAAGCTGACCAAGCCTACCGCAAGCGCTTGATCGATACAGTCAGTGACAATATCGAATGGACCCCTGACGCTCGAGCAGCGCTTCGTGCTCGAGGGCGTACACGTGCGCCGCGCACTGCGACGCATGGACAAACTGGTCAGCGCGGCCGAGCTGGAGCTGAAGCATAGCGGCGCTCCCGACTCGTTTGCACTGGATCAGCTCCACCGAATGATTGACGTCACGCGCTTCGATTGACACAAATTGACGAACGGCGCGCCCGCCGACAATAGACCGCTCCCCCGAAAATGGTATCGTCACACGAAAACCACACTTACGAGAGAGCCAATGGCGAAGCGAGCCATGATCTACGTCGGCGACACGACGACGCATGGCGGACGCGTGCTGGAGGGCAGCGCGACCGCCACCATTGACGGAAAACCTATTGCCGGCGTCGGACACAAGGTACTTTGCCCGCAGTGCAAGGGCGTCTTTCCGATCCTGCCCGACGCTGGCCGACCCTACCCGCATCAAATTGCAGGGCGCGACACCGCTGTCGAAGGCATGAAGACCGCATGCGGGGCGACGCTGATCGCCTCGCAATCGTCCGCATCGCTCGACGATGTCGGAGCCGGAGAAGCAAAGACTGGTGGTGCGGTCGCAGCTGCAGCAGCAGCGCTTGCCCCGTCGCCGACACTTTGCATCGAATGCCTGAAGGCGGCGGCCCAGAATGCCGCGACGATGATCGCGCGCGGGTAGTTCCATGAACGACACCACGATCGAAGCATTCTTCGTCAAGCGTCAACAGCAGTTGACCATGCAAGCGCACCTGTACGCCCTCGTCGACGGCCTCCTATACGCCGACGCAGCCGACGCGTCACCGCTCCAGCGATCGCAGTCGGCAGTCGCGCTGTTCGACGGCACGCCGGACGCGTCACTGGCCGATGCGGGGCCGTGGCTGATCGACTATGGACGGGTGTCCGGCGCGATCCGCCAGACGCTATCCACCATGGCAAGCGGTTCCACGGGCGTGTCCTGGCTGATCAGTGCATATCCAATCGACTCCCTCGCCGACGAGCTGCGCAACCGGCTCGACGTGCGGCTGCCGGATGGCCGCACCGCCCTCCTCCGGTTTTACGACGCCCGC
This sequence comes from Burkholderia pyrrocinia, assembly GCA_001527685.1. Lineage (GTDB taxonomy): Bacteria > Pseudomonadota > Gammaproteobacteria > Burkholderiales > Burkholderiaceae > Burkholderia > Burkholderia pyrrocinia_D. The sequence continues at coordinate 113,103 of LOZU01000048.1, forward strand.
ATCATGGCCGACATGGCGTCGCTGATGGAATTCACGCAACGCATGCAGTTCTTCGTCGCGACATTCGACTGGCTCGTCGAAGTGAATGGGAAATTGAAGGGAGTGCATCCGCATGCTTGAGCTGACACACGAACAGGTCGCCGGGCTTGCCGAGATCGACGCCCGTGGATATGTCGAACGCGTCAGGCAGGATCTCATCAAAGCGGACCCGAAGCTGGCCGACGACGGCACGCTGCCGACGCGTCTCTGGAATGCATACATCGCCGCTCGAAGACTTGGCATCCAGTCCGACGAGAACGTCAGCGCGTTTCTTCGGATCGAGGCATACGCGCCCGGCTTCTCCGAAAAGCCAGCGACGCGCGCATGGCTGACTCGGCCCGGACGATCGGCCGACGAACGCTTTCACGATTACCTTCGCGTCATCAAATGGCGCATTGAACATCCGGAATACAACGGGGGATCTCGAAATGGCGGGATTGGTGGTACCGATAATCGAAGCAGCAGCACTGGAGCTTCGTCTGGTCTTGGCGCGCTCTGGCGCAGCCTTATTGGGCGGGGCGGCAGTGGCGGGAACGGCAAGTCTGTCTAGCGACACGCCGAAGGACGAGAGCAAGGCAAAGACCGACGCCAAGGCCATCCCGCGCACCGGAGAAAAATGCAAGAAGTGCCCTCCGGAAGAAACGGGCAAGGCGGAGAACAAGACGCACCATATGTCCGACCACTCGCGCGAGTATCAAGCTCGCATCACCGGGCGACCATATAGCAACGAGGGAAAATGGAACGAGGAATGGGTATGGGAAGGCATCGCATTCGACGGCTTTCTGCCGGCAGAGTGCATGCTGCAAGAGGCAAAGGCGCACTATGCCCAGTTCCTTCAACGTGACGACGAAGGCGAACTGGAGCCGCTCTCTTGGTTCAAAGGATTTCCGGGCATGGTCTCCGATATCGAGCGGCAAGGCGGCAAAGTAAAGCTGTTCCCACCGGCTCGCCTGACATGGTACTTTGAAGAAGCGGAGGTACGCGAGTACCTACTCAAGGACCTGAGGCGCAATTCGGTTCTTTCCGTCGTACAACCGTAAACTGAGAACAAGATGGACATCAGCCTCCAGTTCAGGGACGAGTCACTGGCCCCGACTGACTTCGAGAAGATCCTGTCACGCATTCACGTCGTCACGTCGACGATGGGCGCAATCGATTCGACGTTGAGTACCTGGTTCGCTCAAGGAGACACCTTGGACGAAGCGCTCCTCTACCCGGCGTTTGAAGACGGCCAACCGTCAACCGCACTGCTCGCGGTGCTAAGGCATCAGTTTGCAGACGATCCGTCGCGGTCATACGTTGCCCTGTGGAACGGGAATCAGAATAAGGGAGAAGGCGCGACGATCGCGTGCCACGTCGGCGACAATGCCGTCCCGCACTCGTTCGAGATCAAAATCTCCAGTCCCACCGTGCTCGGAAACATCGCATCAGTTCAACGAATCGTGAGCGCCACGGTCGCCGCATTTCAACCTGCCTACGTTTCGGTCTCTCCAAGGAGCTACGCGGCGAAGCAGGTATTCGACGACAAGCCGGGCGTGGGCTGGATGATCTACTTGCCGACGGTGATCACACAGCAGCAGGTTCCGGAGGCGCGTGAGATTGTTCCAGTCCCTGAGGCCGGCAAAACGCAGACCGGCACAATGGTCGTCAGCACAACGGATGCCCCGTTCTCTATGAAGAATCCCGAGCACATCGAGACGGCAAACCGCATCGAGATCCGGCTCGTCGACCAGGATCTTCTGCCCGCCTTCGCTGACCTGTAGGCATGATGCCGGCGCGATCGCTCACGCCGGCATCATCGGTTAGAACAGTCCCACGGGCTGCGCCGCGTCGTCCCAACTGAAGATGATCAGCTCATTCCGTTCGACGCCCCGCCCACCTCCGACCGTGTACTGAATCGGCACGGTCTCGATGTGAAACCCGTCGAATACGCGCCGAATGTCCGGGTGATCGTTCAGACTCACGATCGCCCGCCCCTTCAGTGAGCGCAGTCGCGCGGCCATCTTCTCGTATTCTGCGAACGGGAACGCCACGCCATACCCCTCCGTCTCGTAGTACGGCGGATCCAAATAGAACAGCGTGTGCGGCCGATCGTAACGATCGATGCACGCGGCCCAATCCAGACGCTCGACGAACGTGCTTGCCAGACGCAAGTGCGCCGCCGACAGTTCCTCCTCGATGCGCAGCAGGTTCAGGCCCGGCGGCGTTGTCGTTGCCGTGCCGAATGACTGCCCTTCCAGCTTCGCCCCAAAGCAACTTTTCTGCAGGTAATAAAAACGTGCCGCGCGCTGGATATCGGTGAGGGTTTCCGGGACCGTCTGCTTGAGCCACTCGAACACCTGCCGACTCGTCAGCGCCCACTTGAACTGCCGCACGAACTCCTCCAGGTGGTGCTGCACGACCCGGTACAGATTGACCAGCTCGCCGTTGACGTCGTTGATCACCTCGACCTTAGCCGGCGGGCGCAGGAAGTACAGCGCCGCCCCGCCCGCGAACACCTCGACGTAGCAGTCGTGCGCCGGGAAGCGCGCGATGAGGTGGTCTGCAAGACGGCGCTTGCCGCCGATCCAAGGAATAATGGGATTTGCCATTGTGAAAGCCGTTTTTAAACTTGGTGTAGAATCCGGCCCGCCTACCGGTAGGTAGCAGGGCCTTGGCCGATTCACTGGCGCGATCAGTGGAAAGGCGACCGGGAAGCGTGTTGCTGCACGCTCTCCGGTCGCCCTGTTTCTCTCGAGGCCGTTCGGCCTCGCATGCCGCGCTATCGCGGCAGATCGATTTGCATCTCGCCCGTCAACGCGTCGTAACTGCGTTCGCACTGCTGGCCGGCGATGCCTCGCTCGTCAGCGACCTTTGCCAGCTCTCCCGCTCGCGTATCAGCCCGGCCGAGCACGTCGGCAAGCAGATCGAGGACGTCGCTGGCTGACGAGCCTCCGGTCGAAGCGGCGGAACGTCGAGCATCCGCGACGAGCGCGGCGACCTGTCTGCGCAGGCCGTCAGCAGCGGAAGCAGCAGCATCGGCATCAACGCGTGCCTGATCACGTTCTTTCGCAGCATGGGTTGCGATCTCCTGTTGTGCCGCCGATCGGCGGCGAAATTCATCACGCTCGACCTTCAGGGCGTCGATTTCCTGTACCTGATCTGCGACCGTTGCGAACTGGCCGGCGTCCCGATACCCCTTGAAATATCCGCCGGCCGAACCGGCAACGACGCCAGCGATCACGACCAGCCAGATGCGCGGATCGAACCAGTTCATGCGACGACCTCCCCGCCGGCCGCTCGGTACGCGACCAACAGATGCTCGATCCGGTTTTCGTGCTGGCCATATCCGGCGCCTGGCAGACTGGCCCACACGTTCGACACCTTCGCGACGGCCTCACGAAACCTGCCGGCGTCGATCAGCGGTAGCGCACCGTGCTCGCGCAGCTGCTGCAGCGCGTATCGATCCTGCGAAGCCGGACCGAAGTCCGCGAGCTTCATCTGCGCCTGATAGATCCGCCACCAGCGATTGAGGATCTGGTAGCGACCGGCCGCCGTCGACGGCACCGGTATCTGTCGGTTGAGCACATTCGGATGCACCGCATAGCTCGCAAACAGCAGCGGCCGGCCCGCCGTCGATCCCACCAGCACGTTGTAGCCGTCGTCCGACTTCGCAAGCAGCGCGGAGCCAATTTCACTCACCGAGATCATGTCGAGGAACGCGACGCGGTTCTTGCCGCCAGCGGCGGCGATGTCGATTCGTGCCATCGTCACTTCTCCCCGAACAGGCGCTTCGCGTTACGACGCAGCAGCACCTCCAGATACTGCGATCCGATGATGCCGAGCGCGCTCCCAAGGCCGAGCAGCGCGATCGGCGGCAAATCCGGAATCTGCAGCAGCGCGATGCCGGCGACCATCGACGTCGCCGAACCCAACATTGCCCGACCGGCAACGAGCCGAAATGTCATTTGCTCACTACCGACCAACACCTTCGCGATACCAATCAGTCCGCCCATGATGATCAGTTCCAGAATCGTCTTTTCGTGGTCTTGCATCCCACCCCCGTTGAAAAAAGAAAAGCCGCCCGAGTTGCCTCGAGGCGGCATCCAAAATACTTAACAAAATTCGCGAGAGTCTTAATTCATTGATCAATCACAAAAAATAAAACTTATCACTCAACAAAAATCACCACGACATCGATACACACCTTAATTGTCGGTTTACATTCAGAAGATCAAGACCTACCATCAAAACATCAGTGCGAATCGACGAAGTATTTTCATGCAATCAATTAATCGACCGCATTGGTTTGATCCGCCATTAATATGGCGATTTTCCCATCACTCGCATATCGGAGGGAGCAATGGCTCGTATTATTTGGGGCACCATTAACAGCGACGGAAGCATCAAAAATGGCAGCGGAGATTTCAGTGTCGAAAACACCGAATCCGGCAAGTATTCGATCTCCTTCAACCCGGGATTCTCAGCGCTCCCCGGGGTCGTCGCCACTCAAAACAACTACGGCGACACCGGAGAAAGCAATTTAGACGGAGTAGTCGTCCCCTTCGTCAACAATAGCTACTGCCAAATCAATACTGGCAACAACTCAAATAAGCACCAAAACAGAAGTTTTGCATTTATTGCGATTGGTAACTAGCAATCCACAAACACCGCCAAACCGGCCCTTATCCGAATATTTTCGACAACATCCGTACAAGGGCCGGGAGCACACGAACAACCAAGTTGAACACGTCGTTAATGCTGCTGGAAGCGGTCATATGGAAAAATTGCAAGCACAAACAAATCTGCGAATTGACTCCTGAGCGTTACCCCGGCACTGGCACGACCAGGTCGATCTTCTTTTTCGGCTTCTTGCCGTGACCGGCCTTCGCCTTCCCCTTGTTGCCGGCGTTCAGATCGACCGACGTCTCCCAACTTCGGCCGGCGTACGTGTGCTTCACCGACTCGACCAGAAACTCGCCGTCGGCCTCCTGCTTGAAACCTTTCAGCTTCACCGTCTTCTCGGCCGCGATATCCGTCCGGCCGCGCATGCGCAGCACGCTCTTCGCCGTATGCCGGTTCAGCTTCTCGAGGCGGGATTTCGCGGCCGCCTTCGCGGCCTCCGGGCTGGCGTACGAATGGCGCTCGGTATGAACTGCAGCAGCACCTGGCGGCGCATCCGGGTTCGGGATCGTGAGATCGATCTTCTTCCCGGTCTTCGCGTTGTGCACCTTCGCCCGCACCGCGACGAAGCTCGCCCG
>LOZU01000049.1:0-58632 GCA_001527685.1 Burkholderia pyrrocinia
TCGGCCGCATGCGCGAGCGGGCTGCCCATCAGCACCGCGGTCGCGGCGGCCAGCGTTACGAACGTTCTGCGTTTCATTTCAACGTCTCCTTGTTTCAATCACCCGGGTGCAGCCGCTTCCTTGTGTTCTCGCAGTGCGCACGCGGCCGTCACACGCTGCGATGTTTTTCCGTCAGTCTTGGTCGAGCGCTGCACGCAGGCCGGCCTGATACACGCGAGCATGAGTCGCGGTCACATCGGCCGACTGGCCGGGCCGGTACAGCGCCGAGCCGAGCCCGAAGCCGTTCGTGCCGGCCGCGAGGAACGGCTGCATGTTGTCGGGCGAAATCCCGCCGACCGGGATCAGCGGCACCGCGCGGTCGATCACCGCGCGCCACGCCTTCACGACATGCACGCCGAGCTGCTCGGCCGGGAACATCTTCAGTACGTCGGCGCCGTTCGCGAGCGCGGAGAACGCCTCGGTCGGCGTCGCGACGCCGGGCGCGCTCGCGAGGCCGCGCTTGCGTGCGCGGCGAATCACGGCCGCGTCGCTATGCGGCATCACGATCAGCGCGCCGCCCGCGTCCTGCGCGCGATCGACATACTCAGCGCGCAGCACGGTGCCCGCGCCGACGATCGCATCGTCGGGTAGCGCGCGCCGCAGCGCCGCGATACTGCCGAACGGATCCGGCGAGTTGAGCGGCACCTCGACGATCCGGAAACCGGCTTCGTAAAGCGGCCCGTGGTCGGCCGCTTCGGCGGGCGTGATCCCGCGCAGGATCGCGATCAGCGGGCATGCGGCGAACGCGCGCATCAGTGCGGCGTGTGGCGTGTACGGCACGGGCGACGTGAGGTCGGGCGGCATGACCGGGCTCCTCTGCAATCGGTTCATTGGTCGGCGAAGACAGGCTCGCCGTCCGCGTGCACGAGCCCGGCGCGCGACGCGATCCGCCACAGGCCACGCTCGGTCGCATGCGCGACGACCCGCGCATGCGTGTAGCCGAATACGCGGAGCGCATCGACGTAGCGCGCGCACAAACCGCCGTCGCCGATCAGCAGCAGCGGCTGGTCCGCGAGCGCGGTGCCGCGCTCCGCGAGCATTGCGTCGAGCGCATTGAGTTCATGGCCGATCAGCAGGCCTGAAAGGTAGTCGCCCTGCGCATCTGGCGCGAGCCGGTCGGTCAGGCCGAGCGTGCGCGTGCTGAAGATCGTCGCGAGCAGCCCCTTGCGCTGCGCGCCGCGCGCGACCGACACGCCGCGCACGAACGCCGCGCGATCGGGCGACGCGCCCGCGCGCATCGTGCGGCCGAGGATCGTGTGATCGCGCAGCGCCGCGAACAGCTCGCCCGTCATGAAGGTCTGGAAGCGCTTGATGAGCCCGTCCTTCACCCATGCCCATTTCGCATGCGAACCCGGCAAGCCTATCAGCATTCCTGAATGATTGGCGTCAAGCATGGGATCGCTCGCGAGCGCACCGAATATCTGCGTTTCTTCGCCGCGCATCACGTCGGGCAATTCACCCGTCGCGATCACGCCCGGCACGATCGATACGGTCGCACCGCGCGACGTCGTCACCGTAATGAGGCCCGCGACGAGCGCGTCGGCGCCGGCCGGCACCACGACGTACGGCGCCTCGCGCCAGCCCTGCGCGCTGCCGACCATACCGGCGGCGAGCACCGGCAGGCCGGGCGTGCGGTCGAGCCAGTCGCTGCATGTTTCCTCGAACACCGCGTCGAACACGCGTGCGCCGACGCCCGGCACATGCATGACGCCCGCCGCGCGGCTGCGCGTGTCGATGAGCGCGCCGTGCGCATCGTACAGATAGGCGCGCAGCGACGTCGTGCCCCAGTCGAGCGCGATCAGCGACGGGGTGGCGGAGCTGGCATCCGGAACGGTCCGGTTCGAAGTCGTCATCGTTTGATCCTGTGGGTACCCTGCGGCTGGCTCCAGCCCAGTTCCGCGGAAATGGCTCGCGCTTCGCACTGCACGAGCGGAATCAGCTCGTCCATCCGGTCGTGCGGCATTACGGAATCGTGCTCGCGACCGACACGGCTGCGACGATCGCGCCTGATGCGTCGCGGATCGGCGTGGCCACGCAGCGGATCGACGCCTCGCTCTCCTCGAGGTCGAACGTGTAGCCGCCGGCCGCGTAATGGGCCATGCGCTGCAAGGACGCGCTCGTCTCCGGCAGGTTGTCGGGCTTGAAATTGACGCCGGCCAGCGCGCGCCGCGTAACCTCGAACAGCGAGCGCCATCCGGTGGCGGACGCGCAAGCGCATTTCGAGGCCGCGCGTGCCGGGAATCTTGTCGATGTACAGCACGTCGTCGCCGTCACGCACGCCGAGATGGATCGTGTCGTGCGTCGCTTCCGCGAGCGCTTCGAGATGCGGGCGGGCCACCGCGGCGAGCGGCATCTGCTCGAGGATCGCGAGACCGCGCAGCAGCGTCTGCGTGCCTGCCCGCCGCGCGGCGAGATCGAACGGCGTGCTGGTCATGCCAATGCTTTCGTTGAGCGAGTACGCGTCGTCCAATGCAGCACGGCTGCCGTCGAGTACTCGAATTGCGGGCGTGTTGGTCATGGACGGGCCGGGTTCAACGGAATCGGAAAAAACCGCGTCGCTGCGGTTGATGCAGCGATAAATACGCCCAGCGAACGTCATGAAAATGTCTCCGTCTGCGTCGAGCGCCGCGCAATGCGCTCGGTCCGATGTCTGTTGATGTGGTTCCGATTGTAGAGGCGCGCAAGTTCATTTCCAATATTTGTATGCACCGTCCAAATACCGAGATATGCAGAACAAATCCGCGTTGCGTACCTACGGCATGCTGTAACGTGAAGACAGGCCCCGAACGAAGCGGCGTGACATGCCGTCAAAACCGCTACCCCGAGAAATCGGGAAAGAACGCCGCTCGCCGAACGCCTTATCCCTGAGCGAGTCCCGTCAGTATTGAACGCATTGGCTGTCGTACTGCTCGTCGCGTTCAAATACGAACCTGTCGCGATCGGCACGTTTTGTCTGACTACGATCCTTGTCTTTTGTCGAGCGTGATCAGGTTCTGCGTCGACTGCAGCACAAGCGCGTCGCGGCCGAAGTATTGCAGCAGCGCATCGAGGCCCCGCAAGCCGAGCATAAGCACTGCCAACTTGCGAGACTTCGTCGATGATGATGCGTAACGCACTGTGGCTCAGAATGCATTCGATGGAGTTTGGGTGGCGTTGGTCAATTCGCGCCAGACGACGCACCGGGCCGCGAGGCGTTTGCGATAGAGAGAAGCCCGCAGCAGATGTCGTTTCAGTGCGAAGTGATGCCGGATCGGACCGAAGCTCGACAGGAAGGCTTGCGTGCGCTTCAGGTCGCGAAAGCCTCGCATGCGGCGCTCGCGCTCCCGCGTGGGCTGATGGCTGTTCTCTGCTCGGTTGTTGACACGGGTCGCAGCCTTGACCATCAAATGCTTCACGTTGACCCGCTCCGGGATGTCGGCTTTCGCCGCCGAATAGCTACGCAATTGATCGGTGACGATCTTGCGTGGCACCGGGTTGGCGCGCAGCGCACGCTTGAAGAAACGTCTGGCGGCGACCTCGTCACGTCGCTATTGCAGCAAGATGCCGAGTTCGACGCTGTGCTCGTCGACTGCGCGCCACGGCAGGTACGGTTCGCCACGCAGAGTGACGAACATCTCATTGAGGTGCCACGTGCTACCCGGCTTGCGGGACCTATCCCTCATTTTGTGAGGCGGGGCATATCATGAAGGTTCAAAATCGTGGATATGCCGATGAAGCAGAATCCGAAACGCACGGTAGCCTCTCAGGCAGCGGCCCGAGGGCCGCTGCCTGAGCTTCCCAAAGCCTTGTTGGACGAACTGGTCAAGGGACCCATGACACCCGCCGAGGTGCAGGACCTGATGCTGGCGTTCGACAAGGCGATCATCGAACGCGCGATGGGCGCCGAGATGAACCAGCATCTGGACTACCCGCCGGGTCAGCCCAAGCCTCACGGCCAGGTCAACGAGCACAACGGCGCCAACGGCAAGACGGTCATAACCGATCGTGGCCCGGTCCGGGTCGAGGTGCCGCGCGATCGCGACGGCAGCTTCTAACCGATCCTGATTCCCAAGCACGAGCGCCGCGTCACCGACGAGGTGATGGCCGACGCGTCAGCGTCGTCAGGTTGACGGCCGCGCGCATTCCTGCGCCGATTGCCGATATCGTTGCCGTGGACTGCCAATGAATCGGGATGCAGCCGGCGTTGCGATGTGCTGCCGGAAACGTCAACGCCGAACGGCGTTCATTCGCTCCGGCACGCGATGTCGAGCAGCGCATGGGCGGATGCCCGCCAGCTGAAACCGTACGCATGTTCGATGCCACGCGCGCGCAAGCGTGTGCGCAGTTCGGCGTCCGCCATCACGCGCGCGATCGTCTTGGCGATGTCGGCTGCGTCGTACGCATCGCAGAACAGCGCCGCGCCGCCACACACCTCCGGCAGCGCGGCCTCGCGCGAGACGATCACGGGGCAGCCACTGCGCATCGCCTCGAGCGGCGGCAGGCCGAAACCCTCGTAGAGCGACGGGAACACGAAGCAGCCGGCCCCTTGATACAGCGCCTTCAGCTCGCCGTCGGTCACGTACCCGGCCCACGTCACGAACGGATCGTCGGCGCAGGGTCCCGCGCTCGTGCTGCCGAAGATCTTCGCGTTCGCTCCGCCCGCGATCACGAAACGCATCGTCGGATGCGACCGGCGCAAGCTGCCGATCGCTTCGAGCGCCCGCCCGAGATTCTTTCCTGGCGCCCGCGAACCGACGAACAGCACGTAGCTGTCGCGTTCGAGCCGCAGCCGTGCGAACACGCCGGGATCGGCGTCGATCCGGTCGATGTGATCGCTCGCGCCCGGCACGATCGACACGCGTGCGGGCGGCACGCGAAGCCGCGCGGCGACGCGTGCCCGCGAGAAGTGCGACACGGTGACGATATGCCGCGCGCGGCGCTTCAGGATCGCGAACGCGATCCGATACCAGATACGAAATGCAAGCGAATAGCCCGCAGGCAGATCGAAGACCGCTGCGTCGTGAATCAGCAGCACCTGGTCGCGCTTCAGCAGCGGGCCGACATTGCACAGGCTGAGCAGCGTCCGCCTGCGGGTCGCGCGCGGCAGCGTCCACTGCTCCCAGAGCGTGCCGTGCAGGCCGGTCGCGACCTGCCGGCGCGCACCGGCCGGCAGCGCAGTGGAATCGTGTACGGACGGCACGACGACCGGCGGCGCGTCGTCGGCGCCGGCGATCCGCGCGAGTTCGGCGGTCAGTTCGTAGGCAACGCGCTGCACGCCCGTCATCCGCTGCGACGTGAACTTGCCGTTGATCGCAAGCGAACGCGCCTGCGCGATCCATGCGGACGCGACGGCCGCTCGTAGCATGCGCGCCTCCCGTGCCCCTTCCCGTGCCCCTTCCCGTTCCCGAATCGACGTTGACATGCTCATGACTATCCCGATGGTGGCGACGCGACCACGCGACGCCGGGCATCCCGCGGCGAGCGGGATGCGGTTTGCCGTGCCATCACTGTGTGCGCCGCGCGGCGGGTGATCCGTGCGCTCGACCGCACAACCGCGTTTGGCCGGCACGCATCGGCGCGCATCCGCGGCACCGGCGTCGCCGCTCAGAACGCATTGCGCCCGACGAAGCCGCGCACGATCGTCAGCAGGATGATCTTGATGTCGAACCAGAAGCTCCAGTTCTGCATGTAGAACAGGTCGAACTTCACGCGCGCGGCCATCGCCTCGACATTGCGGGTTTCGCCGCGATAGCCGTTGACCTGTGCCCAGCCCGTGATGCCCGGCCGCACGCGGTAGCGATACAAGTAGCCATCGACGAGCCGCCGGTAGAAATCGTCGTGTTCGATCGCATGCGGGCGCGGCCCGACGATCGACATCTGCCCGAACAGCACGTTGAAGAACTGCGGCAGCTCGTCGAGTGACGTGCGCCGCAAGAACGCGCCGACCGGCGTGATGCGCGCGTCGTTGCGCGACGCCTGACGCACGATGCCCGGCTGCTGCCGGTGCGCGCGCATCGTCCGGAACTTGAGGATGTCGAATTCGCGGCCGTCGACGCCCTTGCGACGCTGCCGGAACAGCACGCGCCCCGGCGATGACAGCTTGACCGCCACCGCCACGGCCGCGAGCACCGGCAGCAGCGGAACCAGCACCGTCAGCGCGAACGCGCGGTCGAACACGCCCTTCGCCCACAGTGCCGGCGCGGACTGCGGGGTCGTCGCGAGATTGATCGCCGGCATCCCGAGCACGTCGATCGCGGCGCGGCCGACAACCGCGACGTGACGCACGTCGGGCAGCAGCCGCAATTCGACGAACTCGTCGCGCAACTCGCGCACGATGCGCTGGATGCGCCGCTCGTGCGACATCGGCAGCGTCAACCACACTTCGTCGATCAGGCCGGCGCGGATCCTGCCGCGCAATGCTTCCCAGTCGCCGATCACGGGCACGCCGCCAATATCGCGCTCCGCACGCGCGGCACCGGCCTGGTCGAACACGCAGACGGCCACATACGACGCCCGTGGCGCCAGCCGTATGCGGTCCAGCACCGCGCGCCCGTAAGCGGTCTCGCCGACGAGCGCGACGCGGCTTGGCCGCGCACGCGCGCCGCCGCGCCGCCGTGCGAGCACCAGCATTGCGGCCCGGCCGAGCACTAGCGCCGCGTCGCCCGCGAGCACGGTGCGCGCGATCCAGCGCGTCGACATCGTCGCGCCGCGATCCATGACCCACATCGCGCCCGCGACCGTCAGCAGGCTCGTGCATACGAGGGAGACGACGACGCGCGACAGCGCGGACCAGCCGCCGTCGCCCGCGACATGCGCGCGCGCGCCGCGCGGCAGCACCATCAGCGTCAGCACGCACTGCAATGCGATCGCACCGCGCTGCGCATCCGCGAGATCGCCCCACGCGAGTCCAGCACATGCCTGCGCGATCAGCGCGCCCGTCAACACCAGCGCGGCGTCGACGGCCATCATCGTCGCGGGCCACCTTGCCGGTGCGTCCACTTTCACCGCCCGCATCGTCATGCACCATGCGCCGGACGTGCGCCGCGCATTTCCGGCATCCGCGCGCGGAACGGCGTCGCGCCTGTGCTTGTCCGCGCGCCGAGCAGCTTGCGGTATTCCGCGCGGATCAGGTCGTAGCATTCGCATGCGTGCTGCTCGAGCCCGTCGCGATCGAGCAGCGTGATGCGCCCCCGCCGCTGCCGGATCAGTCCGGCGTCCTGCAGATTCCCGGCCGCTTCGGTCACGCCTTCACGCCGCACGCCAAGCATGTTGGCGATCGTCTGCTGCGTGACAGCCAGTTCGTCACCCTCGATTCGATCATGCGCAAGCAGCAGCCAGCGGCTCAACTGCTCGCCGACCGAGTGATGCCGGTTGCAGAGCGCGCTGCGCGCGCTCTGCGCCATCAGGGCCTGGCAATAGTTGAGCAGCAGCCGGTAGGTCGCCGGCGAGCGCTCGAATTCCGGGCGCATCACGCAGACCGGCACGCGGCAGGCCAATCCGCCGACGCGCACCTCGACGCGGCTCGAGACCCCATGGCCGCCGGTCAGTCCAGACATGCCGACGAGCCCCTCGCGGCCGACCACGGCGACCTCGACCATCGCGCCGTCCTCCATCAGGTGCAGCACGGACAGCATGGCGGTGATCGGAAAGTGCATGTAACGCACCGGCTCGCCGGGCAGGTCGAGCGGGCCGGGCCTGAGCCCGACCAGTTCGAGGTATGGCGCCAGGGCGCGGAGGCTGTCGTTCGGCAATGCGTCGAGAATCGCGTTCGACGCATGGCTCGACTGAAGATGAAACATGTCTGTATCCCATTGTGTCCGCGCCGCCTGAAACTGCGTGCACGGCATTCGTTTTCGTCATGCGCATTCGGGCGTCGGCCCGGTTGCGGCTCGCAACCGTTCATTCCGGCCGACTGCCCACCGCCGAAGCCGGGTTTCAACCGACTGCCCCGTTTTCGGCACGCTAGCCCAACAAGCGATTTACGTGCCAATTCCCGCCCATCCTTAATGTCTGAATCACGACGGACTCATTCGGCGAAAACAGCCTCGCGCAAAACACGAAAAACGTCTCATTGTGGGACACTATGACATCGAGCGGACACCGCGGCGGATTGGACCAAAAACCGCGATTGCGGCACCGCCCCCCGTCACACTCACTGCCGTTTCAAACGCTTACGACCAGCATGTTGCTTTTTACGGTAACCCGGACAATCACATAAACGGCGCATATACCGTCGCACCTCGCGTTTGAAACTGTCTCAAAAATGAATCGACGCGCCCGCCAAGGCAAATGTGATCGGCCAAACACTTCCCGCACAAATCTTTGATTCAATTCATAATTAGCCACTTCCGCCAGTCAATTGTGAAATAACATTCAAATCAGTCTCCAGCCCCCCTGGAAATTGGGCCATGAACGATTGATTCCGAAGCATCCGGCAAATACGAACACACGCCGACATTCAATTTTGTCGCTATTAAATCAAGTAAATTCGATACTTTTTACCCCGCTAAATATTTAAATTTTGTGAGGCAACGCACAATACAATCGATCGAAAATGAAATGCGTGTTAGCGTACGTGTTAGCGTTTTAACAACCATCGGCATTCGAATTTATCCATAAGGCCGTGCAGCGCGCGTGGTGCCTCGATTCGCGACGGCCGTCGTGCCGGCACGCGACCGCAACCGTACGAGGACGCGCCGTGATACATCACGCAAACAAAGTCGCCGCCCCGGCCAGCGACATGATCGAGCTGTCGCTCAGCTTCGACGCCAACCGGTTTCTTGCCGCGCTCGACCGCGAAGATCGGGCCGCGTTGGCGGCGCACCTGCAGCTGGAACACGTGAAGTCGGGCCGGGTGCTCTGCGAGCCCGGCGAAACGCTCGTCGCCGTGTATTTGCCGGTGACGAGCGCGGTGTCGCTGCAATATGTGTCGTCCGACGGGATGACGCTCGAAGTCGCGGAGATCGGCAGCGAAGGCATCGTCTGCGACGACGTCGTCGGTGGCAACGGCACGATACCGTGCCGCGCCATCGCCTGCCGCGATGGTTTCGCGTACCGGCTCGACCGGCGCAAGTTCGCCGCTGCGTTCGATACATCCGCGGTGATTCGCCATCAGCTGCTCGTGTGCCTGCAGCTGCTGATCGCGCAGATGTCGCAGATCACGTTTTGCAGCCGTCATCACGTGCTGAAACATCAGTTGTGCAGATGGTTCATGCTTGCGTACGACCGCTCGCGCAGCATCGAGGTCCACGTCACGCACAGCATGCTCGCGCAAATGCTCGGCGTGCGGCGCGAGACGGTGACGGATGCCGCGGGCGAGATCCAGAAGCTCGGGCTGATCCGCCAGTACCGCAGCGCGATCGTGCTCGCCGATCTGCAAGGCCTCGACCGGATGGCGTGCGGTTGCCGCGGCATCGTCCGCGACGAGATGAATCGCATCCTGTCGGCCGACATGGGCGTGGCCGCCACGTCACGCAGTTGCCTGCATCCTGCCTTTCCGTCCGGTATGGCCCGGTCAAGCCGTCTGTAGGATGACGAACAGAACGCGACGGCGGCGAATGGTCTACTGAAACCGGACTGCGGGGGAGGATGGCGGCGCGCGGCGCTGCGTCCGTCCCCTGCGGACGACACCAGGCACTCCGGAGCTGCATTTGAAAAACGAAATCAGGGAAATACTCAAGCACGTTGCCCACCTCGAGACCGCCGTCGATACGATCGGCGACGCGGACGACCTCTACGACGCGGGCCTGTCCTCCCTCGACACCATCCAGTTGATGCTCGCGATCGAACGACAGTTCGACATCGAGATTCCCGACGAGATGCTGAGCCGCCAGCTGTTTCGCAGCATCGACGCGCTCGCGGAAACGATCGCGGCGCTGCAGCGCGCCGAGCGTTCGGTATGAGCCGGCTGCTTCCGGACGTTGCCGACGACGACGACGCGCACCGGCTGGACGAAGCTGCGCGCGCGGTCGCGCGGGTCGCCGCGCGGCACGCGGACGCCGTCGACCGCGACGCGCGCTGCCCGGTCGAGGCGATCGAGGCAATGCGCGCGCAGCGCCTGCTGGGCGCGATGGTGCCCGTCCGGCTTGGCGGCACGGGCGCGTCGCTCGCGGATGTCGCAGCCGCGTGCGCGATTCTCGGCGAAGCGTGCGCATCGGCGGCGATGGTGTTCGCGATGCACCAGATCCAGATCGCGTGCCTCGTCGATCACGCGCTCGACGACGGCTGGCACGCGGTGTTCCTGCAGCAGCTCGCGCTGCATCAGTGGCTGCTCGCGTCCGCGACGTCGGAGGAGGGTGTCGGCGGCAATCTGCGCGCGAGCCAATGCGCGCTGGAAACCGACGGCGACGCGTTCCGGCTGCGCAAGCGCGCCTCGACGATCTCGTACGGCGAATATGCGGACGGAATCCTCGCCACCGCGCGACGCGACGCGCACGCGCCGCCGTCCGACCAGGTGCTCGTCACATTGCTGCGCGAACGCTATACGCTGACGCGTTGCAGCGAGTGGGACACGCTAGGCATGCGCGGCACCTGCAGCAGCGGCTACGCGCTCGACGCCCGCGGGACGGCGGCGCAATGCCTGTCCGCGCCGTTCTCGCGGATCGCCGAACAGACGATGGTCCCGGTGTCGCACATCCTGTGGGCGTCGGTCTGGATCGGCGTCGCGCAGGATGCATTCAACCGCGCGCATCACTTCTTCCGCGCGCAGATGCGCAAGACCGATGGCGCGCCCTCCCCCGCGTCGCGGCGCATCGCCGAATCGCTCGAACGAATGCAGGCCATGCGCGCGCAGGTCGACTACGTGCTGCGCCTGCACGCGGGCGCGCGCTCGTGGTCGGCCGGCATGGCGCGGGCTGCCGAGATCAATGCGCTGAAAACCTACGTGTCGACGACGGCGCTCGAAGTCGCGTGTCAGGCCATGATGATCTGCGGGATGACCGGCTACAAGCACGGCACGCCGTTCAGCGTCGGCCGGCACATCCGCGACCTGCATGCGGCGCCGCTGATGATCAGCAACGACCGTATTGCCGCCAACACGTCTAGCCTGCTGCTCGCGCTGCGTCCCCCTACGCCGGAGAAACCAACTTGAACGATCGCCTTTCCGCGGCCCCTGTTGCCGCGATCCCTGCCGACGCGCCGCTCGACCGCGCGGGCGTCAATCCGCTGCGCGATGCGCTGATCGACGCCGGCTTGCTCATCCCGACCGGCGTGCAGGGCCTGTTCGGCCGCAGCGAGCGATTCGAGCGCGTCGTCGAGGCGCTCGATGCATTCGTCACGCGCCTCGGCGCCGACCAGCAGGCCGAAGTGCTGCGCTTTCCGCCCGCGATGAGCCGCGTCGAGTTCGAGCGCAGCGAATACATGAAGAGCTTCCCGCAGCTCGCGGGCACCGTGCACGCATTCTGCGGCGGCGAGCACGAGCAGCAGCGCGTGCTGCAATGCCTCGAGCGCGGCGACGACTGGACCGGCTACCAGAAATCGACCTATGTCGTGATGACGCCGGCCGCGTGCTATCCCGTCTACCCCGTCGTCGCGCGCGCGGGCGCGCTGCCCGACGACGGGCGGCTCGTCGACGTGTTCTCGTACTGTTTCCGTCACGAGCCGTCGCTCGACCCGACCCGCATGCAACTGTTCCGGATGCGCGAATACGTGCGAATCGGCACGCCCGAGCAGATCGTCGCGTTCCGCCGCACGTGGATGGAGCGCGCCACGCGGATGATCGACGCGCTGCGCCTGCCGAACGCGATCGACCTCGCGAACGACCCGTTCTTCGGGCGCGGCGGCAAGGTCGTCGCGAATAGCCAGCGCGAGCAGAACCTGAAGTTCGAGCTGCTGGTGCCGATCGAGCACGACGACCGCCAGACCGCCTGCCTGAGCTTCAACTACCATATGGATCACTTCGGCCTGCTGTGGGGCATCCGGACCGCCACGGGCGACGTCGCGCACACCGGTTGTGTCGGCTTCGGGCTCGAACGGCTGACGCTCGCGCTGTTCCGCCATCACGGCTTCGATCCCGACGCGTGGCCGCGCGACGTACACGAAGCGCTGTGGAGTGAGCGATGACGTTAATCAGCCACGACGGAGAAGACACCTCGTTCGACGACCTCCGCCATCGCGCGCGCCACTACCGCCCGCATCCGCTGCACGGGCCGGAGATGGCGTGGAAGCAGACCAACTGCTACGTCGACCTGTGGCTCGAGGTGCTGCGCTGGTGGGGTTTCAATCCGTATGCGGCGCTGCCGTTCACGATCGCGCTCGACTTCGAGGGCGACCAGTTCACGTTCTTCAAGTTTCCGCACGACGAGCTCGAACGGCTGTATGGAATCGTCGTGCAGGAACATTCGATCTACGATCCGCTCGACCGGCACATCGACACGCAGGTCGCGCGCGGCCACCTGATGATCGTCGAAGTGGACGCGTGGTTCCTGCCGGACACGCGCGGCAGCAGCTACCGCACCCGGCATGCGAAGACAACGATCGGCATCGACGCGATCGACAGCGCGCAGCGACAGCTCGGCTATTTTCACAACAGCGGCTACTACGTGGCCGAAGGGCTCGACTATGACGGGCTCGTCGGCAGCGCCTCGCCGATGGCGCTGCCACCCTACGTCGAATGCGCGAAGCGGCGTTTCGAGCCGCTCGGCGAACGTGCGCTATGCGAAGCGTCGCTCGACGCGCTGCGTCGCCATCTGCGCCGCGCGCCGGCCGTCAATCCGATCTCCGCGTTCCGCCGCCAGCTCCGCAGCGACGCGCGCGCGCTCGCCGACGCGCCGCTCGAACGCTTCCACGCGTACTCGTTCAACTCGGTGCGGCAGCTCGGCGCGAGCTTCGAACTGTTCGGTCGCTACGCGCACTGGCTGCGCGCGAGCGGCTGCACCGGGCCGTTCGCTGACATCCGCGCGGCCTGCGACTGCATCGCAAGCGAGGCGATGGTGCTCGAATTCCGACTCGCTCGCGCGTGCTCACGCGGTAAGGAGGAGCACGGCGACAGCACGCTCGACGCGATCGAAGCCGCGTATGGCGCCCTGATCGATGGCGCGCGCCGGATCGCTCCACCGCGTCACGCCGGCATGCCAGCGCATGAAAGGGCGGCTCGCCCGATGCCGGTCGCGTGGTGAGCCGCGCAACCGCGGTCGCCGCGTGGTCGATGCTGGCGACGCCGGCAGGCGCCGCCCTTTCGCCCGAGGATCTCGGCACGGCCGGCGACTGGCTCGCGGCGCCGGTGCCTGGCACGGTCGCGCAGGCGCTTGCACTGGCGGGGCAGTTCGACGGCGCCGGTGCGCTCGACGAGCGCGACTACTGGTATCGCACCGTGCTGCACGGCCGCGGGCCGCGCGTGCTGCGCTTCAACGGCCTCGCGACCGTCGCCGACGTCTGGCTCGACAATACGCCGATCCTGCGCTCGGACAGCATGTTCGTCGTCCACGACATCGCCGTTTCGCTTCACGGAACACACCGGCTGACGATCTGCTTTCGCGCGCTCGGTCCGTATCTGCGCAAGATGCGCGCGCCGCGCCGCGCACGATGGCGCACCCGGCTCGCGGAGCCGGCCGCGCTGCGCGCCGTGCGGACCTCGCTGCTCGGCCGCATGCCCGGCTGGTTTCCGCCTTGCCCGCCGATCGGCCCGTGGCGGCCGGTCGACGTACTGGACCCGGCCGACGGCCCCGTGCTCGCCCGGTGTGATCTCTACGCAAGTGTCGACGGCGAGTCGGGCCGGCTTGAAGCTGAACTCGCGTTCTCGTCGCCGCTGCCCGACAGGCTCGCCGCACGCATTTCTTGCGGCGAGCACGCGGCGGCGCTCGAACCCGCCGGCGCGGACCGGCTGCGCGCCACCGTGATGCTGCCGCGCGTGCGCCGCTGGTGGCCGCATACGCACGGCGAGCCAACGCTGTACGACGTCGTGCTGCACCTGGGCGGCGAGCGACGCGCGCTCGGCGCGACCGGTTTTCGCACGATCGAGCCGGAACCGGGCGACGACGGGCTCGGTTTCGGCCTGCGCGTCAACGGCGTGCCGGTGTTCTCGCGTGGCGCGTGCTGGAGCACGGCCGCGCCGCTCGCGCTCCATGCGGACGACGCGACGTACCGGCGCCTGCTCGAACGGGCGCGCGACGCCGGCTTCAACATGATCCGCGTCGGCGGCACGATGGCCTACGAGGCGGATGCGTTCCATGCGTGGTGCGACCGCCTCGGCCTGCTGGTCTGGCAGGACTTCATGTTCGCGAACTTCGACTACGCGCTGACCGACCCTGCGTTTGCCGACGCGATCCGACAGGAAGCCGAACAATTCCTGACGCGTCAGCGCGCGTCCCCGTCGCTCGCGGTCCTGTGCGGCGGCAGCGAGATCGCACAACAGGCCGCGATGTCGGGCCTTGCGCCGCAGCAGCGCTGCGTCGAGCTGACGGCCGAGCGGCTCGCCGGCCATGCAGCGGCGCTGCGCCCCGACGTGCCATATGTGCCCGACACGCCCGACGGCGGCGTGCTGCCGTTCATGCCGCGCGAACGCGTGTCGCATTACTACGGCGTCGGCGCGTATGCGCGCCCGCTCGACGATGCTCGCCGCGCCGACGTGCGGTTCGCGAGCGAGTGCCTCGCGTTCGCGAACGTGCCCTGCGATGCGGCGCTCGACGAACTCGGCCGGCCCGGCGTGCATGAGCCGCGCTGGAAGCAAGGCGTGCCGCGCGACCCCGGCGCGTCGTGGGATTTCGACGATGTCCGCGACCACTATCTGCATGCGCTGTATGCGGTCGAACCCGACCGGCTCAGACGCGAAGACCCGCAACGCTACGTCGAGCTGTCGCGCGCGGTGCTCGCCGACGTGATGCGCGAAACCTTCGCCGAATGGCGGCGCACGTGCTCGCGCTGCTCTGGCGCGCTGGTCTGGCAGTTCCAGGACGTTCGGCCCGGCGCGGGATGGGGCCTCGTCGATGCCGCGCATCGGCCGAAATCCGTGTGGCACGCGCTGCGGCAAGTGCTGCAGCCGGTGCAGATCCTGCTGGTCGACGAAGGGCTGAACGGGCTCGACGTGCACGTGGTCAACGAGCGCCCGGCGCCGCTTGCGGCCACCGTCGAATTGACCGCGCTGCGCGACGGCCGCACGCCGGTCGCGCGAGCCGGCGGCACGATCCGCGTAGCCGCGCACGCAGCGATTCGTGTCGCATCGGCCGAACTGCTCGGCCGCTTCTTCGACTGGACCTATGCGTATCGCTTCGGCCCCTGCGAGCACGATGCGGTCGTCGCGACGTTGCGCGGCGAGGACGGCGCGATCCTGTCCCAGTCGTTCCATTTTCCGTCCCGCACCCATCCCGCCGTGTTCGCGCGCCGCGACCTCGGCCTCGAAGCGCGCGTGTCGCGCGCGGACGGCGTCTGGACCGTCGACATTGCTGCCCGCCATCTCGCGCGGCACGTGCAAATCATCGCGCGGGGCTTCATGCCGCGCGACGACTGGTTTCACATCGCGCCCGGGATGCCCGCGCGCGTCACGCTCGAGCCGCTCGACGGCGTGCATCGCGAGCACGATGTGGATGCGACGCCGCACGTCGAGATCAGCGCGGTCAATTCCGGTCCGACCGTGCGCGCGACGCCGGCCGCATAGCGCAAAGGCTGTCAGCGGTGTCTCCCGCAACCCAAACGGCGCGATCGCGCAGTTTGCGCATTTAGTCCGACGATCCCGTGCGGCGCGGCCGCTCGATCCCGTACGCCTCCATCCAGCGATAGAGCGTCGCGCGCGACACGCCTAGTTCGCGCGCGGACGCGGCGACGCGCCCGCGTGTGCGCAGCAGCGCGAACTCGATCGCCCCGCGCTCGACCGACTTGCGGATGTCGGCGACTGACGGCGACGCCGTGTCGAGACAGCCTTCGAGTTCGAGATCGTGCGCGGTGATCACCCGCCCCTCGGTCATCACGACCGCGCGGCGCACGCGATTGATCAGCTCGCGGACGTTGCCCGGCCAGTCGTGCCTGTAGAGCGCGCTGATCGCGTCCGTCGAGAAGCCGCGCACGCGGTGGCGCGCATCACCCCTGAAGCGTTCCAGCATGTGGTTCGCGATCAGCTCGATGTCCTTGCCCCGCGCGCGCAGAGGCGGCTGGTCGATGCGCATCACGCAGAGCCGGTGAAACAGGTCGGCGCGAAAGCGCCCTGCCTCCATCGCGTCGCGCAGGTCGACGTGCGTCGCCGACACGATTCGCACATCGACCGGCACGGGATCGCCGCCGCCGAGCCGATGAATCACACGCGACTGCAGGAAGCGCAGTAGGCTCGCCTGGCTCTCGATCGGCAGGTCGCCGATCTCGTCGAGCAGCAGCGTGCCGCCGTTCGCGGCCTCCACATAACCGATCTTGCGCGTGTGCGCGCCGGTAAACGCGCCGCGCTCGTAGCCAAACAGTTCCGACTGCAGCAGATCGGGCGGAATCGCGCCGCAGTTGACCGCGACGAACGGCCCGTCGCGCCGCTCCGAATGACGATGGATCGCGAGCGCGGTCAGCTCCTTGCCGGTGCCGGTCTCGCCGAACACGAATACCGGCGCGTCCGTGCGCGCAAAGCGCCGCACCGTGTCGAACAGCCGCAGCATCGGGCTGCAGGTGCCGACGATACCGTGCTCGGCCGCCTCGGGATATTCGCGATCGTCCGCGAACAGGCACTCCATCCCGTACGCGTGACCGACCGTGTCGACGATCCGCCGATGGGGCACCGGCAGCGTGATGTAGTCGAAACAGTAGTCGCGCAGCAGCGCGCGCACGGTCGGCGACGCGGTCTGCCCCGCATCGACGAGCGCGATCCAGACGACGTCGCGCATCGACGCACTCTCGCCGATCGCGTCGACATTGCCGCCACTGAGATCGAGAATGCCGCACGTGATTTCGCCGGTGTGGTCGCGCAGCGCGCTCGCGTGCGCGACGACCGTGACTTTCCAGTTGCGCCGTGCCAGCTCCTTGCGCAGCGTCAGGGACGGCGCCTGCGTCAGGTAAATCAGCGGACGCCGCCCGATGGTTTTTTCCCCGACCTTGTCGCGCCTTATTGGCCTATTCATGACGAACCATTGCTTTCTGTACTCCGTGAACCCTCCTCGCGCCGCACGGCCGGCAGCGCCCCCCGGTTCCGGAGTACGGGCCGGCTGTCGTCCGGCCCGCAGTCTTCGGGCCCGGCTGAACACGCGTCCGCCCGGCCCCCCCGTCCTGGTTGTCATGCGACACGCCGTCGGCGCCGACACGCCGGCACGGCCGCCTCGCTTCATGCGCTCCCGAATGTACACGTCGCTCCGAGGCCATTTGTTACCAAACGATAAATATCGAATCTTTTCATTACACGACAGCCGGATCGGGAATTGCGCGCTTTGGCAATGCGGATTCGATTATCCGCGACAGGTCCCGTCGATGGGTGGGCATTACTGCATTCGCACGCGGCAACTTACGAGGATTAACCGCAATTCGATATTGAATGCCTAAAAAAATGACGCAAACGTTCCGTTTCTCGCACAATTCCGGCCGGTCCATCAGGTTTGCACATGGACCGCCGCCATACCGTCCGTTACATCAGGGTGGCATGCGGGCCGTCGGATACCCGGCGCGCCGCGTCTTCGTGGCGCCCCGGCGCACTGCGCCGCCCGTCTTCATCCGCCATCTCTTCCTGCAACGCGGCGTATCCGTCCAGCACGAAGCGCGTGAACTCGGCCAAGAAGCGATCGACGCCGAAGCGTTCCGCATTCTCGCGGCAAGCGCGCGCATCGAACGTGCCGCGCGGCAATGCGTCGAAGCGCGCGAGCGCATCGACGAGCGCATCGGCCGTCTGCGCACGATAGAACAGCCCCGTGGCGCGCGCGCATGGCCACGCGCGCACCGATTCGCGCACGCCGCCCTTGCCATACGCGATCACCGGGGTGCCGCAGGCCTGCGCCTCGACCGGCGCAATGCCGAAATCCTCTTCGGCCGCGAACACGAACGCACGGGCGCGCTGCAGATGATCGTGCAGGACCTCGAACGGCTGATAGCCAAGCAGGATGACGTTCGGCCCCGCGAGCGCGCGGATCCTCGCCATCTCCGGGCCGTCTCCGATCACGACCAGCTTGCGCGACGGCATGCGCGAAAATGCCTCGACGATCAGGTCGATCCGCTTGTACGGCACGAGACGCGAGGCGGTCAGATAGAAGTCTTCCTTGTCGGCGCGCAGCGTCAGGCGCCCGGCATCGACGGGCGGATGAATCACGGTCGCGTCGCGCCGGTAGGTCTTGCGAATGCGCCGTGCGATGAAACGCGAATTCGCGGCCAGGCAATCGACACCGTTTGCCGAGCGCGCGTCCCAGTTGCGGATGTAGTGCAGCAGCATGCGCGCGAGCGCCGATTTCGGTCCGCGCGCCAGCCCGGCTTCGTTCAGGTACTGGTGCTGCAGGTCCCATGCATAGCGCACCGGAGAATGCACGTAGCTCGCGTGGAACTGGTCGGGGCCGCTCAGCACGCCCTTCGCGACCGCATACGAGCTCGACAGTACGATGTCGTAGCCGGACAGGTCGAACTGTTCGATCGCCAGCGGAAACAGCGGCAGATAGTGGCGATAGCGCGTGCGCGCGAACGGCAGCTTCTGGATGAACGACGTCCGTACAGGGCGGCCGCGCAGGCACGCACGATCTTCGAGGAAATCGACGAGGCTGAAGACGTCCGCCTGCGGAAAGCAGTCGATCATGTGCGCGAGCACACGCTCGGCGCCACCATGCACCACCAGCCAGTCGTGAACGATCGCGATCTTCAAGTCGGCCCCCGGGCTTTCTTTCATGTAACCGGACGGCGAATGCGGCCCGCCCGCCAAGACCTGCCCATTATCGGCAAGCCGCGCCGCATCTGCTGTGTGCTACCGCACATTGCGCCGTTCTCGCGCGAAGCGCGTCGGCGCCGCCCGAAACCGGGCGTGGGTGTACTCACGAACAGACTGCCCCGTTGCAAGTCCGTATCGTGGCCTCGGCAATGCCACGCGGGGCGAACGTCCGCCGCACGGCATCGCATGTTTCGGACATCAAGCGAGGACCGCATCATGGAATGGCATTGTCGTGAATTCAGACATCTGTGCACTGAGGATCTCTACGCGATCCTGCATGCGCGCAACGCGGTGCTGGTCGTCGAGGACTCGCACATGCATCTCGACACCGACGGCAAGGACGCCGGCGCGCTGCACGTCTACGCGCTCGCGCACGACGGTGACGCCGCGCAGGTCGCCGCGTATGCGCGCCTGCTTCCGGGCGACGACATCGACCTCAACGTGACGATCGACAAGGTCCTGACGAGCGAAGCACGTCGCGACGACGACACGCTCGACCGGCTGATCGAGCGCGCGCTCGCGGCGACCGGCGTCGCATGGCCCGGCGTCGCGGTGCGCACGCACGTGCCCGCACACCGGCAGGCGCTTTACCGGCGCTTCGGGTTCCGCAAGGCATACGGCCCCTATCTCGAACAAGGCGAGTCGTTCATCGGGATGGTACGGCCCGTCGATCGCGCGGCCGGCGCGCTCCGGCACCTGCTGGCGCGCATGATCGCCGCGCCGCGCTCGCACGACGAGCGCCGCCTGCTCAACCGGCGGCATGCCGATACCGGAGCCGGCCGATGACCCGCACGCCGCGCCCGGTTCCCCAGCCCGCCATGCCGCGCATCCTGCCCGTGATTCTCGCGGGCGGCTCGGGCACGCGGCTGTGGCCGCTGTCGCGCGAGCAATTCCCGAAACAGCTGATCGATCTCGTGTCGGACGAGTCGCCGCTGTCAGCGACCGCGCGGCGCCTGAACGGCATCGCGAGCGCGTCGCTCGGTGACCGGCTGCTGCTCGTATGCAGCGAATCTCATCGCTTCATGAGCGCCGCACAAGTCGTCGACAGCGCTGCGCCCGCGCGCATCCTGCTCGAACCGGCCGCCCGCAACACCGCACCGGCGCTG
Organism: Burkholderia pyrrocinia; assembly: GCA_001527685.1. Lineage (GTDB taxonomy): Bacteria > Pseudomonadota > Gammaproteobacteria > Burkholderiales > Burkholderiaceae > Burkholderia > Burkholderia pyrrocinia_D. The sequence goes on from LOZU01000049.1 coordinate 19,924, forward strand.
ACGCTCGCAGCGCTCGACGCACACGCGCTCGCGGATGATCCGGTGCTTGTCGTGATGCCGGCCGACCACGTGATCGGTGACGTTGGCGCGTTCCATGACGCGGTCGGACGTGCGGCGCGCTACGCGCAGGACAGCGCGATCGTCACGCTCGGCGTGCCGTCGCGCCGCGCGGAGACCGGCTACGGCTACATCCAGGTCAGCGCGCCGCACTCGGGCCGTCACGGCGGTCAGGGTGGCTACGCGATCGGCCGCTTCGTCGAGAAGCCCGACGCAACGCTCGCCGAGCGCTACCTTCATTCGGGCGACTACTGGTGGAACAGCGGCATCTTCGTCACGCGCGCGTCGGTGTGGCTGAAGGCGATCCGCGCGCTCGCGCCGGCGATTCACACCGCGTGCGAGGCCGCATTGCGCGCGGGCGTCGCCGAGGAGCCGTTCTTCCGAATCGACGCGGCCGCGTTCGACGCATGCCCATCCGACTCGATCGACTACGCGGTCATGGAACGCCTCGCCGAACACCGCTCGCTCGGCATCGACGGCATCATGGTGCCGCTCGCCGCGGGCTGGTCGGACGTCGGCACGTGGGACGCGCTGTGGGAGATCATGCCGAAGGACGACCACGGCAACGTCGCGCGCGGCCCGATCGTGTTCGAGGACACTCAGAACAGTTTCGTGCGGTCAGAGGGGCGGCTCGTCGCCTGCGTCGGGATGCGGGACGTCGTCGTCGTCGAGACGCCCGACGCGGTACTGGTCGCGAACAAGCACGACGTGCAGCGCGTGAGGCACGTAGTCGCACGGCTCAAGACGGCCCGGCGGCCACAGGTGCGCGAACACCGTAAGGTGCAACGTCCGTGGGGGCACTACGATTCGATCGATCTCGGCGAACGGTTCCAGGTCAAGCGGATCGTCGTCGAGCCGGGCAAGCGGCTGTCGCTGCAGATGCACTATCACCGCGCGGAACACTGGATCGTCGTACGCGGCACCGCGAAGGTGACGCGAGGCAGCGACACGTTTCTGCTCAGCGAGAACGAGTCGACGTACATCGCGGTCGGCGAAGTGCATTGCCTCGAAAATCCCGGCCGGATTCCGCTCGAGATCATCGAGGTGCAGTCGGGCAACTATCTCGGCGAAGACGACATCGTGCGCTTCGACGACCAGTACGGACGCCCGGTTGTCGTGGCCGACAAGGTCGATTCGGCGGCATCGGTCGAGTCCACGGCGCAGGCATGCGCGAAGTCTTCGGCCAGCGAGGCCGGATAGCCATGCGAGGACCGGAGCGGCGAGCGGCCGGACGCTTCCCGCTCAGCGGTCCGCTGTATTCGCGCCCCGCCTGAGCCATTGCCGCACACGCGGCATCCGCGTCGCATCGGCGCCGCTGATCGCGGACGCGTTGGCCTGCGACTTCGCCGGCGCGGGCGGCGGCAACGCAGCGCCGTTCAGCGTGTTCGCGGCCCCGGTGATCGCCGGCCCGGCCGCACAGCCGCGCGATTCGCCGGCAATCGGCGTGCCGCCGATTGCGTCGAGCCGATTACCCGACACGCGGACCTGGCACACGTTCCCGAGCGTGCGGACACCCGCGAAGCGCGTGCCGACGATCCGGTTGTCCGACACGTCGACGCGCGTGACCGCGCCCGAGCCGGCGTTCAGGTCGATCGCGGCCTGCCCGGTCAGCGGACGGTCTGCCCGCCGCGACGCCTGCTGCTGGATATTCGACACCACGTTGCGCGCGACGCGTACGTTGGTCGCGTCGTAGGTCCGGTAGCTGTCCTCCTGCGCGACGAGAATGCCCGCGCCCGTCCGTACCCCGCGCACGATGTTGTCCTCGGCCGTCACGTCCGCGCCGCCGACCACCGTCACGCCGCGCCCCCAGTCGTTGCCTTCGAGGGAGTTGCCCGAGATCAGCACGTTGCGGCTCGGCGCGCCGTCGTTGCGGTAGCTCACGACCGCGATCATGTCGTCGCCTGTGTCGCGCACGACGTTGCCCTGCACGAGCACGTCGTGCGAGCCATGCGTCACGTGGATGCCGTCCGCGAGCGTGGCGCGCACCGCGTTGCCGACGATCGCGACGTCCTGCCCGCCGAACACGAAGATGCCGGCGCTCGCGCCGCCGTCGATGACGACGTCGAGCACCTGCACGCCGCGCCCCGTCACGGCCACCTTCGTCGATGCCGGCGTCGTCAGGCGCGTCGCACCGGCCCCGACCAGCGTGAGCCCCGCCAGCGTCGCCCCGTTGCCCCGCATCTCGATGGTCTGGTCGCCCGGGTTGGTCGCGAGCAACGTCGCGCCGTAGCCCGAGATCACGACGTTCGCCTGCTTTACGGCCAGCGAGCGCTCGACGACGTACCGCCCCGGCGCGATCACGAGCCGCTGGCCGCGCCGCAGCGCGTCGAGCGCGCGTTGCAGCTCGCCGGCCTGGTCCGCGCCGCCGGCGCACGGATGGACGAACGCGTCGGGTGCGACCGTCGCGTGTTCGATGGGCGTGCCGGCGGATGCCACGGCTGAGTCCGGTCGCGGCAGCAACGCCGCGACCACGCCGAGGCCGAGCGCGAATCGCGACGCGCGTGCCGGGATCATGTCGGCGTGCGGCCGGGCCGGCCGGACGCCGTGCCGGCGGCCCCGGCAAGCGCGGGCCGCGTTCCGCAGCAGCGGAACACGACGAACAGCAGCAGCAGCGGCACGAAGTTGCGCCCGCTGAACAGGTTCGGAATGCGCAGGATCTCGAGCAGCGACACGTAGAGCACCGCATGCGCACAACACCAGAAGCCACTTCCCGCCCGCCAGCCCGCGAAGCTCGAGCCGAACACCCAGCCGACGAACGCCGCGACGAGCAGCCCGAACCAGCCCCACTCGTAGAAATGCACGAAGATCCCCGACGGGTTGTTGAATTCCGGATCGGCATAGCCGTTCAGGAACACGTTGAAGCTGTCGCCCGAATCCAGCAGCGGCTGGAACAGGCCGCCGATTCCCGGAAAGCGGATCAACCAGTCGAACGTGAACATCGGATGCCCGGCGCCCCAGCCGAGGATGCTCAGGATCCCCGCACCGTTGTTCAGCGCGGTCGAGTAGTACAGCCCGAGGCGTTCAAGCGCGAAATCGACGATGTTCTCGTACAGGTTCACGTAGTAGGTTTCCCACGACCGGTTGTATTCGTTCGCGATGAAGAACCCGACCAGCAGCGGAATCGCCGCGAACGGTGCGAGCGACACCCACACCGAGCGCCGCGGCCCGCGCCGGAACCGCGCGATCATCAGCACGCACGGCAGCGCCATCTCGATCACGGCCAGCCGTTCCGCGAAGATGAAGCTGCGAAGCAGCGTCAGTATCGCGAGCGCGACGAAATACAGCTTGTGGCGGTTGAAGCGCCTTGTGCGCGTCCGGTAGATGTAGAAGTACAGCGCGACGTACGCGGACGTCGCCTGCGTGAGCGTGCTCAGGCCGACCACGCGCCCCTTCAGTTCCAGCAGGTCGAACGCGCTCGCGCCGCCGCGCAGGAACGCGATCAGCAGCGCGGGCTGCGCGAGCACGCCGCTCATCATCACCAGATAGCCGGCCAGCGCGAGCGCGAACACGAGGTCGAGCACGCGCGGCGGAAGCTCGACCGGCTCCGTGCATGGCACACGCACCGGTGCCGACGCCTGCGTGAGCCACGCGCACGCCATCGTGATCGTGAGGAACAGCGCGCCCGTGAATGCATAGTAGTCGTCGAAGTAGACATGCGCGATCGCCTTCTGGTCGCCGAGCAAGCTGATCGACAGCAACCCGTAGAGCGGCAGGATGAAGCACAGAATCAGGCGCGCCGGGTCTTCCCACCAGTATCCGTCGCCGGCGGCCTCGCGCCACGCGCACACCGGCACATGCACCGCCCGATGCACGGAGGGCGGCGTAACGCGTGGGTCCGCACGAAAGTCATCCATGAGAGTCGCTCCATCCGGTTGTGGCGTAGGGCTGTCGTCCGGCGGCACATCGCACGGCCGATCGACCACGCATCGTCATACGGTCAGCGTGCCGGCCGGCGCGCCGCCATCACGCCCGCGAAACCGGACGCCGCCTGATGGGTGCCGGTGTCCCCATAGCCGTAGTCGTAGCGGCCCGGCACGCCCTTGAAGTCGTTGAGGATCGCGCCGCGGACGGCGACGTGCGCGTGCGCGAGCCGTCGCACGCTTTCGTCGATCCCGGCCGCGGTCGTCACGCCGCTGCGCGCGACGAGAAACACCGTGCCGGCCATACGCCCGAGAACCAGCGCATCGGCCACCGGCAGCAGCGGCGGCCCGTCGATCACGACCATGTCGTACTGCGACGCCAGGCGCTCGACCAGCGCAACGAGCGCCGGCCGCAGCAGCCATTCGCCCGGATCGGCGACGACGCTGCCCATCGGCAGGAAATCGAGGCCCGGCGCCATGTCGCGCTTCAGCGCCTCGCCGAGCCGATGCGTGCCGACGACCACGTCCGTGAGGCCGGGTGCGCGGCTGCAGCGGAACCGCTCGTGCAGCGAGCCCTTGCGCAGGTCGGCATCGATCAGCAGCACGCGCCGGCTCGATGCGCCGGCGAGCACCGCCAGATTGGCCGCGACGAACGACTTGCCGACGCCTGTCGTCGGCCCCGAGATCAGCACGACGGGATTCGGCGCCTCCGGCAGCGCGAGCTGCAGCGACGTGCGAAACCCGCGCAGGCTTTCGAGCGCCGCGTCGTACGGCGCGGGCGCCGCGGACGACGGCCTGGCGCGCCGGCCGCCGCGCGTACGCGGTTCAGGCAGCGCGGACGACGGACTATGCGGCACCGTCGCGAACACCGGCAGGCCGGTCATCCATTCGATCTCGTCGGGATCGGTGACCGTGCCGGCGAGCCGCCGCCGCGCGACGACGATCGCACCGCCCGCCAGCAGCCCGAGGAGCAGCGAGCCGATCACGGCCATTCCGCGATTCGGCCGAACCGGCATATCGGCTGCCTTCGCGGAATCGACAATCCGCACGTTGCCGGTCTTGCTCGCACGCGCCAGCGTCATCTGCTGGCGCGCGTTGAGCAGGTTCGTATAGAGCGCGGTATCGACGGCCACGTCGCGCTGCAGTTGCAGCATGCCCTGCTCGACGCCCGGAAGGCGCCGGATCTGCGCGCGCACTGCGTCGAGTTCGCGCTGCGCATCGGCAAGCTGCGCGTTGACCGCCACCATCGCCGGATGCTTCGGCATGAAGCGGGTGAGCAGTTCCTGGCGCCGCTGCTGCAGCGTCTGCACGCGCGTCTCGAGATCGACCGACTGCTGCCGCAGCGCGAGTCCTTCGTCGCTCGTGTTGACCGTGCCGTGCGATGCGCGGAACGCGTTGAAGCGGCTCTCCGCCTGTTCGAGCTGCCGTTTGAGCTGCGGCAACTGCGCGTCCATGAAGCGAATCAGCCGGTCCGCCGCCTCCGATTTGCGCTGCGTGTTCTGCGCGAGATACGCGACGCCGATCGCGTTCAGGATCCGGCTGTCGCGCAGCGGATCGGTGCCGTCGAGCGTTGCGCCGATCACGTTCGACTGCTTGCCACGCTCGGCGATCAGTACCGACTCGTGCAGCCATTCGGTCAGGTCGGATTCCGCATAGCGGGTCAGGTCGAAGCGCGCGCCGGGTGCGCCCGCGAGGTCGCGCACGAACACGTCGATCGGCCCGTGCGGCGTCTCGGCGTGCAACGGCCGCCCGACCTGGCCGTACCAGATCGGCCCGGTCGCGCCCAACAGGCCGGCGCGCTGCAGCGTATACGCACCGTCGCGGCCGGCCGTCAGCACGAAGCGTTTGTCGAGGAAGCGCTTCGGCACGTCGAAGGTCGCGACTTCGATGCTTTCCGTGCCGGTCACGTAGCCGCCCGGCAGCGGCGTCGACAGTCCGTCGGCGCCGTTCGCGAGCCGCCAGCCGACCCACGGCAGGTAGCGTGGACGCGCATCGATATACAGCTTCGTGAGGTCGACCGCGCGCGCCAGCACGGCGCGCGACTTCAGCACCTCGATTTCGGTCGATGCGTCGGTCTTCAGGTCGAACACCGACGACGGATCGCCGGGCGGCGACGCGGGCTTCGCGTCCGTCGGGCTCTGTTCGATCTGAAACAGGATGTCGGCGCGGTAGACGGGCTGCGCGCACAGCGCATACACGGCGCCTGCGATCACGCACACGAGCGCCGATGCGGCAATCACGCGGCGGCCGCCGACCAGTATCCCCCAGTACCGGCGGGCGGGATGCGACGGTCGCGGCGCGGCGACGTCGAGCGGATCAGGCAGAGGCGAAACAGTCATACGGCGTCGTTCCAATGTGGCGCGACAGGCGTCGCGATGCGGAAATCCGGAACCCGGTTCACGGCGAGATGGCCTTGGCCGCCAGCGCGCCCTGCGCGGCGGACGGGATCAGCAGGTTGACGACCCGGCTCCAGCGCACCAGCGACGACGCATCGACGAACACGACGTCGCGACGCTCGAGCGGAAACCGGTCCGCCAGCGCCAGCGCGGCCGGCGACTGCGCATCGAGGTGGTAGACCTGCGCCGCATCGCCGGGCCCGCGGCGCACGACGTACACCTGCCGCGCATCGGCCGTGTACGGGCTGACGCCGCCCGCGTCGCCGAGCGCTTCGCCCAGGCTCATGCGCCCGTCGGTCAGCGTCAGTGTCGATGGGCGCGTGACCTCGCCGAGCACGAATACCTTGCTGTCGCGCGCGGCGTTCACGCGCACGAGATCGCCGTCGCGCAGCAGAATCCGCGACGGATTCACGCCCGCCGCGATCAGGTCGGGAAGGCTCACCGTCACGGTCCGGTCGCCGCGCGTCACGACCACCGACGAACGGTCCGCGGCCGCCGTGAAACCGCCCGAGCGATCGATCGCTTCCGTCAGCGTCATCGGCACGTCGGTCACGATCTGCAGGCCGGGCGCGTGGACCTCGCCGTCGAGATGCACGCGCTTGCTGCGATATGCCTGGATGCGCAGCGCCAGTTGCGGCGCACGCACGTATTCGCCGAGACGCCTGGCGAGCCGCGCGCGCGCCTGCGCGTCGGTCAGCCCCGCGACATGCACGGTGCCGACGTACGCGAACTGCAGGTTGCCGTCGGCATCGACCGTGTAGCCCGTCGCGACCGAGCTCGCGCCGCTGCCGTCGGGCCCGCCCGCGCCCTGCGTCACCGGCAGATTCAGTTCCGGGTGGTCCCATACGACGATGTTCAACACGTCGCCGGGCCCGATCACATAGGGCTTCGGTGTGTCGAACAATCGCCGCACGTCGGCCGCGACCGGCGTCGGCTGCGCGGCCTGCGGCCCGTTGACGAGCGCGCCGGTGATCTCGATCAGCGCTGCGCCCGGCACCTCCCGGACGCCGGCGAGCCCGCCCGCGTCCGCTGCGGCGGCGCTCACTCGCGCGTTGGCGTCGCCGCCGGCCGGCGACCGTACCGTCATGCCCGGCGCCAGCGCGCACGCGCTCGTCGCGAGCGCAACCGCCGCGATCGCCACGCGCGAGCGCGACGACATACAGGCACGGCCCGCGCCGCGCACCGCTTGCCGCCAGCGCGAGAGGTGCGGCGCGTTCCGCTGCGTGGGTAAAAACATCGTATCCCTTCCAGAACCTTGCGGTCGCCCGTGCATCACGGCGCGCCCCGGCATTGCGCTTTCCCGCGCGGCCCGCTTGGCGTCGCCGCGCTCCCATCCATCACCGCCATTCATTCGATTCGATCCGTCATGAACCTCTGCCCGTCGATCGCCGGCGCCGCGCCGATCGCCGTCGCTTGCGCCAACGCGATCTGCCACGTCGCCGGCAATGCCGGCGCTCGCCCAACACGCGATTGGACACCGCAATGCGCGGCGCGTCTGTGATCGACCCCACCGAACGCCGATGTTCGGCGCATGATCGTGCTCGCGAGGCTCTCGCTTACACGGCCCCGCCACTCCCCGCCGCGCCGGCCCGCGTGGAGGCCACCGCGACCGGCGCGAACGACGCGCCCGCGACGTCCGCCGACGGCGCCCCGGCCGAACGGCACGCCGGCCAGCCCGCTTCGCCGCCCAGCACCGCGCGGCAGAGATCGATCACCGCCTCCGCGCCCGACGTGCCGTACAGCGCGTGATCGAGCTGAAGCATCGTCCGCAGGCGAACGTGGCGCGAGCGCCGGAACGCGCGCGCGGGCGGACCGAAGTGACGGCGCACGTCGTCGACGCCGGGATCGAATGCGCCATAGACGAGCAGCGTCCACACGTCGCGCTGCGCGAGCGTGCGCATCAGGCCGCGCGGCGTATCGGCCCGCGGCGTCCAGCCGACGCGCGTGGCCAGCGCCATCGCAGGCACCCGCAAGCGCGCGAAGGCGTTGCCGGCCAGCGATCGCAGGATCGGTCGCAGGTCGCGACGCTCACGCACGAGCCGCGTCCACTTCCGCCAGTCGCGCATCGACAGCCAGTAGCCGCGCGCCGAGTTGCGGCGCTGCTTCTGCGCGGTGTCGAGCGTCAGGCCGGCCGGCCACACGAAGCGCGCGAGATTGATCGCGATCACGCCGGTCAGCGCGGCGCTTCGTACGGCCGCGTGCAGCGACGCATACGCGCCCGAACAGACGCCGAGCGCGACGACGTCCTCGAGACCCTGCTCGCGCAGCCATGCGGCGGCCGCCGCGACGTCGTCGATTGCCGCGCTCGAATAGACGACGCCCGACTGTTCGTCCGGCGCGTGCGGCCCGCTGTCGCCGATGCCGTTCACGTCGACCCGCAGCGTCGTGACGCCGATCCGCGCCATCGCCCTCGCGAGCCGCACGCCAACACGCCCATCGGCGCTGCGCGGATTCGCGGCCGTGTTGGCGATCAGCAGGGCCGGGCGCGACGACGCGTGCGCGGGCCGGCACAGCACCCCGACGAGGCGATCGGCGCCGACGGCGACGACGCGTTCGGTCATGCCGTCCATCTCGAGCGGCGCGACCGCGTTCTCATCCCACGCCGCGCATGCCGCGTGTCGCGCAAGGTCGGCCGCGGCGCGGCGCGGCCTGCGGCTCGCGACCCAGTTCGCGACGGCTTCGATCGCGGCGCGCGGCAAACGCGAATACGTGCTGTCGAGCATCGTCTTCGGCCATTCCGCGAATGCTTCGGTTGCAACGGCCACGCCGCGCGCCTGCAATGCGGCGCGCAGCGCCGGGCCGTCGTCGTGACCGGTCTGCACCAGCAGCATCGCGCCCGGCAGCGATATCGCGTCGCGCACGATGTCGCACAGGTCGATCGTCTCGAGGTCGTTCACGAGGTCGGCCGGGTAGCGATGCCCGAGTACGTTCATGCATCGTTCGTCGCAGTGGGCCTGCCGGACCGGCGGCGGCGCCTTGTCCAGCCACTGGCGCTGCACGAGCGACAGTTCGCGCAGATAGGCGCGCCCCCGAACGACCGGCGCCAGCGCGACGATCGAATCGACGCGCGCCGACGCATCCGGGCCGGCCGCCGCGAGCATCGCGAACACCGTGCCCGCGCGGATGCCGACGAGCGTCAGCGTGTCGATGTCGGCGTGCGCACGCAGTGTTTCGATCGCGCGGCGAACATCGGCGACGCCGCCCCCGAAGCGCCCCGCGTCGACATCGTCGCCGGCCGAGTCCCCCGCGCACAGGTAGGTGAAACGCAGCACCGTGACGCCGTCGTGCGCCAGCCGCTCCGCGAGCGCGCGCGTCAGCTTGTGGGTCCACAGCGCTTCGTGGCCCAGCGACTCGCACAGGACGACACCCTGCCCCGTATACCCTTCATGCAACCAGCCCACGCAGCCGTCGAATGCTATCGGCTTCACTTGGTTCTCCTCGGATCGGTGATTGTTATCGGACACCGGCAATCGGCCCTGGATAGCCGGCGCGGCCACGTCCGATTTAATCACTCGCGCCGAGCGCGCTTCGGTGCGCCAGCTGACAAACGCATTGACCGCGGCGAGGAACGGATACACGGGACGGTGCAGGCAATGACCACTCGACGGAAGCCAATCCGTGAACGGTTGGCTCGCGAACAGAGCACCGCCGCGTGCTCCGTATCATGGCTGCGAGACCTGTCGACCGCGAATCCGGCGCAGCGGCCCGGCAGGTATCGTTATCCGTCACACACGGCGCCGTTCGACCGCATGTCAACCGTCAAGAAGAACTTCGTCCTGCTGCTGACGCTGCAGATCTCAACGTACGCGGTGCCGCTACTAATCGTGCCGCTGCTCACGCATGCGCTCGGCCCGGAGAGCTACGGCCAGCTCACGTTCTCGCTCGCGGTCATCGCCTACTTCATCAACTTGACCTGTTATAGCTTCGACCTCACTGCGACACCGCGCATCGCGCTCGCGCGCGACGACCGCGCCGAGCGTTCGCGCATTTTCTGGGCGACCTTCGTCACGCAGCTCGCGATCGCCGCGATCGGCTTCGTGGTGCTGCTCGCGCTGACCTTCGTCGTCCCCCGCTTCGGCGCGGACCGCACGCTGCTGCTGATCGGCTTCGGAATGCCGGTCGGCGCAGCGCTCACGCCCGGCTGGTACTTTCAGGGCGTCCAGAAGCTGCGCACGTTCAGCGTGATCCTGTTCGTCTGCCGCGCGCTGAGCATTCCGGCGATGTTCGCGTTCGTCCACGGGCCCGCCGACCTGAGCGCCGCGATGATCGTCAACGCGACCGTGCCGATCGGCTCGGGCATCATGGCGATCGCCTACCTGTTCGCGTGCCGCGAAGTCGCGTTCGTGCGCGTGCACGTCGCGGACATCGCCGAGGCATTGAAAGGCGGCTTGCAGGTGTTCCTCGCATCGACGTCGGTCGCGTTCTACGCGTCGACGAACACGGTGCTGCTCGGCTTCGTGTCGGGCAACGTCGCGGCCGGCTATTTCGCGGCCGGCGACAAGCTCGTGCGCGCCGCCATCAGCATGCTGCAGCCGCTGAAGTCCGCCGCGTATCCGCGCGTCAGCTACCTGATGCGGCACGCGCGCGACGACGCGCTGGTGTTCCTGCGCAAGCTGCTCGTCGTGCAATTCTCAATGGTACTCGCGATCTCGCTCGCGATCTTCTTCGGCGCGCCGCTCGCGGTGCGCCTGTTCTACGGCCCGTCGTACGAGCCGACCGTCAACGTCCTGCGCTGGATGGCCTTCATTCCGTTCATGGCCGGCATGACCGACCTGTTTGGCGTGCAGACGCTGCTTCCGCTCGGGATGAATAAGGTGTTCACGCGCATCCTCATGTCGTCCGGCATCCTGAATATCGCGCTGCTGCCCGTGCTCGCAAAGTACTTCGCCGAACAGGGCGCGGCGGCGGCCGTGCTGCTGGCCGAGGCTGCGGTCGCCGCCGCGCTCGCGGCCGTCGTCTACCGCGAAGGCATTCCATTCATCCGCCATCCCGCCGCACGCCGCCCGCCGCGCGATCGACCGAATTCAGCCCGGGAGTGATGCATGGCAAACCTCACCGTCGCCATCTGCAACCACAACCATGCTGCGTACCTGCGCGGCGCGATCGACTCCGCGCTCGCGCAAACGGCGCGCGATGTCGGCGTGCTGGTAGTCGACGACGGCTCGACCGACGATTCGCGTGACATCATCCGCTCGTACGGCGACCGCGTCACCGCGATCTTCCAGCGGAATCGCGGCCAGGTCGCTGCCTACAACCGCGCGCTGGACCACGTCACGAGCGACTACGTGATCTTTCTCGACGCCGACGACCTGCTGTACCGCGACGCGGCCGACCGCATACTCGCGGCGTTCGAATCGGGCGACTGCGTGAAGGTCCAGTTCAGGCTCGACGTACTGACCCGCGGCGGTGCGGCCACCGGTGTGACGGTCCCGCAGTCCGTCGTCGATGCCGATTGCGGCAGGCTGCTGCGAACGGGCTGGCTCTATCCGTCGCCGCCCGGGTCGGGCAACGCGTACCGGGCCGCGGCGCTGAAGCGTCTGTTCCCCGTGCCCGTCGCGCCCGACAATCGCCATGGCGCGGATTTCTATGCGATCTACGGCATCGCGCTGCTGGGCGCCGTCCACATGATCGACGCGTCGCTCGGCGGCTACCGCGCGCACCACGCGACCGCAAGCGTCGCCGGCGGCCCGACCGGCGGCTCGGCCGACCTCGCGTTCGCCAATGCGGAAGACGGCGCGACCGGCGCGCAAAGGACCGTCGCGCGCTGGGCAACGCTGCGCACGCTCGTCCAGGCGCGGCTCGACGAGACGCTGCCGGCCGCTCCGTACGATTTCTCGATCGAGAAGGCGCGCTTCGCCAGCGCGCTGTATCGCGCGCCCTTCGGGCGGCGCTGGCGCTGGTTCGCGCGCGAGTCGCACCGCTACTGGTATACGGTACTGCGCAACCCGTTCTGGCGGCCATTCAAGAAACTCGCCGTGTGCGGGCTGACAGCCGCTTGCCTGCTGCCGTCGACCGCGCTCAGCGATCGCGCGATTCGCTACGTCGCCAATCCGCTGTCACGTGCGCGCAAGCCGGACACCGGCCGCGAAGCGTGAACGTTGCCCTGCGGATTTGCCGACACCCCGGGCCGGATCAAATCGTGCCGACCGGGCCCGAACAGGTATGAGTTGCTGTACGTGAAAGCGAGGCAGGGTCATCCATCACGACGGTGCACACGTGAAAGGTGGCGAAAAACTCGACGAGTTGCTTGCGGCTTACCTTCTTGCGAAACACTGTTCGACCGAGCTGATCCTGACCGTGGATGTGAAACGAGTGTTTTCCCAGATCGATTCCAACCAGCGTCACGCTTTGCATGATGGGTCTCCAGAAAGAAAACAACCTACAGCGTAGCCCGCATGTAGGGTGGGAGTGACCATCTCATTAAATCCGACAGGCTCGCGTTAGCTCAAACCAATCGGCCTCCACGATTCCCGGTACGGTTCAGTTCGCCGTTGCGTACCAATCGTGGTGTTCCAGTGCGCGCGACGGCACCGTTACCCGGCACCCAAACACACCGCGCGTTCACGCAAACGGATGTCGAAGCGGCCAATCTGGGTCTCGTGCCTGAAGTACTCGAAACCCAATCAGGCCGGCGGTCTGCACGAGGACGCTGAATGCTCGTCATCGCATCGATTTTCGTTCTCAACATGCTACAAACGATACGGTTTGCCGAGTTTAGTGTTCAGTTGCGGTGCGGGTCTAAGCCGACCGTAATATATCCACCAGTGATTCTGCAGAAGGCAACTCATAGGTGCGCCAGATCAATGCGCCGCGCCGGTCGATTACTTGCACTTGAGTACTGTGGTTTTCGAATCCCGTCACCCCACCGCCGAAAAAAGCTTGCAGCGCATCGACGTCCTTTAGCTCCGGTGCAGCAGCCACCCAACCCGGCCGGGCGCCGAATCGCGCGAGCCATGCGCGCATCCGCAGCGCGGTGTCCTCAAGCGGATTGATGCTGAGTGACAGCAACTGCACGTCCGGTTTCGCATGTACGCCTAGCAATGCCTGCACTCGCTGGAACACTGCACCCTGGATTGGGCACGTCGACGAGCATCCAGTGAAGAACAGTTGCAACCCCGTCACCCGTCCGTTCAGCAGCGTATGCAACCGTGTAGTGCGACCGTCCGCCAGGCGGACGGGCACGTCTGGCACTGGCACTGGCGGGCTGATCCGTCCACCGTGATAGTCAATTGGTGCCACCTGCGCATGCGCGCGCCGCGCGCTCCCGAGCGTTACTTCAGCCGTTGCGACCCATGCAGCGACCAGTAGCTTACGGCGCTGCGAATGCGTGTTCTCACTCATGCTATTGGTTCTTACTGATAAAGTACCAGAGCGCGGTGCAGTCGCGATCACTGATCCGATAGCGCGGCATTGCGACATTGATTAATACATGGGCAGGATCGATCCCGGTGCGCAGCAACGCACAGAAATCAGCGCGATCGTAGCTACTTGGGGGGCCGCCGCGCCGGGCCTGCAACTCACTTAACCACATTCCCGTCAGACGCGGTGCGATGGAGCGCGACACGCTTGCGCTCCGACCAACCGCATGGCAGTTCGCGCAGCGCACGGCGCCCTCCGGCAGATCGGCCGGATGCGTCGACAAACGACCGGTTAGCGCCGCCGCCCCCGCGAACAGCGCGCGGCCGCGCGAGACCTCGTGTGCGGTGTCAGGCGTTGCCGCGGCCGCGCACGCAGCGACCAGCCCCGTCGCCAGTAGACAGGTCATGCGCAGGAACGCCGTGGCGCGGCGAACGCCCTCGCACTTATTGAATCTGGATCGGTGCCGATACACTGGGCACCCCCTGCGCATTTAGGGCGAACAGCATGTAATAGCCTGGCAGCACGACTCCCGAATCGGCCGGAATCGACAACTGATACGCCCCACCGCCGAGCGACGTCATCGCCAGCGGAATACGCCGCTGATCGTTGTTCGTCGTGTGCGTGACCGATGACATCCGCATCAACACGAACGACGCAACGGGCGACTGTGTCGAGACCGGAATCGACGCGCCGCGGCTCACCGAACCTGGCGCCGACTGGATCACTGGGCGAGTCGCTGCCGAACCATCCGCGTTGAGCAGGTACGGCGGTGTCAGGATTTCCGCATTGAGGTGATTTTGTGCACAGCCCGCGCCGCACTGGCCACCGCCGCCCGCGAACACGCGCCCGTCCGGCAGCAGGATTGCGGTGCTGTGGTAAGTACGTGGTGTCTGCATCGGCTTCAGCAGATTGAAGCGTTGCGTGACCGGATCCCAGATTTCCGGCACCATGATCGCAGACGTGTCGGTAAACGGCATCGGTACGCTCTGACCACCGATAATCACGATGTTCCCATTCGGCAGGATCACGCTGTTCGCAAACGCACGCTGATAGGTCATCCCGTTCAGGCGCTGCACCGATGCCGGCTGGCTTGGCCCGCGCGTGATGTCAATCAGATACACCGAATTCGATGCGTGGGTCGATACACTACCGTTTTGCTGATACGACTTCGCACCGCCCACCTTGAGAATCTTGCCGACGTCGAACAGCGATGCGGTACCGTTGATGCTGAACGGATCGACGCCACGAGTGCCCGCCGACTGGATCGACCCGCTGCCGTTCGTTGAAATCCAGTTCATCTGCGAACTCGGCCCCGCGTGGAACACCGAACCGTTGCTCTGCGCAAACAGCCACAAATGATTGTCGCCACGATAGATGCCTTGCGGATCGGGGCCGACGATGTTTGTCTCGGGAACGCCCGGCAGCACCGTCCAGTTGCCGCCGTTCGCCCAAACTTCCGCGCTCTTGCCGCCCTGACCGCCACTCCACGACCCGCCGAGGGTCAGCACTGAGCCATTTGACAACAGCGTATCGCCCTGATAGCCGCGCGGGATGTTCATCGCCGCCGCCGCGCTCCAGGTGTTCAACGACCAGTTGTACAGCGTCGTCTTCCGGCTGCTGTCACCGCCGTTCACAAGCACCCTGCCATCCGGCAGCATCGCCGTGCCGGGACAGAACATGTCCGAGCCCGCGGATGTTTCGAGGTACCGGCTCGACGTGCCGGTGGCCGGATCGAAAAGCGCGGTCTGGGTCTGCGTCGTCGCGTTGCCCACGTCGTTCTCGAAGCTGAACGGCTGATCGGCGGACCACATGACGAGCTTACCGTTCGGCACGTTAGCCACACCTATCGGATTGACGGGCAATGGGATGACTGCGCTCCATGCGGACGGCAGCGTGGCCGGGAAAGTCGCCGGCAGCGTCAGAGAGAACTGATCGTTAAGCGCGCCCGCATCCTGACAGGGATACTGGATCAGCGGCGTGCCACTCGTGCGAGAGCCACCGCTCACGTTCAGGCACATACCGCTTGCCACCGACACCAGCCTGTAGTTCGACCCGACCGCGACTAACGTCCATTGATCGTTCGTCTGGCCATCGCCCTGACAGCCGTACTGAATCACCGGTGTGCCGCTTGCACCGCCCCCTCCCGATACGTTCAGACATAGCCCGGTACCGCGCGAGGCGACGTGATAGCCGCTGCCCGCAGGCGTCAGAATCCAGCCCGAGCTACCCTGACTCTGGCATGCACCCTGCACGATTGCAGCGCCAGAAGTCGACGAGTGACCGCTCACGGTTACGCATAGGTTGCTGTTTGCCGACGTGATATTGGTCGCGGCAACCACTGGCAGATAAAGGTTGAACTGATCGTTAAGTGAACCCGCTCCCTGGCACGGATACTGAATCAGTGCCGCGCCGGAAGCGGACGAGCCGCCGCTGATGTTCAGGCACATTCCGCTAGAGACAGATACGATCCGGTAATTCGCACCGTTAGCAACGACAGTCCACTGGTCGTTGGTCAGAGTGCTGCCCTGACACGCGTACTGAATCATCTGCGTGCCACTCGCTAGCGATCCACCCGGCACGTTGAGACACAGACCACTGCCTTGCAGTACAAGGTGATAATTGGTACCGACCGGCACAAATGCCCATGCTGTATTGCTCAGACCGGCACAGGAGACCTGCACGATCGGGGCATTCGAAGCCGTGGAGTTGCCTGCCGGAGAAAGACACAATCCGTTGCTAGCGGACAATATATCGGAATACGAAGCGGTTAACGCAGAGGCGCCCGTTGGTAGCAACCCCATCATGAAAAAAATACACAGCCAATACTTCACTTTCCCCCAGACGCCCCTGCGTTTTGGCATTTCAGACTCCGTAGCTTCCAGTGATCTCTACCCTTTCTGGACTTATATAATTTTTCGATGACGCCGATGGTTAGGCAGGTGACACTATGGTGGGAAATGTGCTGCCGTCGGTGAAAAGAACACACTGGGCGATGACGTTCGTCGCGATCATCGTCGGCCTGCCGGTGTTCTTCGAAGTCGGCTTCGTGCTGCTGATCCCGATCGCGTTCGACATCGCGAAGCGCACCGACAAGTCGCTCTCGTCGTCGGTCTGCCGATGGTGGCCGGCCTGTACCGCACCGCTCACCGTCAGATCACGTCCGGCCCGCGCCGAGATCGTGCCCGGCTCGCTCAACCCTCCGACTGTCAGGTCGCCGCGGGTCGCCTGCAGTGCGACGTCGTGCGCCGACAGCGTCCCAAGCTTGGCCGCTCCCCGTTGGCCCGAGCCACTCGCGCTTCCAGCGAGGCGCCGATACGTCCACGTCATTTAGCAGCTTCGCGAGTAGCGGAGAACGCTAGTCCTCTCGCCGCCCCGCCCCACCGCCCAATATAAGCGCGACCTCTGCTTCCTTGGCGTCAACGAGCGTTTCGATCTCCGCATACAGGTCGACGCTGTGTCCCGGAGCAGACAATGAGATGACGAGCGCGTATCTGGCAATGTCAGTGATACGCCTTTGTCCTACGTGGGATTTCCACCTGCCAGCGCCGCGCCCAATAAACTTCTTCCGCATCGGCTCCGGCCAGCGCGCGGAATCGACTGTCAATGCGCGATGGGTTTCCGGCCAAAGGTCAGGGCGCACCGCCTGGAGACGACCGGTGAAATTCCCGGCCATACCTACCGCGGCGCTGGTCGCCCAGAAAGGCACGAGTGGCTCGGTCACCACGTCTGACCCTGTCGAAAGAAGCGACACCGCGGCGCCCCGTCCGCAGAAGCCATCCGTGTCGGTCAACATGTTGCCCGCCTCGAATAACACTTCCAGCTTGATCGGCGTCAGGTCATCCGGCAGCGGACAGGATCCTCGACTATAAGGACTGCGATGGTTGGCCGGCACGGACGGATGCATTACGGGCGGTGGCGTCGGCACCTGTTCCTTGCGTGTGAATCCACCAAGGGTCAGCGCATTCCAGCTCTGTGGTGATGGGTCCCCGATCGGCTGCGACGGAAGAACGTCATGCTGCATCCCGCCCGTCACGTTGCCGGTCGATACGACCGGAAGGCGCTTCGGGCGCTCCGCTGCGGGAATGCCGTTCTCGTCACCGGGCATCGATCCGGAGGCAATCTGGTCCAGCGCGCCACTCCATGCGAGGGGCGAGACGGCGGAAATTCGGTCGTGGATGACGAGGCTCTGGACGGATTTCAGCGGAACTGGTCGGAACACCCGGAAAATAATCACAAATCTTTTAACTTTCCGTGAGGACTTCGACACCGGGTCATTCCTACGATGTGCGCATGTTTCCAGAACCCGCACCGAGGAACCCACCATGCACACCCGCAGACGCTTTCTGTTTGCCGGCGCCACCGGTCTCGCCGCCCTTGCCGCGCTGACCTCGGCCGGCCGCCGCGCGCTGTTGCCCAATGCCGTCGCCGCCCCTGCCGCCGGCCTCGAAGTCACCCACACCGACGCCGAGTGGCACCGGCTGCTCACCCCCGCCCAGTACGAGATCCTGCGCGAGGCCGGCACCGAGCGGCCGTACAGCAGCCCGCTCAACGCCGAGCACCGGCCCGGCACGTTCGCGTGCGCGGGCTGCCAGCTTCCGCTGTTCTCGTCGACGACCAAGTTCGACAGCCATACCGGCTGGCCGAGCTTCTGGGCGCCGCTCGACCACGCGGTCGTGACGAAGACCGACCTGTCGTTCGGGATGATGCGCACCGAAGTGCAATGCCGCCGCTGCGGCGGCCATCTCGGCCACGTGTTCGACGACGGGCCGAAGCCGACCGGCCTGCGCTACTGCATGAACGGCCTCGCGCTGGTGTTCCACCCGGCCGCCGCCTGATCCCGCCCCGACATTTCCGGAGACCGCCCCATGCTGCTCATCGTCCTCGCCTATCTCGGCGGCGTGCTCACGATCCTGAGCCCGTGCATCCTGCCCGTGCTGCCGTTCGTGTTCGCCCGCGCCGACCAGCCGTTCCGCCGCACCGGCCTGCCGCTGCTCGTCGGCATGGCGCTCACGTTCGCGGTCGTCGCGACGCTGGCCGCCGTCGGCGGCGGCTGGGCCGCGCAGGCCAACCAGGCCGGCCGCTGGGCCGCGCTCGCGCTGCTCGCCGTGTTCGGGCTGACGCTGCTGCTGCCGCGGCTCGCCGAGCACCTGACCCGCCCGCTCGTCGCCGCCGGCAACCGGCTCACCGGGCTCGCGCAGCGCGACGGCCGCCCGGCGGGCCCCGGCTCGTCGTTCGTGCTCGGCATCGCAACCGGCCTGCTGTGGGCGCCGTGCGCGGGCCCGATCCTCGGGCTCGTGCTGACCGGCGCGGCGCTGCGCGGTGCGAACGTCGGCACGACGCTGCTGCTCGTCGCGTACGCGGCCGGCGCGGCCACGTCGCTCGGCGTCGCGCTGCTGATCGGCGGCAAGGTGTTCGCCGCGATGAAGCGCTCGCTCGGCGCCGGCGAATGGATCAAGCGCGGGATCGGCGCGGCGCTGCTGGCCGGCGTCGGCGCGATCGCGCTCGGGCTCGATACGGGCGCCCTCGCGCAGCTGTCGACGGTGACCACCGGCGGCCTCGAGGCAAAGCTCGTCGACTGGCTCGGCGGGCGCACGCAACCCGCGAAGGCGGCAGCCGCCGCACCGGCGGACGCCGTGATGACCGCGGCCGCCGCACCCGCGCAACCGGACGGCGCGATGATGCGGGCCGCGGCCACGTCGCAGCCGCGGGCCATGCGCGCCGCCGCACCCGCCGCGCTGCCGGTCGAAGGCACGCTGCCGCCGCTCGACGGCGCGGTGCAATGGCTCAATTCGCCGCCGCTCACCACCGCCGGCCTGCGCGGCAAGGTCGTGCTCGTCGACTTCTGGACCTATTCGTGCATCAACTGCCTGCGCACACTGCCCTACGTCAACGCGTGGGCGCGCAAGTACGCACCGTACGGGCTCGTCGTGATCGGCGTGCACGCGCCGGAATTCGCGTTCGAGCGCGACATCGGCAACGTCCGCAAGGCCGTGCACGA
Organism: Burkholderia pyrrocinia; assembly: GCA_001527685.1. Lineage (GTDB taxonomy): Bacteria > Pseudomonadota > Gammaproteobacteria > Burkholderiales > Burkholderiaceae > Burkholderia > Burkholderia pyrrocinia_D. The sequence continues at coordinate 39,594 of LOZU01000049.1, forward strand.
TCTCGGCATCGGCTACCCGGTCGCGATCGACAACAACTATGCGATCTGGCGCGCGTTCGGCAACGAATACTGGCCGGCGCACTACTTCGTCGACGCGCAGGGCCGGATCCGCCGCCATCACTTCGGCGAAGGCGACTATGCGGAATCGGAGCGCGCGATCCAGGCGCTGCTCGCCGAGGCGGGCCACCCGGAAGCGCTGAACGTGCCCGTCGGGCTCGCCGGCGCGCCCGCGCAAGGCGCGCAGGCTGCCGCCGACAGCGCGGAGGTGCGGTCGCCGGAAACCTACGTCGGCTATGCGCGCGCGGAGGATTTCAGCTCGCCCGGCGGCGTGGTGCGCGACGCCGCGCATCGCTACGACGCGCCGGCGCGGCCCGGCCTCAACGACTGGGGGCTCGCCGGCACGTGGCAGGTGGGCGCCGAGCACGCGGCACTCGCGGCGCCGGCCGGCCGGATCGTCTACCGCTTCCATGCGCGCGACCTGCACCTCGTGCTCGGGCCCGACGCGAACGGCCGGCCGGTGCGCTTCCGGGTCACGCTCGACGGCGCGGCGCCCGGCGCGGCACATGGCGCCGACGTGGATGCGCAAGGCTACGGCACCGTGACCGGGCAGCGGCTCTACCAGCTCGTCCGCCAGGCCGGCCCGATCGCGGACCGCACGTTCTCGATCGAGTTTCTCGACGCCGGCGTGCGCGCGTATGCGTTCACGTTCGGCTGAGCCCATGCCGCACGCCGGCCGACACCCGGCCTTCCTTCATCCGGATTCATGCAGGAGCACATCGTGAACACACCCTCATCGCAACACCCGCCGCGACGGTTCGGCCCCTTCGTCCGGCGTCATCTCGGCGTGCTCGCGCTCGCCGCCGCGGCCGCGTTCGGCTATCAGGGCATCGTCAACTCGGCCGAGCCGACCAAGGTCGTGCCGGCGCCCACGCTCGACGAAACGCCCGCTGCATCGCACAACGAGACGGCCGTGTTCGCGGGCGGCTGCTTCTGGGGCGTGCAGGGCGTGTTCGAGCACGTGAAGGGCGTGAAGCAGGTCACGGCCGGCTACGCGGGCGGCATGGCGGCAACCGCGCATTACGAAATCGTCGGCACGGGGCTCACCGGCCATGCGGAATCGGTCAGCATCGTCTACGATCCCGCGCAGGTCACCTATGGCCGGCTGCTGCAGATCTTCTTCTCGGTCGCGCACGATCCGACCGAGCTCAACCGGCAGGGCCCCGACGACGGCACGCAGTACCGGTCGGCGATCTTCCCGACCAATGCGCAGCAGCGCGCGATCGCGAACGCGTATATCGCGCAGCTCGGCAATGCGCACGCGTTCGCGTCGCCGATCGTCACGCGCGTCGAGGCGTTCAACGGCTTCTATGCCGCCGAGACCTATCACCAGAACTATCTCGAACTGCACCCGGACGCGCCGTACATCGCGATCAACGACATGCCGAAAGTCGCGGGGCTGAAGCAGCTGTTCCCGTCGATCTACCGGCCCGACGCGGTGCTGTGGCGACAGACGCGCTTGTGACATGCGCACCCGCGCCGCGCGTCCCCGGGGGCGATGCGCGGCGCGCAGATCGAGGCGCGCACAACGATCCGCGCGGCGCCGCGGACGCCGTCGTCCGCGCGACGCTCGCATAGAGATCAACCCTACCCATGCTGCCCAATGCCGCCGCCGTCCCGCTCGGCCCGGCCACTTTCGCGTAGACTGCATCAGATCCGCCGTTCGCATTCGGCGACGGTTGCCGCTCTCGACCCGAAAGGAGGCGTCGCGCATGCGTGCAGTGCCTGTACTGGACACCCATTCCATCGAGCCGCCCGCCAGTGCGCCCGCGCGCGACCTGCGCCGCGTGCCGATCCATCCCGATCACTGGTATCCGCTGGCATGGTCGCGCGAGCTCAAGCGCGGCAAGACGCTCGGCGTGCGCTTCGCCGGCGATCCGATCGTGCTGGTGCGCACCGAGTCCGGCGCGGTGTTCGCGCTGGAAGACCGCTGCGCGCACCGGCAAGTGCCGCTGCACGCGGGCGTCGTGACCGGCGAATCGATCCGCTGCTGCTATCACGGCTGGACCTACGACTGCAGCGGGCGCTGCGTCGACGTGCCCTACCTCGGGCGCGAGCGCCTGCCCAACGGCGTGCGCGCGTATCCGTGCCGCGAGGTGCGCGGGCTGATCTTCGTGTTTCCCGGCAACGCGGCGCTGGCCGACGCGCAGCCGCTGCCCGAGTTGCCGTCGGTGGCGGACAAGGCCTACAAGACGCGCCGCTTCGGCCGCGAGGTCAAATGCCACTACTCGTTCATGCACGAGAACCTGATGGACATGAACCACCAGTTCCTGCATCGGCGGCAGATGGGGCAGATGCGCGCCCGCTCGCTGGGCCGCCGGCGCGGCGAGGACTGGGTCGAGGTGGACTACACGTTCACCCGGGAGGAAGGCAAGCAGCCCGTCGGCGAGGCGCTCGTGTTCGGCGCCAGCAAGCAACCCCGCGACCAGGCCGACAAGAGCGTGATGACGGTGCGCACCGGCTATCCGTACCAGACGCTGCGGATCCGCTCGAGCGAAGGCACGCTGGTGATGGATCTGTGGATCGTCTACGTGCCGCTCGATGCGGCGCAGCGCACCAACCGCACGTTCGGCGTGCTGTCGATCCGCCGCCCGGGCGTGCCGTTCGCGCTGGATCTCGCGTGGCCGCTGCTCGTGTGGTTCACCGAGCGCATCTTCAAGGAAGACCGCTGGATCGTCGAGCGCGAGCAGGAAGCGCACGACGCGCAGGGTGCCGACTGGAACCACGAGGTGTTTCCGGTCATCAACGAGCTGCGCGACCTGCTGCGCAGTTGCGGCGGGCGCACGGTCATTCCGATTCGCGAGGCAGGCGACAGCGCGTGATGCAGGCGGTGGCGCGAACGCGCGCCGCCGCTGTGCGCGATCGCGGCGGCGGTAACCGCCGCGCCATCCGTTGTTACAGCCGGAACGCGCCCGGCAGCAGCGCCTGCGCCGTCGTCACCTCGACCGCCCCTTTCAGGTTGCTCAGGATCACCTCGATATCGGGCGTCCCGATCTCGACGATCACTTGCCGGCACGCGCCGCACGGCGCAATCGGCCCGTCCGTGTCGCCGACGACGGCCAGCCGCGCGAAATCGCCCGGACGATAACCCGCGGCGATCGCGGAAAACATCGCCGTGCGTTCCGCGCAATTGCACAGCCCGTACGATGCGTTCTCGACGTTGCAGCCGTGAAAGATCGTGCCGTCGCGCGCCTGCAGCGCCGCGCCGACCTTGAAGCGCGAATACGGCGCATACGCGCGTTCGCGCGCCGCCTTTGCCTGTTCGATCAGTGTGTCTCGTTCCATGGCGACGATGCCTCGGGTGGGGTGGGTGGATGGATGAAACCGCCTGCCGGCGTGCGCCGAACGGTCATTATAAGAATCCGCTGCCTGTATCGAATATGCGTTCCCGCCGTTCCGGGTAAGGAGCGGCGTCGACCATCGCGCCGGATTCGCCGATCCGGCACGCCAGATTCCGCCACGACTCGAACCGTATGCGCGCGACGCGATGCGCGTCGCGCGCCTGACATCCGCTCAATCGATCCACCGGTGAATCGTCGGCGGCAGCGCGTCGCCTGCATCGCCGACCGTATAGATGCGCTGCACCGCCTCCACCGCTTGCGCGGCCGCGGCGGCATCGCGCGCATGCACGAAACCGAGCGGCTGGCCGGCTTCCACGCGCTGCCCGAGTTCCGCGAGCCCGGACAGACCGACGCCGTAATCGATCGCGTCTTCCGCGCGCGTGCGCCCACCGCCGAGCGCGACGACCACCAGCCCGAGCGCGCGGCAATCGACCCGCTGCACCGCGCCGCTCGTGCGCGCCGGCACCGGCACGGTCACGGCCGCCCGCGCCAGGTAACGCGCCGGCGCATCGAGCAGGTCCGCCGGGCCGCCGAGCACCGCGACCATCTTCGCGAAGCGCTCCGCCGCCGCCCCTGAATCCAGCGCGTGCTGCAGCATCGCGTGCGCCTGCGCGGCATCCCCGGCCAGCCCGCCGGTGACGAGCAGCTGCGCGGCAAGCGCCATCGTGACCTCGTGCAGGCGCGCGGGCCGCGACTTGCCGGTCAGGTAATCGATCGCGCACGCCACTTCGATCGCATTGCCCGCGCACGGCGCGAGCGACTGGTTCATGTCGGTGAGGATCGCGGTCGTCTTCATGCCGGCGCCGTTGCCGACGTCGACGATGCTGCGCGCGAGCTCGACCGACTTCTCGAAGGTCGGCATGAACGCGCCGGAGCCGACCTTGACGTCCATCACGAGCCCGTCGAGCCCCGCCGCAAGTTTTTTAGAGAGAATCGACGCGGTGATCATCGCCACCGATTCGACGGTCGCCGTGATGTCGCGGATCGAATAGATCCGCTTGTCCGCCGGCGCAAGCTGCGCGGTCTGGCCGATGATCGCGACGCCGACGTCGCGCACCGTGCGGCGGAACGCGTGCGTGTCCGGCGTGACGTCGTAGCCGGGAATCGCGCTCAGCTTGTCGAGCGTGCCGCCGGTGTGACCGAGCCCGCGCCCCGAGATCATCGGCACGAAGCCGCCGCACGCGGCGATCATCGGCCCCAGCATCAGCGACACGACGTCGCCCACGCCGCCGGTCGAGTGCTTGTCGATCACCGGCCCGTCGAGATCGAGCGCGTGCCAGTCGAGCACCTCGCCCGACTCGCGCTGCGCGACCGTCAGCGCGACGCGCTCGTCGACGCTTAGGTCGTTGAAATACACGGCCATCGCGAACGCCGCGACCTGGCCTTCGGTCACGCTCCCGTCCGTCACGCCGCCGACGAACGCCGCGATCTCCTCGCGGCTGAGCGGCAGACGGTCGCGCTTCTTGCGAATGAATTCCTGCGGCAGAAACATGGTGTGGGTCCTCGGTAAGATCTCAATGCAGCGAGAAGAACAAGCCGGCGATCGCGGCGCTCATCAGGTTCGACAGCGTCGCGGCCGTCAGCGCGCGCAGCCCGTGCCGCGCCACTTCCGAGCGACGCTCCGGCGCGACCGCGCTGAAGCCGCCCGCGAGGATCGCGATCGACGAGAAGTTCGCGAAGCCGCACAGCGCGAACGACACGATCGCGACCGTCTTCGGGTCGAGCACCTGCAGCCCCGCCGCCGCGACATGCCCGCTGTCCGTCAGGTACGGCGACAGGTCGCCATACGCGACGAACTCGTTGAAGATCAGCTTCTCGCCGATGAAGTTGCCGGCCAGCACCGCATCGTGCCACGGCACGCCGATCATCCACGCGAGCGGCGCGAACACGCGGCCGAGCAGGCCCAGCAGCGTGACCTGCGGAAAGCCGACGAGCGCGGCCACGCCGCTCACGAGCAGGTTCATCAACGCGATGAGCCCGACGAACGCGATCAGCATCGCGCCGACGTTGATCGCGATCCTCAGGCCGACCGACGCGCCGGACGCCGCCGCCTCGATCACGTTGGCCGCGCGCTTGTCGTCGAAGTCGAGCCCGTCGACGACGACGCGGCTCGGCTCCACGGTCGGGAACAGCAGCTTGCCGAACAGCAGCCCGCCCGGCACGGCCATGAACGACGCGGCGAGCAGGTATTCCATCTTCACGCCGAGGCCCGCATAGCCGACCAGCACGGAGCCCGCGATCGACGCCATGCCGCTCGCCATCACGGTGAAGATCTCCGCGCTCGTCATGTGCTTCACGAACGGCTTCACGAGCGCCGGCATCTCGCTCTGCCCGAGGAAGATCGTCGCGACCGCCGAGCATGCTTCGATGCGGCTCACGCCGAGCAGCTTCGCCAGCGCCGTGCCGAGGATCGTGACGATCCATTTCATCACGCCGAGGTAGTACAGCACCGCGATCAGCGCGGTGACGAAGATGATCATCGGCAGCACGCGCAGGCCGAACACGAAGCCGCCGTCGCCGAACAGCTGGAACATCCGACTGTCGACCAGCCCGCCGAACACGAATGCGATGCCATGATTGCCCATGTCGAGCACGCGATTGACGCCGTTCGCGGCCGCCGCGAGCGCCGCGCGGCCGGGCGGCACGAACAGCACGAGCGCGCCGATCGCGAGCTGCGTGCACAGCGCGGCGATCATCGTGCGGCCGCGCACCGCGCGCCGGTTGTTCGACAGCAGATACGCGACCAGCAGCAGGAACAGCATGCCCAACAGACTGCGCAGAATATCCACGTGAAGCCCCTTTCGATGTTGGAGAGCGCTCGCACCGAGCGGCCCGTCATGCGCGCGCCGCAAGCCGATGCGGCGCGGCGCGCTGCCGTCACTCGGCCGGCACGCCGTGCTGCCAGTGCGCCCAGTCCTTCACGATCGCGTTCACGAGCGGCGAACCGGCGAGATAGAGATTGTCGAGCGCCGGCGTGAAACCGCCCTGGCTCGGGTAGTCGAGCAGGTTGGCGACGTCCGACCCGCCCTGCGGCGGACGGTCGAAGTCCGAACCGGAGCGCAGCACGGCCACGCGCCGCGTATCGGCGAGCCCCGCCGCCGCCGCGCGCTTGATCACTTCGAAGGTCGCGTTGTCTTCCTGCTGCGTCGTGCAGTACACGCCCTTGCCGTCGGTCAGCAGGCGCGTCCAGTCGCGCGCGCGCTGGCCGAGCGCGGTGCCCGAGAACCACGTGTCGCCCGCCAGCGTGTCGCACTGGATCACGGCCGGGCGCTGGTTGGCGGGCGCGTCCGGATACTTCGCGCGATACGCGGCCGCCTCCGCGCTGTCGTGCAGCGTCACGTCGCGCGACAGCGCCAGCGCCTTCTGCAGCAGCGCCTCGTTCAGCTGGAACACCTCGGTGCGGTAGTCGAGCGGCGGCTTCTCGTTCTCGCTCTTGGTGTTGATGCCCAGGTAGCCCGACTTCCATCCGGCCGGAATCTCGCGCGCATCCAGCTCCCACTGGATGCCGAAATCGACCAGGTAGCGCGCCCACGCGGCCGAGCCGAGCGTGCCCTGCGCCGGATCGATGCCGGCGATGCCCGTGACCAGGAAGTAGGTCCTGCGCAGGTCGAACTGCCGCGAATAGACCAGCGCGGCCATCGACGCCGCCGCGTTCGCGTGGCCCATCCCGGTGGTCAGCACGCAGACGTCGTCGCGCGTGCAGCTCACCGCCGGATAGTCGGGCGACAGGCCCGGCACCGCGATGTGCTGCAGCGGCCCGAGGCGATCGAGCCACGCCTTGCCTTCCGGCCCGAACATCGTGATGACGAGCACCTTGACGGCACGCGGCCGGCGCGCGCCGTCGCCCGCCGCCTGAGCGGCGGTCGCGAACGCGCCCGCGAGCACCAGCAGCATCAACAGTTTCAGCCATTGTTTCTTGAACATGGTTCCCTCGTATGGATGGTTCTCGTGATGATGCGTGAATCGTGCCGCATTCGGCGTCGGCGTCAGAACTGATAGCCGACGCTCGCGTAATAGCCCCAGCCGGTCGAGCGGTTGCGGAACGGCCCGTCGCCGAAATTCAGCTCGGTGCCGTTCCACTGGCCGCCGTTGTGAAAATACCGGGCCGCGGTCCAGAAGCGCCAGTGCTTGAACGAATAGATCAGCACGTTCGTCGCGACGAACGCCGTGTCGGTGCGCGCGTCGCCGCCCGATTCCTCGCGCAGCTTCGAGCCGAAGTCGTAGTTGAAGAAGCCGACATAGGTGAGGCTGCCGCCATGGAACGTGCCGATCGGGTAGATGTACTTCATCTGCGCGCGATAGCCGTCCCATGAGTTCTGGTTCGCCGCGCCGTAGTTCTCCCACTGCCGCCGCACGTACAGGTTCGCGGACAGCATCAGCTTCGTATGCGTGTCGATATCGGTGCCGAACCCTGCGTACAGCGTGTTCTGCCGTCCCGCCGTGTTGCGCCCGTGGTCGTAGATCCAGTCGAACGCCACGTACCACTCCTTGAACGGGCCGAAGCCGAGAGGCCGGCCGACGAGCTCGTCGATCGACACGCGCGGCTCCTGTTCGCTGAACAGCGGCGAGCCCTTGTTCGTGATGCCCGTGTCGTAGCCGTTGCCGACGCCGAACACGCGCGGCACGTCGATATAGCCGTACAGGTCGAACGGGCCTTTCCGGCCGAAATACTCGTATTCGAGGTAGACGTCGTTGGTGGCATGCGGCCCGAAGCGGATGTCCTTCGAGCCGATCACGCCGATGCTCTGGTGAAACCACGTCGACAGATACGGCGACGGCGCGGGCGCCGGCGACGGATTCGGCACGATCGCGCCGCTTTCGGCGAGCAACGCGCCGGCCGACGGCGCATCGGCCTGCGCGGCCGGCGCGGCGAGCATGCCGGCCGCTGCCGCAAGCAGCGCGGCGCCTGCACGTCCCCTCGTTGATGTCGATCGCCTTCTGCACCCAGGTTCGTTATTCAGTTCTTCTATGCACATTCGCCTGATCCCATACGTCCGTATTCTTGTTGTTCGAAGCGCGACGCGTGCGCCGGCCATGGCTCGCCGTACGGGCCGACTGCCCCACATTCGAGCGCGCTGCCTGCTTCAGGTGCGTGCGCGCGTCGAGGTTGACCAGGCAGTCAGCTTTCGGCGGGTCCTGCGGATAAAACGGGGGGAATCAAGCACAACCCGTGCCATATATTGACCGTTCGGACAGGATGCGGAACGACGATGCATGCCCGACGCCGTGCGCATCGCCGCAGCCGTGGCCCATTCCGGCCCGGCGATGGCGCACGGTAGCGCACGGTTCGCTTACCTGTTGCGTTCGACGGGGTGCGGCTCCTTGCGCCGGTTCGCGATCCGCGTCGCTTCGTAATACGCGGCCTGCGGCGGCCGCTTCAGGTACTGCCCCGCGCCGCGCACCGCGCGCAGCTCGCCGTTCGCCCACGCGAGCGCGCCGCGCGTGAGCGTGTGCGTCGGGACGCCCTGCACCGTCATGCCCTCGAACACATTGAAATCGACCTTCTGGTGATGCGTATTGACCGAGATCGTCTTCGTCGCGGCGGGATCCCACACCACGAGATCGGCGTCCGCACCCACCAGCACCGCGCCCTTGCGCGGATACAGGTTGAAGATCTGCGCGGCGTTCGTCGACGTGATCCGCACGAACTCGTTCGGCGTGATGCGGCCGTGATTGACGCCGTGATGCCACAGCACCGACATGCGATCCTCGACGCCGCCGCAGCCGTTCGGGATCTTCGTGAAGTCGTCGCGGCCCATCGCCTTCTGCGACGCGCAGAACACGCAGTGATCGGTCGCCGTCGTATGCAGCTGCCCGGCCTGCAGCCCGCGCCACAGCGCCTCGCGATGCTCGGCCGAGCGGAACGGCGGGCTCATCACGTGCGCCGCCGCGCGGGTCCAGTCCGGATCGCGATAGACGGCTTCGTCGATCACGAGATGCCCCGGCAGCACTTCGCCAAACACGCGCAGGCCTTCGGTGCGCGCGCGCGCGATCGCGTCCGTCGCATCCTTCGACGACACGTGCACGATGTAGACCGGCACGCCGAGCACCTGCGCGATGCGGATCGCGCGGTTCGCGGCCTCGCCCTCGACCTCGGGCGGGCGCGACAACGGATGCGCCTCCGGCCCGGTCATGCCGCGCGCGAGCAGCGCCTTCTGCAGGCGGAACACGAGCTCGCCGTTCTCCGCATGCACGGTCGGCAGCGCGCCGAGTTCGAGCGCACGCGAAAAGCTGTTCACGAGCACTTCGTCGTCGGCCATGATCGCGTTCTTGTACGCCATGAAATGCTTGAAGCTCGACACGCCGTGATCGTGGACGAGCGTGCCCATGTCGCGATGCACGGTTTCGTCCCACCACGTCACCGCGACGTGAAAGCCGTAATCGGCCGCCGCTTTCTCGGCCCAGCCGCGCCATTCGCGGAACGCATCCATCAGCGGCTGCTTCGGGCTCGGGATCACGAAATCGATGATGCTCGTCGTGCCGCCCGCGAGCCCCGCCGCGGTGCCGGTATAGAAGTCGTCGCTCGCCGTCGTGCCCATGAACGGCAGCTCCATGTGCGTATGCGGGTCGATGCCGCCCGGCATCACGTACTGGTCGTGCGCATCGACGATCGTCGCGCCGGCCGGCGCGTCGATCTGCTCCGCGATCTGCAGGATCGTGCCGCCGTCCTGCGGATCGGCGCACAGGATGTCCGCGCGATAGCTGCGGTCCGCATCGACGACGGTGCCGCCGCGAATCAGGGTTGCCATGGTGCTGCCTCCTCGTTGACTGCCAGTGTCCGTGCCGCGCAGGCACCACTCAGGCGCTCGCCACCTGCGCGCCTTGCGCGGTCCGCCATTTCATCCATGCCCCGTATACGAGCGACGCCAGCACGAGGCCGACGAACCACGCGTACGTATAAAGCGTATTCAGGAACGCCGGCACGTTCGGGAACGACGCCGGGAACGCCGTATGCAGGAAGCCCGGCAGGTTCGGCAGCACGCCGATCGCCAGCGCCGCGAGCGCGGCCGGGTTCCAGCCGCGCGTGTAGCTGAAGCGGCCGTTCTCGTCGAACAGCGCGCGCGTGTCGAGCCGCGTGCCGCGAATCAGGAAGTAGTCGACCATCAGGATCCCGGCCACCGGCCCGAGCAGCGCCGAGTACCCGACGAGCCACGTGAAGATGTAGCCGTCGGTGGTCGCGAGGATCTTCCACGGCATCATCACGATCGCGATCGTCGCGGTGATCATGCCGCCCGTGCGATACGAGATCCGTTTCGGCCACAGGCTCGAAAAATCGTAAGCAGGGCCGACGAGATTCGCCGCGAGGTTGCAGCACATCGTGTCGAGCGTGAGGATCACGAGCGCGATGCCGACGCCGATGCCGGTCATCCGGCTCGTCAGGTCGATCGGATCCCAGATCGCCTTGCCGTAGATCACGACGGTCGCCGACGTCACGACCACCGACACCACCGACAGCAGCGCCATCGGCACCGGTAGCCCGATCGACTGCCCGATCACCTGGTCGCGCTGCGAATGCGCGAAGCGCGTGAAATCCGGGATGTTGAGCGCGAGCGTCGCCCAGAAGCCGACCATCGCGGTCAGCCCCGGCCAGAACGTCGCCCAGAACAGCCCGGCCTTCTTGCCGCCCGCCGCGAACTGCGACGGCGCCGACAGCATCGAGCCGAACCCGCCCGCCCTCGACGTCGCCCACCAGACGAGCGCGACGCACATCACGCCCTTGATCGGCGCCGACCAGCTCTCGAGCCAGCGGATCGAATCGGTGCCGTGCAGGATGAAGTAGATCTGCAGCGCCCAGAACACCAGAAAACACGCGAGCTGCGCCAGCGAGATGCCGACGACCGGCAGCGCCGCGCCGTGCAGCGCGTTGCCCGTCAGGATGTTGAGCAGCGTGTAGATCGCGCTGCCGCCGAGCCAGGTCTGGATGCCGTACCAGCCGCACGCGACGATCGCGCGCAGCAGCGCCGGCAGCTTCGCGCCCTGCGTGCCGAACGACGCGCGCACGAGCACCGCGTACGGGATGCCGTGCTTCGCGCCCGCATGGCCGATCAGCAGCATCGGCACGAGCACGATCAGGTTGCCGAGCAGCACGGTCAGCACCGCCTGCCACGGCGACATGCCTTCCTCGGTCAGGCCGGCCGCGAGCATGTACGACGCGATGTTCATCACCATCCCGACCCACAGCGCCGCGAAGTGATACCACTTCCACGTGCGCTGCGCGGCCGTGGTCGGCGCGAGGTCGTCGTTGTAGAGGTTGCCGCCGTGCACGGCGGCGCCGTCGGGATCGGCGGGGTTCGCTGTCAGCTTCATTGAGACACTCCACGGAATCGTCCGCACCGGCGCGATGTCGCGTACGACGTGTGGTCGCCGCCGGATCGAATGGATCTGAAACGGCAACGCGAGGCAAACGCCTCGCGCGCCGCATGCCGGTCAAGCGGCCTTCGCGTGCTTCTCCGGTTCCGCGGTGCCTGCACCTGCGTCGACGCGCGACGGGTTGTTCGGATGCGTGGTCCAGTTCGCATAGCCGCCCGCATCGACGCGCGCCATCGTGATGCATTGCTCGACCGGGCACACATGCATGCATAAATTGCACCCGACGCATTCCGCGTCGATCACCTCGAAGTGGCGCACGCCGTCCTTCTCGCGCGTGATCGCCTGGTGCGACGTGTCCTCGCATGCGATATGGCACAGCCCGCACTGGATGCAGCGATCCTGGTCGATGCGCGCCTTGATGTCGTAGTTCAGGTTCAGGTACTTCCAGTCGGTGACGTTCGGCACCGCGCGGCCGCGCACGTCGTCGAGCGTCGCGTAGCCCTTGTCGTCCATCCAGTTCGACAGCCCGTCCACGAAATCCGACACGATCCGGAAGCCGTAGTGCATCGCCGCCGTGCACACCTGCACGCTGCCGGCGCCGAGCACGATGAACTCGGCCGCGTCCCGCCACGACGAGATGCCGCCGATGCCGGAGATCGGCAGGTTCGGCGTCTCGGGGTCGCGCGCGATCTCCGCGACCATGTTCAGCGCGATCGGCTTCACCGCCGGGCCGCAGTAGCCGCCGTGGGTGCCCTTGCCGTCGACCGTCGGCATCGGCGCCATCTGGTCGAGATCGACCGCGACGATCGAGTTGATCGTGTTGATCAGCGACACGCCGTCCGCCCCGCCCTTGTACGCGGCGCGCGAGCCCATCCGGATGTCGCTGATGTTCGGCGTCAGCTTCACGAGGCACGGCAGCTTCGTGCCCTCCTTGACCCAGCGCGTGACCATCTCGACATACTCGGGCACCTGCCCGACCGCCGCGCCCATCCCGCGCTCGCTCATCCCGTGCGGGCAGCCGAAGTTGAGTTCGACCGCATCGGCGCCGGTGTCCTCGACGAGCGGCAGGATCCATTTCCAGTCGCGTTCGTTGCACGGCACCATCAGCGACACGATCAGTGCGCGGTCCGGCCAGTCGCGCTTCACCTGCGCGATCTCGCGCAGGTTCACGTCGAGCGGGCGGTCGGTGATCAGCTCGATGTTGTTCAGCCCCGCGATGCGCTGGCCGTTCCACTGCACCGCGCCATAGCGCGAGCTGACGTTGACGACGTGCGGATCGAGCCCGAGCGTCTTCCAGACGACGCCGCCCCAGCCCGCTTCGAATGCGCGGTTCACGTTATAGGCTTTGTCGGTCGGCGGCGCGGACGCGAGCCAGAAGGGATTCGGCGAAGTGATGCCCGCGATGGTGCAGCGAAGGTCGGCCATGATCGGCTCCGTGAGTGTGGGGTCGTTGTCGTGATCGGTGGTGCGTGCGGTGGGCGTGAGCCCGCCGCTCATGCCGCCTGCGCGTCGCGACGCGCGAGCGCCGCGTCGATCGACGCGGCCGCGACCTTGCCGTCCTGCACTGCCTGGACCGTCAGGTCGACGCCGCCCGTGGCCGCGCAGTCGCCGCCCGCCCAGACGTCCGGCAACGTGGTCCGCCCGTTCGCGTCGACCGCGATCCGGCTGCCGTCGAGCGTCAGCAGCTCGTGCGCGATGCCGGCCGGCACGAGCACCTGCCCGATCGCCTTCAGCACCATGTCCGCGTCGAGCGTGAAGCGGTCGCCCGCCGCCCCTTCGAATTCCACGCCGCTCACCTGCCCGTCGCGGCCGAGCAGGCGCACCGGCTTCGCGTGCGTGACGAGCGTGACGCCGTTCTTCTGCGCGAACTCGCGTTCGGCCCAGGTCGCGCTCATCGCGTCCACGCCGCGCCGATAGACCATCGTGACGCTCGCCGCGCCGAGCTTGCGGCTCTGCACGGCCGCATCGACCGCCGTGTTGCCGCCGCCGATCACCACCACGCGGCGCCCGACCGGCACATGCTCGAGCGCATCGGCCTGCCGCACCCGCTCGATGAAGTCGACCGCGTTCGTCACGCCCGCGAGCGCTTCGCCATCGAGCGCGAGCGCGCGCACGCCGGCCAGGCCGATCGCGAGAAACACCGCGTCGTGCTGCTCGCGCAGCGCGTCGAGCGTCACGTCGCGCCCGAGCGCGACGCCCGTCTTCAATGCGATGCCACCGACCGACAGCAGCCAGTCGACCTCGCGCTGTGCAAAATCGTCGACGGTCTTGTAGGCCGCGATCCCGTATTCGTTGAGCCCGCCCGCCTTTGCATGCGCGTCGAACAGCGTGACGCAGTGCCCGGCAAGCGCAAGCCGGTGCGCGCAGGCGAGCCCGGCCGGCCCGGCGCCGACCACCGCGACGTGGCTCCCGGTGTCGGGCGCGCGCCGGAACGACACCGCGCCCGACGCCATCGCCCAGTCGGTCGCGTGCCGCTGCAGCGCGCCGATCGCGACCGGTTGCGCGTCCTGGTGATTGCGCACGCACGCCCCTTCGCACAGCACCTCGGTCGGGCACACGCGCGCGCACATGCCGCCGAGCGGGTTCGCCGACAGGATGTCCGTCGCCGCGCCCTTCAGGTTGCCGTGGCCGATCTTGCGAATGAAGGCGGGAATGTCGATCCGCGTCGGGCACGCCTGCACGCACGGCGCGTCGTAGCAGTAATGGCACCGGCTCGCCGCTGCTGCGGCGGCGGTCGGATCGAGCAGCGGCGCGATATCGGCGAACTCGCACGCGAGTTGCTCGGACGACAGGCGGTGCGCGGCGATATCGCCGGTTTGCTGGGTGGCCATACTCGTTCCTTCGTCAAGGTGAGGACAAAGCCGTGCCTGCCGGCTGCGCTCGCGCGAAGCCGGGACGGCGTATTGATAGCAATGCGTACGATCAGTCGATAAGGGGATGCCGGCTACGGGAGCGTCGTCATGACACGGGTTCGCATGCGCGCGACAGCATCGCGTGCAGCAGCACGTTCGCGCCGGCCTCGATCCATTCGGGCGTCGCGTCCTCGATCTCGTTGTGGCTGATGCCGTCGACGCAGGGCACGAACACCATCGACGTCGGCGCGACCTGCGCGAGATAGCATGCGTCGTGGCCCGCACCCGACACCATGTCGCGATGCGAATAGCCGAAGCGCTCGGCCGCGGCACGCACGGCCGCCACGCAGTCGATGTCGAACGCGACGGGCTTGTAGTAGAAGATCTGCTCGAGCTGCGTGTCGAGGCCGATGCCGGCCGCGATGCGCGCGACGCCGTCGCGCAGCGCGGCGTCCATTTGCGCGAGCACGGCGTCGTCCGGATGCCGGAAGTCGACCGTGAAGAACACGCGGCCCGGAATCACGTTCCGCGAGTTCGGATACACCTGCATCATCCCGACCGTCGCGCAGCCGAACGGCGCGTGGTCGAGCCCGATCCGGTTGACGAGGTCGACCACGCGCGATGCGCCCAGCAGCGCATCGCGGCGGCGCGGCATCGGCGTCGGGCCGGCATGCGCCTCCTGCCCCGTGAACGTGATTTCATACCAGCGCTGCCCCTGCGCATCGGTGACGACGCCGATCGTCTTCTGCTCCGCTTCGAGAATCGGCCCCTGCTCGATATGCAGCTCGAACGCCGCATGCAGCGGCCGGCCGCCGCACGGCACGTCGCCGGCGTAGCCGATGCGCGCGAGCTCGTCGCCGATCGTCTTGCCGTCGACATCCTTGCGCGACAGCCCGTATTCGAGTGGGAAGACGCCGGCGAACACGCCCGACGCGACCATCGCCGGCGCGAAACGCGAGCCCTCCTCGTTGGTCCAGATCACCACCTCGACCGGATGCTCGGTTTCGATCCCGCGATCGTTGAGGCTGCGAATCACTTCGAGCCCGCCCAGCACGCCATAGATGCCGTCGAAGCGGCCGCCCGTCGGCTGCGAATCCGCATGCGACCCGGTGACGACCGGCGGCGCATCCGCCACGCGGCCCGCGCGACGCATGAACACGTTCCCCATCCGGTCGACCGTCACCGTGCAGCCCGCTTCTTTCGCCCAGCTGACGATCAGGTCGCGGCCGGCCTTGTCGAGATCGGTAAGGGCGAGGCGGCAGACGCCGCCCTTCGGCGTTGCGCCGATCTTCGCCATCTGCATCAGGCTGTCCCACAAGCGCGTGCCGTCGACCTTGATCGACGGGTCGAGTGTTGCCCGCTTCACTGCTTCGGATACCGCGTTCATGCGCGTTGCTCCTCTGGGTCGGTCATGCTGTCGGTTCGGTCGCTGCCGGTGCACGCGCGGTGTTTGATGGGGCATGTCCGCACGCACCCGGTGCACGATTCCGGCTCACCCGCGGCATTTGGCCGGGCGCTTCGCCTGGGCCATTCGCCGCTCATCCAATCCTGTCCGATTGGACAGGTTTTAGGCTAATCTTTCTGCCAAATCAACGTCTTTCTTGCGTGAACAGATATAGCGAGAAGCGTGCCACTGCATCGCAACATGCGCGATGCACCCACGCATCCGCACGTATGCCGTCGCGATGCCGGGCGGCTAGAATGAAGCGCAACGCGGCATGCACGCCGCGCGAGGCCTACGATGAAACGTGACGAAGCGATGGCGGAAATGACGGAACGCGACGAAAAGCCCGCGCCTTTGCGGCGACGCAAGGCGCACATCCGCGAGTCGAATGAAGCGCATCTGCTCGCGTGCGCCGAAGCCGTGTTCGCGGAGCGCGGGCTCGACGGCGCAAGCACCGCGATGATCGCGGAGCGCGCAGGCCTGCCGAAAGCCAACCTGCATTACTACTTCCCGACGAAGCTGGCGCTGTACCGCCGCGTGCTCGAGGATTTGTTCGAGGATTGGCATCGTGCCGCCAACACGTTCGAGGACAGCGACGACCCGGTCGAGGCGATCGGCGGCTACGTGCGCGCGAAGATGGCGCTGTCGCGCCGGCGGCCGCTCGGCTCGAAGGTATGGGCGAACGAGATCATCCAGGGCGCGGAGCACATGCAGGACATCCTCGCGCTGCGCGTCAAGCCGTGGTTCGACACGCGCGTGAAGGTGATCGACGACTGGATCGCGCGCGGGCTGCTCGCGCCGATCGACGCGCAGGCGTTGATGTACCTGATCTGGGCGACGACCCAGCATTACGCGGACTTCGATGCGCAAATCCGCGCGCTGAGCGGGAAGCGGGCGCTGACGCAGAAAGCGTTTGCGGAGAAATCGGAGCAAGTTGTTCAGCTGGTGATCCGGGCGTGCGGCGCCGTTTCGCCGAACGCGAAGCGTTAGCACGGGCATTTGTCTGATGTGTGCATGGGATGACGGGGCCGTTCGGCGTGAAGACGCATCATGCTCCGGTGGTTCGCGCCGCTGCGTAATCGTTGCGTCCACAACGATTCAACAGGTCACGCGACGGATGAATCCCCAGACCAATGCACGTTCGGAAGCGCGCTATGGTTGAACTGCCCTTGGCCCACACGGGCCTCGCTCGGACCGTATGGTAAGCTCGCGCGACAAGCCGACCTGCGGTCGCCGCGCCGCTTGATACCGCTTTCGCGGGTCACGGCGCGCCGGCCGCGATCCACATCGTTCCGATCGTTCCCATGCATCGCCCGCGCCGGCCGGAGTACGCGTTCCGCTGTGCCGCATGGGCCGGCAACCGAATCGTGTTTCCATTCTCATGCCAGTATCCGATCCTTTCTCCGGCTACGTGAGCGACGTGACGTTCCCGGACCGCTTCCATCGCGAGTTGTCCCCCGCGTGGCTGAACTACGCCAGCGTGCTGGGCGGCGCCCGGCCGAAAGCGCTGGGCCGGCCGTTCCGCTACCTCGACCTCGGCTGCGGTTTCGCGCATTCGACCGTCATCAACGCCGCGGCGTTTCCACACGCCGAATTTCACGCGTGTGACGTCAATCCGGCCCACATCGACGCGGCCGCGCGGCGCGCGACCCGGCTCGGGATCGACAACGTCGTGTTTCACGAGGCGAGCTTCGACGCGCTGCTCGATCAGGATCTGCCGCCGTTCGACTTCATCGTGATGCACGGCGTCTACAGCTGGGTCGATGCCGATGTCCGGTACATTGTCCGGCAATTGGTCGCGCGGCTCCTGGCCGATGAAGGGTTGGTCTACGCCAGCTATAACTGCCAGCCGGGCTGGGCAGCCGAAATGCCTTTGCGCAAGCTGATGCTCGAACTGGCGCAGGCGGCTGACGGCGGCATCGATGCGCGCACGGGCAGCGCGATCGCCAGCATGCAAGGTCTCGGCAACCCGAGCGTCCGGTACTTCCGCGACAATCCGGTGGCCGCCGACGCACTGGCAGCCCTCGCGAAGGATCCGCACGAATACCTTGCGCATGAGTTCCTGAACCGGGCATGGGAGGTCCATTACTCGGTCGACGTTATCGACGAGATGGCCGCGGCGAACCTCGCTTACGCGGGCAGCGCAACGCTCGCGGACAATCATCCGATGCTGCTGATGGACCGCCAGGCTGCCAACGCGATCGCGGCACTGCCAAGCGCGCGGCTGCGACATCTGGCCGAGGACTTCGCCGTCAATCGCCGCTTTCGCCGCGACGTGTTCGTGCGCGGCGCGCTTGCAAGCCAGGCACCGGCCCAGGCCATCCGGCATCTCGACGAGGTCGCGATCGGCTGCACGACCGAGGTCGAACGGATCGAGACGCGCGTGGCGATACCGCGCGGCGCGTTGAGTTTTCAGCCCGATTTCATCGCCGACCTGCGCGCGCTGATGCGGCAGGGTTCAATGCGAATCGGCGAGATCGTGGCCCGTCTCGGCGGCGAACGCCACAACCCGCCTGAGATCCTGCAGAACCTGCTGTTCCTCGTCGCGAGCGGTACGTTGACGCCGTTCGCCCACGCAGGCGGCTACGCGGAAACGGGAGTGCGACGTGCAGCAAGCCTGTCGGCGGCACAGGCGTTGACGCTGGCGAGCGGCGCCGACGACGCGACGCCCGCCTTCGTGCCCTGTGAAGCACTCGGCAGCGGCATCGCGGTGAAGGCAGACGAGGCAACGCAGGCGCTGCGCTGGATCGCCGGCGAGACGACGTCTCGCCCGGATCGGCTCGCGCGTCTCGGTGTGCTGCGCGGAGCGTGACGCGTGCGGTGATTCTGGATTAGAGGGGGAGGAGTAGAGCGCGCCGTTGGCGGCCCGCTGGCGGCCCGCTGGCGGCGCCTGGTGCGCCGTGCATCGGATCGCCGCCGCGTTTTTCGAGCTGCAAATGCAAAAACCCCCGCCTTTTGGGGCGGGGGTTCTTGGCTAAGGGAGCCTGACGATTACCTACTTTCACACGGGAATCCGCACTATCATCGGCGTAGAG
>LOZU01000050.1:0-12206 GCA_001527685.1 Burkholderia pyrrocinia
CGAAGCCCGGCAACTGCGCGACGGCGTCGATGCCGGCGAGTTCCTTCAGCACGAACAGCATGTCCTTGACGGGGGCGGTATAGCTCATGGTCGATGTTCCAGTCTGGCGGGGATAGGGGGTTCGCCATGCGGCCCGATACGGCAAAATCGGCCAGCCAACGGCGACGTCCGGCAAATCGTAACCCCCGGAAGCCGGATTCCCATTGTCATATCCGGCCCACCTACTGACAAAACCGGCCACGCCGTGCAGTGCGGCATGCCGCCTGACGCGCCGTGGCGGCGCCTCCCGATGCGCGACGGAATTTCGCAAGCTGAAATCCGGGCAGGACCCCTGCAAGGCCCCCGGTGCGAGGGACAGGTCGAACCGGGACACGAACGACTGCATCGGCACCGGCAACGCGCACGCGCTGCAACGCCTACGCGCGCCGCCGGTAAGTGCCGGGCGTGCTGCCCGTCCAGTGCCGGAACGCGCGGTGGAACGCGCTCGGATCGTCGAAACCGAGGTCGGCGCCGATCGCCGCGATCGCGTCGTTCGTGTCGGTGAGCCGCTGGATCGCGATGTCGCGCCGCAGCTCGTCCTTCAGCACCTGGAACGTCGTGCCCTCGGCCGACAGGTGGCGGCTCAGCGTGCGCACCGAGCAGTGCAGGCTGTCGGCGGCCGCCTCGATCGTCGGCAGGCTCGGCAGTTCGCCCGACAGATACTGCCGCACGCGGTGGCATACGAGCTGTTCGCTGAACGATTCGAAGATCCAGTCGCCGGGCGCGCGCGCGAGGAATTTGCGCAGGTTGCGCTTGCTTTGCCGGATCGGCACGTCGAGATAATCGGCGCTGAAGCGCATCAGCGTGCGGCTGCAGTCGAACCGCACCGGCCCCGAGAAGAAGTAGAACAGGTGATCGACCGCGTGACGCGGCCGCGGGCACGCGAACTCGACCTGCAGCAGCGGAATCTTCTGGCCGATCAGCCAGGAGCACACGCCGTGCACGAGCTTCAGCATCAGTTCCTGGCCGAGCGTGCCGATCGGGCCGAGGGCCGGGTTCGGCCGGATCACGACCTGCCCGACGAGGCCGTCGCGCTTCGAATCGACGAAGAAATCGTCGACGACGATATGGAAGAACTGCCCGAACCGATGCAGCGCGGTTTCGAGGTTGCGCGCGTCCAGCAGGCTGAGGCACAGGAACTTCAGCGTGCCGCTGCGCAGCGGGCGCGAGAAGATGCCGGGCATCTCGTCGTCGAGATCGATCGCGAGCGTGCGGTACAGCGTCGAGAACTGCTCCTCGGTCACGCGCGCGTTCGGCTCGCCCTGCAGTTCGCTCGGAATGCCGGCCTGCCGCAGATACTGCTCGATCACGTCGCGCTGCACGCCCGCGCTCGCGAGAAAGCCGTTGACGAGCGAAATCGGCACCGTCGCGCTCGGCGAAGGCAGCGCACGGCCAGACGGGGAAAAAGACGAATCGGTGCCGGTCATCGCGTACCTGTCCAACGAATCGCTGGCATTGTACTTGACCGCCCGCGCGCGAGCCGCGCCGGGCCCGGGCCGCCCATCCGCACGGGCCCGGCGCCGCGGCGCCGCCATCAGTCGAGGCGGCCGAGTTCCCGGCGGAGGATCTTGCCGACCGTCGATTTCGGCAGCTGCTCGACGAAACGGATGCGCTTGGGCACCTTGTAGGCCGCGAGGCTCGCGCGGCAATGCGCGATCAGCGCAGCCTCGTCCACGAACGCGTCGCGCGCCGCCACCACGAACAGCTTGACCGCCTCGCCCGTCTTCTCGTCCGGCACGCCGATGCACGCGCATTCGGCAACGCCCGGGAACGCGGTCGCGACCGCCTCCACCTCGTTCGGATAGACGTTGAAGCCCGACACGATGACCATGTCCTTCTTGCGGTCGACGATCCGCAGGAACCCCTTGTCGTCGAACACGCCGATGTCGCCGGTGCGGAAATAGCCGTCCGCCGTGAACGCCCGCGCGTTCGCGTCCGGCTGCTGCCAGTAGCCGGCCATCACCTGCGGCCCCTTCACGCAGATCTCGCCGGCTTCGCCGATGGCGACCTCGCGATCCTGGTCGTCGAGCAGCGTCACGTCGGTGGACGGCAGCGGCAGGCCCGTGGTGCCCGTGAATCCGTCGATGAACTGCGGGTTGAACGACACCACCGGCGACGTCTCCGACAGGCCGTAGCCTTCGCGGATGAAGGTGCCCGTCACCGCCTTCCAGCGCGACGAGATCACGTCGATCACCGCCGCGCCGCCGCCGGCCGCGAGCTTCAGGCGCGACCAGTCGACGTCCTTCAGGCGCGGATGGCCCGCGAGCCCCGCGTACAGCGTGTTGACGCCGACGAACACCGTCGGCCGCGCGGCCTTCAGCACGTCGATGAACGCATCGATCTCGCGCGGGTTCGCGACGAGCCAGTTCTCCGCGCCGATCGCGAAGTAGGACAGGAAGTTAACCGTCAGCGCGAAGATGTGATAGAGCGGGATCGCCGTGACGACGACCTCTTCGCCCGGCTGCCGCGCGTCGGGCACGATCGCCGCGAACTGCTCGATGTTCGCGACGAGGTTGCGGTGCGACAGCGCGGCACCCTTCGACAGCCCGGTGGTGCCGCCCGTGTACTGCAGCAGCAGCAGGTCGCTGCCGCTCAGCGCGACCGGCTCGCAGGCGAGCGTTTCGCCCGCGGCCAGCGCGTCCGCGAGCGCGATCGAGCCGGGCGGCAGCGCTTCGCACACGCCGGGCGGCGCGTCGACCACGCCGAGATCGCCGCGGCCCACGCTCAGCACGGTGCGGATGCGCGAATTGCCGACCACCTCGGCGAACGTGCCCATCGACCCGCCGCACACCACGGCCACCTCGACGCCCGCGTCGTTGAGCTGGTGCTCGAGCTCGCGCGCCGTGTAGAGCGGGTTCACGTTGACCTGCACCGCGCCGATCTTCGCGACGGCGACGAACACCACCGGAAACGCGAGCACGTTGGGCAGCATCACGGCCACGCGGTCGCCCTTCCTGACCCCGACGACCTGCTGCAGATAGGCGGCCAGCGCGGTCGACAGGCGGTCGACGTCCGCGTAGGTGAGCGTGCGCCCGTACGCGCGGAACGCCGGCCTGTCGGCGAACCGGCGCATCGCGTCGTCCAGCAGCGCATTCATCGAGGGATGGCGATCGGCGTCGATCTCGGCGGGAATCGGGCCATACGACCCGAGCCAGTGTCTCTTGATCATGTAGGTATATCCTTGTGCGGCCGGCACGCGTCGCCCGGGCGGGCGAGGGCCGTCAGTCGAGCGCCGACTATCGCCCGGCGACAGCGCCTTGCAAATGATCGGCGCGGCCGAATTGGTGATCGAAACGGACACGCGGCGCGCCCGAGACGGCCGCGAGGCCGGCCGCCGCGCGCCGGACAGGCATGCCCGGCGGGCGCTGCGGCCCGTGCGGCGCGGCCGGACTCAGGGTGAACCCGGTGGTGCACCGGCGCGTTCAGGCGCAGAATCGCGTGCCCGAACAGACATCGAATCGGACTCAGGATCCCATCATGCTGCGGAATGCGCGCTCGACCCCAACGGACACCCGCGAGCACGGCGACCGGTTGCCGGACGCCGCGCTGTCCGTTTCGCTGCGAGAAAAACGCTTTTCGCCGGCGAAGCTGGCCGTGCTGCTCGACGTCGCGTCGAAAGCGGGCCTCGCGGCCGGCACGGTGCTGGCCGGCACCGACCTCGACGCCGCCGCCGTCGCCGACCCGTTCACGCTGACGTCATCACAGCAGTTCCTGACCGCCGCGCGCAACGCGGTGCTCGCCTACGACGGCGCGGATCTCGGCGTGCGGGTCGGGCATCGGCTGCATGCATCGAGCTACGGGATGTACGGCTACGCGATGCTGTGCTCGGAATCGATGGCGCATGCGTTCGAATCGGCCGTCAAGTATCACCGGCTCGCCAACGGCATGCTCGGGATCCGCTGGGCCGAACAGGGCGACACCGCATCGTGGCAGTTTCCGAACCTGGACGAGGTGCTGCTGCCCGACCTCGACGTGCGGCTGTACCGCTTCCTGATCGACATGCAGTTCGCGCTGCACGTGACGATCATCAAGGACGTGATGGGCGCGTGGTGCGTGCCGGCGCGCGCGCAGTTCACGCAGGCCGAGCCGCCGCATGCGGCGCTGCTGTCCGATGCGCTCGAATGCCCGCTCGCGTTCGACCAGCCGCGCAACACGCTCAGCTACCCGGCCGCGTGGCTGCGGCGCGCGCCGCAGCTCGCGAACCCGATCACCGCCGCGCAGGTGTCGTCGCATTGCGCGCAATTGCTCGAGGAACTGCGCAACCAGTCGGGCATCACGCGCCGCGTCTACCAGGAACTCACGCGCACGCCGGGGCAGTTCCCGGATATCGACGCGATCGCCGAGAACCTGTGCATGACCTCGCGCACGCTGCGCCGCAAGCTCGAGGCCGAGGGCACGTCGTACAGCGAGCTGCTGACGAGCGTGCGCAAGGCGCTCGCGATCGACTATCTGAACACCACGTCGCTGAGCACCGAGGTCATCGCGCTGACGCTCGGGTTCAGCGATGCGGTGGGCTTCCGGCACGCATTCAAGCGCTGGACGGGGAAGACGCCGAGCGAGGTGCGGCGCCAGCGGGGCGGGTGAGCGCGCGATTCGCGAACCGCGCCCGCCGTTTATCGCGCGCCCCCGGTACGGCCGACCATCTCGCCCGCCGGGTTCGCCGCGGGCAGCGCAAACTCGAACACCGCCCCCCGCCCCACCCGATCGACCAGCCGAATCCGGCTGTCGTGCAGCATCAGCATCCGGTGCACGATCAACAACCCGAGCCCGCCGTTCACCGTCGCGCCGCCCGCGCTCATCGGCCGCTGCGGGCGCTGGAACAGGCCTTCGCGCTGCGCCGGCGCAATCCCCGGGCCCGTATCCGACACGGTCACGCCCACCTTGCCGTCGCGCGGTTCCAGCGCGACCTCGATCTCGCCCTGTTCGGGCGTATGGCGCAGCGCGTTGTCGAGCAGGTTGGTCAGCACGCGCTCGATCATGCCGAGATCCGCGGACACGTTCGGCACGCGCGGCGGGATCCGCGCATGCAGCGCGATGTGGCGCGCCTTCGCGGCCAGCTCGAACTTCTGGAACACGTCCTGCACGAGATCGACGAGCGAGAAATCCTCCGGCACCGGCTGCACGCCGCCCGATTCGAGCCGCGCAAGCTCGAACAGCGCTTGCGCGAGCCGGCCGACCTTCGCGCTCTGCGCGAGCGCGATCGACAGGTAGCGCCGGCGTTCCGCGTCGTCGAGCGTGCCGGCCTTCAGCGACAGCGTTTCCAGGTAGCCGTGCAGCGACGTGAGCGGCGTGCGCAGGTCGTGCGAGATGTTCGCGATCAGCTCGCGGCGCTGCTGGTCCTGGTGCGTGAGCGCGCGCCATTGCTCGCCGATCCGGTCGGCCATCTGCGCGTATGCGGATTCGAGCACCGCGATGTCGTCGCCGCGCCGGCCGGGCGGCGGGCGCGGCACGCGCGGCTGCGTGTCGGGCTCGCCGTGCGCGTCGAAGCGGCGCATCGCATCCGTCAGCCGGCGCAGCGGGCGCGTGATGAAGCTGAACGCGGTCAACCCCGCCAGCAGCCCGAGCAGCGCGACCAGCGCCATCGACCACAGCGTGGTGCGCAGCACGTTGCCGGCGTCGAAGCGCGCCGCGAGCCGGTCGTGCGCCTCGCCGAGCAGCACCACGTAGATGTAGCCCGACGGCGGCTGCCCGTCGCGGCGCAGCGG
Organism: Burkholderia pyrrocinia; assembly: GCA_001527685.1. Lineage (GTDB taxonomy): Bacteria > Pseudomonadota > Gammaproteobacteria > Burkholderiales > Burkholderiaceae > Burkholderia > Burkholderia pyrrocinia_D. The sequence goes on from LOZU01000050.1 coordinate 5,745, forward strand.
CGCGACGCTGAAGATCTTGCGCCCGCCGGCGCTGCGCGGATCGTCGCCGAGGATCGGCAGCGGCTCGCCCGCGAGGAAGCGCCGCACCGGCGCGAGATCGACGCGATCGCGCTTCACGTGCCCGGGCGGCGCATCGTCGCCCTTGATGCGCCCCGCGCTGTCGAGCAGGTACACCTCGACGCTCGGGTTCACGCCCATCAGCTGGCCGAACAGCGTGCGCACCGCGTCCGGGCGCAGCCCGTTCGCGTCCATCAGCGGCGTGATGTTGGCGATGTGCGCGGCGAGCTCGCGCGACAGGCCCTGCACGACTTCCATCTCGCGCATGTCGTTCGCGCGGATCTGCAGCCACGCCGACGCGCCGGAGCACGCAAGCAGCAGCACCGAGAACACGAGCGACAGCCGTTGGGTGAGCGTGAGTTTCATGGTGCGTCCCGCAGGTCCGGCGCGGCGAGCTTGTAGCCGCGCCCCCACACGGTGAGGATCCGCACGGGCTCGGCCGGGTCGGCCTCGATCTTCGCGCGCAGCCGGTTGATATGGGTGTTGACCGTGTGCTCGTAGCCTTCGTGCTGGTAGCCCCATACGGCGTTCAGCAGGTCCATCCGCGAGAACACCTTGCCCGGATGCCGCGCGAAGAAATACAGCAGGTCGAATTCGCGCGGCGTCAGGTCGATGCGCGCGCCGTCGACGCTCGCCTCGCGCGCGATCGGGTCGATCGACAGCCCGGCGATGTCGAGCGTGCCGGCATCGATCCGCGAATCGCGCGCGAGCGCGTCGACGCGGCGCAGCAGCGCCTTGACCCGCGCGACCAGCTCGAGCACCGAGAACGGCTTGGCCAGGTAGTCGTCCGCGCCGAGTTCGAGGCCGAGGATCCGGTGCACCTCGCTCGAGCGCGCGCTGGTGATGATGATCGGCGTGTAGCGCTGCATGGCGCGCGCGCGCCGGCAGATCTCGAGCCCGTCGACGCCGGGCAGCATCAGGTCGAGGATCAGCGCGTCCCAGTTGCCCTGCTCCAGCAGGCGCAGGCCCTCGGCGCCGTCGGCACTGTGCACGACTTCGTAGCGCTCGTCGCGCAGGTGCAGGCTCAGCACGTCGGCGATGTCGGCGTCGTCCTCGACGATCAGGATGCGTTTCGGGTGGTCCATGGCGGATGGCGGCGCCGTGCGGCGTGTCGGGGTCGGATGGCGACGGAATGCCGCCTTGCCGCCATTGTGCAAAATTTCGGGGCGGCAAGGGTTCACAAATTGTTTATCTTTGGATGGGGTGCGTGCCGGGAGGCAATGCCGGCAGGGCTTTTCGCTCCTGTCTTCGAGATGTAGCTTTCATCATCCCGGGGGCGAACACTGAGGAAACACCCAAAAAGCGGAAGTGGCGACGCCGCACGCGGCGAGCGATGGCGAAGCCGGAAGATTTCCGGGCAGCATCCGAACTGTTCGCCGTTTCAACGCTGCCAGCTTGGCTTCAATTTTGATACGTTGCATGGCCGTCAGGACCGCGGCAGCGGGCTGTTGGCGCAGGGTTTCTCTGCACGGATCCACAGCCCGTCGCGCCGCGGACAACGCGGCACCGGCGTCGGCGAAAAATGAGCCATCTCACCCCGCGCGCGAGTCAGAAAATCGGCAAGGGTGGCATCCTTCGTCTGCGCGCCGTCGACGTAGTCCTTCGCAGTGGTCGCACCTATTGTCGCATCGAAGCGCCGGAGCGGCGCGAGTCTGTTGCCCGCCTACCCCGTTCCGCCAGACTGCGCCGGATACGCAGGCACAGCCCGTCGGTTGCCGCTCACTGCCACACCTTCGTCAGGCCGCTCCCCGGCACGCTGCCGACGATCGCGTCGGCGCGCACCAGCAAGCGCTCGATCAATGCGAGTGCATTGTCCGCGATACGCGCCACTCCTGCCCCTGCCCGGCCGCCTCGATATTCTGCTGCAGGGCGGCTTAGAAGCTGTTGCGAAATTACGGATTAGGCCAGTTAACTTTTTCGAGCGGGTGTTAACTTTCTGACTTGTTTTTCCTGCCAGGAAGCGATGCACCAAGAACTGATAGACGACGAGCTGTGGTCACTCATCGAACCTTTTCTGCCGAAGCGAGCGTCGCGGAACCGCCGATACGCGGGACGCAAGCCAACGCCAGATCGAGCGGTGCTGAGCGGCATCGTATTCGTGCTGCGCTCAGGCATCGCCTGGAATCTGCTGCCGCAAGAAATGGGCTGCGGTTCAGGCACTGCGTGCTGGCGGCGGCTGGTTGCATGGCAAGAGGCGGGCGTCTGGCAACGCATCCACGAGACGCTGCTGGCGGAGTTGCGCCGTCGTGGCCAGCTCGACATGGCACGCGCCATTGTCGACAGCTCGTCAGTTCGCGCGATGCTTGCGGGAAAAAAACCGGCCCGAACCCAACGGACCGGCGCAAGCTCGGCAGCAAGCACCACCTCATCGTCGACGCACAAGGCATCCCGCTCGCGGTCATCCTGACTGCCGCCAATTGCAACGACATCACGCAACTCGATGCGCTGATTGAGGCGATTCCTCACATCCGAGGAAAACGCGGACGTCCTCTGCGCAAACCGAAAATTGTTCAGGGTGACCGGGGCTACAGTTCCGAGCCACACCGGCAGCGTCTGCGCGAGCGTGGCATCACGCCCCTGCTCGCCAAAATCGGTTCGCCTCATGGCAGTGGCCTTGGTAAAACGCGCTGGTTCATCGAATGTTCCCTTGCCTGGCTCCATGCATTCAGGCGGCTCAAGATTCGCTACGAACGGTACGCACACGTGCATGAGGCATTCCTCTCGCTCGCGTGTTGCCTGATTTGCTGGAACAAACTCAAGACAGCGTGTGATTAATTTCGCAACAGCTTCTTAGGAATCCAATCCTCCACAAAATTCGGTGCGATTCACGCCCCGCCGACGAAGCTGATGAAGGCCATCGCGACACCGGGCCCTCGCAAGGAAATCCCGCTCAAGAATTGCCTGACCCGGGAGAGCCGCTGCGGATGGAAGTTTGAACATGGTTGTCGCTCTGCGCGGACAAGACCCGTGGGTGTTCCCGTCTTGAGGCCGGCGCGTCTCGCGACGCGCCGGCCTCAATCGTTACTGGCAGGACTTGCCCTGAACGCCGTGGAAGCCCTTCGCTTTCGCATCCGCTTCGGACATATAGGCGCCTTGCTTCGTGTTGCCGTAGTACTTGTCACCCGGGCAGTGATAGACCTTCGTACCGGTGTTCACCCACACCTGGCCGGGGCCGCCGGCGGACTTTGCCGCCGCGGCAGCTGTGACCACCGGCGCACTGGCCGTTTTCGCCAGTGTGGCCGCAGAGACGACCGGCGCGCTGGCATTGGTTACGCTGGCTGTTGCCGCAGCAGGCGCAGACCCTGCTACCGCTGCAGATGCGCTCCCGTACCACGTCTTGACACCCTTGTGGCCTGAGCAGGCGCCGCTTTTCGATGCGCCCGAGTAGTACGTGCCGTCCTTGCAGAGCCCGGTCGTGCCGGCTGGCGCGCCCGACGGTACCTGCGCATGAGACACGGCTGAAGCGAGCAGCGCTGCTGCTGCAATGGCTGAGGCAAGATACTTTTTCATCTGCTTTCTTCCTGTGGTGGCAGTTGTCCGGCTGGCCCCCGACATCGACCAGCCCTCCCGAAGCGCTTAATGGCGGTCCGTCGTGTGGTGGTGGTGACGATGGTGATGATGATGCATATCTGCGGCGCTCGCGGCACCAGCAAATGCGAAGGCGATAGCAGCAATGGCGGTCATTTTCAGCAGTTTCATGGCAATGGTCTCCTGCAGGTTGATCGATCAGACACGAGCCTGTGTCTGACTGATCAACGATCCATCGCCAACTGTCGTTGACGCAAAACGTCCGCTTGATATTTGTTGTCAATGTGCGCTATTGCGGCCGGCTCGAGCGGCATGCGTCACGTGCCGGCGGACGTACATTGATCGGGGCCGACGGCATAGGCAGACCGATAGAAATGGTTCATCGCAGGAAACCGTGGAGGGTTTGAGGGCGATTGCGTAACCTGACGCCTGACCTTAAGTAGGTCAGGAGGAGGAACTGCTTGATCGCAAGGCCCTTCATGCGATTGCCTTGGCTCGGCCTCGCAATCTTGACCTTTCATGACAAATGTTCGATGCAGGCTGGCGCATACTGGCCAAGCTGCTCCCCGAGCGATCCAAGATCGCGCGCCTTGCCGACCGGCCAATTTCTGAGACAAAGGAAATAGAGATGAGTATCTTTGGTGACATCGTCAACAAGCTGTTCCACAAGGCTAAACCCGACGAGGCGCCACCCGCGGCCGAACCGACTCCGGATCCTGCTGCAGCACAAGCTGCGGCACCGGCACCCGCCCCGCTGGCTGATGTCGACGTGGCGGCGGTGATGGATCAAATCGTCGGGGAAAGCGACGAGACGTTGAACTGGCGCACGTCCATCGTGGACACGATGAAGGCACTGGGAGTCGACAGCAGTCTTGAGCATCGCAAGCAACTGGCACAGGAACTCAAGTACACCGGCGACATGAACGATTCAGCCAGCATGAACGTGTGGTTGCACGGCCAGTTGATGGCGGCGCTGGCCGCAAATGGTGGCAAGCTGCCGGCAGATCTTGCGGGCTAAAGGTTGACCCATTGGGTCCGGACGTGTTTTCGCACGCCGGACCTGTCTTCATAGGGGTATCTGGATTTCCGTGTTCAAGACGGGTTGAGAATTACACGGTCGGTCGAACGAAGCGATCCTCGTAGAGGATAGCAAACTGGTTCATGGCCGCCTTCCTCGATTCACTCGAACTCGCCAAGGGAAAACTCATTCCCCATTGACCGTCACTTCTCCAACAGGCCGTTGAATTACCTCGCTCCATCCTCGACGATGTAGGTTCCGGAGATCAAGGAAGGAAAGGCAGATACGAGGCGCGGACGGCTACAACGAAGCGTTGTCGAAGATGGACGTGAAGTTCTCGGCGATATATGAGGCCGATGTGAAAGGTGGTCGGCCGAGCATCGCGCCGGAGAAGTTGATGCGGGCGATGCTACTGCAAGTGCTGTACAGCATCCGCAGCGAGCGGCAACTGGTCGAGCAGATTTCGTACAACCTGCCGTTCCGGTGCTTCGTGGGCCTGTCGATCGAGGATGCGGTATCGAATCACTCGGTGTTCAGCAAGAACCGGGACCGGCGGCTGGAATTCGACGCGGTGACGGAGCTGTTCAATGCCACGGTGGAAACGGCGCACAAGCGCGGCCTGCTGTCGGGCGAGCACTTCAGCGTCGATGGCACGCTGATCCAGGCTTGGGCCAGCCACAAGAGTATCCGCCGCAAGGATGGCGGTGATGATGATCGGCCGCCGGGCAACTGGCACGGGGAGACGCTCAGCAACGACACGCACGAATCGAAGAGCGACGGCAACAGTCGTCTGTATCGTAAGAGCAACGTGGCGCCGGCCTTGCCGAGCTATCTCGGTCATGTGCTGACAGACAACCGGCATGGTCTGGTGGTCAACGTCCAGGCCAGCCGGGCGAATGGACGCGCCGAACATGACATCGCGGCCGAGATGTTGCGGGTGTATCAATGCCGCAGCGGCGCATCAACGCCAGTATTCGCAATTGCACAATCAAGTAGCATTTGCATCTCGGTATGGCATGATCGCACCATGACTCGCCTCGTATCCACTGTTCGTCTCCTGCAAATCCGCGCCAGACGACACTGTCGCTCTGCACTGCGCCGTCCGACGCAGCACGCGTCGCTCGCGTCGGCGCCTGCCGGCCTGCCGCAGCGGCGCAATGTCCATACGATGGCGGGTCTGTTCGCATCGCTTGCGTTCCTTTGCGCGGACGCATCCGGATCAGAACCGTCACCGTGTCCGGCTGACTGGGAGCCGCAGATCTGCCAATTGAAAGCGGCGGTGGAAGTCCTCAAGAAGCAGCATCTGACCGACGTCGACATACCGGCCTTGCTCGACGCGACCGTTCATCTGGGCATCAAGACGCTACCGTATGCGCGTTTCTTCGACCAGAAGGAGCGGCAGGAGCAGCTCGAAAACGACCGGCGCGTGCGCGATGGCGCACCGGGCATCGGCATCATTTTCGAAACCCGGCCGGACGGCCTGCACGTTATTGACGTCGTGCCGGATGCGCCTGCCGCCAAGGCCGGTGTGCTGCCCGACGATCTCGTGGTTGCGATGAACGACGACAGCGTGGTGGGTGTTGAAAATAGCGACATCGCGAAATACGCGAAGGGCGACGCGGGTACGCCCTTGAAGCTCAAGTTGCTGCGCGGACCGTCGCGCCGGATGCTGGAATTTGCGCCGGTGCGGGCCATCATCAAGCCGAATCCCGCGACGGCACATCGACTCGACGGCGACGTGCTGTACACCCGGCTCGCCAGTTTCCCCGAGCCGGCGGTCGGCAACTACATCGACGTCGTACAGGCAGCGCGCAAGGAAGGCCCCGGCGTGAAGGCCGTGATTCTCGACTTGCGCCTCA
>LOZU01000051.1:0-8169 GCA_001527685.1 Burkholderia pyrrocinia
CGGTTCGCGCTGCGGTTGCTGGACGAGTGGGTGAACGATCAGTGTGTCGAGTGCGAGGGGCGCGGCGTCGTGCGTCGTGCGCGGCCCGTCACGACGTCAACGCACGCGTGTGATGAATGCGGGGGCAGCGGGAAGATGTGTGTATCGGAGGAACGTATCCCGTTCTTCGAAGGGCGTAACGGGCCGCTGGTCTTTCGGGAATACGAACCATGCGACGACTGCGGTGGGATCGGGCGGATCGCCGCGTCGCCGGTTTCGGATGCGAAGGGCCGGCACATTTGCCCAGACTGCTCCGGTTCCGGTAAGCGGCAGGTCGACGACGCTGGCCGGGCGCACGCGCTCGGCGTATCGCTCGATGAGTATCGGCGGAACTGGTCGTGGCGCTTTCACGACATGCTCTCGCTGTTGGATACGGTAGATGGATCGGTGTACGACACATTGCGTCGGCAATTGCGAGGATGAAACGTGTTCCATTTCAAGAGCGGATCGCTTACACTCTGCACATCCTTTACCGCGTCACTGGATACGTGAGCGACCGCACACTCGTGTCGCAACAATCGCCCGACAGGCGTACTGAATCGCGGGAGCGCCGCGACCAACAACGATAACTGTCTGTCGGGATCTGTTGGGAGGGCGTTCGCCCTTACGAAATGAATATCGAAGCCCTGAGTGCGCAAGCCCTCAGGGCTTTTTGCATTGGGGCGCTGAAATGCGAATCGAGTCGACGAGCGCCGGGCCGAGCGAGGTCTGGTCGACGTGGGATGAAGATCGAAGCATGGGGCGCGTTACCGCGCGGTGCTTCGTGTTTGACGACGCGATGGACCGTGTCGTGTGGGCGATGGACCGCGCGGGCGACGGCACGACTGCCGATATCGCGATCGACGCGGGGCCGCCTATTTTCTGAGCAGGCGGGGACCCTCTGGGCATCGCCATACGCGGGGGCTCGCACCCGCGCTTTTTCTCTACTGGCGAGTCTCCATAGGGGGTCATATTCATGCCGACTCAACAGCAGATCGCCGAGCATCTCGACCTTGATCAGTCGGCCGTTTCGCGGTTCGTCGACAAGGTCCGGCTCGACTACAAGGCGGTGTCGATGGACGAGGTCCGCGTCGCGTACATCCGGCACCTGCGCGAGATGGCCGCCGGCCGATCCAGCGAGACCGGCATCGATCTCGTCGCCGAACGCGCGATGACTGAGCGCGTGGACAGACAGCTCAAGCTGTTGACGCTGGCCGAGAAGCAAGGTCAGCTCGTCAACGTCGCGCAGCTGGAGCAGGCGTACGGCCTGATGGTCGGCGCATTTCAAACGGAATTGCTGGCGCTGCCCGACAAGCTGGCGCCTGAGCTGTACGCGCTATACGGCGTCGAGGTCGACGTCGAATGGTTGAACGAGCATATCTATGGATGCCTTGAGCAGCTTTCTGAATACGACCCAGACAGTCCACGCAGTGATTCGCCGGATCGCGAAGCTGCTGCGTCCGCCGGAGCGGATTGGGACGACGGATTGGTCGCGCAAGCACCGGCGGTTGAGCGCGAAGGCGTCGGCTAGGCCGGGCCGCTATAACCCGAATATCACGCCGTGGGTGTTCGGCATGCACGAAGCGCTGGATGATCCGACCGTGCAGAAGGTGGTGTGCCTGAAATCGGCTCAGGTCGCGTGGACGGACGGCGTGCTGCTGAACTACATCGGCAAGCGGATCGATGTCGATCCGTGCCCGATGATCGTCATGTTCCCGAAAGAGAAGACGGCGAAGAAGTTCAACCTCGAAAAATTCGAGCCGATGGTCGAAGTGACACCTCGCTTGTCGGCAAAGTTGCCGGTCCACTCGGCCCGCGACAAAAACAACTTGTGGGATCACAAGACGTTCGCGCGCGGCTTCCTGAAGTTCATTACATCGAACGCGCCGGACGAGGTCAAGTCGACGCCGGCCCCGGTTGTCGCGGTCGAGGAGCCGGACGACGCGAACACCAATGTGCGCGAACAGGGCGACTCGATCACGCTGCTGGAGGAGCGCAACAAGAGCTATTCGGACCGGCGACGCAAGATGATCTTGGGCGGTACGCCGACTGTCGACGGCCTGTCGCGCATCCAGCAGGCGTACGCGGCTTCCGATCAACGCGTCTATCTGGTTCCGTGCCCGGATTGTGGTGAGGAGCATGAGCTGGCGTGGGAAAACGTGACCTGGAGTGACGACGCCGAGGTCGCGCATGAGGTCTATGGCCGAGCGCGACCGGAGACGGCCCGCTACACCTGTCCTCATTGCGGCACGTTGTGGGACGACGCGATGCGCATTCGCGCTGTCCGTCGTGGGCGATGGGTCGCGACGGCACCGTTTCACGGCGTGGCCGGTTTTCGCATCAACGAGCTGGTATCGCCTTTCCCCGGATCAAACATGGCCGAACTAGTGAAGAAGTGGCTGACAGCCGACAAGGCGCTGCGCGAGGGCGACGATACGAAGATGCGATCGTTCGTGAATAACTCGCAGGGGCGGGCGTACAAGTACAAGAGCGAGCTGCCCGAGCTGGACGTGCTCGCCGAGCGGGCGCTGTCGTATGCGGCGCTGTCGGTGCCGGCCGGCGGTCTGCTGTTGACGCTCGGCGTCGACGTACAGCACGACCGTCTCGCAATCGTTCTGCGCGCATGGGGACGCGGCGAGGAGAGCTGGCTCGTCGTGTGGGGCGAGATTCACGGCAACGTGCTCGAACAGCAGCAGGATCCGATGACGGGCGGGGTCTGGGGTGCTTTGACGATGCTGCTGACGCACGCATACCGGCATGAGAACGGCTGGCTGCTGCGCGTACGCGCGACGTCGATTGACTCGTCGGATGGCTCGACGTCGGACGCGGTATACAAGTATGTGCGTGCGGCGCAGCTGGCCGGTCATAACGTCATGGCCGTCAAGGGCAGCAGCAATGCCGATGCGGAGATCTTCAGCGTGCCGAAGGCATCGATCGACTCGACGCGGAACAACAGCAAGGCGGCGAAGTACGGCCTGCGTCCGTACATGGTTGGCGTGAGTCGGGCGAAGGATCTGATCCTCGAAAACCGCATGAAGCTCGAAGGCGACGGACCAGGCCGCATGCACTGGTATCGCGGCGTGCGCAGCGACTACCTGTCGCAGCTCACGGCCGAGGTCAAGGTGCCCGGGCCGCGTGGTGGCAAGCGCGTGTGGCAGAAGAAGGCCGGCGCGAGAAACGAGGCGCTGGACTGCGAGGGATATGCGATGCACGCGGCCCGCAGCGTCAAGGTGCATTTGATGAAGGAGGAGCACTGGCAGGTCGAGCAGCACCGCGCTTCGCAGGTCTCGCTGTTCGATGCGGTGCCGGTGCTGGAAGAACTGCCTTCAGGGATGCCTGTCGCGGTGGTACCCGACCCGCCGGATGAACCGGAAGTAACAGAGGCTCCGCGGCCGTCGCCGCAGGTAGCAAAACCCGCCGAAACCCCGCCACCGAGCGGGGTTTCGCGCATTCAGGGGCGTCGCGTTGGCCGATCGACGTACCTGTCGCGGCGCTAGGAGAAGTTCATGGGATACACAAGGCAGGATCTGGAGCGCATCCAGTCCGCGATCGCGAAAGGCGAGTTGGAGGTGCAGTACGCCGACCGGCGTGTGAAGTATCGCTCGATCGCTGAGCTGCGCGAGGCGCGCACCGAGATCATTCGAGACCTGAACGGTGCGGCCGGACGTTCGTCGATCGTCCGGATTCGCCACGCGGGCAAGGGGATGCGATGAAACGAGGTTATCCGTCACTCGCGCAGCGCGGATTCGTGGTGCCGACGCGGCTGAAGGCGGCGGCCTATGAATCCGCGAGCACGGCCGGGGCGCGCGCGAAGTCGTGGCGAGTATCGAGCGCTGGACCGAATGCGGCGGCGGTGCAAAACCTTCCGTTAATGCGGTCTCGCGCCCGTGACGCGATCCGAAATGAGGCATGGGCAAAGGCGGTCATCGAACGGCTTGTGTCGAACACGATCGGCACCGGCATTCAGGCGCATCCGCAGCATCCAAATGACTTGGTGCGCAAGACGCAAAAGCAACTTTGGGAGGATAGCGTGCAGGAGATCGACGCTGATGGTCAGTCTGACATCGCTGGAGTGCAGACGCTGGCTGCGCGGGCGTTTTTCAGCGACGGCGAGGTGCTGGTCCGTCGCCGATTGCGCAGTCCGCGCGATGGCATGACGGTCCCGATGCAGATCCAGCTTCTCGAAGGCGATCTGTTGCCGATGGAGAAGAACGAGATCGTTCCGGGCGGGGAGATCGTCAACGGCGTCGAATTCGATGCAGACGGTCGGCGGGTTGCGTATCACCTGCTGAAGCGTCATCCCGGCGAGTACGGGCGTGCGTCGATGACCAGCACGCAGACCGTTCGCGTACCGGCCGACGAGATCGCGCACGTCTTTCACGCACTTCGGCCCGGCCAGGTGCGCGGTGTGCCGGTGCTGTCGACCGTGCTGCTGCGGCTCAAATCGCTGGACAACTTCGACGACGCGGTGCTGTTTCGGCAGGAGGTCAGCAACCTCTTTGCCGGATTCATCACGAAGCCGCCGACCGAACCCGGAATGATGGGAGATCCCGTGACGGGCGGCGCAGTGGAGTACGACGTCGACGGCTTCTCGCCGGTCGTATCGCTTGAACCGGGAAGCATGCAGGAGCTTGCTCCGGGCGAGGACGTCAAGTTCGCTGCGCCGCCCGGTGCGGGAACCGACTACGGCCCGTTCATGCGCCAGCAACTGATGGCGGCTGCGGCGTCGGTCGGCATGCCGTACGAAGTCATGACGGGGGATCTGCGCGACGTGAGCGATCGCGTGCTGCGCGTGATCCTGAATGAGTTCCGCCGATCGGTCGAACAGATCCAGTGGAACGTGTTCATTCACCAGTTCTGCCGGAAGGTGTGGCGCTGGTGGGTCGACGCGTGTGCGCTTTCGGGCGCGATGCCGATGCCGGACTACTACCGGAGCCGGCGCGAATATTTGCGCGTGCGATGGGTGCCGCAGGGCTGGCCGTATATCCATCCGGTGCAGGACGTTACGGCGAAGCGGATGGAAATCCGGTCTGGGTTGGCAAGCCGGTCCGGTGCGGTGCTCGCGCGCGGGGATGATCCGGAGCAGGTCGACCGCGAGAACGCGGACGATCTCGCGCGGGAGCGCCAGCTCGGGATTCGATATGACACGCTCGATCCGGTCGACGGCGCGGGCGATGCCTTTAAAGGGGATGGCGAATGAAGGGTAAGAAACGTTGGTGGGACATCCGCGCGCAAGCGAGTGCGGACGGTGGGAGGGTCGCCGAGATCCGGATCTACGGTGATATCGGGTTCTGGGGTACGGACGCGGATCTGTTCGCATCGAAGCTCGACGAGGTGGCGGCGACGGCAACGTCGATCGTTGTTGCGATCAACTCGATGGGCGGTGACGTGTTCGACGCGTTCACGATCTACAACGCGCTGCGGCGGCATGCCGGGAAGGTGACGGGGCGCGTCGACGGTGTTGCTGCGTCGGCCGCGTCGCTGATTTTGATGGCTTGCGACACGATCGTGATGCCGGCGAACGCCATGCTGATGATCCATAACCCGCATACGGTCGCGGCCGGCGAGGCCGAAGACTTCCGTCGTCTCGCGGATCTGCTCGACAGCACGGGGGCGAACATCCTCGCGGCGTACGTCCAGCGTAGCGGTCTGTCGGAAGACGATGTGCGCGCAATGATGAACGCGGAGACCTGGCTGACGGCATCGCAGGCGAAAGAGCAGGGGTTCTGCGACTCGATCGAAGAGCCGATCAGCATCGCCGCATACGCGGGCGCTGCGCGGCTCGCTGCGCGCTTCTCGGCGGTCCCGGCAGAGATTCGCGCGGTGCTGGAGAACGACGGCGAGCCGCCTCCGAATCCGCCGGCCGATCCTGCGCCGCCGCCGCCGCCGCCGTCGGCGAAGCCGGACGTTACGGCGCTCGCTTCGCACGTGTATGCCACATGCCGCGACGCGCGGATCGAGCACTGCGCGGAGGGCATCGTGCTGGCGACGGGCCTGCGCGATCGCGCGACGGTCGACGCTGCGATCCGAAGCGCGCAGGACATCGCAGGCATCTGTCTGGCCGCGAGCCTGACCGAGCTGACGGCCGGCTTCGTCGCGGATGGCTTGACGCCCGACCAGGTCCGTGCGCGGCTGTTCGAGCGCGTGACGGCTTCGCAGTCGAGCATCACCAACCGCCCGGCACCGGGGGCATCCAACACGCCGCAGGTCGACGCGCGTGCGCCGCGTGCGGCATCCATTTATGCGGCTCGCAAGAGCGGCAAGTAACTTTGACGTAACCCGAGGAGGGGAACCACATGTCGAACGTGAAGCAACAGGGCGTGTTGCCGGCTGAATTTCTTGTGTCGGAGGGCAACGGGCAGATCTCGCGCGAGCGCATCGTCGTCAAAGCCGGCCCGGCGCTGCCGGCCGGCCAGGTGCTCGGCGTGACCGGCACCGGTGAATATGCGCCGTACCTGAACACGGCGAACGACGGCTCGGAAGTCGCAGCGGCCATCCTGTACGCGCCGCTGGCGGCGTCCGATGCGCCGCGTCCGGCGACGGGCATCGTGCGGCTCGCCGAGGCGGTCGGCGGCCTGCTCACCGGTCTGGACGCTGCCGGCCGTACCGATCTCGCCGAGCGCCACGTCATCATCCGCTGATCGCGGTTCACGCCCCTGAAGGCCACGCAATGCGCGTGGCCTTTTTTGTATCCATTCTTCAAGTTGGAGGTTGTATGGCGGACATCGCCCTGTTTCAAGACGATGCATTCTCGCTGTCGTCCCTGAGTGCTGCGATCAACGAGCAGCCGCACGTTCCCGGACGGATTGGCACGCTCGGGCTGTTCGAAGAGGACGGCATCACGACGACGACAATCCAGATCGAGCGCGACGGCGACACGCTCGCGCTCGTCGCGGCCGGCGAGCGCGGTTCGCCGGCCGCCGTTGTGGGCGGCGGCAAGCGCAGCATGATCCCGTTCAATACCGTGCACCTGCCGCAACGTGCGGTGATCAAGGCGGACGAGATCCAGAATCTCCGGGCGTTCGGTTCGGAAACCGAGCTGGAAGCGATGCAGACCGTGGTGAATCGCCGGCTCGGGAAGATGCGGCGTCAGCTCGACGCGACGCACGAATTCCACCGCGTCGGTGCGATCAAGGGAGCAGTGCTGGACGCAGACGGCAAGTCGGTGCTGATCGACCTGCTGAAGTACTTCGGCATCAAGCAGACGGTGGTCGCGTTCGAGCTGGACAGCGCGACGACCGAGATCCGGCAGAAATGTCAGGAGGTTCAGGACGCGATCGAAGATGCGCTCGGTGCGACGACGTACACGGGTGTGCGCGTGCTCTGCGGTCGCAACTTCTGGAACAAGCTGATTGTGATGCGGACCGTGAAGGAAACCTACCTCGCCACTGCGATGGCCGCATCGCTGCGCGGCGACACGCGCGACGCGTTCGACATCGGCGGCTGCACGTTCGAGCGCTATCGTGGCCGTGTTGGTGACATCGGGTACGTCCCGGACGACGAGGCGTATGCGGTGCCCGAAGGCGTGCCGGATCTGTTCATCACGCGCTTCGCGCCGGCCGACTACGTAGAGGCGGTCAACACGACCGGTCTGCCGTACTACGCGAAGCAGGAGCTGATGGACTTCGGCAAGGGCGTCGAGATCGAGGCGCAGTCGAACCCGATCCACCTGTGCACGCGCCCCAAGGCGATCGTCAAGCTGAAGGCGTGACATGGCGTTCCGGGATCTGATCGCGGATGTCGACTCGGCCGTGCTGCGTGATCTCGGCGACGCGGACATCACGATCGACGGCCAGCCCGTCGATGGTCTGTTCAGGTCGCCGTGGCTCGGACCGGATCTCGGCAGCCAGCGTACGCAGCTGGTCGCGCCCGTGTTTCATCTGCGGGATCGTGACGCCGTCAACGTCCGGCAAGGCAGCGTCCTGGTCGCGGAAGGCGTTCGGTATCGCGTGCTTGAGGCGCATCCGGACGGCACGGGCTGGACGGTCCTTACTCTTCAGTAGCGCATATGGACGACCTGAAAGTCGAGATCAACATCAACGAGGTGACGGCCGCTTTGCACGGGCTGTCCCCAAACGCGATGCGGGCCGCGTGGCGACGCACGTTGCGCAAGACGGCAGCGTGGATCAAGAGCCAGACCGCGAAGGAAGT
>LOZU01000052.1:0-159266 GCA_001527685.1 Burkholderia pyrrocinia
CAACGCGAGCCTCGCGCCCGATCTCGGCTACTACTATCCGGACAACGACGTGCAGCAGGGCGCCAACGTGCTGCTGCGTGCGCTGCATGAACATGACGACCATTGGCAAAGCTATGCACGACGCCAGCGCGAGATCCTGCGCCGCTACACGGCGGAAAATCCGATACTCGTCACGGCATATGATGACCTGCTCGCCCGGCTGATTGCCAGGTAAGGCTGGGCTTCAATCGTTTTCACGGACACATCGAGCAACGTCGTTCGCTTTCCTCCGAGTTCAAGCAGCAGGTAGCCGTGCGGCCGCTTTGAAGGAAGCAGACTGGGACGTCAGCCGTTGCCTGACGCGCAGATACAACCGGATATGGCCGCATCCGTTGAACATCGGGCTCGCGCCGGCAGTCGCGGAAGAAGACTTGACGTAGTGTCCGGAACGGGTCGACCACGACAGATCAGAAGATTCCGATCGACGCCCGGAATATATCGATACAAGAAGGTAAGGTATGCATACCGTAATGACGGTGCTTCTGAATCGTCCAGTGGACGGATTGCTCGACAACCATGCGGATTACGCGCGCACCATGGGATATCGACACGTGGTCGTGGACGGTACGCATGTCTATGGGCCTCGGCAGCCGGTGCTCTTCAAGTATCAGGCAATACTCCACGAACTCACCGGCTTACGCGGGGGCGATTTACTTCTCGTGCTGGACGCGTTCTCGGTCGTATTCGGCCGACAACCACTGGACGATGTTGCGCGCGGATACGATGCCATCGTGACCAATCAGGAACCGGAGTCGCCCTGGCCCGCCGCGAGCGGGATGATTTTTCGCAACACGCTGGAGGTGCGGGAGCGGGTTCGCAAGCTGGTGCTTGAGTTCGGGCATTGGGCTTGCTATCTGCAGGATCACATCTCGGGCTGCGAGGTGTCTTATCTTCGGGAGGCGTTCAACCCACTTCCGTTTTCCGAACTTCTTGCCAACGGCCATCTTGCATCTGTCCAGACTGTATGGGATCAGGGGCTGTCGATTGACTTTCTAGCCGACGCGATGCCGCTGGTCGCACATAACGCCCCGCGTTGGCAATGTGTCGACGGGCTGTGGCGTCCGACCGCGGACTACGATTTCCGCTACGTGACAGCCCTGCTGGAGGATGCGAGCGTGGTCAAAACCGGCGGACGTCCGAATGCCGCAGCGTTGTGGAAAGTCGCGCAACACCGCACACGGGAGCCTGCCTTGCACATCAACCCCGGTGCGTCGATTGCGTTCGTCACACTGCATACCGCAAACATTGCGGGCTACGGCGACATCCATGAAGAGAACTTCGAGCGCTACTGCCTTCGCCACGGCTATGGATATCATTCATACCGGGTGTCGCCAGCATTCGTGCCTTCTGGCGTGACCGCGAACTGGGCAAAAATGCACCTGATTCGTCATCATCTCAGGGATCACGCGTTCGTCTTCTGGGTGGACGCCGATATTCTTGCGATCAATCAGGCTGAATCGATCGATCCCGTGATTGCCGGGCGCGACTTCGTGATTGGGGGCGATCACACGGCGTGGGCTGTGAACTCCTGCATGATCGGTGTGCGTGACACGGAAGCAATGCGTAATGTGGTCGAGCACATGTGCATGCGCATCGAGTCAACCACGGACCGCTCGGCCGTCTACTCGAGTGGCGGCGACCAACAAGCGATTCAAGAGGGAATGGAACATTTCGGAATGCTCGACGCACGTTATATTGTCGACGCGATCACGCTCGCAACATCGCCGATTTACGCGTCCCGGGAGCATCGTTTTGTGCACTTTCCCGCGCAGCATAACCACTATCGTGCCGTGTCGATGCAAGTCTGGAACCGCTGGAGTCGTGAATCCTCGTTTGCCCCTGGATTGGAAGCACGCGCAACGGCCGGCGATAGCTCTGTTTAGGTGCACGGCGGCTCGCGTCGCAGCGCATGCTGCGTCAGGAAATCCGGACCGGACATCCCAAGCGGATCGTCATCAGTGTGCGCAGATATCGGTCACCTCTCTTGCCGATACCGAGCGGTCAGACCTTGCCACCCGTCCCGAACTGCGCAGGGCCAAGGCCTGGCCATGCGGCAAGTGCGACAGGTGTTGACGGAAGGAGATATGCGGTTCAGTGAACCGGCGTGATGCTAGTGGTGTCTATCCCTTCAGTTGCCACTGTCCTTTGGGCCGCGACTTCCCGCGAACCCGTGAAGAACATTTGTACTTGAAGAGAGGTCTATGAAGACGATCCACATTGTGCCCAACAACTCTGCCGCGGGCAGCATGGTCGGTGCGCTTGACAAGCCGAGATGTGAATCCCTCGTATTCACGCTATGGGATGACCTTACGGTCGGCCCGCTGCGAGACATCGATGACACGTCGGGACTTCGTGCGCTCGACAGCGAGCTTTTGGGACACATCTACACTGCAGCTCGTACGGACTTCGATCTCATTCAGTGCATTATTCTCACCGACGTGCCGATCGTCATTTGGCACGGACCGTGCGCCGACGATCAATTGAAGCTGCGCCGCCTTGCCTACCGCCTGCGCGACACGCCGCAGCGTCTTTTCGAGGTGAGCCTGTCGAGCGACGACATCAGCCCGCTCGATCGTCACTATATGGGCCCCGACGATCCGATTCGTACCCGCGACGCCCTTTCTGTTGCAGACTTCACGCCCGAGACGCTGCGCACCAAGCTCGCCTCGGCTGCACCGATTTCGGCACCGCGCATCGACCAGCTCGCGCTCGAATGGCAGAAGATCAAGGAAGCCGATGCGCCATGGCGACGGTGGCGAAGCGACTCACTCGAAAATGCCGACTTCGCGGAACTCGACGCACATATCGTCGAGCTCGCGACCGCCGAATGGCAATTGGCTCGCTTCGTCGTGGGCGAACTCATGGGCACATTTTTCGTGAGCGACGCGATCGCGTTATGGCGCGTTAGCGAAGCAGGTGCGGCGGGACGCATCGAATTGCGTGGCAACTACGACTTTGATAGCCTGGAATTGCGCGCGGTGCGCGCCCCCAGTTCACGCCAATAACGACGGGCATAGGGCGATTGACCCTGTGTTAAGCATTGAGCCGTTACTTCGCGTGAGTGGCCGGGCCGGCTTCGTCCTTGCTTCATTGATTGAGCGCTTGTAAGCATGCGATGCGTACTGTGGCGACAGGCGTTGACGGACGGAGATTCGCGGCAGTGAACCGGCGCGGTACGAGCGGTGGCCGGCAGCAGCGGCACGACGTGCATCATTTTTGTCCGCCGTGCGGCAGCAGCGCGAGCGCCTTGCGGATCGAGCCGCCTGCCGCGCCGGCGAGCCGCTCGGCGCTCGCGCGATCGATGCCCGCGACGAGCATCAGGATCGCGATGCGCGGCCGGTTGCCGGCCTGTTCGAGCGCGCGCTCGGCCGCATCGTGCGACACGTGCGCGGCCTGCGACACGATACCGATCGCGCGCTGCCGCAGCTTGTGGTTGTGCGCCTGGACGTCGATCATCAGGTTGCCGTAGGTCTTGCCGAGCGCCACCATCGAAATCGTCGACAGCATGTTGCAGATCATCTTCTGCGCGGTGCCGGCCTTCAGCCGCGTGGAGCCCGTCAGCACCTCCGGGCCGCACTCCACCTCGATCGCGACGTCGGACAACGCGCCCGCTTCGCTGCCGAGGTTGCACGCCACGCACACGGTCCGGCAGCCGGTCGCCCGCGCGTGGCGCAGCGCGCCGATCACGTAAGGCGTGCGTCCGCTCGCGGTCAACCCGACCACCACGTCGTTCGGCGCGAGCTCGACGGCCTCGAGATCGCGGCGCCCGAGCGCGTCCGAATCCTCGGCGGACTCGGTGATGCCGGCGAAGCCGCCCGCGACGATGCCGACGATGTCACCGGGCCGCATGCCGAACGTGGGCTGGCACTCGAGCGCATCGAGGTAGCCGATGCGCCCGCTGTTGCCAGCGCCGATATAGATCAGCCTTCCGCCCGCGCGCAGCGCGTCGGCGATCGCGGCCACGCCGGCGGCGATCGCGGGCAATGCCTGGGCGACGCACGCCGCGACGCGCGCGTCTTCCCGATTCATCAGCGCCAGCGCTTCGCCGATGCCGAGTGCGTCGAGGTTCGCGCTTTGCCCGTTGGGCTGCTCGGTGACGAGATGGTCGAGCGGCATGGTGATGTGCTCTCCCGGGAACGATCCGTCAAATGCTAATTGGTATGGTCGGACTTGAAAGCAGGTATGGCAAGCGGTTTCGCCGCTCCATGCGCGCGAAGCAGCAGCGCGATATGTGGAAAATTGCTTGATATAGCGGAGATTTGAACAAATCCGTCGCTCGCATACCCATGCATATGAAGAGACGGATCTTGCGGGTCAGTCGATATTGGGTACGGTCCAATTATTGCGAATGCATACCTTTCGCGAAGAACCTGCCCGAGCGCGGCGCGGCATTCCGTGCCGGTGCCGCCGAGGCGGGCAGACATGGACATGACGGATCGACTAGCGCGGCGCGGCGATCGCGAGCTAGCTTGCCATCCCCAAGCTCCGGTGTTACCGCACCTCTGGCCGCAGTGCTACGACCGCAACACGCAGCGCGTGCCGGGCAGCCCGTGGCAATCCATCCTGAACGACATCCTCGCCACGACGGCGAACGGCGCGGTGATCTGGGGCGGGCAGAATCCCGCGGTGGCCTGCAACTCGCGCAACGGCGGGGCCGGCGTGTGGGTTGGCGTCACGCAGACGTTCCTCGGCAGCGTGGGAAATCGCAGCTGACATGGCGGCAGCTCGCGTGGGCGGTGATGAAGGCCGGTTTCACCGGGGAACCGGCCTTCCCGAGGCGGGGCCGCGCCTGCTTCGTTTTGGCACGATGTTCGGCTACTTGCCGGCTTGCGTGGCAATACCGGCGGCAGGCGCGCCGGACGCAGTGGCCCGCGCCGCCCGCTGCGCGTCGACGCGCGCTTGCGCCGCCTGAATATCGGCGGGATACGAACCTTCGTCGCCGGCGGACGGATTGTAGCCGGCGGCTTCGAGCCGATAGAGTTCGTCCAGCACTTGCGCGCGCGTGAGCGGCGCGGGCGACTGGGCCCATGCCGCATGGCTGGCGAGCAGCGCGGCAATCATCAGGGATCCGATCGAATATTTCATGGTGATGCTCCCGACACGATAAGGATGGCGACAGGCGGGCAACCGGCGACGCGTTCGCGTCAGCTGCCGAAGTACGGCGAGCAGAAGCTCACGGGGCCGACGCAGTTGGCGGCGCCGGGCATCGACGGCGCGATCGCGCGCTTGCCGGCCTCGGACGAATCGGCGGGCTGGCTGCCCGTTCCGCTGCTTGCCTGCGGGGCCTGCATCTGTTCTGCCTGCGCCCGGAACAACGGACTGACCTCGGGGTAGGACGTATCGGTCACGAACCGCAGGCCGTGGTTCTGCGCCTCGATCAGTTCCTGGCGCACTTCGGCGCGCGTCTTGCCCTGCGCCGATGCGGACGTGGAAAAACCGGCAACGGAAAAAATGACGACGGCCACGCCGGCCAGCAAGTGCTTGTTCATGTCCAGCTCCTTCGGAAGTTGAAAAAGTGAGTGCTGCATCCGTTCCAACTTCGGGCGGTGCGGATTTATTCCGCGATTCCATCGGGCGTCATCGAAATCCGCCGCGCAGCGATTTGTGCGGAACACGGGAATAGAACGCACGCATCGGCAGTTATCACGGATGCGGGTGCGGTTCCGATCAAGCGACGATCCGGGTGTGGAATGGACGAGCAAACTTCTGTCAGGCGCTTCGAGGCGTTGATGCTGCCTCACATGCATGCCGCGTACAACGTCGCCCGCTGGCTGGCCCGCAACGACCAGGACGCGCAGGACATCGTCCAGGAAGCATACGTGCGCGCATTCCGCTTCATCGGCCGGTTCGACGGCGACGATGCGCGCGCGTGGCTGCTGCGCATCGTGCGCAACGTGTTCTGTACGTGGTATCGGCAGAACCGCCGGCGGGCCGCCGGATCGCTGTCGCTCGACGACGAGGACGCCGTGCCCGAGCCGAGCGATGAAGGGCAGTCGAGCCCCGAGGCACTGATGATGCGCGACCAGGATCGCCGGCAGGTCGTCGCGGCGCTCGACAGCCTGAGCGTCGAGCATCGGGAGGTGATCGTGCTGCGCGAGATCGAGGGGCTGTCGTACAAGGAAATTGCGAGCATCGTCGGCGTGCCGATCGGCACGGTGATGTCGCGCCTCGGGCGCGGCCGCCGTCAGCTCGCCGCGATTCTCACGGACCTGGGCCAGGAGGCATGATGGATCATCAACAAGCACATGACGTACTGCCTGCATACGTCGACAACGAACTGAGCCTGACCGAGTGCGCGGCATTCGAGCGTCACCTGGCCCGGTGCGATGCGTGCCGCGCCGCGCTCGACGCGCAGCGGCGCGTGAGCGCGTGGCTGGCATCGCCCGAGCTTCGCTATCCCGTCCCGGATGCGCTGCGCGCGCGAATCCAGGCCGACCTGCGCGGCCACCGGTCGATGCGCGAGCGCATCGCGGGCTGGTTCGCGCCGCGGCGCGCGAGCGGCCTGTCGGTCTGGGCGCCGGCGGGCGCGATGGCGCTCAGTGCGCTGGCGCTCACCTGGAGCGGCGTGCTCTACGTGTCCGCGCCGTCGGCCGACGCGCAGCTCAGGTCGGCGCTCGTCGACAACCACGTGCGTTCGCTGCAGCTCGATCGCCTGACCGATGTCGTGTCGACCGACCGGCACACCGTCAAGCCGTGGTTCGACGGCAAGCTCGACTTCGCGCCGCCGGTGCGCGATTTCGCGCAGGCGGGCTATCCGCTCGTCGGCGGCCGGCTCGACTACGTCGGCGGTCGCGCGGTCGCGGTGCTCGTGTATCGCTACAAGCTTCACCCGATCGACGTCTATGTGTGGCCGGGCGACAGCGCCGGCGGGACACTACGCGTCGACGAGCAGCAGGGGTATCACGTCGCACGCTGGTCGGCCGGGCACATGAACTACTGGGCGATCACCGACGCGGGCGCCCGCGAGCTCGACGGGTTCGTCGAGCGCATGCGCGCGGGTTCGTAGTGGCGGAGTAGCGGCGGAGCAGGCGCGCGTCACGGAGGCGCGCTGAAGGAAGCCGGCGTTGGAGAGCGCACGGCGCGATGCCGGACGACCGCGAATGCGTCGTCCGGCACGGGCCGCGATGATCCGGATCACTGCACCGTGATCGTTTCCTTCATGAACGGGTGGATCCCGCAGAACACCTTGTAGACCCCCGGCTTGTCGAACTTGTAGGAGAACGTCTCATCCTGGTCGAGCGCGTTCGAATGGAAGATGCCGGCGTCGTTGACGATGGTGTGCGGCTCGGCGTCGAGGTTCTTCCAGGTGAGCGTCGTGCCGGCCTTGATCGTCGTCGACATCGGCGAGAACATGAAATTCTTGATGGTGACGACCGGGCCGCCGGCGCTCTGTGCGAACGCCGGAACGGCCGACGCGGCGAGGCAGAGCACGGCGGCGACGAGGGCGCGGGGCAACATGCGGTTTTTCACGATGGTCTCCTTGTCGCTCAGCCGATGGTCGTGTCGTGCAGCGCCGACGTGGCAGGATGGCCCGCGTACTCGACGGTCGTCACGCCCAGCATCTTCGCCAGCTGGTCGCGCGGTACCGTGAGCGGCACCGGGCCCGGGCCGTTGCCCGCGGTGGGTTGCGGGAACGCGGTGGAGCGGGCGGTATGGAAGGTGATGTTGCCTTCCACCTTCGACACGATCTGATGGATGTGCCCGTTCAGCACCGTGACCGAACCGAAACGCCGCAGGTAGCCGAGCGCCTGCGGCGCGTCGCCGGTTCCCCAGCCCCACGGTTCGTAGATCGTCCACATCGGCATGTGCGAGAACACGACGATGGGCGTGCTCGCGCTCCTGCCCTTGAGATCCTGCTCGAGCCAGGCGAGCTGATCGGCACCGAAGCTGCCGAGGCCGTTCGGCTTGAAGTGCATCACGTTGACGAGCCCGACGAAGTGCACGCCGTCGTGGTCGAAGCTGTAATAGCCGCGGTTGTCCGATGCCTTGCCGAAGCGGCTGAAATACTCGGCGCCGGAGCCGTCGGTGACGTCGTGCTCGCCCGGAACCGTATGCAGTTCGGTGATCGACAGGCCCGACAGCAGCTGCGACGCGAGATCGAATTCCGCCGCCTTCGACAGGTGGGTGATGTCGCCGGTATGAATCGCGAGCGCGGGCTTCGCCGGCATGCCGTTGACGAGGTCGATCGTCTGCTTCAGCGTGCTCGTCACGTCGGGGTTGGCTTCCTTGTTGAAGCCGATGTGGGTGTCGCTGATCTGCACGAACAGCGGCTTGCCCATGTCCATGGGCGGCATCTTGCTGCCCTGCGCCAATGCAAGGTCGAACGGGGTCAGCACGCCGCCCGACAGTGTGAAGAGCGTGCCGAGGCCGCCGAAGGCCATGCATTTCAACGCCTGCCGGCGGGACGGACTGGATGGGTTTTGTGACGACATGGAAGCCTCGCGAGCGAATGACGACGGCGGACGGCCGGATCGTCCGCGAAGAAACCGGCACTTTCAGCCGGGTATACCTGCGAGGCAGCGGATTTATTCCCGCCGTGTGAGCGGCGCGCGTACGAAAATGCGGGGTTGTCGGCGAATCGTAAGAAAGCGGCGAAGCCACGGCCTCCGTCGCGCGATCAGGCCGCTTCGAGCTGATCCAGGCAATCCGCGAGGATCATCGCGGCGGCGTTCCCCGGCGTCGAGCCGAGCAACTGCGGGGCGTACACACTGTCGCCGATCTTGATCGACCGTCCCGACAACGCGCACACGCCGCGGCGCCGCGTGCTGAACAGCCGCCATTTCTGGTCGGCGTAGCGGCCGGTGCAGGCGTCGCACCACGAGATCACCACGCATTCGCGCGTCGGCCGCTCGAGCACGCCGATCGTCGGCCGGCTCGCGGCGTTCCACGCCGGCAGCTTGTCGCGGGTCGTGCTGCGTCGCCGCGGCATCGCCCAGTCGGCGGGCGGCCCGCCAAGGCTGCCGATGTCCGTGACGGTTCGCAGCCACGGCGTTGCACTGTCATCCAACATCTCTGTCCTCCCGAGTCGATGCGCGATCCTGGGCGCGGCCGGCGTTACGACAGACGGATTCGCGGTTGCACGCAGCCGTTGATCCGCTCGGCGATCCACAGCAGGGTCGCCCTGGAAAAGCCGTGCAGCGCGTGCTGGTGACGGCGATACAGCATCAGGTGGCTGAATTGCGCGAAGCGTCCGCGAATGAAGCCGCCGCGAAAGAAGCCGAACTGCCCGAGCGTGCCGAATGCGTCGTAATCGCTGAGCGACACCAGCGCGCCGAAATCGCGAAACGCGAAATCGGGCAGCGGCTTGCCGTCGAGCCAGGACGGCAGGCACGCGGCCAGATGGGCCGCCTGCTGCGTGGCCACCTGCGCGGTCGGCGGCAGCGCCCGTTCATGGCCGTCCGGCAGCAGGCTCGCGCAGTCGCCGATCGCGAACACGCGCTCGTCGCCGAGCGCCTGCAGCGTCGGCCGCACGACGACCTGGTTCGCGCGGTTCGTGTCGAGCCCGCCGAGCGCGCTCATGAAGTCGGGCGCCTTCACGCCGGCCGCCCAGACCATCAGGTCGGCCGGCGCGAACGCGCCGTCGCCGAAATGGAAGCCGTGCGCGTCGGCCGCGCTCACGCGCGTCGACGTCAGCACCCGAAAGCCGATCTGCTCGAGCCGCCGCTGCGCCGACGCGGAAATCTTCGGCGGGAACGCGGCGAGGATGCGCGGCGCGCTCTCGAGCAGCGTGAGCTGCAGGCGCTCGCGCACCGACGCGTCGCCGTAGGCGCCCGCGATCTCCAGCAGCCGGCTCAATTCCGCCGCCAGCTCGACGCCCGTCGCCCCCGCGCCGACGATCGCGACGCGCAGCGGCTCGTCGTTCGCGACGCTGCGGAACACGCGCATGCGCAACGCCTCGTTGAACGTCTCGGCCTGGCGCTGGCTGTCGATGAAGTAGCAGTGCTCGCGCACGCCGGGCACCCCGAAATCGTTGGCCTGGCTGCCGAGCGCGAGCACCAGCACGTCGTACTCGATCGTGCGCGCGTCGAGCACCAACTGACCGTCCTGCGACCGGATTTCGCCGAGCTGCACGCACCGGCGCGCGCGGTCGAGCCCCTGCATGTCGCCGGGCTGGAACGTGAAGCCGTGTTCGCGGGCATGCGCGAGGAAGATCACCTGCTGTTGCTGCACGTCGCGGGTGCCGGCGGCGATCGTGTGCAGCAGCGGCTTCCACACATGCGTGGGGCTGCGGTCGATCAGCGTGACATGGGCGCGGCCGGTGCGGCCGAGCTGGTCGCCCAGGCGGGTCGCGAGCAACAGGCCGGCGATGCCGCCGCCCACGATGACGATGCGTACTGGATCGGACATGTTTAAATCATCGCGTGATGAATAATGTATGATCCTAGCGCCTCGGTGCTTGACGTGTCAATCAAGGCGGGGCCGTCCGGTTCCGGGAGTCGGGGCGGACGGGGAGGCAAGGCAATCGGATTCTGGAAGGAGGGCGGGAACGTGGAAGCAGTCTCAGAGCGATCGGCAAGCCGGCGGCGCACGCGCGGGCGGCCGTTGCCGGGCGAGTCCGTCGGTCCGGACGTGATCCTGCGGGCGGCGCGCCGCACGTTCGCGAAGCGCGGCTATGACGCGACGAGCGTGCGCGAGATCGCGCGCGAACTGGGGGTGGATGCGGCGCTGATCGCACACCATTTCGGCAGCAAGGTCACGCTCTGGAACGCGGTCGTCGACCAGATCGCGGAGCTGATGGCGCCGCTGTTCGCGGCGGTCGACGCATTGTGTGCGTCGCCGCTGACCTACCGCGCGCGCGTCGAACGCGCGGTGGCGCTCGGCGTGGATACGGTGTTTGCCGAGCCGGACATCGGCATGTTCTTCTCGACCGCGGCGACGGAGGAGGGCGAGCGGTTCGACCGGCTGATGGTGCTGCTGGTGCGGCCGTACTATGCGGCGACGGTGCGCCTGCTGAACGACGCCGCCGAAGCCGGCGAGATCCAGGCGACCGATCCGGGCCTGTTGTTCTTCATGCTCGAAAATGCGATCAGCACGACGGTGTCCTACAGCCACCTGATGCACGAATTCACGAAGCTGCCGATGCGCCCGGACGCGTTCAAGCAAGCCGTGCTCGAGACGGCATTCAACATGCTGGGGCCCTGCCGGCCGGCGTCGCGTTGACGGCCGGCCGCGCCGCCGTCACACCGGCGGCGGATCGCCGAGCCAGCGCCGCGCGCCCGGCCCGCGCCGGCCTGCGCGGTCTTCCGGGTTGGTCAGCTTGCAGCGCTTCAGCGACAGGCATCCGCAGCCGATGCACTCGTCGAGATTGATATACAGCCGCTGCAATTCCTCGATCTGGTCGGCCACCCGCTTCTTCCATCCGCGCGACAGGCGCTGCCAGTCCTTGTTGGTCGGCAGCGTGTCGGCCGGCAGGCTGACGAGCTGCTCGGCGATCTCGTCGAGCGAATAGCCGATCTTCTGCGCGAACACGATGAATGCGATCAGGCGCAGCACCGAACGCGAATAGTGGCGATGGCTCGAGCCGTTGCGATGCGAGCGGATCAGGCCGCGCGACTCGTAGAAGCGCAGCGTCGATGCCGGCACGCCGCTGCGCGCGGCGACTTCGCGGATCGACATCAACGGCCATTTCGACTCTTCCGCAGTACCCATGACGTCCTCCTGGAAAACTTGACTTAAAGTCAACTTCAACTTTTAAGCTACGCGGCAGTTTAACGTACCGCGAGGCTCCATGTTCCATTTCCCTGTTCGCAAGGCGGCGCCGTGGGGCGCCGCCGGCGCGCTGCTGCTTGCGCTGTCCGCTTGCCATGACGGCAGAGGCGCTCCGCCGGCCCAGGCCCTTCCCGAAGTCGGCGTCGCGACGATCGCGCCGCGCACGGTCCGCCTCGCGGACGAATTCAACGGCCGCGTCGAAGCAGTCGACGCGGTCGACCTGCGGCCGCGCGTGAGCGGCTATCTGCAGCGCGTCGCGTACAAGGAGGGCGATCTCGTGCCGCAAGGCGCAGTGCTGTTCGTGATCGATCCGCGCCCGTACCGGATCGCGCTGGATCGCGCGGCGGCGCAGCGGCAGCGGGCCCGTGCGGCGGCCGGTCTCGCGCAGGTGCAGCTCAAGCGCGTGCAGACGCTGATCGATGCGCACGCAACCTCGCAGGAAGAACTCGACAACGCGCGCGCCGCCGATGCGCAGGCGCGCGCGGACCTGCAGGCGGCGGAAGCCGCGGTCGCGGATGCGCAGCTGAACCTCGGCTTCACCGAGGTGCGCGCGCCGATCGCCGGCCGCGTCGGCCGCGCGATGGCGACGGTCGGCAACCTCGCGCGCGCCGACGACACGCTGCTCACGACGGTCGTGTCGCAGGATCCGGTCTATGTGTATTTCGATTGCGACGAACAGAGCTACCTGCGCTACAACGCGCAGCGCGCCGATCCGAAGCATCGCGCGATCGGCGCCGATCCGGTGCGCGTCGGCCTCGCGAACGAGGCCGGCTTCCCGCATGCGGGCACGGTCGACTTCCTCGACAACCGGCTCGATCCGGCCACCGGCACGATCCGCGCGCGCGTGCGGCTGCCGAATGCCGACCATGCGTTCACGCCGGGCCTCTATGCACGCGTGCAGCTCGTCAGCGGCCGCGACCAGGACGCGCTGCTGGTCGACACCAAGGCGGTGCTGACCGACCAGGACCGCAAGTACGTGTACGTGATCGGCCCGGGTGACAAGGCGCTGCGCCGCGACGTGGCGATCGGCCGCGAGCTGGGCGGCGAGCGGATCATCGAGAAGGGGCTGAACGCGGGCGATCGCGTGGTCGTCGACGGCCTGCAGCGGATCTACTATCCGGGCGCGCCGGTCAAGCCGAAGGCGCTGGCCGCGCCGCCCGTCGCCGCGCTGCGCGCCGACGCCGCGGCGCAGTGACGGGAGGCCACGCCATGGATTTCTCCCGTTTCTTCATCGACCGGCCGATCTTCGCGGTCGTGCTGTCGATCGTCACCTTCGCGCTCGGGCTGATCGCGATCCCGATGCTGCCCGCGGGTGAGTACCCGGAAGTCGTGCCGCCGAGTGTCGTGGTGCGCGCGACCTATCCGGGCGCGAACCCGAAGGCGATCGCCGAATCGGTCGCCGAGCCGCTCGAGGAAGCGATCAACGGCGTCGAAGGGATCATGTACATGAAGTCGGTCGCGGGTTCGGACGGCAGCCTGCAGGTGGTCGTCACGTTCCAGCCCGGCGTCGATCCGGACACCGCCGCCGTGCGCGTGCAGAACCGCGTGAGCCAGGCGCTGTCGCGCCTGCCCGACGAAGTGCGGCAGTACGGCGTGACGACGCAGAAGCAGTCGCCGACGCCGCTGATGTACGTGAGCCTTTACTCGCCGGACAACAGCCGCGATTCGCTGTACCTGCGCAACTACCTCACGCTGAACGTGAAGGACGAGCTGTCGCGGATCACCGGCATCGGCGACGTCGGCGTGTACGGCTCCGGCGACTACGCGATGCGGGTCTGGCTCGACCCGAACCGGCTCGCGTCGCGCGGGCTGACCGCGAGCGACGTGATCGCCGCGGTGCGCGAGCAGAACGTGCAGGTGTCGGCCGGGCAGCTCGGCGCGGAGCCGTCGCCGAAGGCGAGCGACTTCCTTGTGTCGATCAACGTGCGCGGCCGGCTGCGCACGACCCAGGAATTCGGCGACATCGTGCTGCGCACGGGCGACGACGGGCAGGTCGTCAAGCTGTCCGACGTCGCGCGGCTCGAACTCGGCGCGGGCGACTACACGCTGCGGGCGTTCGACAACGAGAAGCATTCGGCCGTGGTCGGCATCTTCCTGTCGCCGGGCGCGAACGCGCTCGACGTCGCGAAGGCCGTGTACGCGAAGCTCGACGAGCTGCAGACGCGCTTTCCGCCCGGCATCGCGTACCGGCCCGTGTGGGATCCGACCGTGTTCGTGCGCGAATCGATCCGCGCGGTGCAGCACACGCTGATCGAGGCGGTGGTGCTGGTCGTGTTCGTCGTGATCCTGTTCCTGCAGACCTGGCGCGCGTCGATCATTCCGCTCGTCGCGGTGCCGGTGTCGGTGGTCGGCACCTTCGCGTGGCTGCTGATGTTCGGCTACTCGATCAACACGCTGACGCTGTTCGGGCTCGTGCTCGCGATCGGGATCGTCGTCGACGATGCGATCGTCGTCGTCGAGAACGTCGAGCGCAACATCGCGCAGGGCCTGAGCCCACGCGATGCCGCGCACCAGGCGATGAAGGAGGTGTCCGGCCCGATCATCGCGATCGCGCTGGTGCTGTGCGCGGTGTTCGTGCCGATGGCGTTCCTGTCCGGCGTCACGGGCCAGTTCTACAAGCAGTTCGCGGTGACGATCGCGATCTCGACGGTGATCTCGGCGATCAACTCGCTGACGCTGTCGCCCGCGCTCGCCGCGAAGCTGCTGCGGCCGCACGGCGCGCCGAAGGATGCGCTGACGCGCGCGATCGACCGCGCGTTCGGCTGGCTGTTCCGCCCGTTCAACCGCTTCTTCGAGCGCAGCTCGGACGGCTATCACGGCGTGGTCGCGCGCACGCTGAAGCGGCGCGGCGCGGTGTTCGCCGTCTACGCGGCGCTGCTCGCGGCCACCGCGCTGCTGTTCAACGCGGTGCCGGGCGGCTTCATCCCCGTGCAGGACAAGCTGTACCTGTTCGCGGGCGCGAAGCTGCCGGAAGGCGCGTCGCTGTCGCGCACGAGCGCGGTGGCCGAGCAGATGACGAAGATCGCGCGCAGCACCGAAGGCGTCGAGATGGTGCAGGGTTTCGCGGGCCTGAACGCGCTGCAGGGCGTGAACACGCCGAATATCACGAACTCGTACATCATCCTGAAGCCGTTCGACCAGCGCCATCGCAGCGCCGCGCAGATCAACGCCGAGCTGAACGCGCGTTTCGCGGGCATCAGCGGCGGCATCACGTATGCGCTGTTGCCGCCGCCGATCCAGGGGCTCGGCAACGGCTCGGGCTACGCGCTGTACCTGGAGGATCGCGCGGGGCTCGGCTACGGCGCGCTGCAGAATGCGCTGACGGCGTTCCAGGCCGCGGTCGCGAAGACGCCGGGGATGCATTACCCCGTCAGTTCGTACCAGGCGAACATCCCGCAGCTCGAGGTGAAGGTCGACCGACTGAAGGCGAAGGCGCAGGGCGTCGCGCTGACCGACCTGTTCAGCACGCTGCAGGTGTATCTCGGCTCGATGTACGTGAACGACTTCAACCTGTTCGGGCGCGTGTACCGCGTGATGGCGCAGGCCGATGCCGGCCATCGGCAGACCGCGGAGGACATCGCGAACCTGCGCACGCGCAATGCGAAGGGCGAGATGGTGCCGATCGGGTCGATGGTCACGGTCGAGCCGACTTACGGGCCCGACCCGGTCGTGCGCTATAACGGCTATCCGGCCGCGGACCTGATCGGCGACGCCGATCCGAAGGTGATGTCGTCGTCGCAGGCGATCGCGAAGCTCCAGCAGATCGCGAAGGCGGTGCTGCCGCCCGGCATCACGCTCGAATGGACCGATCTCAGCTACCAGCAGGTCACGCAGAGCAACGCGGCGATCGTCGTGTTCCCGCTCGCGGTGATGCTGGTGTTCCTCGTGCTCGCATCGTTGTACGAGAGCTGGACGCTGCCGCTCGCGGTGATCCTGATCGTGCCCGTCTGCATGTGCGCGGCGCTGTTCGGCGTGTGGCTGTCCGGCGGCGACAACAACGTGTTCGTGCAGGTCGGCCTGGTCGTGCTGATGGGGCTGGCGTGCAAGAACGCGATCCTGATCGTCGAATTCGCGCGCGAGCTCGAGATCCAGGGCAAGGGCACGATCGAAGCCGCGCTCGATGCGTGCAAGCTGCGGCTGCGCCCGATCGTGATGACCTCGGTCGCGTTCATCGCGGGCTCGGTGCCGCTGCTGATCGGCAGCGGCGCGGGCAGCGAGGTGCGCGCGGCCACCGGCGTCACCGTGTTCGCCGGGATGCTCGGCGTCACGCTGTTCGGGCTGTTCCTGACGCCCGTGTTCTATGTCGCGATCCGCAAGCTCGCGGGCGGCACCCCGGCCGTCTGGAACGAGCAGCACGGCACCCTCGAAGGAGAAAACCGATGAGCGCCGCTTTCCGTCTTTCCGCGCTCGCGTTGTCGATGACGCTCGCCGCGTGCGCGGTCGGCCCCGATTTCACGCGTCCCGACACGGCGACCGCCGCGCGGTTCGCGCGCGACGCGCATCCGGCGGCCGGGCGCGATGCGTCGCCGCCCGACGTGTCGGCCGATGCCGATGCCGCGTTCTGGCGCGGCTTCGGCGATCCGGCGCTGACCCGGCTGATCGACGCGGCGCTCGCCGCGAATCAGGATCTGCAGCTCGCCGTGTCGCGCTACGACGCATCGAACGCGCTGCTGTCGCAGGCCACCTTCGACCGCTATCCGACGATCACCGCGAACGGCCAGATCGGCCATCGGCTGTCGAGCCGGGACCAGGCGTTCGGCGCGCCGCGCAGCCAGCGCGACACGCCGACGTCGAGCGTCGGCATCAATGCCGCATGGGAGCTCGACCTGTTCGGCCGCGTGCGGCGCTCGATCGAGTCGCAGCGCGCGGAAACGGCCGCGAGCGCCGCGGACGTGCGCGCGGTGCGTGTCGCGATCGCGGGCGAGGTCGCGAGCACGTACGTCGACCTGCGCGGCTCGCAGGAGCGGCTGCGGATCGCGCGCGAGAACGCCGCGAACCAGCAGCAGACGCTCGCGCTGATCAATGCGCGCGTCGGGGCGGGGCGCGGCTCCGAACTCGATGCGGCGCGTGCACGGGCGCAGTACGAATCGACCACGTCGCGGATTGCCGTGTACGAAGCCGCGATCGGCGTGGACGAGCACCGGCTCGCGGTGCTGACCGGGCAGACGCCGGACGCGCTGATCGGCCGGTTCGACGCGCCCGCGCCGCTGCCGGCGCTCGCCGCCGACATCGATCCCGGCACGCCGGGCGACCTGCTGCGACGGCGTCCGGACGTCGCCGCGGCCGAGGCGCGGCTGCATGCGGCGACCGCGCGCGTGGGCGTCGCGACGGCCGACCTGTTCCCGCGCTTCACGCTGTCGGGGTTGCTCGGCAGCGCGACCAGCAGCTACGGGTTCTTCCGCGCGGGCAGCGATACCAACCTGATCGCGCTCGGCATCGACTGGTCGTTCCTCGACGTCGGCCGCGTGCGCGCGCGGATTGCCGCGAGCGATGCGGAGGCGGCCGGCCAGCTCGCGCAGTACCGGCAGACCGTGCTCGGCGCGCTGGAGGACACCGAGAACGCGTTGCTGCGCGCCGCGCGCACCCGCGACGAGACGGTGCACCTCGTGCGCGCCGCGGACGACAGCGCGCGTGCCGCGCAGCTCGCGCAGACGCGCTTCTCGGCCGGCGCGATCGATTACTACGAAGTGCTCGACGCGCAGCGCACGCTGCTGCAGGCGCAGGACGCGGCGGCCGACGGCCGGATGCGCAGCGCGACCGCGACGGTCGCGCTGTACAAGGCGCTGGCCGGCGGCTGGCCGTCGGGAACGGGGCAGGGCGCGCCAGGCCCGCTCGCGCAGTCGGCGCGGTAGCGGGGCGCGCGCATCGGACGACACGCCGGCCGCGCGGAAGGCGCCCTCCCACCCGCCGGAAAACATTGTTCCTCATCGTCGTAAACGTCTCGAATGCGTGATATTTGCGGCCCTCGATCTGTTTTAGAGTGGCCTCGAATATTGATGACGATGCGTCGCGCGGCCGCAGCCCCGGGCCGGACAGACGCACCTGAGGAGCTGGAGACACATGGGTGAAGGCAGGATTACGCAGGTCGAGTCGTTCGGTTTCGAGCGCATTCCCGACGCATCGCGCCATGCGCGGCCGATCGACCTGTTCCGGTTGCTGTTCGGCGGGTGCAACACGTTTTCCACATCGGTGCTCGGCAGCTTTCCGGTGCTGGTCGGGCTGTCGTTCAAGGCGGGCGTCTGCGCGATCCTGCTCGGCGTGCTCGCCGGCACCTGCATCCTCGCGCCGATGAGCCTGTTCGGCCCGCGCAACGGCACCAGCGACCCCGTGTCGTCGGGCGCGCACTTCGGCATCCACGGACGCATCGTCGGCTCGTTCCTCGCGCTGCTCACGTCGATCGCGTTCTTCTCTCTGGCGGTGTGGAGCTCGGGCGACGCGCTCGTCGGCGGCGCGCACAGCATGGTCGGCGTGCCCGTCAACGGCTTCACGCTCGGCGCGGCCTACATGGTGTTCGCGGTGCTCGTGCTGATCGTCTGCATCTACGGCTTCCGCTTCATGCTGTGGGTGAACAAGATCGCCGTGTGGGCCGCGAGCGTGCTGTTCGTCGCCGGGCTGTTCGCGTTCGCGGGCAAGTTCGACATGAACTATGCCGGCACGCTGCAACAAGGCAGCGCGGGCTTCTGGGCCGCGTTCATCGGCGCGGTGCTCGTCGCGCTTAGCAACCCCGTGTCGTTCGCGTCGACGCTCGGCGACTGGGCGCGCTACATCCCGCGGCACACGCCGAAGCATCGCGTGATGGGCGCCGTGTTCGCCGCGCAGGTCGCGACCTTCGTGCCGTTCTTCTTCGGCCTCGCGACCGCGACCCTCATTGCATCGCAGGCGCCCGCGTTCGTCGCATCGAACGACTACGTCGGCGGCCTGCTGGCGATCTCGCCGCGCTGGTTCCTGCCGCCGATGTGCCTGATCGCGATCATCGGCGGGATGTCGACCGGTACGACCGCGCTGTACGGCACGGGCCTCGACGTGTCGAGCATGTTCCCGCGTTTCCTGAACCGCGTGCGCGCAACGCTGCTGATCGGCACGATCGCGATCGCGTTCATCTTCGTCGGCCGCTTCGCGTTCAACCTCGTCGAGAGCGTCGCGACGTTCTCGACGCTGATCTGCACGTTCAGCTGCCCGTGGATGGCGATCATGGTGATCGGCTACGCGACGCGTCGCGGGTTCTATCTCGCCGACGACCTGCAGGTGTTCAACCGCGGCCTGCGCGGCGGCCATTACTGGTTTGCGCATGGCTGGAACCTGCGCGCGATGGGCGCGTGGCTGCCGGCCGCGTTTCTCGGGCTCGCGTTCGTCAACCTGCCGGGGCAGTTCGTCGGGCCGCTCGGCCGGCTCGCGGGCGGGCTCGACCTCAGCGTGCCGGTGTCGCTGCTGGTGGGCGGCATCCTGTACCTGACGCTGCTGTCGCTGTTCCCGGAGCCGGACGGCGTGTATGGCCCGGCCGGGCGGCGCTTCGTGCGCGGCGGCAAGCGCGCGGCGCGTATCGCGGGCGGCGTGCCGGCGATCCAGCCGAAAGGGTATTGAGCGCGGCGCGGGCGGTCAGGCGGCCTTGTCGCTCTTGACCGTCAGGCGGCAGACGGTCGCGAGCGCGAGCAGGTTCGGATCGCGCTCGCGGCGTTGCAGGAAGCTCAGCCCGATCGTCTGCCGGATCGCGTGCTGCCCGGCGAGCGGCACGAGCGCGATCTTGTGCGAGAACAGGTCGCGCACGCGGCCGGGCAGCAGCGTATAGCCGACGCCGCCGCACACGAGGTTGATCAGCGAGAAGATGTCGCCGACCCGCATCACGACGTCGGGCGCGAAGTCGGCGGCGCGGAACGCTTCGACGAAGCCCTGGTGCGTCGCGAAGCCGTCGCCGAGCGACACGAACGGCGCGTCGCGGCAGGCGCCCAGGTCGATCGCGTCGAGCTGCGCGTACGGCGAGCCGACTGGCGCGGCGAAGAACATCTCGTCCTCGAACAGCGCGATCGACGCGAGCCCGGCCTCGGGCGCGGGCACGGCCATCAGCGCCGCGTCGATCGCGCCGTGCCGGAGCTTGTCCAGCAGGTCGGCGTTCGAGCCGAGCACGAGCTCCGCCTGCAGTTCGGGCCGTCGCGCCTTCAGCGCGATCACGACTTCCGGCACGGTGCGGATCGTCAGCGAATAGAGCGAGCCGATCTTCAACTGCCCGGCGCCGTAGCCGGCCGCCTCGCGCGTCGCGCGGATGCCGTCGGTCATCGTCCGGATCACGTCGTCCGCGACGTCGGCCAGCACCTGCGCGGCTTCCGTCGGAATCAGGTTGCGCCCTTCGTGGCGAAACAGCGTGCAATGCATGCCTTCCTCCAGCGTATGCAGCGCGCGGTGCACGCTGACCGTGCTGACGTCCAGCGCATCGGCCGCCTTCGCGAGGCTGCCGGATTCCATGAACGCGAGCAGCACTTCGAGCTTGCGGAAGGTGATCTCTTCGTTGATGCGATTGCGCATGGTCGGAACGACGGAGGAGGCCGGCCGAAAATTCTGCCCGAGAACCCCGGCGGCAACAATGCGGGGTACGCATGACGCCGCGCGGGCCGCGCCGCGATATTTAATCTGCGGCTAACGCTTCGATCGCGGGCTTGATTGATGCGGGTTTTCGGCGTGCCTATGATCGGTCGACGCCGGGCGTGTACGGTCCGGCGTTATCACCCGGACAGGCAGGCCGCCTGCCACGAGACTGGAGGGGGACAAGCATGCGCGCCGACTCACGCCGGAACTCACGGCATCGACAGGTGATTGCCGCGGTCGTCGGCAATACGCTCGAGTGGTACGACTTCATCGTCTACGGGTTTTTCTCCAGCATCATCGCGCGCCTGTTCTTTCCGGCCGACAGCCAGTACGCGTCGCTGCTGATGTCGCTCGCGACGTTCGGCGTCGGCTTCTTCATGCGGCCGGTCGGCGGCATCGTGCTCGGGCTCTATGCGGACCGCAAGGGCCGCAAGGCAGCCATGCAGCTGATCATCCTGCTGATGACGCTGTCGATCGCGATGATCGCGTTCGCGCCGACCCATGCGGCGATCGGCCCGGCCGCGCCGGTGCTGATCGTGGTCGCGCGGCTGCTGCAGGGGTTCGCGACCGGCGGCGAATATGCGAGCTCCACCGCGTTCCTGGTCGAGAGCGCGCCCGCGCACCGGCGCGGCCTGTACGGTTCGTGGCAACTGATCGGCCAGTGCCTCGCGGTGTTTGCCGGCGCGGCGATGGGCGCCTGGGCCACCCGCAGCCTGTCGGCCGGCGCGCTCGACAGCTGGGGCTGGCGGGTGCCGTTCGCGTTCGGGCTGCTGATCGGGCCGGTGGGGCTGTGGATCCGGCGGCACATGGAAGAGACCGACGCGTTCGTCGAGGCGAGCCGGCAGGCGGGGCAGGCGCCCGTCAGCGTGTCCCGCGTGCTGCGCGACAACCTGCGCGGCGTGCTGGTGTCGATGGGGCAGACCGTGACGGGAACGGCGGTCTTCTACGTGATGCTCGTCAACATGCCGACGTTCGCGCACAAGACGTTCGGGCTGCCGCTCGACCAGGTGTTCAAGGTGCAGATGCTGGCGGTGGCGCTGCTCACGGTGACGATACCCGTCGCCGCGACCGTGTCCGACCGCATCGGCCGGCGGCCGGTGCTGCTCGCGGGCATGCTGGTGCTGCTGGCGGTCACCTATCCGCTGTTCGCATGGCTGGCCGCGGCGCCGAGCATCGCGCGCCTGCTGGCGATGCAGCTGGTGATCTGCGCGGTCATCGGCGTGATCTTCGGCCCGGCGCCGACCGCGCTCGCGGAGCAGTTCGCGACGCGCGTGCGCTCGACCGGCGTCGCGCTCGCGTACAACCTCGCGGTGATGGTGTTCGGCGGCTTCGCGCCGTTCATCGTCACGTGGCTGACCCGCGCGAGCGGCTCGCCGGTCGCACCCGCGTGGTACGTGCTGTTCGCGGCGACGTTCGGGCTGGCCGCGAGCCTATACATGCGCGAAGGCGCGCCGGCCGTTGCCGGTCGCAGGCAGGTGCGGGGCGAGGTGGTGGCGAGCGCGGAATAGCCGGGTGCGGCTGCGGGGAGGGGGCGTGTCCCGGCGCGGGACTGGGCGGCAATGCTGAAGCGCGGCGCGATATTTGAACGCGATCACGCGCGATAAATTGGGATGGGCAGAGTTTGCATATGCCGCAAACGAATTGCAATCCGCCCATCCAACCGCCCGGTTACGCAGCCGCGGCCAGCGACTTCGAACGAAACGCCGGCTCCCATGTGGCCAGCGCAGGGTCTTGCACAGGCTGCAGGCACTTGCCTTCATCAATCATCGTCAGCGCCGCCGCAAACAGACGCAGGCCCATTGGGCCTAGCTCCCTGCGCCAAAGCGACGTCGGTGTATCCTCCGGCCGGAAATGGCACCAATTCTGTAACGCGATCATCCGGGGCAGCTTCAGATTGTGATGAGGCTCAAACAGAGGCCAGTAGCGCCAGTCGGTTTGCCGGATGTCCAGGTCGATAGGCGGCCGGCGCCGAAGATGCCCCTGTTCAAACGAACTGGATTCGGTGTCGAACACCCAATCCGGCTGGACCCAGTCGAGGATGTCGTAATGGCAGGACGGCAACACAACGCGGCCGCCAGTGCGCCGCTACGCCTTCGCGAAGGCGCCGGCTCCGATTCGCGCGATCTGGCCGTCGACGACCGCGAGCGGCGGCGCTTCACATACCAGCCGGGCCAAGGCCGCCCGGAACTGCTCGCCATTGGAAAGCACGGAAAACGGACGAGGCCACGTCGGCACACTACCGAGACCAACGGTGTTGAGCAAAAATAAAGCGGTATAGCGCTTCGCCGAGACGGTGGTACATCTACCATTCCGTCTCCAGGCATTACCGCGCAGGGCACAGAAGCTCCAGTAGCGCAGCTCCGTTACCTTCCGGCGGAGCGGCCCCCCACTCGGCCGGCTTGCCCTCGAAGCCTCTCTTTCCGCCAGAGTTGATGTCTACGCTTAACTCGCGGATCATTCTCTGAGGGCAGTCGAGTTCATAGAATATGCTCGCTTGTGGCTGGAACGCATCGATATCCGCGATCTCTTCGTATACCGTGATGATCCCGCGTTGATCAGCGTTGAGGGTCTTCAACGATTCGAACGGTGGGACATAAGCGTTCCTCGTCTTTGTTACAGCCTCCTGGAGAACCTTGCCGCCAAAGTCCTTCTTGATGTCGACACCATCTAGGTCCTTTTGACGTAGGCACTTCGTCCAGACCTGTACGTGATCGCTCACGATATGACTGACCCCTTTGGCGTCATAGAAGCATAGCGATCGCTCGCCCAGGGATGCGCCGCCGTAGAACTTCCAATCAACACTCGCGGATCTCCCTTGGGCCAGAATCAATCCGCCAAAGAGCGCAGTAACGATATACAGCACCAGCCGGCATATTCTCTTCGCCATACGCTCGTTCTCCGCGCTCGTTTCGTAATGGGCTTGCGTGCTGGCCAGTCGGGCACGTACAGCGGCCCGATCGCCTTTCCGGGGCTGGTTTTCCCGGAGCCGCACGGTCCGACGATAACACCGACTTGCCAGTCCTGTTCGTCAATCGGCAGACCCGCCCCGAGGTCGAAATGCCGGTCGTCGTCGACGTTGAACAGCGATTTTACGCGCGCCGCGCGACACGACTTCGAGTCGGCGCAGCGGTAGTGTACGGCCACCACCTTCAACTTGTAGCCCTGCTTGCGCAGAGCCTGATAGGCAGCCTGCTGTT
Organism: Burkholderia pyrrocinia; assembly: GCA_001527685.1. GTDB lineage: Bacteria > Pseudomonadota > Gammaproteobacteria > Burkholderiales > Burkholderiaceae > Burkholderia > Burkholderia pyrrocinia_D. The sequence continues at coordinate 23,523 of LOZU01000052.1, forward strand.
CAGCTTCATCGCGGCAAACGACGACAACGCCGAACTGCGGCTTGTATTTGTACCCGTTACGGCCCGGCTGTTTGGCCGGGAGAGGCATTTTCGCGCCCATTACAAAGCTCGATGTGTCTGGGCGCTCGGTGGCGCGCTGGTTCGAGGCCCGTGGCCTTCAGATGATTGATCGCCCCGCAGCGGGGGCATTTGATGCTCAGCTCGATGTACCGGCCTGAGGCCAGTTTGCGGCGGCACTGGCCGCAGCGGATATCAAGTGCGGCGGCCGCCTATTGCGGCGCGGACACGCGCTGACTGTTTGCCATATGTGAAAGCCCTTTCCGTATGGCAGAATGGCGCCCGCCTTCCGGAAGGTGGCGGGGCCTTGGCCGATTCACTGGCTACAGCAGTGATGCGGCGGCCGCCACGGGTGCTCCAACACCCGCGGCGGTTGCCCTGTCTTTTACGTGGACGCCGTTCCTTGCTCATGCACGAACGGTGGAGGCGACGGAAGCGTTACGTCGGGCCAGTTCGGCATTCCGCTGCACTCCCGCAGCGCCTGTCGATACCCGAGCAGCATGACAAACTGGTCGGCCGTCAGAGTCGTCCCGTTCCCAAGTAGCTTTTCGTCTTGATGTCGGGCAACGAGCCAATCGGTCTCACCAAGCGCTGAGTCGCGCACCGCGCGCTTCGCGCTGGCGACTTCTGCTCGCGTCGGCGGCGGCGGATCGAGTGCGACCGGCTCACCAGCGCTGTTGACGACAAGGCGCTTGCCGATCGATTGCGCGTTGATGAGATCGATCCACCGTTCGTTGCTGATGTCGACGACGGGTACCCCATGCGGGGCCGGGCAGTCCACGCTGTCGTAGAACGCCACGATGTCGCCGTTCGACTCGTATGCAGCTTGCTTTTGGCCCATGAGTAAGCCTCCTTTAGTATCCGATTACGATCCACCAGATATATGGCGATACCGAGTTGGGAGAGTTGTTCCATACGGTCAAGACGCTGTTGGTTGCGCCGATGCCGATACTTGGGGACGTCCCCGACCATACCGTCGTCTGGGCCGGCGTTCCCGTCGCTACAAGAATGGCATTCGGCAAAGTGATCGGCAGCACTTGGTTTGCAGATGCATTCGCACCGATCGCGGTTGCGAGTCTTCCCCATTGGATAATCAGCCCACTCGGCAGCTTCTGATAGCCGTTGACGTTCAGGGACGCCCCAAATCCACCCGTATATGCGAGAGGCGTTGACCCTCCAACTGAATACCAATTTGCACCGTTGCTTTCGAGCACATACGTGTCGCCGAGTGCCATCGGAACCGTTGAAAGTGACGTGCTCGCGTTCATGTAGATGACGTCAGTTCCCTGACGCGAAATCGTTGCCGGAATCGCGCCAACTCCGCTCACAAATTCGAGGCGCGCACCGGCCGGAACGGACGAGGCAAGCGGCAGCGTTACCGTATAGTTTCCGGAACCGCCGAGATAGATAGTGCTACCCGCATTCGCGGCGGTCAGCGTCGTCGCCCCGACCAACGGAGTAAAGGCGCTCGCCTGCATACCGAACGACCGGACAAATGCGGTCGTCGCGAGTTTCGTGGTGTTATCGAACTGTCCCGCTGTCGGCCCCTTCGGCGTGCCGGTGAATACCGGCGAGTCGATCGGCGCTTTCAGCGCCAGCTGACTCGTTACCGTCGTCGCGAAATTCGGGTCCTTCCCGAGCGCCTGGGCGATTTCATTCAGCGTATCGAGAGTCCCCGGAGCCTGACCGACCAGATTGCCAAGTTCCTGGGCGAGGTCTGCTTTGGTCGCGTACTGCGGATGCGGGTCAACTGCGGCGACGTGTTGCGTAAGCCCCGACTGTGATTGTTCGACCTGTTGCTTCAGATAGCGCGTGCGGCCGCCGAGCTGCTTTGCTTGCTTGTTCGAAACGCCGTCCGGGCCGCCCTCGACCGGGTCGGACGTTTCGATTTGGTAAAGGTCTTCCTCCCATTGAGAAGACTCGACGAGTTTGGCCATCAACTGCTCCCGTGGTTGTACTGTCCGTCATAGCGCGCGGCGCCGTTGTAACGCACCGGCACGCCTCGATACTCAAGGCTGGCAAGCACACAGCGCGCCGGCGCGAACGCCGCCAAGGTGGCTCGCAGCAGCGCTGCCTGGTCGTTGGTGATTGCTCGGTCGAGCAGGATGACCCGATAGACCGCCCACAAACCCGGATCGCCGTGCACCATCCAGCCGTTGTAGCGGCGCTTGCCGTCGTAGAACACGCGCGCGATGTTTTCGACGAGCTCGACCTCGCCGAAGCCCAACCGGCGGATAACCTCGCGAACGGCCCACGGCGTGCCCTTGTAGCGATGCAACTCGATCGCCCCCTTGATCAACGTGCGCCGCGCCTCATCGGATTCGGCAAGACTCCAGCCGTCTTCGCCCATAACGGAGAACTGGTCGGCCAGGAATGGCAGGGCCGACGCGTCAACGTCGTCGATGAGATAGACCAACAGCGGCGACAGATCGACGTTGCCAAGGCGCTCGGCGAGCTGCGCGAGCGTCTTGAAACGCGCGTCTTTGGCCAGCGCCGGCGGAAGCAGTAGGTCAGCCATTCGCCACCCCGATCGGCACGACGCTGACGCTGGTGCAGCGCGCCCATTCGTTCTCCGCGAGCGCGCGCAGCTCGAGGCCCGGCAGGTCGACGTCGTACACGCCTTGCGCCTGGACCGCCGCGCTCAGCTGGCGCGGCACGATGTCACGGCCCAAGCCGGCCGCGCGCCCGACTCGATACGTCTCGGCGCCGGCGCGAGCCAGCGCGACGGTCGTGTCTGCATCGGCATCCTTGTAGAGCGTCAGGCGCACGTCGATCGCGTAGTCGATCGGGGTCGGTGCGCGCACGTCGACGTAGTCGGTCAGCGGGCGTTTTCGCTCGTCGTCGAGGTTGTCGCGAACGAGCTGGAGGATGGCGTCGCTCGGCAGGCCGGTATCGACAAGCGGATAGACTCGCACGCTTCCGGGCGGCACGCCGTTGACCGAAACGAGCCGACCGTCGCGCACCTCCATCTCCGGGCTGATGACGCCGACGTCCACGATCGACTGATGGGCGCTTTTCGCATGGAACACGTATGCGAGGCGCGAGCCGGCCGTGCTGAACGCTTCCGGTGCGAGCTTGATCCGCTCGCGCAGGCGTTCCGTATCTTCCTCCTCGTAGCCGTCCGCACTGGCTTTCGTGTTGGCCACCGTGACGTCGACGTCGCCAAGGTCGTCGACCAGCGAGCCAATTTGACCAGGCTGCCAGCCGTTGCCGATTGCGCCGGCTGTATCGCAAGTTGCGGCGACGTCGACCGACAGCTGACCGGCCGGCAAGATCGCATCGACGTCGGTTGCGAACGAAACGGCACCGTCGCTCGTTTCGACACGCGTGCCTGCTCCGATCAGCAGATTGGACGGCAGTGCCGTCTCGACGGAAAAGCGAACGGTGGTTTTTGCCGGCCGCGCGGGAAGCCGCGTCACCCCGACGAGCTGGCCGAGGTAGTCAATCATCGGCGCGCGCGCGAATGCGACGAGGTTCTGCTTCGCCGCTTCCTGTACACCGACGCGCAGCAGCGTCTCGCGGTACGCGATGATGTCGACGAAGACGCGCTCGACCTGCGCCGGGTACAGCGTCTTGCCAGTACGCGCCTCGTAGTCGGCGACGATCTCGGCGGTAATCGCCTCGGGGTCGCGGTCGATGAAATTCGGCTCGGCGAGCGTCACCGCGGCACCTCCGTTTCACGGATCACGCCATCGGCGAGGCGCCATTGCACGCGGATGGTCTCGCGCGATTCGGAGATTGACGGAATCACGCGGATGACCTCGCATCGCGTCTCCCAGCGCCGGATCGCGTCGACCGACTCGCGCACGACGTGCGGGGTCGCGCGGTCGATCGGCATGTCGATGTACAGATGGAGTTTCGAACCGAACTCGGGCCGATGCGGATCGCTGCCCTGGGGCGTGCCCAAGATCAGGCGAATCGCCTGATCGATGTCGTCCACGCCCTCAACGACGCCGTCGCCGTTGAGGGCCGGTTGCCAGTGGACAGAGGTGATTTCGGAAAGCTGGGTCATGCGGCAATGTTGCCGCGTGACCATGCGGGGGGATATTAAAGCAGCTTAAAAGCTCAGTGGCTGTGGTGATTCGAGTTGCCGCCGGCGTCCATGACGGTGCCCGTGGCGTCTACGTTGCCGTTGATCTTCATATTGCCGGTCAACGCTGCGCCATCGCCGCCCGAGCCGGCCATCCCGCCTTGATAGGTCAGTTTGCCCTTGACCGTGACGTTGCGGGTGAACTCGGCTTCCGGCGTGTCGACGGTCACCTTCTCGCCGGCGCGCAGCACGATTTCCGTCTTCGAATCGACGATGGCCTTCTGCATGCCCGAACACGTCAGCGTGTGGGTCGCGCGATCGTATTCAAGCACTGCGCCGTCCTTGAAACGCACGATGAACTTGTTCGGATCGGTTACGGGCGGCCGGTCGGCATCAGAATAGACGGCCCCGAGAATAACGCCGTCCTCGCCGCGGCTGTCCATCAACACGGCGACTTGCTCGCCGCTGTCGTACGTCCAGCAAACCTGATCGGCCAAGGTCTTCGGATAGGCGATCGGCAGCCACATCGTGCGCATGTTGCCGAGGTCGGTCAGCCGCACACGAGCGAAGCCGGGTTTGGACGCGCTCACGGTCCCGAACTTGATCGTCGCGCCGAACTCGTCGAGTGTCTCGTTCATTTCTTGCCCTTTGATTTGACTGGCGAGGTGCCGACGACACCGACGTCGCCCTTCGCAGTGACGCCGTAGACCTGGAGCCCCTTGTTCGATTTCTTCGCGGCCCCCGTGCCTTTCCCGCGTTGAACGGCGGTCGACGAGCGCTTGACCTCGACCTCGGTTGAGTATCCGCCGCTGCGGTCCTGCCGATGTCGAGCCGACTCGATCAGATACTTGCCCGACAGCTTGCCGTACTCGAGCAGATCGATCGACGCGCCCGCCACCAGCTTCGTGTCACCGATCATTTCGACCGTCCCGCTCGTCTGCTTGAGATTCGCGCGGTCAAGTGCCGCGCGTGCCTTCGTCTGCAGTGTCGCTTTCGAGCCGGCCCGTGCGGACAGCCGCAACGTGTCGCCGCTTGCGGCCTGCCCGGACTGCTTCCTCTTGCCAGTGGCCGCCTCCGACTGGCCGACGACGCCCACGGAATCACCCGTTACGCCGTACACCGCGAGCTTCTTCGTTTTCGGGTTGTGATAGCCCACCTTGGCTCGCGCATAGACGTCCTTGATCTTGTCGCGCAGGCGAACCGACTTCAGCTCGCCGCGCCTGAACTGCAACACGGCGTCCGTCTCGCGAAGGTTCGCGAGCTCACTGAAGATCAACTTGCTACCCGAAATCTTGAACGCATAGCCGTACTCGCGTGCAAGGCGTGCCAGGAACGCCACGTCGCGCTCCTGAAACTGCGTGACGCGGTCGATTCGAATGTCCCGAATGCGGCCGGTCAGCGTGAGGTGGTTTCGTTTGGCCACGCGTGCCGCGATCGCGGCGAGCGTCGTGTGCTCGTATGCCTTGGCCTTGCGGCTTCGTACAGAGGCTTTCACACCAGTTCCGAGCCCGCGGATCGTCACGGTCGTCGGTGGCTCGTCGAACCCGATTTCGTCAATCTCGAACCTGCCGCACGACAGCAGCGGTGCACCGACATAGCCGAGCTTCAGCGTCAGTGCATCTCCCTTGCCGGGATACCATGCATCGCGCCAGCGGCCGTCTGCGTCCTCGAGCACGACTTCGATTTCGTCCGATTGCCCCGACAGGAAGTCGGTGTACGAGACCGACACCACGTAGGGAGCTATGTCGTTGGTGATGTTCTTCTGCTCATAGACGAGCGTGAACGTCGGCTCGGGAACGTCGCTGGTCGACGTAGGCGTATCGATTACCGCATCCACGGCGGAAGCTCCTCATCGGGTACATCATCGTTGGATACGACCGGAATCGACAGCGCGATTCCGCTCGCCAGCCGCGGCGCAATCGGAACGTCCGGATTGGCCGCGATGATCCGCTCGTATGCAAACGGGTTGCCGTAGTAGCGATAGGCGATCTGGTCCCAGCGCTCGCCTTCGGTGGTGATGTGAGTTAGAAACATCAGATCCTCCGCGTCACGACCTTGGCCGCCAGCTTGCCAATACTCGGTGCGGCCGAACTCAGCGCGTCGGCGGCCGATGCGAGCTGCCCGGCCGCGTTTTCGACCGCGCCCGTGATCGAGCCGACCGTCGCGCTTGCAAGCGGCCCTTGTGCGGATCGCACGGCGTCGAGCGCGGTGTTGCTGGCACGGAGGATGCCGGCCGCCTCGGGTATCTGGTCGGTCAACGAAGCCAACGCCGGCGACAGCTTCGCAAGCGGATCGGCGGCCTGTTTGATGTTGGTCAGCAGGCCCGACGATCGACTCAGGGCAGAAAGCGGGTTGTCCTTCAGCTTCTGAACGACCTTGACGGCGTCGACTGCGACGCGCATCGCGGACTGCGCCTGATTCGCGTACGTGACAGCTTGCCGGATCGTTCCACGTACAGTGGCCACGGTCGACTTGACGCTGGCGACCGCCTGCGCTGCCGCGGGTGGCACCTTCGGTTGAACGGCCGGCGGTTTAGCCGGGTTCTTCTTGTCGCCGACGAACTCGCGCAGGCTTATCGACGCTTCAAGCGCCAGTACGGTCCCGGACGGATCGGTCTGCTTGCTGTTCGTTTGGACTTCCTCCAGCACGAACCAGCCTTTGTAGTCGCCGTTGCCGAACACGAGTGCCATTGCCTGCTTGGCCGACAGCGCCGCACGCAGCTTCGCCAGCTCGGCCTCGGGGTTGCAGTACTGGTAGTGGAACGACAGATCGATCCGCACGACATCGAGCTTGTCCGCCATCCGTTGCAGCCGCGGTTTTCCCTGCAGCAGAGCGTGCTCGGCATAGTCCGTGGCAAAGGTCGCTTCGAACCCGTCGAAGTACCCGATCAGATTGAATTCGATTTCGCCAAGAATCGCGAACACGTCAACTCCCGTAGGCGCGGCGCGCGCGCTGTGCAAGGAGGTTGTCGAGCATGCGCTCGAGCTCGCGCGCCGACATGCCCAGCGCTTGGTTCACCTGTTCTTTGACGCCGGTCGGCGAACCACCTTGTACGGTGATCTGCGGCGCAAAGTGGACGGTGATGCCGGCGCCGGCCGGCGCGGCGCCAAGCGGTGTCTCGGCGCGCGCGGCTTCGATGCGCCGCATCGAAGCGGCGGCTGCCGCCTGCGTCGCCATGCCGGCTGCTGCACGCGTTGCGATCGCGGACGACCGACCGATGCCGATCGCCGCGCCCTGCGCGATGTTGTCGCCGAACCCCATGAATACGCGCGACGGCGACTTGATACCGAGCGTATTGGCGAACCACGTTTTCACGTTTCCGCCGAACTCCACCAGGGTATTTTTCGCAGCCGTGAAGCGATTGCGGATGCCGTTGACCAGGCCGTCGATCAGGTGCGCGCCGAAATCGGTGAAGTTTTTCGGGAGGTCCACGCCAAACCATTTCATGACGCTGGCGAACGCACGGTAAAACAATCCGAGCGGCGACCAGTTGACTATCAAGCGCATTACACCGCCGATGCCACCAGCGAATGCGCTCTTGATCGTGTTCCAAATGCCCGTGAAAAATTGCTTGATCGGCGTCCAGTAACGGTAGATGAGATAGGCACCGACCGCGATTGCAGTGATCGCCAGCCCGATCGGATTGAGCGTGAGCGCCCGACCGAGCCAAAGGACCGCGCGGCCCGCGAGCATTAACCCGCGTACGAGATTTCCGCCGAGGACGCGGCCGAGAAACAAGCCGCCTTGTGCGAGCAGTCGAAGCGGACCGAACACCCCCATCAAGATGCCCTGACCGAAGGGAAGGAGGATACGGCCGACCGCCAACGCGCCACGGCCGAGTCGCAAGAACATGCCTCCGACACGACCGAGCCACGCGGCGAGTTTGCCCGCCGCACCCGCGCTCAACCCGAAAAGCTGAAACACCGTTGAGAGGCGAGAACCACCACCGATCCACAGCGCCTTCATCAGCGTCCACTTCGCGCCAACGGTGGTCAGCGCCGTGCCTACCGAATTTATTGGCGACTTGATGAAAAAGTTCAGCGCCCAGCCAGCGGCGAGCGTCGCCACCTTCATGCCGATCACCGCGGTGGCAAACCCGACGATGCCCTTGATCACGCCAGGATTGGCCGCAGCGAATTGGGAGACGCGCTGAATGAGGGGCGTAACCGAGTTCATCAAGTTCGTGAGCGATGGCAGAAGTGCGTTGCCGACCGTGATCCCGAGATCCGCGAGTTGAGTCTTGAAACGAGTCCAGGCGACTGTCGCCAGCTCCGCGCGGCGCGCATAGTCCTGATCGATCGTGCTCAGCGCCTGGGTGCTACCCATGTCCTTCTTGTTCTGCTGGTACTTGTCCCAGCCTTGTTTCATCGCGAGCAAGTGGTTGATCGTCTGGATGTCCTGGAACACCTCATTCAGGCCGAAGCTCTCCATCAATTTGCGCTGCGCCTCTTCATCGCCTTTGGCGCCGGCCGCCTTCCATTGCTTCATGAATGCAGCGCCACGTGACGCGATGAATTTTTGCGCAATCAGCAGCGACCCTTCATAGCTCGAATAGCCGCCCGCAACGAGGTTGGACATCGACCTCTGATAGTCGACTCCGGCCTTCGTGTAGGCCGTAATGGTCGACTGAGAATTCATGTGCGACAACCAGTTTTGCAGGTTCGTCACGGCCTCGTCACCACTGGCTGCGCCTTCCCGACCCACCTCAAGGCTCGCGATAATCTGCGTGAGAGCGTCCTGGCCCTTGATGCCCTTGGAAGCAAAATTTGACGTGAGCCCCGGCAGGGCCTTCGCCATATCCTTCAGCTCGAACCGACCAAGCTTGCCACCGTATGCGGCACGGTTGAATGCTTCCTTCAGACCCGCATCGCCCTTGATCCCCAGCGTCTCAGAGAACGAATAGACCATGCCGGCGAGATCTTTCATGTCAGCATTCGTTGCTGTTGCGACACGGCCAAGCAAACCCGATTTCTGGCCGGCTTCTCGTGCGTCCATGCCTGATGCAACCAACGTGCCGACGCCTTCCAAAATGGCGTTGTGCCCTTGGCTCGTCGCAAGCGCAGCGCGGCGCATCGTTTCGCCGATCCTGAACTCCTCGACGCGTGTCAGGTTGCCGGTGATCGCGATGTCACGTAGGCCAGCCTCGAAGTTGGCCGCTTGCTTCACGGCACGGATAACCGGCGCGGCGGTCGCGGCCGCAGTGGCGTAGGTGCCGAGCATGTCGGCGCCGAGCGCCTGACGTTGTTCGCGCAATGCAGCGCCCCGTGCGAGGCGTGCCGCGAGTGCGGCCTGCCTCGCGTTGAGCTGCTCAATGGTCCGACCGAGACGCTCGTACTGGCTTCGCAGCTGCGCGATGTTGCGCATTGGATGGGCCATGGCTCGCGCCATCACGTCGCCCAGCCGGGCATGCCTCGCCCGCAGATCATCAGCGACGCGGCCGAGGCCGTTGAGCGTCGTCCGGGTACTGGAGAACGCGGCGCCAAAGCTACCGAGCAGCGTCGCGCCGATCCGTACGCCAATAAAGAAGTTACTTGCCATACCCTTCGCCTATTGTGCGTCCGCGCGACGCTTGATCTCACGTTCTGCGGCGTCGATCCAGCGCCAGTAGTCGTCCATTTCCAGCTCTGCGATTTCGGACGGCTGCATGTTCAACACCAGCAGCAACACCTCATCCAGCGGCCAAAGCACCGAGTCAAGCGGCTCCGGCACTCGACCCGGCTGCGCCTGTGGCGCTCGCATCTTTGGCGGTATCCCGTCCCTCAACCATGAGGCGAAAGGCATCCGTGAGCTGCTTCGAGTCGGCCAGATCGAGCTCGCCGATATCCTCGACGGTGAGGCCGGTCAGGAGAGAAAGCAGGAAATCTTCCTGTTCGCTCGGATCATCGCTGAACTTCGTCGCGAGGCCCATCTCCTTTCGCTTCCCGCGACGGAGGTTCAGTTCTTCGAGCGTTTGGCCGGTTGCGAGTTTGACGGGAAATTTCAGCGGAATTTTCATGATGTGCTCCGTAGGGATAGAGCACACATTGTCGAATTGCACGCGCGATCGCGCTTTTGACGAAGGCTAAAAAAAGACCCGCCGAAGCGGGTCAAATCGGGGAACGGCAGGAGGATGTAGTGAGATCAGCCGCCGATGTTGGCGCGGTAGTCGGCGAGCATGTCTTCGCCGTCGACGCGGAAGATGTTGGCGAGATAGTCCAGCTCCAATACCTCCTGCCCGTCGATGACCTGCTTGATGTAGGTCGCGCCGAACGACGAGCTGAAATCCGCGTTCTCGTGTTGCTTGTACGTACCGAGCGGATTCTTCTTGAACATCACCGTCAGGTACGTCACGAGGCTGACTTCTTGTACGCGCCCTTGAGCACCATACGTCTCGACGCTCGAGCGGCACTGCAGCTGTACCGCCTTGAACGGATTCGCCATCGCGCGCGCGACATCCGTGTAGAGCGAGTTCCACTTGATCTCGCCCTCGAGCTTGTCCAGGCCGCCCGGCAGCTCGACCTTTCCGATCATGCCGAGCGCCTTGTGTTCCGCCATGATCGCCTGGATGTCCGGCAGCTTGATTTCCTCGGCCTTGCCGAGCATCGAATTACCGTTCACATACACGTTGGCGTTCGTGATCCGGTTTACTTTGACGCCGCCTGCCATGATCAGTTACCTCCCTTCAGGGTGAGCAGGTACTCCGAGGTGATCTCGGTTTCGTAGGTGAGCCGCTCGAGCGGCGGCGGCACCGTGTATTTGTAGTTGATGAGGACGTGACCCGCGGACAGCTCTTCCTTCGGATTGCGAGCCGGATTGAACCACGCCTTGAAGCCGAGCAGCGCACCGTCGCCGATCAGCTTGCGGCCGAAGCCGTTCACGGATTCGACGAGCGAATCGATGACTGCCTGATCGATCGGCACGTCGATGAACTGCTGGCTGAAGTACCGCAGCGATTCGTTGATGACGTCGCCGGTGCGCCGTACGTTCTCGAAGTTCCGCATGTGCGTGACCGTCGGCCATGCCGCGGTGCGGTTGCCCCACAGGCGCAGACCCGAGCCGTACGAGTTGAACACCGTTGTAATGCCTTGCTCGTTGAGCAGGTTCACTTCCGATTGCGGGTCGTCGATCATGGCCGAGAGCGGACGCTCGACGCCCGTAACGCCAACGAGTTGCTGATTCGAGCTCGACCACCAATAACCCTTGTCCAGGTCGACGCGAGCCCGCAGGCCGGCTGCGCGCGACGAGAGCGGTTCAAGCCGCTCAGCGTTGGTTTCCGCGTCGTAGACCTTCACGTGCGGATAGCAGAGGCGCACGCGGTCGCTCGACGTGTTGAAGTTGATCGTGCCCACCGGCCCGCGACCGGCCAGAACCTGCGCGAAGGTCGTGCCGATCGGCGCGTCGACGTACGCAATGGCGCCGAGTTGACCGGCCATCGCCTCCAGTTCGACCGCGACGGAGTTTTGCGTGCAGTACGCGGGCGCAATCAGGATCTTCGCGAAGTAGCCGTACAGGTTGTAGGTGTCCTTCAGGGCTTTCATGCCCGTACGGATGCCTGCGGCGTTGATCGCGCCGATGATGTCCGCGGCCGTGACCTTCGTCGGGTCCGCGTAGTCGTAGGTCGCCTTGGCTGCTGCGGCGCCGGCAGGAATCTTGCCGTTCTTGATGCGCGTGATCACGCCGCCGACCGGATCGACGGTGTAGTCCGTGTCTTCGTCATACGTCGTGCTGCCGGAATCGTTCTTCAGCACGAGATTCGCCGCGGCCGGATGCGTGAGCTTTGCCCGGCCCGTCGCCGGGTCGAACGTAATCGGCTCGCTCGGCGCGTTGCTTTTATGCACCGCAGGATCGAGCACGTTGATGACGATCACCGTGCCGCTGCCGTAGTCGTAGACCGCGTCGAGCGCTTGCGGAATCGTGAACCCGGTCAGTTGCGGTCCGAACTGCGCGCCGTCGCGATCGGACAGCGACTGGACGGGCGTGTTGACCGGCCCGATCGGGGCCGTCCCGATCAGGCCGATGACCGCCGATTTCACCACCTTGACCGGCCGGGAGCCGGTTTCCTTCTCGATGGTCTCGACGCCATGCAGATAGTTTGCCGCCATCGCTCAGGCTCCCTTCGTTGCCGCGTCGACCGCGGGCTTCGATTGATCTTCCGCGGTGCTGATGCGTGCGGCCTTGGGTTGCTTCGCCGGCGCGAGCTTCAGGTAGCCCATCGCCAGCAGCGTTTTCGTGTACTCGTGCTGCTCGGGCAGATCGACTTCACCGCCCGTGTGCAGCATGACTTCACGGACGTCGCTGCCGTCCTGCAGCGTGACGCCGCTGGTCGGTCCGCTGTATTGGTAATTCACGATTCCTCCTGGTAAGTAACTTCCGTCAACAGCGGTCCGTCGTTCGGCTCCGCGTCCTCGACGATCACGGCCTCCGCCGAAAACTCGATCACGTACTGCCACAAGCCGGCCGATTCTCCGAGAAACTTGTCGCTGGTCGCCGCGAGCTTCCTGCAGTCCGGCGGGCGGAAGCCCACCAGCGCGCCGCGAACGTGATCGAGAACGTCGATTGCGCCCCCGCGGCCATTGAGCTGTCGCAGTACAACCGCGACAGCGAATTTCACACGCCGCGGCTGCACAACCATCGCGGTATCTACGGTCGCGTCGTACTGGCTGCCCGGATAGCTGACAAGCAACGCCCCGATGGCATGGTTGAGCCGGTAGTCGTCGGGACGCTCCGGGAAATACTCGGCCGTCAATGCGGGCAGCTTGGCGCGCAGGCGTGCCACGATGGCGTCGACCATTTCGAGCGTCGTCGCCATCAGTAGCGCTCCAGCAGGTTCGAATCGAACACTTGGCGCCGAGCGCGTACCTTCATTTCACCCGGCTCAGGCGTCGCCGCGCCGCTCGGGTCGCCAATCGTGAGCTTGTTGTCGCGGATCTTCTCCAGCATGTGCATGGACGCCTTGAAGGTCTGCGACACGGTTTCCGGCAGCCCGGCTCCTTCGGGCCGGCGGGCATACAGCCAGTGCCGGGCCAGATTTACCGTGACGTCCTTGATGACCGTCGGAACGGGCGAAAGCGGCAGGTTGTAGCGGCCGCGCAGATGCGCGTCGACGATTTCCTCCGCCTGCCGAACGGCGCTCTCGACGATGTCGACGTTGATCGCCGCTGGCGGTGGAGTGCCGTAATCGGTGGTCGTGTCGTTCGTCAGCTCGATCAGCGTCCGCTCGGGCACGGCCGCCTGCAGGTCGGACAACGCGCAGTAGCGCACGTCAGATACCTCGCAGGATGCGGATCACGTCGCCCGCGGCCGCCGCGGCGTCCAGCGCGTAGCCGTTGGACACGCCGGCCGTCTTCGGGATGGCTTGCCCGGCGGCGTCGACCTGGACCTCGGCTTGCTGGTCGATCGGCGCGCCGGCCATCACGAGGATCGTGCCGAGCAGGTTGACCGACGCTTGCTCGCCGATGTCTGCGCTCGTTTCTGCAACGCCGAGCGCCTTCGCGCCGGCTGCGCACACGCCACCATCGAAGCCGACGAACTGAAAGCGATTCAGGCCGGCCGTGGCGGTAACGGAGGTGGTAAGGATCGGTTGATGCGTTTTCATGGATCATGTTCCGTTCGGGTTGGTCTCGCCCGAAGGCGAGACATGGTCAGTACGGGATTCGGTGCGTTGCGCGATCAGCCGTTGATGCCGGTGATCAGGTAGCCGGCGTCCGCGCCGAGCAGGTACGGACGGAAGATGTCCGTGCTCCGCACCAGTTCGAGCTTGCCGTCCTCGATGCGCGTGTCGACCACCGGATTGCCTTTCTTGCGCAGCGTATAGCCGTAGGACGGCTCGTACGGCGTGCGCTGTTGGCTACCGCGTTGCAGGGGAACATAGGCGAGCACGATGTTGGCGCCCCAGATGTCCGTGAAGCGGTCTTTATCGTCCGCGAAGATCGCCTCGCCAACCGCGATGTTCTCGACCTCGAAGATTTCCTTCAGCAGGTCGACGGTCACGATGCCCTTCATCGAATACTTGATCTTCTCGATGAGCTGCGGGTGGGCCTTCAGCGTCTTGTAGGCCGACGCGCCGATCACCATCGTGTTCGGCCGGCGACCGATTTTCATGCGGATCGCTTCCTTGCCGTCTTCGACGACGCCGACCGGATCGCTGTTGGCCGCGGTGAACTTCTCGGTCGCGCTGAGTTGCTTCTTGTTGCCCGCGGCGTAGCTGCTTGGGCTCTGCGCGAGGTCCGCAATCATTTTTTCGCGGCGCAACTGGATCGCTTCGGTCGCAGTCTGGACGGCAGCCTGTTCCAGCGGGAATGCCGATTCCTGGTCTTCGCGGTAGTCGATCGGATACTCGAGATCGTGTTCGTCGAGGACGACGTCGACGCTGCCCAGGTCTTCCGGGTTCATGCGGTTCGACTTCGCGCGCAGGGCACGTTCCGTCTTGTAGAGGCGGAACGATTCCTTGCCGAACTTCGGAATCTTGCCGCCTTCCTTTTCCACTTCGACGACCGGCATCAGGTTTTGGCCGATGAATTCGGCGTTCGTGTAGCCGATCGCGAGATTCGTCAGCACGGGGTCGACGATTCGCAGTTTCGAGAGACGTCCCATCATTTCTCCTGGCTCAATGGCCTTTCGAGTGGCTTGCGCCGGTTGTTAGCGGATCACCGCGTTTGCGGCCGTCGCGTAGTCGACGCTGTGCTCGCGCATGTAAGCGCGAATGCGGCCGTCCAGCTCGACTCGCTTCGGGTCGACGTTCTCGCCGTACTCGACGGTGTCAGCGCTCGGCGTGGTCACGCCGGCACGCTCGCGCGTCGCGTGTTCGCCGAAGTCGACGACCTTCGGCAACTCGCCGAGGAACGAGCGGAATGCGGTTGCGAGCGGCTGCTTCGCATCGCCTTCGCCGAACTCGAGCGGCGTGTCACCGTCGGCGAAGTCGAGGAAGGCGACAACCGCGTCCTTGTGCTTCGGTGCAAGCGTGCCGCCCGTGACGAGCTGCTCGGCATACGCCACGTGGTCACCGTGGCGGCGTTCGGATGCCGCGTTCCGTTCACGCGCCTGGGCGTCGGCGAGCTGCTGTTTGAGCTGGTTGTTTTCGGCCTCCAGTGCGGCCTTTTCCTCGGGGGTCACTGCGTCTTTCTCCTGCTGGGTGGTGGTGGGGTTGGTCGCCGCGTCGCGTTCTGCGAAAGCGCTGGTGGGAGCGTTGTCTTGCCGCGCCGCTTCACGGATCGATTCGATCTGCCAGTCCGGGACAACCCGGTCGGCCGTGTCCTGGCCGAATTGCGTCAACATCCATTCGCGCAAGCGCCGCCAGAGACCGGCATTCATTTCCTGTCCCCAATCGCTGAACTCCACGACGCCTTCATTGGCATCACTGAAACTGACGTCGCGCAGCCCCTTCAGCGCCGGCGGCTGCGCGCCGAGAAAGCCGACGTGACGCAGGTAGTAGACGCCGGGCACCGGGTTGTGCGGCGAATCGGGGTGGTAAAAGCTGGCGCTGATCTTCTTGAAGCGGCCCGCGGTCACGAGCTCGGCGAATGCCGGGTCGACCTGAACGGGCTCGGCCTGCAAATCGCCAGCGCCCGCCGAGAGCGATGCAACCCAGCCAAATGCGGGTGCGTTGTCACGCGGATGACCGATGACGATCGGCGCCTCGTGCAGCTTCGGGTCATAGGCTCGCGCCGTGGCAGCGAGATCCGTTTCGGCGAATTCGAGCACGCGACCGCTCATGTCGGTCTGCGTACCTGCCCGGAAGATGTGAAGTGGTTTCGCGTTCATGCTGCCCATATTCGGGCGGCAAGCTGAACGGGTCTTTTAATCGGCTTTACGATTGCGCGGGGGAGATTCGCGCGATGAGGGACGCGCTACAGGTTCTGAGCGCATCCATAAAGCCTTTATAAAACTTTACGAGGGAGTATCGGGGCGCTGGGGCTATCGTTGCTCGTCGGAGGTGGTCTGAGCGCGCGTAGAGGCCGGCGGGATTGCCGGCCGGTTAGCGCCGATTCGCCGCGTCCATGAGATGACGCAGGATCGTGTTGAGCACCGGCTCGACCGCTTCAGGCTGCAGCTGGCCGTCTGCCGTCACTGGCAGCCACGGGCGGGCTGGAATTTCGACCTTCAAGCCTCGGCCCGCTTGCCCACCGTCGTGCTGGATCGCGGCATATACCTTGTTGCTACCGATGTCCGAGTAGTCTTCGCCCGAATCGGTTGCCGTCGACGCTGCCATCTGCCCGCTGTCCTGCAGGATCATCAAACCGGACTTGCGCCGCGCGGCGGCCGCAGTCAGTTCGCCGTTCTTCTTGTACGCTTTCTTGCCGCCGATACGCAAATGGATTGTTGCTTCCGAAAGCGGCTGCCAGCGCGGTCGCCCCTGCGCGGCGAAGTTGTCCTCGACGACCAGCGCGAGTGCCTGCGCGATCTTACGCATCGCGCTCGCCTTCTGATACCCGGCCTGCTCGAGCTGGAGCATACGTGCTCGCAGCTCAGTGTCGTCGATTCGAATTTCTGCTCTGCTCACCGCAACTCCCTCCGTGCAATAGTGGCGAGATCGCCGGAGTACCGCGACGTGTCAGGACGCCACGCGGCAGCGCCCGGGTTGTAGCTCCAGCCGACGTCCGGCGATACGACGATGTCCCGACGTGTGACCGGATCGACGGCGCGGTAAGTGGCGACCTCGCGCATTTCGCCGGTCTTTTCGCTGACCAGCTTGAGCGTTTTTCCGAGGCGATCCCCCGACGACTCCACCTTGATGCCGCGCGCGATGATCTCGTCGTGCGACAGCGCAACCACGCGGCACCGGCAACCCCAGCCGTTCGGCGGATAGAACGACTGCCAGAACGGATCGTCGTAGCGGAACACCTTGCCGTTCATCGCGCGATGGCTCGGGCGCGTCCGGCTGTCGAGGATCGCCACGTACATCCAGTACGGGCGGTCGTCGACGTTGGCGATCTGCTCGGCATAGCGGCCCGCCATGTAGGCGGTCTGGAGGTTCGTGCGGTAGATCGTTTGCAGGCGCCACGGGCTACCGAGCTGAACCTGCGAAATCTCGCCGGTGTCCTCGTCGACGTGTTCTTGCTTTCCCCACCAGCCCTTAGATTGCAGGACGGGCGTCAGCTCCTTCGTGAACCACCGGAGCGTCTTGCCCTCGCTGATCGCGGTCTCAACGGCGTTGCGGATGTCCTGCAGGATGTCCAGGCGCGTCGCCTTCGCGACCGTGAACGCTTTTGCCTGCGCGTCCTGCCACAGTTCCTCCCAATCCCACGTGATCTCGTAGCCCTTGCTGCGCAAGTACTCGATCGCCTTCTTCGGCGGGAGCTTCATGCAGTAGCCGAGATCGACCGCTTCAGGCATGGAGACGCCCCCACAGGTTCGCTACGAAGATCGCGCGTGCAAGGCGTTCCTGCAGCGCGTCCGCGTCGAGACTCGGATACAGCTCGGCCAGCATGCCGAGCAGCTCGTCGGCACTCGCGCCGTTTGCAATCCGCTTTAGGAGCGGTGCGATCAGCGCCTGGGCGTCGGCATTCAGGTCGCGCGACGAAAGCGCGTTCAGCGCTGCGTCGAGTGTGTCCTGGTCGGGCGCTTCGAATTCCGCAAACGATGCGGTCGCCACGGCGTCGACGGCCGACGCCGGCAGCGGCCGCTCGTTCAGGTCGCCGTCCTGCAGGTTGTACGCTCGCTTGAAATACGTCGGCGTGAAGCTCGCGCCGGCGCGTGTCAGCTTCTCGTCGCGACCGGCCTGTACCTCGTCGACCTGTTCCTGTTGCCACATCTCGTAGACGGGGCGATCAGCACCATCGAAGTTCAAGTCGCAAATCCAGCGAATCAGCATGTTCATCGCCTCGGCGACAATCGCCTTGTCGCCGTCCCGAATGTCGTCCGTGACCTCGAGCCCGGCCTGCGCCGACGCGCGCGTCGATGTGGCCTCGGTGGTCTGGTTCTGGCCCAGCAAGGCGATCGATACCTCGCCGCGGCAGAAGTACAACAGGCGCTCGTAGACGTCGGCGCTGCCGCTTTTGCCGGCCGCCTCCTTGATTTCGATGCTGGAGTCGTCCGGGATGACCGCGACGGCGTCCTGCACCATGTCCTCAAGGCGATCGAGCAGCAGGTTGGTTTCAGCATCGGACGCGCTGCGCGGGTGCTTGCCGACCAACATCGGCGAGCCGTACTTTTCGGTGAACTGCACCCAAAACTTGAGACCGCCTTTCTTGAAGGTCGTCGGCCAGAAGCACATCGAGAGGTCCGGGAAGCCGTACGGGTTCAGGTACGTCGCTTCCTGCCGCGGGACGAGGAATTTTCGGGCCGGCAGTTCCTCGCCCTGAATCCGGTTTTCCTTGCTGCGGAAACGCAGCTGATTGTCCGGATCGTAGACAAACCAGTCAGCCGGCTTCCCGACGATGTCGGTCGGAACAATGTAGTTGCCGACCTTGCCCCACGTGATTTCCATCGGCTGATAGCCGTACAGGACTGCGTCCAGCATCTCGGTAACGATGCGGGAGAGGTCGAGGTCGGCGAACACGTCGGTGATCGATTTCGCTACGCGGCTCTTTGCCTTGCTGCGGTCGAGGCCCCATTCAAGCGATTTCACGGCCGCCTTGCGACGGCGCACGCAGCCGCCGACGTGCGCGTCCGCACGCAGTTCGCGATAGACGCGGATGTCCTTGCCGAGCGCCTTGAGCACCGGATCGGGATTCGGCAGGTACATGCCAAGCGCGAGGAAGTCGATGCTTCGCGCGCGCGTCGCGATCTGCGACGACAGCGACTTGTCGGTCTCGCCGAACTTCACAAACTCGGTGGGACTGACCCACAAACCCTTGCTCATGCGTAACCCTCTGTCATTCGTGCGCTGGCGCGGCGCCGCCGCGACTTGGCGGTGACCGGGCCCTTGTTCAATTCTCGGCTCGCGTAATACGCGAGGGCGACCGCCACGGCGGCGTCGCCGTGGCGCTTGCCGTCGTCCTGGCCCGTCGTACGGACATCCGGGAGGCGCGGCACGCCCTTGATGACCTGCACGGCGCGCAGGTCCGCGAGCACGTCGGCATCCTTCGGAAGGCCGTCCAGCGTACCGTCCTCGAGCGCGGCCTTCACGGGCGGCATATGCTCGCGATACCACGACTCCGACAGCATCACTTGCTGGATGCGCGATGCGCCGTAGCGCTGCATCGCGATTTCGGCGAGGTACTGGCCGTTGCCTCGCGCATCGAAGGCGCCGCCCGTGAAGCGCGGAAGTCGATCGAGCAGATAGAAGGCGATCTGCTCCTGCTGCCGGAACGGCACATTGCGCAGCTCGACGACGAACGGCACGCGGCGGATCAGGTTCTGATGCTCGATCAGCGGCACATGGACCGTCAGGTCGCCGGTCCGGCCGAAGTCCTCGCCGTTGTACGAGCGAGCCTCGGCCGGGAGCGCCGTGAGCAGCGAGCCGAGCGTCGCTTCGAGCCAATCGCGGCACTCGGCGGCCCGGATGTGATCGGGAAGCACCTCGAAACCCTGCTTGCAGGCCCAGCGCAACACCGGCGTATCGGCCGACATGCGCGACTCGATCAGCACGCGAGAGAGCCATGCGCCGCCGCTGTTCTTCGGCACGCAGTCCAGCTCTTCCTCGGCATCCGCGCCGTACGATGCACGGATATCCTTGACCCACTTGGCTTCGCCTTCGGCCGTCCAGGCTACGCCCTTGCGCAAGCAAATGCGTTGGTAAAGCCCGTCGCGAACTGCATCTTCGAACGTGATGCGATGCAGGCTGTACGGCTTCTTGCCGGTACGGACGTCAGTGACCAGCTCATTGAACGGGTTGTCGACGCCGTCATGCGTCGAAATGATGTGGACCTGACCGCCCCACATCAGCAGGGCCATCGCCGCCTTCAACAGCTCGCCGAGCTGCTCGTGGAAGGCAGCTTCGTCGATGATCACTCGGCCTTGCTTGCCGCGCAGGTTCGACGGGCGCGACGACAGCGCCGTCACGCGAAAACCCGAAGCGAAGCGGATCACGTACGCGAGAATCGACTTGTCGCCGTCCTTGTCCTGAAAGACCTCCTCGGTTTCCTCGATCTCGTCGGCCGCGAGGCTGTAGAACTTGGCCCAATCGGCGCAGTCCCGGATGAACTCCTGCGCCATGTCCTTGTTGTAACCGACGTACCAAACGTCCATGCCGCGTTGGCTTGCCGCCAGCAGCGCAGAATCGGCTGCCTCGCCCCATGACAGGCCGACGCGGCGCGACTTCTCGCAGACCTTGACGGGCGACGTGTCGGCGCACCATTTCTGCTGATACGGCAGCAGGACGGCAGGCGCACGATCGGCTCGGCTCTCTATGATCATCATCCTGCGATCCCGAGAATTTGACGGCGGATCGCGTCGGCCGCGTCGTCGGACAGGCCGCCGCTCTTGATGACCTTGTCGACGACCGCGGCGGCCGCTTCCGCGCGCGCCTGGACCTCCAGCCGGAACTTCTTCTGGTTCACGCTCGCGCGGGCCAGCGTCGCGATGTTCTTCGCGGCCTTGGACAGCAGCGCGATGCGCTCGCCCGGATCGGCGTCTTCGTCGGTTGCTTCCTGCAGGTTGACGATCGATTCGAACATCTCGGTCTGTACCAGCGCGATGACAGCCTCGGACCGCGCGTCCTGGTCGTCGGCTGCGCCTTCGGTCAGCATGCGCGCGGCTTCCGTGCTCGCGCGAATCGCTGCCAGCCGGCGTTGCAGCGGTTGGCCGTAGCGGTGAATCGCCGACTTGCTGATCGTGTAGCCTTTCTCACGCAGCGCTTCCTCCAGCAGCTGGTAGCCGCTGAAGTTGCCGTCGATCAGTTCGCGATCGAGCCAGTCGCGGACGGCCGGCGGCAGGCCCTGAACGCTGTTGCTGCGGGCCATGTCATTGGCTCCAGTACTTTGCCGGCCGCGCGATGCCCGGCTCGCAGTCGATCGTGTACTCGGCGATGTCGACGCCATAGCGGGTCAGGTCGCCCCACCAGCGGCCCGACGGTTCCTTGCGCAGCTTCACGAGCACGCGATCGGCGAGATAGTCCAGTTCCTTGCGGACCTCGAGCGCGGTGATGTCCGGATAGATCGATCGCATCGTCATCTGGATTACGTCCTCGACGACTTCCTCGGGCCGCGCGTTGTACAGGGCGAGGATCAGATACCAGCGCAGCGATTCGCGGCGCACCTTGGCTTGGTCGATCCCGAGCGAGTTGGTGCTCGTCATTGATTCCCCCGGAGTTGTAGGTTTTCGATCTTGAGCGCGACCGCGTCGAGCTTGGCTTCGATCACGGTCTGGTTGCGGACGTAGTCCTCGCGGCGCACGTATTGCAGCGGCAGATCCGCCTGGAACTTCAGAAAGTCGCGCTCCAGGCGCGCGGTGTTGTCCGCTTGCCGGCCGAGCTGCTTTCCCAGCGCCTCGAGTTGATCCTCCTGCCTCTTATCGCGGCTGGCCTGCTGACGCTCGATTTGCACGAGCAACACTTTGCCGGCCGCGAACAGCACGCCGACGAACGTCGCGAGCATCGACACCAGTTGCCAGAATTCCACCTGTAACGTCACTGACGGTCTCCCTCGATCAAGTCGATCAGCTTGTTCAGTTGCGATTCGATGTCGCGGCTGCGGCGGGCGGCGTCGATGTGATGGGCGAGGACGTCGTCCTGTCGTACCCCGGAGTCAAGGGTGTCATCGGCGCCGGCCGGCGCAGCAGTTCCGGCGGAAGCACCGGCCGCGGGCACACCATCGGGGCCGGCGGCGGCGTTCCACAGCCGGACAAAGCCACCGGTGAACACGCAACGAGGCAGATCCTGAAGTGGCGCATCCGGCGCCGGACGGTATTGACTCGTGACACTGGCGATTCTCCGTTTCAGTTCGTTGGATTCGAGCGCATGGCGGGCTTTCTCGGCGAACAGATCGCCGGCCAGGGTCGCCGCGCGCTGCGCTTCATCGCGCTCTTTCGCGCGCGCCTGGTCGACGGCCGTGCGTGCCGCATCTGCGTAGTGACGTTCAAGCTTCGCGGCCTTCATGTCGCCTGCGAGCGAACCGGCGTAATACCCGCCGAGAAAGGCGACTGCGCCGGCGACAACCGCTCCAGTCGCGGCGGCGCCGACCACGGCCGCGACGCGTTGGCCGCGCGACAGCGAGACGGGAGAGTTCATGCGCACGCTCCCGGCCCGAATCCAGCCTTGACGTAGCGCGGCTCGAACGTGCGCAGAATGACGCGCGGATACCCTCGGTTCTCGCGGAACGCGGCAGCATGTCGTCCCGCGTTGAAGCGTTCCACGTGCCCGAACCAGCGCTGACGATCGGCGCCGCCGGCTGCCGTTGCGCGCTGATCGCGATAGACCCACCCAAGGCCGCCGTTATAGGCCGAAAGCGTCATCGCCATGCGTTCGCATGCACCGGCCGCCGTGATCCGGTCCCACAGGTGCCGGTCGTACCGAACGAGCGCGCGAATCGACCAGGACGGGTTGAACGGCTGCGCGTCGCCGAGCTCGGCCGGATAGGCGCCCGCGATCCAGTCGACCGTCGACGGCATGAATTGCGACATGCCTTGCGCACCTACGACGCTCACGGCGTCCGCACGCCAGCGGCTCTCCTGGTGTATCTGTGCCGCAAATGACGACACCGGCGCGTCGATACCCCAGATGGCCCGCGCGTTGCGCGTCAGCTCGGCGCGATACGCCCGCGCTTCGGCGGGAACCTGCGCCGCGGCGGGCGAGATCACGCCGATCACCGCGACGATGGATGCGATCAGTGCGCGCATGATCAGAGACCCAGCGCGACGCCGACGACCACCCCGAGAACGATCAGCGCACGCCGCAACATGGCCGCGGCAAACACCAGCTCGTAACCCGTGACGACGCGATAGTCGACATCGAGCGGCGGTTCGTACGAGCCGTGCCGCCAGTCGTGCTCGAGGTAGCTGTCCGGGCGCGCGTAAGGGAACAGGCCGCGATCGAGCCAGTACGCGACGACTGCCGCGAGGCTCACGAGGCTCAGCTTGTACAAGGAGACCGGCAGCTGCTGGGGCGATACCAGCGCGATTGCCGTGACGAGGATGACCGCGACAACGAGCCAGCTCGTGAGCCGCGGAGAACGCTTGATGAAAGGCATGAGACCCTCCCGTGGTGGACATGCCGTCATCTTGGACGGCACAACCAGGAAGGTCTTTTAATCCGCTTTAGGGGCGTCCGGCCTTTCGATTCAACGGTTCACGCCATCTCGAAACAGCAGGTCGCCCACATTCACAAGGACGTGAATGTCGTCCTACAAGACATACGTCAGAGGCTCAACCCTCGCTCGCAAAACTCGTCGGCATATTTGGCATTGTTTTCCTCCTTGCAATATGCAGCGATTAGCTCCATCCCGGTTGGGTGCAGTAATTTGGGCTGCCCGCTCAGATTGAGGAGACGCCAATGGCTGACGCTGCCGGAGGCAAAGTTGACTTTGCGGATCTCGCTCATCTCGAACGGAATCTCGTAAATATCAGCGCGACTTTCATTGCCATAGCGGTCCACCAGCCCGGCATTCAAGACAATGCGGACTTCGTCTGCATGCTGGTTAGGGAAATACGTGACTACCCCTTTGAGGATCCGTTCAATACCGAATGTGGCACTCGACATGTCAGATCCCGCAGACATACCAGCCAGCTTCCAGACGATTCGCAGCGTGGTCTTCCCACCGTCCTTAACTTCGGCCGCGCTGAGGATGCTGCTATCGATATCCTTGACCGTCTTGGGTGGCTCGTCGCCGCAAGCGGAAAGAAGTAGCGCCGTGACCATACTGATGGCCATCTTTTTCATTTTTTGGTCTTCCTATATTTTTGAAGGACTCTCGTCGACGCGGGTACGCACTCGCCCCGTGCCCCCTCATTACTTTCTGCGTGGACTATCGATCCGGCGCCAGCTTGGCTGCGCACTCTTCGCGTCAACAATACACTCAATATCGGGCGCATTGGCGTTATCGATGACACTGCCAATTGCGTAGGGTTTTCCTGAATACATACATTGTTTTGACTCCAACAACTGTAGAGCCGTCATCGATGTATCTGCTTTGCGCCAGATAATGGCGCCACACGTCACAGCAACCACCAGTGCCACTGCGAGAGCGACGAGATTTCGCCGTCCTGTCGCGAGGCGCCCCTTCGCATGCTCAAGGGATGCTGACAGCTCCCGATTCCGTCCTTGACTGGTATCGAGCTTCTTTTTGAACTCCTCGATCGCGTTCGTCAATCGAGATGCGCTGTCATAGTTTTTGTTCGCTTTGTCTTCTGCCTTAGTCAGCTCAGATCGTAGGATCCGCATTGCCTCGGCTTGCTTTTTGAATCGCGTTTCCAAGTCAGCAAGTGCGCTGCCCCTTTCTTCAAGCTGTTCGACCAGATTCTTTGCAGCAGGGTCATGGCTCGCACTTGCCTGTAGCAGCTTGGCGCGATCAAGCAACAGGCCAAGAATCGTCTCGGCGGGATCACGATGAACCAGGCACATGGTTTCGATGTTCTCCACGCCGATAGTGCGGTGGAGAAACTTCCATGTTTGCCAGCCCGGCGTGCCGAACTCGATTTCCAGTTGTCGGACGAGCTTGTTCAGATCAGCTCGCTCGGTCTTAGTGAGCAGCCGGCCTTGACTGTAGTTATGGTTGACAACGTCGCGGCCAGCGACATCACCGACCGCCCCGAGAAACTCCTGCTTGGCCCCGTCTATTTCCACAACTCACCTTTTCTTCTTGATATCACGCCCGGCAATGTCCCCGGTTGGCGCCTGATGAAACACCTGCATCGAACCTGCAAATTTCTCCGGCTTCTCAGCACCGCCGCCGAGCAGCACGCGCAAAGCGGCGTCGCGTAGTTCGGGCGGGCTACTGCGGTATCTGGAAAGCAGCAATTGCTCCTCAGGCGTCAGCGTTGACACGCTCGGACTTTCTCCCGCTCCGGTAAGGACCCACCCAGGGTCCGCTCCAAAGCGCGTCCGTAGCACAAGCAGCGATCCCCCGTCTGGTAGCGCCTCATCGGCCTCCCACCGAGTCACCGTCTTTCGATTCACGCCCAGTTCGGCGGCGAACTCGGAAACCCCGCGAGCACCGCGGATTGCCTTGATTCGATCCCCGACAGTTTGAGACACAAACACCCCTTGCAAATGGGACATTTATGTCCCATACTTCACTCACACCGTCCCACCACGAACGGCAACCTAGTCGGCACTTCGTACAGCGCCGACGGCCCCTTAACCGGAGCGTCTATGAAACTGCGTACCGCCGCTGAAGCCCGCGCGGAGCTTCAATCGAAAGGTATCTCGATCACCCAGTGGGCGATCGCCAACAAATTCTCTCCCAATCTCGTTTTCGAAGTCCTGGGCGGCCGGAAAAAGTGCGTCCGCGGCCAAGCGCACGAGATCGCCATCAAGCTCGGCATCAAGGCCGGCGAGATCTGCTCCGATCCGGCGAAGGCGCTGGCCCCGATCCGCCATCACCGTGTCGCAGCGTGAGGCAAATCATGCGCATCGACGCCCTTGGATTTCCGGTCCACGCCCCCGTCATCGGCGGGCTCTCGCCTCGTCAAGCATTTGGGCCAGCTGCTGCATCACCTCGCCGCACCGGACATACACCGGCTCCGGCTCACGACGCCGGGCAGACGCGGCTCGCCGCAATGTCTGCGAAAACCGCGGACCGTCGAGCCGATCGTCCTCCTCGAGCTGCGCGATAAGCCGCAATACCGTCTGTCCGATCGCGTCGATCCGAGCCGCCAGTTCTTCGAAATTCGAGTCCGTCATGGAACTTTATCACCAGAAGATTAACTGCTTTCGATTCTACGAGTCGCAAAGCCGTTGCATAGCTGCAAAACGGGATTTTGTTTGGAACCCGTTTAACAACGCAGAAGGCGGGGGTTCCAAATGAGCCGCCGCAACTGGAAACGCATTCAGCCGCATAGCCTTCGGCACGCGCTTGAGCTTTGTAAGGAACATGCGCGCGACCGCCGCAACCTGAGCGTCGAGCGCATCGCCGAGCACATGGGGCTCGCTGACCACTGGACCCTCTATAAGTGGTTCCAATCCGGTCGCATGCCGATCGCGCTGGTTCGGCCATTCGAGGAAGCATGCGGCGCCGATTTCGTCACCCGTTGGGTGGCGGCCAGCGCCGGCCGCCTGATCATCGACATCCCGACCGGTCGTGACGCCACGGCCGAGGACATGCAGGTCCTGCAGCGCACGCTCAACGCCGCTGTTGGGCAACTGCTCGATTTCTACGCGGGTGCTGCCAACGCGGACGAAACGATCGCGACTATCCAGAACGCAATGGAAGGCCTCGCGTGGCATCGCGGCAACGTCGAACGGCATGTACAGCCGGAACTCGACCTTGGAGCGCCCGAATGACTACGAACGCAACCACGAAGTCCGCCGAGAAGGTGCTGGAAGTCCTCAACGTCCTGCTCGGCCATTTCGCGCACGGACTGACACCGGGCGAACTCGCCAAGGCAACGAGCCTGTCGCCGTCGAACATCACGCGCTACGTGGCGACGCTGGAGGCGATGGGATTCGCTGAGCGCATCCCGGAGACCGGTCGAATCCGGCCGTCGGTTCGATTCGCCCAACACGCAATGGCGATCGCGCGCAGCCTCGATGCTGCCCGGAATCGCCTTGATGAACTGGCCACTCGGTTGGCCACCCCTCGATAAGGAGTAGCAGCACATGGCACGGAAACCCTCGAATGTGCAGCCGCAGGCTGTTGTTGTGACGGACGAGCAGACTCCCGGTTTGCCGGCGATGGCCGAAGCCGCGAACGCGTTAGCGGCTCGGTCAGCGATGGTCGCCGAGCAATTCGGCGACGGCCTGCCTTATGAGCGCAACCGAGTCGTGAATGAGGCCCGCTTCTACATGGCGCAATCGGCTGAGGCCATGCTCGAAGCGGGAAAGCGCTTGATTCTCCTGAAAGAGAATGAGCCGCATGGGGAGTTCGTGCAGATCGTCGAAAACGCCCTCGGGATTCATGAGCGCGCGGCTCAGCGCATGATGAAGGCGGCAGTGAAGTATCTGTCGCCGGCGCTTCAGACAAAAGCGACAGCGCTGTCGGTTTTGGGGAAAACAAAACTCTTCGAATTGGTTGCTGAAGACGACGAAGATCTCGCAGCGCTCGCGGATGGCGGCACCGTCGCCGGCATGACGCTCGATGACATCGATCGTATGACGAGCCGCGAACTGCGCACCGCGCTTCGGGAAGCACATGAAAACGCCGATGCCCAATCACGGCTGCTGTCGGACAAGAACAGCAAGATCGACGAGCTCGCGGCGAAGCTGAACAAGCAAAAACGCGTCAAGCCGGTTGCCCCCGACGAGGCGGGCGCAGAAATCCGCAAGGAGACCAGCGCGATCGCCTTCGAGGCCGAGTCGATCATTCGCGGCAACCTGCGCTCGGCATTCGAAACCTTGATGCAACACACCGAGGCGCACAGCACGCCCCACGACGACTTCATGGCCGGCGTGCTCGGACAAATCCAACTGTCGCTCAACCAGCTTCGAAGCGAGTTCGATGTGAAGGCCGCGGCCGACGGCGAAGACGTTCCCGAATGGCTGCGCGATACCGCTGCCGGCTCACCGGCTGACGACGCACACATCACTCAATGACCCGGAGCTCGCGACGATGAGTGCCGTCTTGAACGAACGCATTGTGGCCATCGCACACGCCGCGCGTGCAGCGGGCCACGGTAACAAACGTGCGATCTACGACGCAGCCTGCCGCGAGCTGGGTCTTTCCATCGCAACCCTGATGCGCAAACTCAAGGAAGCCACCGTGACCCAGCAGCGCAAGCGCCGTACCGACGCCGGCCAGAGCGCGTTGACGCGCGCCGAGGCAATGACAATTTCCGCGTTGCTCATGGAGTCGACCCGGAAGAACGGCAAGCGCTTGTATTCGGTCGCCGACGCGGTAGAAACGCTGCGGGCGAACGGGATGATCCGCGCCGAGTACCTCGACGAGTCTACGGGCGAACTGCGGCCGCTGTCGGAAAGCACCATTCAGCGCGCGCTGCGAGTGTACGGCGTGCACCCGGACCAGTTGCTTGCGCCGGCCCCTGTGACCGAGCTGGCAAGCGAGCACCCCAACCACGTATGGCAGATCGACGCGAGCCTGTGCGTTCTGTACTACCTGAAGCCGGCCGTCGACCAGCGCGCGAACGGGCTGCGTGTGATGGATCACGCCGAGTTCTACAAGAACAAGCCCCGCAACCTCGCTCGGATCGCCGCCGATCGCGTGTGGAGCTATGAAATCACCGACCACGCGAGCGGTTGGATTTACACCGAGTATGTGATGGGTGCCGAGTCCGGTGAGAACCTCTGCGCGACCCTGATCAACGCGATGCAAGAACGCGGCGCCGCCGATCTTCTGCACGGTGTGCCGCGCATCCTGATGCTCGACGCCGGTTCCGCTAACACGGCCGCGATGACGCGCAACCTGTGCCGGTCGCTTGGTATCGAGCTGGTCGTGCACAAGGTCGGTAACGCGCGCGCTACCGGGCAGGTGGAGAACGCGCGGAACATCATCGAACGCAAGTTCGAGCCGGGCCTGAAGTTCCAGTCGGTGAAAAGCCTCGACGAGTTGAACGCGCTCGCCAAGCGCTGGCGGATGCACTTCAACGCGACCGCGACCCATAGCCGCCACGGCGCGACTCGCAGTCAGGTGTGGATGCGGATCACTGCCCAGCAGCTGATCAAAGCCCCATCGCTCGACGTCTGCCGCGAGCTGGCCGTCGCCGCGCCGGAAAGCCGCAAAGTCACGCCGAAGCTGCGTGTGTCGTTCCGTGGCGACGAATACGACGTGTCGTCGGTGCCGGGCGTCATGGTCGGCGAGAAGCTGATGATCACGCGTAACCCTTGGCGAGACGATGCCGCCCAGGTCGTCATGACCGGCGAGGACGGGCACGAGACGTACTACGTTGTGCCGGTCGTTGTGCGCAATGAACTCGGCTTTGCCGAAAGCGCTGCGCTGATCGGCAAAACCTACCGTCGGCACGCCGATACGCCCGCGCAGCACGCGGTCGACGAGATCGAGCAGATCGTCACGGGTGCCACCACGCGTGCGGGCGCGGAAGCAGCACGCAAGGCGAAGGAGTTGCCGTTCGGGGGCCGGCTGGACCCGTACAAGCACCTCGACGAAGCCGATCTTCCGACGTACCTGCCGCGCCGCGGCACGGATCACGACCTCGTCGCGCCGCGCGTCGAGCTGGCACCGCTGTCGCTCGTCGAGGCGGCGAAGCAGATCAAGGCGGCCGTCGAAGCCTCGGGTGTCAATTGGAGCGCCGATCGGTTCCGCTGGCTGCAACAGCGCTATCCGGACGGCGTACCGCAAGAGCAGCTCGACGCGATAGTCGCCGAGCTTACCGGCCCGCGCGCGGGTCTTCATCAACCGCTGCAGGTCGTTCGCGCGGCGGCAGGAGGTCAATGATGTTGGTCCTGAAAAACGTTCTGCAGCGCGCGGCTCTCAAGCAGGCCGACCTCGCGGAACACCTGAATCTGTCACAGGCGGCGGTCGCACAGATCGTCAACCACGGCGTGTGGCCACGCAGCCTCGACGAGGTGGACCTGCAGGAGCGAATCCTCGACTACCTCCAGCAGCACGGCGTGCTGGATGCCGATTCCAGTGTATTCGGCGAAGTGAAGGTGGGCGGTCCGCACGATGTCTTGGCGGATACGACGGACCGCCCGGTCTCCCAGCCGAACAGCAATACCGATCTCAACCAGGAGGATTCCATGTTACTGCGCAAACAGGTTTTGGCACCAGCCGCCCGCAAACACTTCGGCCTGTTCCGCGATCCGTTCGCCGATGACGTCCAGTCGCACGAAGACATGTTCGTCAGCCCTGACATTCGCTACGTGCGCGAAGCGATGTTTCAGACGGCGAAGCATGGCGGGCTGCTCGCGGTGGTGTCGGAATCCGGCGGTGGCAAAACCACGCTGATGCGCGACCTCGACGACCGTGTCGTGCGCGAGAACCATCCGATCATCGTCATCAAGCCGTACGTGCTCGCGATGGAGGACAACGACCAGAAGGGCAAGACGCTGAAGGCGACCCACATCGCCGAGGCGATCATGGCCGCGGTCGCACCGCTGGAGAAGGTCAAGAGCAGCCCGGAAGCGCGCTTTGCCCAGTTGCACAAGGCCCTGAAGGAAAGCCACACGGCGGGCTATCGGCATTGCCTCGTGATCGACGAAGCCCATGCGCTGCCGGTCGCGACGCTCAAGCACCTGAAGCGCTTCTTCGAATTGGAGATGGGCTTTAAGAAACTGCTGTCGATCATTCTGATCGGTCAGCCCGAGCTGAAGGTCAAGCTGTCGGAGCGCAACCAAGACGTCCGGGAAGTCGTGCAGCGCTGCGAGATGGTCGAGCTGGCCCCGCTCGATGGCGCGCGCCTGGACGAATACCTGAGTTTCAAGTTCGGCCGACTCGACAAGCCGGTCGGCGATGTGATCGACGCGAGCGGCATCAACGCGCTGCGTGGTCGCCTCACGATGACGAGCACGCGTCGCGACCGCGCGGAAACGGTATCGCTTCTGTATCCGCTCGCAATCGGCAACCTGCTGACGGCCGCGATGAACTTGGCAGCGGGCCTGGGCGTGCCGGTCGTCACGGCCGACGTCATCAAAGGGGTCTGACATGGGCACGCTCGTTCAGATGAACCCGCTGGCCGTGCGCGCCCTGTTGCCTGAGGGAACGCGGATCTTCGACGCCGAATGTGTGTCGCGTCTCACGCTGCTGAATGCCTGCGCGCGCGCACTGCGCGGCTTGGGCTATCGCGTGCTGTCGGAAGAGATCGCGCCGCACGATGGCGGCCGCCCGCTGATCCAGATCGGCCCGTATCTCGCCAAATCGTCCGACGTGCTGCGGGAGCGCGCGGGCGGCATATCCATCCAGAGACGTGGCAATCACCAGTTTGCCTACGTCGTTTTCATGAGCGTTCGAGTGACATGGGAGGTAGCAGCATGAACCAGACGAAGCGAGCCCAGATTCTCAACCTGATCCGGTCCCGGCCCGGTATCCGTGAACCGGAAATCCGCGACGAAGTTGAGCTTCACGGCGCGATCGGCTCTTACATCAGGTCGGAAATCGACCGCGGCCACGTGCTCGTCGAGAAGGTGCAGTTCGACGCCGGCGGCACTGTCGCGACGTACCGCGAAAACACCCTCAAACCGCTCGAGCTCGATGCGGACGGCGGTGTCGCCGGGCGCAAGGCGCGCGCGCCATCGCCTGACACGCTCGACGGCTCAGCGGCCGTCGACATCGCGGTATCGGCTGCGGGCGTGACGACGATCTCGAAGGGCGGGAAGTCGGTCGTCTTGACTCCGGCCGACACGCAGCGTGTCGTGGCCTATCTCGATCGCATCAACATCGACCAGATTCTGGCCGATGTGCTGCAGTAAGGAAGCCCATGCGTACACGCTGCCCCAACTGCGGAACGACGATCTCGCTGGACACGCTGGTCGCACATGAAGCCGCGCGTGAAGCGCTGTCGGCGGTGTTCAAGCTGTCCGGGCCTCTCGGCGGCGCCGTCGTGCGCTATCTCGGCATGTTCCGGCCGCAGCAGCGCGAGCTGACGATGGACCGGCTCGCGCGGCTACTCGGCGAATTGCTGCCCGACCTGCAGGCTCAGCGCATCACCCGGTCGGGACAGCAATGCGACGCGCCGGCGGAAGCATGGATATGGGCGGTCGAACAGGCGCTTGCTGCCCGCGACGCTGGTCGGCTGACGCTTCCCCTCAAGAGCCACGGCTGGCTCTACGAGGTGATCAGCAACTGGCGGCCGGCGGGTAACGACCCCAGGCTCGCCGACGCGACATCCGGCGAGCCTCGCCGAACATCGTCACGGACGTTGTCTGCAATCGCCGCGCTGGAGAGCCGTGCTCGTGATTGAAAAATGGCTCGAGCGTGAAGTTGCGCGCGGTCTGCAAGGTCTTGTGGCGCTGCGCCTACCCGGCGCACCGGCGGAAGACAGCGTAACGCTCACGCTTGATATCTGGCTTGCGGCCCTTGAGGACCGTGCGACGACCTGGACAGAGCTCGGTGACGCCGAACGCATCCGCCGCGCGTTTCGCACGCTGTATCGCGTGTGCGACCGATGGCCCCCGCCGAAGCTGTTCATCGACAACCTCGGCAACCGCAGCCCGCCGCCGCGCACGTTGTCCGCACCGCAGATATCCGAGCAGGAGCGGCGGAGAAATCACGAAACATTGCGAGAGCTAGTTGAAATGTTGGCGCGTCAGCACGCAGCCACGAACAAAAAAGGAGCAACAAATGGAAAACGAGCAGATTCCGAGCGGGTATTGGAAGGACGCGAAAGGCTGCCTGATACCGGAAAGCATGATCAAAC
This sequence comes from Burkholderia pyrrocinia, assembly GCA_001527685.1. Lineage (GTDB taxonomy): Bacteria > Pseudomonadota > Gammaproteobacteria > Burkholderiales > Burkholderiaceae > Burkholderia > Burkholderia pyrrocinia_D. The sequence continues at coordinate 55,888 of LOZU01000052.1, forward strand.
CGATCGATCGCGAGCGCGATCGTCTGGTGCGCGATCTGGTCGACCAAGCCAAGGTCAAGTCGAAGGCATTGGCTGAACTGAAGGCGCGAATTTTTGGTGACATTGCCGCGTTTGTGGACCTCTCCGCCGAGGAATATCAGACCAAGCGCGGTGGCACGAAGGGCAACGTCACGCTCTATTCGTTCGACGGGCGCTACCGCATCCAGCGCGCCATTCAAGACCATATCGCCTTCGATGAACGCCTGCAGGCGGCTAAATCGATGATCGACGAATGCCTTCATGACTGGACCACGGATGCCCGGCCTGAGATTCAGGCGATCGTGACGCAGGCGTTTGCCACGGACAAGGAAGGACAGATCAATACCGGCAGAGTACTCGCGCTGCGCCGACTCAACATTGCGGACGCGCGCTGGCAGCAGGCCATGAGCGCGATCGGCGAAGCCCTGCAGGTGATCGGCAGCAAGTCGTACGTGCGCATCTATGAACGCGTCGGCGACACCGACCAATACAAACAGATCCCGCTCGACATCACGAGCGCGTAGCCGCGGCGCTGGGCAATTTCGCTGGCCGCGAGCGCTTCGCGGCAACCACCAACTGGAGTGTTTATGAATAAGGCTGATCTCATCAACCACATCGCGGCTGACACGGGCCTGACGAAAGCAGACTCGGGCCGCGCGCTGGACGCCACGCTGGAGGGCATCACGAAGACGCTTCGCAAGGGCGACACCGTGACGCTGACGGGCTTTGGCGTCTTCAGCGTCGGCAAGCGCGCCGCGCGCACCGGCCGCAACCCGGCAACCGGCGACGAAATCAAGATTCCGGCGTCGAATGCGCCGAAGTTCAAGGCTGGCAAGGGGCTGAAGGACGCCGTCGCGTAACTGCGCAACCGCGAGACGCCCGCGTGAGCGGGCGTCTGCTCGGCGTGGCGGCCGGGCACTGACGAGCAGCCAGCGCGCGCGGCAAAAAACCGAACACCGAGGAACGGAATGAAAGGTAAAAGACGGTACGTGCTGACGCACGACTTCAGCTACGAGATCGTCGTGGAAATAGACCACGACGTATTGACGGACGAGCGGCTTTCCGAGCTGGTGCGATTTTGGGGCGACTGCGAATCTCGCATCAAACAACACGGCGCGCTCACGGCCTTCTTAAAGCTCTTTGCGGCACGGTTCATGACGGAGTCCGTGGCTTCGTCGTCGCCGAAAGACGCATTCAACGAGGGCCGGGTTGAGGGTTTTCCGGCTGTGGACGGGGCGAGCGGGCTGCTGGTCGTCGACTACGACAAATTTTCCTTCGAGGCGAACGACATCGATGTGCTCGAAATCTGACCGCTCGTCACACGGCCGGGGCGCCGCCGCGCGGCAACAGCTGATCCGCCTGATTCACGTCGCGAAGCGCGACTTGATGATGGCCGACGACAGCTACCGTGGCGTGCTACGGCAGATTGGAAAGAAGGAATCAGCTGCCGACCTGACCATTCCAGAACTGGAAAAGGTTTTGGAACACCTTAAGCGCTGTGGGTTCAAGGTGCGTTCCAACAAAGGAACCCGCAGCCGGGCGGACGACGACCAGTCGAAAATGATTCGCGGTCTGTGGCTCGAGCTGGCCCAGCGCGGCGTCGTGCAGAACCCGTCTGAGGAAGCGCTGGCGGCGTTCGTCAAACGGATGACGGGCGTCGACGCGCTGGGGTGGCTCGGTTCCGCCCAGGCGTCGCAGGTAATTGAGCACCTCAAAAAGTGGCGTAACAGGACGACGGAGGCCGTATGAAACCCGACTTCACGTTTAAGAGCAAAGGGCCTGAACTGCTGGTCGATTTGGCTCAGCACGTGGCGCATACGCTCACTGAGCTGGCAGACATCGGGAAGGATCAGGCCGAGCAGCTCGGACGCGAGATCGCCGACCGGATGGCAGCTCATTGGGGCGGGCAGAATATCTACTTTCCGATGGGCGTGTCCTACCGCCTGTCGCAGCGCGATCGGCAGATTTTCGACGAGTTCCGCGGTGACAACCATGCCGAGCTGGCGCGGAAGTACGGCGTGTCGCTTCAGTGGATTTACAAGATCATCAAGGCAGTGCGGCGCGACGAGCTCGCGGCCCGCCAGAGCGACCTGTTCGAGTGATCGGGCGGGCGGCGCCGCTGGTAAAGTACGTCTTTCCGGGCCGCGTGCCGCCTTTCAGCCTATGAAACAGATTTTCCGAGCCGTTCCCGCCTGATCCCGTTCCGTCCCGGTTCATCCCGGTTTTATCTCGCGGATTCGTCTCGGTTTATCTCACTTCCCTTCACAATGCGGCCCGGGAGTGACGTGATGCGATTTGCTTCCCGGCACTTATGTTGCGTGGCGATTCGTTGTGGCGGGTGCTTTCGCATTGTTTATCGGCGCCGGCTGGCGTCGCCCGCGCCGCATCGCGCGTTGTTCCATTCATTTGGCCCGATTCTTTCCGATGTTGTCCCGCGGGCCGCTGTCGCGCATGGCCGCGCCGCCCGACACTGGCGCCTCGCGGTATTCGCCGCGAACGGCACGGCCCGGCGCACGCCGGGCGATCCCGTGCCGTTCCACCACCACCTCGAGAGAGCGACGCATGCACCATCCCACCATCCGTACCCTTGCCGGCGCGAGCGCGCCGACGTCGATCCGGGCCGCCGGCACGGCGCTGCTGGTCATCGACTTCCAGAACGAGTATTTCGGCGGCCGGCTGCCGATTCCGGATGGCCCGCGTGCGCTGGCCAACGCGCAACGCGTGATCGCGCTCGCGGATCGCGCTGGCATCCCGGTCTTCCATATCCAGCACGTGGCGCCCGCCGACAGCCCGATCTTCGCCGACGCGAGCGACGGCTTCCGGTTTCACGCGAACCTGCAGCCGGCGCCACACCACGCGGTCGTGCGGAAAACGTCCGTCAGCGTGTTCCCGACGACCGACCTCGACGCGCGCCTCAAGGCGGCGGGCATCGACACGCTGCTCGTGACCGGCCTGATGACGCATGCGTGCGTGGCCGGTGCGGCGCGCGACGCGGTGCCGCTCGGCTACGCGGTCATCGTCGTGGACGACGCGTGCGCGACGCGCGACCTCGATGCCGCGGACGGCAGCGTCGTGCCGCATGGCGTGCTGCATCGCGCGTCGCTGGCCGCGCTCGAGGACACGTTCGCCGATGTGCTGACGACCGGGCAGGTGCTGGCGCTGGACGTCGTCTGACGGCGCCTGTCGCGTCGCCTCAGAACATCGTGTTCGCGTTCGCGGATTTTTCCGGCACCGGCTGGATCACGTCCCAGTGCTCGACGATCTTGCCGTCCTTCACGCGGAAGATGTCGATCACCGCTTCTCCGCGGTCGCTCGGGCGGACGGACGAATGGACGTGCAGATAAACGAGATCGCCGTCGGTGGCGCTGCGCACGATCCGCGCACGTGCTTGCGGATTCGCCTTGAACTCGCCGGTGAAGTACGAGACGAACGGCTGCTTGCCGTCCGGCACGTGCGGATTGTGCTGCTTGTAGTCGTCGGCCACGACGGTCGCGGCCTCGGCGACTTCGTGCTTGTTGAAGAAGCGGTCGTAGAACGTCAGCACGAGCTGGCGATTCGCTTCCTCGGCGGCGAGGTTGCGCACTGCCGGCTGACTGGCGTGTGCGGCTGCGGCGCCGGCCAGCATGGCGACGGCGACGATGATGGAGCGAACGGATGAGCGGGAGGAGGCCATGAGCGTGTTCCTTGTCTGCGAGCGTTGCCGTCGACGTCGAGGCGTCACGGCGGACGCGCCGAATCGACGCGCAGGTTTCCTGATGAAGCTGTCGAGGCCGCCGGCTTCGAACATGCTTCGTTGAACTGTCGAATTGAGCCGGATTCCGGGCCGCTGGAATGGTACAGTGGCCGCCCGACCGTCACAAGAAGTCACGGCGGTGTGAACAGGTCACACCGCGATGACCTGTTCGTTCCAGTGAAAGACCACCCGGCCATGCCGATCCCCACCGCAGGCGACCCGATCGCGTTCGACCAGCCTTGCCCGATTCGCGACGTGCTCGACCGGATCGGCGACCAATGGAGCCTGCTCGTGCTCGAGGCGCTTGCCGACGGCACGCTGCGCTTCAACGAGCTCGGCCGTGCGATCGGCGACATTTCGAAGCAGATGCTGTCGCGCACGCTCAAGCGGCTGGAGCAGGACGGCTTCATCAGCCGCACGCTGTTCGCCGAAGTGCCGCCGCGCGTGGAATATGCGCTGACCGGGCTTGGCCGGTCGTTTCTCGTGCCGATGCGAGCGCTGGTCAACTGGGCGGACGAGAATCATCGCGCGATTTGCGACGCCAGGCGCCAGGCGCGGGAGCGCGACGGAGAAGTACGTTAGCGCTGAAGCGGGGCATCGCCCGATCGAAGGCGTTGCCCCGCGTCGTGCCGGTCGTGAGTGCCGCGTTGCACGGCGGCTAGCGCCAATACCCGTCTACATACACCCACACCTGCCCCTGACGCCGCCAATAGCCGGGAATCCAGCGATGGCCGGGGCGGCGCGCGAGCCAGCGGCCGGGGATCCATACATATTGTCCACGCTGCCAGCGCCAGTAGCCGTCCGTCCAGATATAGCCGTGCGGCCGTGGCGGCGGCGGGCGGCGGTCATGGCGGATCGGCGGCGGCGCGACGCCGGGGCGGTCGTCATACGGCGGGCCGCCGGGCACGCGATGCGGGCCGGATGGCCGGTAGACGGGCGGAGCGGGCTGGGCCGAGGCAGCGCGGAGCCAGGCGCCGGTGCCCATGAAGGCGGCGGTCAGTCCGATGGCGCGCAACAACGAGCGTCGATTCATGGCGTGTCCTGTTCTGCTGTCCGGGATGACGTACCTTATCCCGCCCGCCCTTGGGCGGGGTTACGCCGCCAGTTAAGGCTGTTACGGCATGTCACGGCTCGTCGCTTGCCCGGCGCGGGCCGCAAGACCGGCGAATCAGCATCGACCGACGCCATTCTTCGGACGTTTGACGCCGGCACTGTCCGTTCCCGCCACAAGTAACCCAATATTTGAGATGAAAATCGGTAAAAATTGCCGGATTCGACGGGTTTGTGTGATTCCGCTTGTTGTTTCTATGCAACCGTCAAGTCGGTGACACGAAAGAATGATGGGATGAACGTCACCAAAAAGGGGGCGTCAAGAAGCCAAAAAGAAGCTTCAAAACAAATACTTATGACTCATCCCCGATTTCATTATTTCTAGTTCTGGAAAAGCTTATTTCTTTATTTGCGAATCGCTCCCCTAGGGTACACCCCTAAACTCACGGTTCCCAAACGGGCAACTATCCGGGTGCGGCCAGCAGGACCGATGGCGCTTCCGGACGGTTGCAGACCGTTTATGAACAAGGTCGCGAGACCTGCCTCTTTTTAGAAGGGAGCTCCACGAATGAACAAGACTCTGATCGTTGCAGCAGCTGCAGCATCGTTCGCAACCGTCGCTCACGCGCAAAGCAGCGTCACGCTGTACGGCGTGCTGGACGCAGGCATCACCTACACGAGCAACGTCGCAACCGCAAACGGCGGCAAGTCGCAGTTTTCGATGGGCAGCGGCATTGACCAAAGCCGCTTCGGCCTGCGCGGTTCGGAAGACCTCGGTGGCGGCCTGAAGGCAATCTTCACGTTGGAAAGCGGCTTCAACATCGGCAACGGCAAGTTCTCGAACAACAACGGCATGTTCAACCGCCAAGCGTTCGTCGGCCTGTCGAGCCAGTACGGCACGGTTACGCTGGGCAAGCAGTATGACGCAGTTCAAGACTACCTGGCTCCGCTGACCGCAACGGGCACGTGGGGTGGCACGTACTTCGCGCACCCGCTGAACAACGACCGTCTGAGCACGAACGGTGACGTCGCACTGAACAACACGGTCAAGTTCACGAGCGCGAACTACGCTGGCCTGCAATTCGGCGGCACGTACTCGTTCTCGAACAGCACGAACTTCGGCAACAACCGTGCGTACAGCGCCGGTGCGTCGTACCAGTTCCAAGGCCTGAAGCTGGGTGCAGCGTACGCGCAAGCGAACAACGCAGGTCTGACGAACTCGGGCGCGGTCAGCCCGTTCGGCACCGACGTCAATGGCAACCCGATCGGTATCCAAGGCCGTACCCGCACGTACGGTGTGGCAGCTGCATACGCATTTGGCCCGGCGCAAGTCGGTGCGGCATGGACGCAATCGCGTCTTGACAACCGCACCAATGGTGCTGGCACGCTGCGCGCTGACAACTATGAAGTCAACGCAAAGTACAACCTGACGCCGGCTCTTGGCCTGGGCGCTGCTTACACGTACACGAACGCGAAGGCGAACGGCGAAAGCACGCACTGGAACCAGTTCGGCCTGCAAGCTGACTACGCACTGTCGAAGCGCACCGACGTATACGCACAGGCTGTGTACCAACGCGCTGCGAAAAACGCAGGCGGCGCGTCGATCTACAACGGCGACCTGAGCACGGCACCGAGCTCGTCGATCAACCAAACCGCAGCAACGGTTGGTCTGCGTCACCGCTTCTAAGCGTGACGGCTGGGTAACCAGCCCTGCAGCTCTGAAAAAGGCGCCTTCGGGCGCCTTTTTTTCGTCTGAGCGATGCAACCGCCGCTATCGAGCGCCGATCTTGGCTGTCTTCGGTGGCGGCGGCACAAAAAAAGCGAGGCCCGAAATTCGGGACCTCGCTTTCTTCATTCGCAGCGGCGTCTTTGACGCAACCGCCGCACGACACTGCATCAACGCGTGTATTCGCCGTTGGCTTCCGGCTGGAACACGATCTCCGCGACCTTCATCGGCTTTTCCACGCCGCTCGGCTGCATCACCTTAACGAGCTGGCCGCGCTGCGCGCCCAGCAGCGCCATGCCGACCGGCGAAAACACGTTCAGGCGCCCTTGTTCGAGATTGGCGGCATCCGGATAAACGATCGTCCAGGTCGTCCGCTCCTGGTTCGTTTCGTCGAGCAGCGTGATCTGCGAGTTCATCGTGACGACGTTCGCCTTGATGGCGTCGGGCTGGACGATGTCGGCCCGCTCCAGCAAGGTATCCAGCATCGCCTGGAAGCGCGGGTTGTGTTCGGCATGCTTCTCGAGGCGTGCAACGTCGAGTTCGGTCAGCTGATAAAGGCGTTGTTTCATGGCAGTTCTCCAATTGATCGGCAGGGCAGGCGAGGCTTACCTACGTGGATCGCCCGGAGCCTGTCTGACTTGGCTCCGGGAGGAGACTGGGTGGTCAGATCAAGCGCCGGGCAGGGGCGAGCGGAGCCTGGGCCGCGCGTCGAGCGAGAGGGGGAGCCGGGTTGCCGGCGAGCGCGCGCACGCCGTCCGGACAGGACGTCGAAACAGCAGAAAACGTGAACGCGCGCATGATGGAAGAGGAATCGTCAGTCAGATAAAACCTTACGATTCTACAACATCCTGGCGCGCGATGTGGATCGACATGTCAGCGATTCGTCAGCAATTGTTGTCGAAATAGCGTAAGTGAGCGGGTTTCGATCCCGTGATGGCCTGCGATTTTTGTCAAAACCGCAACGCAGTATGTTCAAACCAAGGGTTTCCCCTTGGTCTCGTGGCGACTAGACTGGTTTCAATCGCTTCAGACAGGCCTGCCGGAAGCGACGTGAAAACAGAACACACTCGGAGGTAAGTCACCATGAAGTCGATCATCTACGCAGCGATTGCCGCTTCCGTTCTCGCCACCCCGCTCGCATCGTTCGCACAATCGGAGCAGGGGCTGACCCGCGACCAGGTCAAGGCCGAACTCATCCAGCTCGAGCAGAACGGCTACAAGCCGCTCGCCAGCGATTCGCAGTACCCGGACAACATCCAGGCTGCCGAGCAACGGATCCAGCCGAGCCAGCCGATGCTGGCGCACGCGGACACGAGCGGCTACGGCGCCGCGGCCGCCGGCGCGGCGCAATCGGGCGGCCGCCGCATGACGGAAGCGCCGAATCCCGTGAACTCGGTCTACTTCGGCAACTGAATACCCCGGGTCTGCCCGCACGCATCCGACATCGACGAGCCGCGCGCCAGATGCGCACCGCTCGCAAGCAGGCGCAGAACCTCCGTCGCCGCATTCCGGCGGCTTTCAGCCCAGACGCTCGCGCGTTTGGGCCTTTTTTGCTGGGAGCGCCGTCAGACGGACGTGACGGCCGGGGTTCCGTGGATGTAATGCTCGAGCTGGCTGATCGTGAACTGCTGGTCGGCAATCACGCTCTTGACCAGGTCGCCGATCGAGATGAGGCCGACCAGCTTGCCGTCGTCAAGGACGGGCAGGTGGCGCATCCGGTGCTCGGTCATCAGCGCCATGCATTCGTCGCTGGACTGCGACGGCTCGACGTAGCGTACCTTGGAGGTCATGATTTCCTCGACGCGCGTCGCCTTCGAGGAGCGGTCCTGCAGCACGATCTTGCGCGCGTAATCGCGCTCGGTAACGATGCCGGCGATGTCGTCGCCGTCCACCACCAGCAGCGCGCCGATGCCCTTTTCGGCCATCAGCTTGATGGCGTCGTAGACGAGATCGGCTTTCCTGACGGTGTAGATGGTGCGGCCCGAATCCGGCTTGGCCTTGAGAATTTGCGCGACGGTCGTGCTCATACGCTTTCTCCGAGTGCTGGACAATGCAGGGAAGGCTGGGCGTGATGCAGGTCACCCGACGGGCTCAGTATAGCCGGGTGCGCGGCAGCAGGCGCGTGACAGATCCCAGATTAGCGGTAAACTTCCGTCACGTGCCATCCAGAAAATTCCTACATTCCTGATCGTTTGACTGACTTCATGATGTCTTCGCGTCCCCAACCGCCCACGCCGGGCAATGGCCAGGCCGACGAGTGCGTGACGCTCGTGGCCACTGCCTCGCTGCCCACGCGCTACGGCACGTTCACGTCGTATGCCTTCCGTGTGACGGGCAGCGATGCCGAACATCTCGCGCTCGTGATGGGCGATGTCGCCGGCGAGCAGTCCGTGCTGACGCGGCTGCATTCCGAATGCCTGACCGGCGACGTGTTCGGCTCGTATCGCTGCGACTGCGGCGAGCAGCTGGACCTCGCATTGCGCTATATCGCCGCGGAAGACCGCGGCGTGCTGCTGTACCTGCGCGGCCATGAAGGGCGCGGCATCGGCCTGAGCAACAAGATTCGCGCGTATGCGCTGCAGGAGCAGGGGCGGGACACCGTCGAGGCGAACCTCGACCTCGGCCTGCCCGACGATGCGCGCGAATACGATTCCGCCGCCGCGATCCTGCGCATCCTCGGCGTGACGTCGGTGCGCCTGATGAGCAACAATCCGAAGAAATTCGATACGCTCGTGAAGCACGGTATTCCCGTGTGCGAACGAGTGGCGCTGGCGGTGCCGGTGCGCGAGGAAAACGAGCGCTATATCCGCACCAAGCAGACGAAGTTCGGGCATTACTTCGAGGAAAACGAGTAACGCGTGTCGATGCGTCGGCATCGAGGCGGGTCCGCGATCAGACGGGTTCCGCCGGCCCCGGCCGTGACATATCGGCAAGATGATTGCGCGCGCAGCGTTCTGCTGCCGGTGGTGCCGCGGACGACACAACCCGGGTGACGCATGAACGCTGCAATGAGGATCGTGACGGAACGCCTGACACTGCGCCGCTGGCGGCCGGACGATGCCGCGTCATTCGCGGCGCTGCATGCCGATGCCGAGATGACGGCGTGGCTCGCGCGCGGCCCGATGACGGCGGCCGAGGCGCGCGGCGATATCGCGCGGTTCGACGCGCATTTCGATGAACACGGTTTTGGCCCATGGGCGGTCGAGCGTCGCGTCGACCGCGCATTGATCGGCCTCTGCGGGCTGCGTCAGGTGAGCGGCACCGGGCATCCGATGGCGCCTTGCGTGGAAATCGCATGGCGGCAGGCGCATGCCGCGTGGGGGCAGGGGTATATGGCCGAGGCGGCGTCGGCGTCGCTTGCCGACGGGTTCCAGCGGATCGGGCTGGCCGAGGTTTTCGCGTGGACTGCGGACAGCAATCTCCGTTCGCAACGTGTGATGCAACGTATCGGCATGCAGCCGCAACCCGTGCGGGACTTCGATCATCCGGCGCTTGCGGCCGGGCATCCGTTGCGCCGGCATGTGGTGTACGTTGCCCGGCGACGTACAAGGTCAGGCTGAGCGGCTGGCGCGCCGCTCACGAGGCCGCGCGGCAGGGCCGCGCACCGTTCACGCGATCGCCGGATCGGCGATCGTTTGCGCTGCGCCGGGATCGCGCGTGGGCGGCGCGGGCTGCACACCGGCGAGGCGCCGATAGCGCGCCAGCGCCCACAGCGGGAAATACGCGGTGTAGCCGTGATACTTCAGGTAGAAGATACGCGGAAAGCCCGGGGCGTTGTGCGAGCGATGCCACCAGAAGCCGTCGTCCTGCTGGACCGACAGCAAGTACGCGATGCCGCGACGCACGGAATCGGATTGCCAGTCGCCGAACGCCATTTGCGCGAGCAGCGCCCACGCGGTGTAGTTCGACGTGCTCTCGCCGTAGTTGGTCCCGCCGAGGCGCGGATCGGCGTAGCTGTCGTTCGTCTCGCCCCAGCCGCCGTCGGCGTGCTGCTGCGCGCGAAGCCAGTCTAGCGCGCGCACGATGTACGGCTGCGCCTTGTCCTCGCCCGACAGCGCGAGGCCGGCGAGCACGCTCCACGTGCCGTACAGATAGTTCGTGCCCCAGCGGCCCCACCAGCTTCCGTCCGGTTGCTGCGTACGCTTCACGTACTCGATGCAGCGGGCGCGCGCCGCCTTGTCTTCCTCGCGCCGCGTGACGCCGAAACACAGCAGCACGCGGCCCGACACATCCTCGGTCGGCGGGTCGAGCAGCGCGCCGTGGTCGGCGAACGGGATCGCGTTCAAATACAGGCGGTCGCAATCGGCGTCGAACGCGCCGAAGCCGCCATTGCGCGACTGCAGCCCACGCATCCAGTCGAGCGCGCGCGAGACGCGTTCCGCATACGGATCCTTGCCCGACGCGCGCGCTTGCGCACGTCCCCGGCGATCGAGCATCGCGGTGACGACCGCCGTGTCGTCGATATCCGGATAGTACGGATTCGCGTACTGAAACGCCCAGCCGCCCGGTTGCGTGCCGCGCTGTGCGTTCTCGCGCCAGTCGCCCTCCAGGTCGTTCACCTGGCGCGTTGCCAGCCAGTCGTATGCGCGCGCGATGCGTGCGTCGAGTTCGCGCTCGGGAACCTGGGCATCCTGCGTCGCGGCCGTCACGCCGCGCGCCTGCTCGAGCGCCATCGTGCTCCAGGCTGTGTCCCATACCGGCGAAAGACAGGGCTGGCAGTACATGCTGCCGTCCGCGCGCGTGACCAGCAGCTTCTCCAGCGCGGTCTCGCAATCGCGCCGCAGCGGATGGTCTTCCGGGTAGCCCAGGACTTCCATCATCTGATAGCTGTACACGATCGGCGGAAAGATCCCGCCCAGCCCGTCCTCGCCGTTCATGCGCTCCGCGCACCACGCTTCCGCGTGCCGGATCGCGCGTTGCCGCAGGCGCTTCGGCAGCAGCGGCTCGATGTGCCGGACGACGCGGTCCATCGCCAGAAAAAGCCTGCGCATCCCACTGGCGGGCGGGAAGTAGCGACGTTCCTCGTCGGGCGGCGTGACGAACAGTTCGCGGATCGACACGTTGCGCGGATTGCGCGCGCGCGCCTTGAGCGAGCACAGCACCAGCAGCGGCACCATCGTCGTACGCGCCCAGTAGGCGACCTTGTACATCGAGATCGGCACCCACTTCGGAAACAGCACGAACTCGATCGGCATGAACGGCGCTGCGCGCCACGGCACCTGGCCGAACGTCGCGAGCAGGATGCGGGTGAACACGTTCGAGCGGGCCGCGCCGCCGAGCTTCAGGATGGCTTCCCGCGCGCGCACCATGTGCGGCGCATGCTCGGCATCGCCCGCCGCCTTCAGCGCGAAGTACGCCTTCACGCTGCACGAGACGTCCGGCGCCCCGTCCACGTACAGATCCCATGCGCCATGCGTGTCGAGCCGCTGGATCGCCCGCAGGTAGCGCGCCATCTGCGCCTGACGGACGTCGTCGATCTTGTCCATGAAATGCATCATCAGGATGTATTCCGCGGTGATCGTCGCGTCGGATTCGAGTTCGAAACACCAGCTGCCGTCGGGCTGCTGAAGATGGGCGAGGGCGTCGCGCCCGCGGACGATGGCGGCATCGAGCGCGGACGGGGAGGAAAAGGGGATCGGATTCATGCGCGAAATAATACCATCCGGATGGAATGTTTAGATTGGAGGCAAGGGGTAGTGATAAGATCCGCGCATGATCAGACACGTCGACATGGCACCTCACGGCGCACCCGCGCAGGCCGACTCGGCTGCGGCCGCCGGCACGCCCGCAGCGGCGCAGGCCGCAGCCCCCGCAACCCCCGCGCCGACAGCGCTCGCGGGTGTAAGACGCAAGAAGGCGCCCGAGCAGGTGCGGGCGCGGCTCCTCATCGCCGCATCGGAGATCGTGACGGAGCACGGCGTGCAGGCGCTGACGCTGGAGGCCGTGGCCAAGCGCGCTGGTGTGACGAAAGGGGCGCTGCAATATCACTTCGAGAACAAGCAGGGTTTGCTCGATGCCCTTTTCGAGCAGACGACGGCGCGGTTTGGCGAGCAGATGGCGGCGCGGATGGCTGCCGATCCGCAGCCGGCCGGGGCCGCCGCGCGCGCCTACGTGCACACGACGCTCGACCAGACGAACCCCGCGGCCAGCATGGATTTGCTGCGCGCCCTCGTGGCATCGATGGTGAGCGAACCGGGCACGCGCGAACGCTGGGCCGTGCCGATACGCGAATGGACGCGCCCCGATCCCGTGCCGCTCGAGCAGGCGGCGACGCTGATGATCTGCCGGCTTGCGGCCGACGGGCTGTGGTTTGCCGATATGCTCGGTTTCCAGGACGACATGCGGGACGAGCTGCGCGCGGAAATCGTCCGTCAGCTCGAGCGCCTGACGCGCGTGGGCGCAGTGTGATCGGCCGGGCGTTGGGCATGACAGTGTGAACGATCGTCAACCCGATCTTCGGCGACCCGTCGCGGGGCCATACCGTCAGTCGCGATGGGCGGCCGCGCTGGAATGCGTATTCGGGCTCGTCGCCAAGGGGACGATGGTGCTGGCCGTGCTGATGATGGTGGCCATATCGATCTTCTCCGGCGACGTAGGCGGCGCTGACTCGTTGTCGTTGCCGACGACACGAAAAGGCTGGTGGCGTTTGCTGCTGGTGTTGGCGCTATTGATCGCGGGCGCCGCCGCCACGCTGTACTTCTTGAAACGAAGCGGTGGGCATCTCGCCGGCAGCTAGGCAGATCGAGGACGCGTCGATCGCGTGTCAGGGCTCGCGCAGGCAAGAAAAAAGCCCGCTGCTTGAGCGGGCCGAATCCATGTTGGAGACATGGAGGAGACAGGTGCAAATTTAAGGGAAAACCCTAGCGATGGCAAGAGCCCGTTGTATTTCTGCAACTTGCTGGGCGTGTCACCAGCGCTTCACGGTGCCGGGTATTCATGCGCCCTTGCGCGCCCGATGTTCGCCGAACCGCTCCTGGGCGATCGGCAGCGCGAACTTGTCGCGCATTTCCGTCTCGATCCAGGCGCACGCTTCGCGCGCGCAGTCGTTCAGTTCGTGCCGGGTGGCATGCCCATCGATGTCGTAGACGAAGCGCACGCCGACTTCGTCGTCGGCGAGTTGCCGCTCGAGCTGGTTGAGGTGCAATTGCGGCGTATGCCGTTGCGCGAGCGCGCGCAGCTCGTCGAAGTGGTATTCGAGCCAGTCGGCCAGGAACAGCGCGTCGCTGCGGCACGGCAGGCGGAACGCCGCGCGGCGCGACAGGCGCGCGGCGCGACAGGCGCGCGGCGTCGGTCGGCGCCATCGCGGGGTTGCGCGCCGCACCGGCCGGCCCGGCTGCCGGTTCGGCAACGGGCGCAAGTGGGTGCTGGATATGCCGGTAAGGCTCCCGGTCGCGCAGCGCATGCCACAGCAGTTCGTCGCTTGCCGCGCCCGACGGCTGCATCGTCAGGTCGTGATGGCCTTCGCCGGCCGCCGCGACTTCGCGGATCACGAGGCGCAGCGAGCAGAGCGGCTCGTCCCAGGCCAGCAGCGTGGCCGCGCGCGGCAGCCCGCAAACGAGCGGCGCGGGGCCCGCGGCACGGAACACCAGCCCACGGCGGTCGAGCCGTACCAGCGGCAGCGGCTCCGGAAACGACGGATACGCGACGGCGATGCGCGCGCCGTCGGCGCTCGTCAAGCCCGGCATCATCGAGCGAAAGACCGTTGAATGGTCCACGTTGACTCTCCTTCGAATACTGTGCCGCCCGAGCGAATGGATGCGCTCAGGCGGCGATGGCTTGCCCGGTGCCGGCCCCCGGGGTGATTCCAAGCGCTGCAAACGTTTGTGGATCGATATCGATCCAGCAGGCGACGACCATCCGACCGTCGATCATCTTCGGCGGGCCGGCGCGGTGCGCATGCACGCCGATGCGGCGGAACAGGCGCTCCATGCTGGCGAACGTCACGCCGATCAGCCGCTGCGCGCCGAGCTGCGCCGCGCACTCGACCACCGCCGCCAGCATCGGCCGCACGGCCCAGGCCGCGTTTTCCGCGCTGCCTTCGTCGCCGGTCGCCGCGAAGCGCGACAGCTCCCACACCGCGGCCGATTGCGGCAGCGGCATGTCTTCCGCGATCAGCTCCGCGAACAACGACTTCAGCAGGTACGGGCGGGTCGTCGGCAGCAGACGCGCGCATCCGCACATCTCGCCGTGGCCGTTCCGCGCGAATACATAAACGGTATCGTCGCGATCGAACTGGTCGCGCTCGAAACACTCGTTCGCCGACGGGAGTGACCACCCGAGCTGTTCGACGAACACTCGATGCCGGTAACGCCCGATATCCGCCGCGAGTTCGTGTGGTAACCGCCCTTCCTCGTGAACGAAGGTCCGCATGGTGTCCTCGGATGTTTGCTTGGTATGCACGCATTACAGCGGCGTCCCGAGGAGGCGGTAACTGGTAACTCTTACAGGTGGCCGGTGAAAATAACCGGTGCGGGCGTGGTAACGGTTTCTTGATCGCCGGGATTGAAAACTGGCGCGGATTTGCTTATAAAGAGCGCCAATGCTGCTGAAACATCGGATGAATACGCGGCTGGCCGGTTGTCACTGGAGCGTTGGCCCGGCATGATAGGCGTCGCGGTGCGCGAAGAGGGCGAACGCGACGGCCGTAGCCCAGTCGAGGCGGGCGAGACGGGCCACGAGCGCGGCGGCGGTGCGGAACATGCCGATGTCGGCGCCGCTGGCGTCGGTGGCCATGACGTTGCTGCGGACGTCGCCGCCGGCGATCACGAACGTGCCTGACGCGCGTTCGAGATACCAGTCCCAACCGAGCGTGACGTAGGCGATGCCGGGGCGGGCGGGGCGTTGCCACTCGGTGTAGCCGGCCAGGCGGGCGTCGATCGCGCTGCCGCGCAGCTCGACCAGCAGCGACGCATCGACGCCGCTGGAAACATGGTCGAGCGCAAGCTCGGCCAGTGCGCTTTCGGACAGGCGCACGTAGCCGTCCGGAGACGGGCCGTGGAAGGGGTACAGCAAAGGTGAGGTCATGCGCGGAATGTATCAGCCCGACTTGGGGCTGAAACCTGACAAGTATGACAGCGTGACGTGTCGGAGAACGAATGGAACTGCGCTGGCAGGATGCCTACCAACAATTCAGCGCCGCTGAAGACGAGCACCAGCTCTTTCAGCGGATTGCCGCGTATTCGAAGCGCCTGGGCTTCGAGTATTGCTGTTACGGGATCCGGGTGCCGCTGCCGGTGTCGAAGCCGACCGTCGCGATCTTCGACACCTACCCGGACGGCTGGATGGCCCACTACCAGGCGAACAACTACATCGAGATCGACTCGACGGTCCGCGACGGCGCGCTCAGCACCAACATGATCGTGTGGCCGGACGTCGACAAGATCGGGCCGTCGCCGTTGTGGCAGGACGCGCGCGACTACGGCCTGTCGGTCGGCGTCGCGCAGTCGAGCTGGGCGGCGCGCGGCGCGCCCGGCCCGCGCGCCGCTCACTCCATCAGCGGTTCCGCTTCCTTCGCGGTCCAGCTCACGCTGGAGATGCTCTTCTCCATGCTGATCCGGCTCGCGATCTGCTCGAGCTTCGGCTGGTCCTTCGGATGCAGCTTCAGCGTCGCGGTGACCTTCAGCCGGTTGGGCTGGTCGGGCACGTCCTCGCTCGTCAGGCTCTGGAACGACAGCGGTTTCGCGTACATCGAATTCGACAGCAGCGTGCGGATGTGCACCTCGTCCGTCTCGAGGCAGATCACGGTGATCTGGTATTCGCGCACGAGATCGGCGTTCGACACGGGCGTCGCGTTGATCGCCTGGCTGACGCCGCGCAGCACCGTGTTGGTGAGCAGCACGACGCCCGTGCCGGCCAGCGCGGGCACGTAATGGCCAGAGCCCGACAGCACGCCGACGGCGGCCGAACACCACAGCGTCGCGGCCGTGTTGATGCCCTGGATCGAGCCTTTGTCGCGCATGATCACGCCGCCGCCGAGGAAGCCGACGCCCGATACGACATACGCGGCGATCTGCGTGACGCCCGCGACGCCGTTGCCGGTCAGCACGCCGAGCGTCACGAACAGGCAGGCGCCGCTCGCGACCAGCGTGATCGTGCGCAGGCCCGCGGTGCGCTGGCGCATCTGGCGTTCGAGGCCGATCGCGACGCCACAGGCGAACGCGGTGAAAAGTCGAAGTGCGAAATCGAAAGTCATGAGTTGTCCTGCCGTACGAGGCGCGCATGCGGGCTCGCATCATGCCGGCCTCGAAACGGGCGGCAATGCAGCGGCCATCATCGCCCGGTACTCTACCCGGCGAATGCGTCATGCAATGTGAAACGGAGCGAAGCGGCGTGCCTGGCTCGCGGGAACGCGAGCCGGGGCAGGAGAACTGCGGCGGGCAGGCGTTCAGGCGGCGAGAAGCGCACGCAATGTGCAGCAACTGTCCACGTTGATTCCTGAAAGTTGAATGGGCGGCATTCTAGTGGGCGGCGCATGGGCGCGTCAACTCGCGCGGTTCATTCACGCGGTTCGATCGCGCCGCGGTGGCGGGGCCGCGCCCGCACCCGCGTCACTGCGCCGCGCCGATCGTGCCGGTCGCGAGCGCGAGCGCGGCGGCGGCCGACAGCGCGCCGCAATAGCTGTCGACATCCGCATTGCGCGCCGCGAGCAGCTGGCTCTGTGCGAGCGTCGCGTCGGTCACCGAGCCGACGCCGTTGCGGTATGCGGTCAGCGCCGCGTCGTAGCTCGTCTGCGCGGCATCGACGAGGGCCCTGGCGGCCTCGTTCGACGCGAGGCTCGTCTGCAGCGCGTTCTGCGCGGCGACGACCTGCCGGACCGCTTCCTCCTTCGTGCGCGTGAGCCGCGCCGATGCGCTCTCGGCATCGTTGCGCGCCTGCATCAGCACCGCCGAGCGCAGGCCGCCGTCGTACAGCGGGATCGTCACGCCGACGAACACGCCGCCGCCGTAGCGGCTGCCGTTCAGGTTGACGGTCGGCGCCTGCTGGCCGATCGCCGGCAGCGCGGTGATCGCCGTGCGTCCGCTGCTGTACGACGTCGACGCGGACATGAACACCTTCGGCATGAATTCCGCTTCGGCCGCCTTCACCTTCGCGCGATCGGCCTTTTCGAGCGCATACGCGCCCTGCAGATCGGGGCGCCGTGCGATCGCTTCCGCGACGATCGCGTCGACCGACGTGCGCAGCGCCGGCGGCAATGGCCGCACGGGCAGCGCCGCGATCGTCGGCTTCGACAGCGGCGAAATGCCGAGCGCCGACACGAGGCCGAGGTAGCCGTCGCTCTCGGCGCCGCGCGCCTCGACGAGCGCAAGGTTGGCCTGCGCACGGTTCTGCGTCGCCTGCGCGGCCTCGACGACGGTGCCGACGCCCTGCTTGAGCCGGGCACGCGCAGCCGCGACGATCGCGTCGGCGTTGGCGAGGCTCTGCTGGGCGCTGCGTGCGCGCGATCGCGAGGCTTCGTACCGGTAGTACGCCACCGTCACGTCGTGGATCACCTGCTGGTGGACGGCCGTGAACGCGACGTTCGACACGATCGACGCCTGCTCGGCCGCTTCGACGCGCGCCGCCCGGCCGCCGAAATCGAACAGCAGCCACTGCAGCGACAGCGCCGAGATCGTGCCGCGCACGCTCGTGTCGGTGGACGCTTCGCCGAGCTGCGTCGACGTCGAGCCGTGGCCGGCCTGGTAGCCACCCATCGCCGTCGCGGACAAATGCGGCAGGTAGGCCGTTTTCGCGATGCCGACCGCGAGCGCCGTGTTGCGCGCGTCGTTCCACGCGATGCGCGTCAGCGGGTTCGTCGATTCGGCGAGGTCGATCAGCTCCGGCAGCGTGTACGCATGCGCGGGATCGAGCGCGGCCGGCGGCGGCACCGCGGCGAGCGCGGGGTTGGCGGGCAGCGTGTAGTCGTGGCCGGCGGCATGCGCCGGCGCCTTCGGCGCGCCCGGCACGATCTCGCCCGAGGGTGCCGTCTGCGGCTGCCACGGATGGTCGGACGCCTGCGGCGCCAGTTCGAGCGACGAGGTCGCGCAGCCGGCCAGCGCGGCGGCGGCCGCGACGGCGACGATGAGCGGGGCGGCCGGCGATTCAGGTCGGCGCATGACGGGCAGGCTCCTTCGGTGAGGCTTGACGGGCGGCGTCGGCGATGCGCGCGAGCCGTGCGTCGATCAGGTTCAGCAATGCGTCGCGCGCCGGGTCGGCGGCGGCTGGTGAGGGCGCGGGCGGCGTGGTGTCGGTGCTGTCGCCCGACCCGGCGTCGTGCGACACGCGCGAGAGCCGTTCGCCGATCGCGGCGTCGCCCGGCGCGCGCTCGGCGAGCAGGAACAGCGGCCCTTCGAGCGCATCCAGTTCCGCGAGCGTGCGCCGCCGCGTGGCGACCCACGCCGGCGCGGGCCGCACCCACGACGGTTCGTAATGGACCAGGCCGAGATCCTGCGCGATCGCGCGATGGCGCGCGAACGCGTCGGCCGCCTTCGCGCGCCGCTCGGCCGGCTGCGCGATCTGCGCGAGCCTCCGCCACTGGTCGAGCAGCGCGGCCAGCGCCGCGTCGACCTGCTGGCCGATGCTGACCGGCCACACGCGCGTGAACACGAGATACACGACGACGTTGCCGAGCAGGATGCCGATCGTGCGATCGCGCGCGAGCGTCAGGTCGAAGCCGGGGCTCGCGCCCTGCAGCACGCACAGGAAGAACGCGAACGCGATCTGGAAGCCGGCGTACGCGATGCGCGGCGACCCGAACGCGACCCACGCGGCCGCCGACGCGCCGGCGAACGTGAGCGCCATCAGCTGGCCGATCGACGACAGCGACGGCACCACGAATACGATCGCGGCGGTGCCGATCAGTGCGCCGACGATGCAGCCGGCGATCCGCAGCGTGAGCTTCTCGACCGTCTCGGCCGTCGTGCCGAGCGACACCATGTAGCACGTGATGAAACACGTATGGATGCCTGACCAGTCGAGCTGCAGGTACAGCAGATAGCAGAACATCGCGGCGGCGGTGGTCTTCAGCGCGTAGCGGATGTGATCGGGGTTGCTGCGCGCGTCCGGCAGGAAGAAGCCGCCGCGCGGCGCGGCGGAGGCCGGCGACGCGGGCGGCACGGCGGATGCGGCCGGCGCGGCACGGGCCGGGGCGCCGGGTTCCGCGAAGTGCATGATCGCGTCGTGCAGATCGGCCGCGGCGACGCGCGCGAGCGGCGGCAGCGCATCGTCCGGCGGCGCGAGCGCGATGTCGACCGGATAGCCGCCTTGCTCGAGCATGCCGGCCATCTCGTCGAGCGTGGCCGCGACCGGCGCGGCGAACGCGTCCGGCAGCCGCGCGCCGGGTTCGCGCGTCGCGAGCGCGGCCGCGACGAGAATCGCGGTGCTCGATGCGATCGCCTGCCGCAGCGCGACGACGTCGGCCGCGGACGACGAGCCTTCGAGCTTCGACAGCTTGAGCCAGGTCAGCAGCTGCTGGTCGCCTTCGCGCAGGCTCGCGTCGAACGCGGCGCGCGTGGCGTCGTCGTCGCCGCGCAGGCGCTGCGCGGCGAGCCGCAGCCGCTTCGCGAGCTGCGTGCACGCGAGCCGGCGCGGCGACGGCGCGATCAGGAGGTTGACGACGATCGCGACGCCGACCGGGATCGCGACCATCAGCCACGCATACATCAGCCCGCGCGTCGCGGCCTCGCCGAACGGCACGAGGCCGAGCTGGTCGAGCCCGAAGCCGACGATCATCGCGAGGATCGCGCCGACCGGGCGCAGCTTGCTGGCCGACGTCAGGTAGAGCAGCCCGATCGACAGCACGACCATGCACGCGACGCGCAGGATCGAATAGTCGACGCTGAACATCGCGACGCCGAGCACGAGCCCGATCACGATCGTCACGAGCAGCAGCATCGCGACGGCCAGCACGACGCTCGTCACGCGGTCCGGCCGGATCAGGAAGAACACGATGTATGCGGAAATCGCGGCCTCGGGCGTGCCGAACGCGCTCGTCACGAGCACGGTCAGCGTGCAGATCAGCGCGACGCGCGCGACCATCGCCGCGCGGCCCGGAAACGGCGCGAGCAGGCGCAGGATCTCGCGCGGGCCGGGCGCGACGACGTCAGCGGCAGGCCGAACCATGCCGTACCTCGACGATCGCGCTCGCGCCGACGCGCACGAGCTGGCCGTCGGGCTCGTCGAGCTTCACGCGCACCGGGAAGCGCTGCGCGACGCGCACCCAGTTCACCGAGCGCTGCACGAGCGGCAGCGAGCGCGGCAGGTTCACGCGGTCGGTATCCGCGATGCCGGCGCCGATCCCGACCACCTTGCCGGACAGCGGCCGGCCGCGGTCGATCATCGAATAGACGGTCGCGCAGTCGCCGACGGCGATCTGCTTGAGCGACGTCTCGCGGAAGTTGCCGACCGCGAACCATTCGCTCGCGTCGATCAGCGTGAAGATCGACTGGTTCGGTGCGACCGTCTCGCCCGCGAGGATCGACAGGCCCGTCACGAGCCCGTCGTGCGGCGCGCGCACGACGGTGTCGTCGAGCGCGTGCTGCGCGCGGGCGAGCGCGGCTTCGCGCGCATGCAGCGTGGCGATCGCGTCGGCATCGTCGCCGATCGTCTGCGCGGACGATCGCTGCTGCTCCTGCGCCTGGGCCAGCGACACGGCCGCATCGCGCTGCGCGACCTGCGCCTGGTCGAATGCCTGCGCGCTCACGTAGCCTTGCGCGGCGAGCGGCGCGAGCCGCTTCACGTTGCGCGTCGCGAGATCGTAGTTGTGCGACGCGCGCTTCACCTGTTCGGCGGCGACCGACGCGCCCGACCGCTCGCCGATCAGCGTCCTGCGCCGCGTATCGAGCGACGCGCGGGCGAGCTCGACATCGGCCTGCGCCTGCGCGACGGTCAGCCGGTACGGCACCGGATCGATCTCGTACAGCAGCGCGCCTTTCGCGACGCGCTGGTTCTCGTGCACCGCGAGCCGCACGATCCGCCCGCCGACGGGCGACGCGACGTGCACGACGTCCGCGTCGATCGTCGCGTCGTCGGTCGACGGATAGGCGCTCGTGCGGAGATACGCGTAGGCAAGGGCCGCGATGCCGAGCGCGACGATCGCGAGCGCGATCGCGCGGCCCTTGACGGAGGGGCGGGAGAGGCCGGCGAGCTTCATGCGAACGGCCCCGTTCCGGTGAGCCAGACGAGCACGGCGATCACGAGCCCGATCGCGGTGCAGACGGCGAGCTGGTAAGGCACCGTGGCCGCCCAGCCGGTCGCGACGAACACGCGGTGCGCGACGATCGCGCCGACGACGCCGATCACGGCGCTCGCGAGCCACAGCGGGAAATATGCGCCGAACAGCACGTAGGAGGGCGCGCCGCGCGATGCGCAGCCCGCGAGCGGCACGGCGGGCGCCAGGGCGGCGGCGACGCGCACGGGCGCGCGCGACGTTGTTTTTCGCATGATGTGATGGGCTCGACGGATGAGGGTGGGGCCGGGCGCGGCGCGATGCGGCCGCCGCGTTTCCGTGACGGTGCCGATGATAAATCACGGCGACGCCGGCGGCCAGCCGGCGCACGGCCGGCGTGCCCGGTCATGCATAGGGTAGCTAATGATTGAAAGGCGCCGGTAACGAAACAACCGGCGCGCGATCGGGCGTGAATCCGCTCAATCCTGCCGGCCGAGCCCGTCCTCGACGAGCAGGTCGACGAGCTTGCGCGCGAACCGCGGCAGCGCGTCGAGATCCGCGACGCAGATCTGCAGCTGGCGCTCGGCCCAGTCGTCGTCGAGCCGGATGATGCGCAGCGCCATCGTCTTCGCATGCCGGCGCGCGGTGCCTTCGGGCAGCACCCCGACGCCGACGTTCGCCTCGATCATCCGGCACGCGGTTTCAAAATTGCTCACCTGGATGCGCCAGCGCAGCGTGCGCTGCACGTCCGCGGCCGCGCGCTTCAGGAAGTTGTGGATCGCGCTCGCTTCCGGCAGCCCGATGTAGTCGTAGCCGAGCGTGTCGACGAACGGCGTGGACTTCAGGCGCGCGAGCGGATGGCCGAGCGCGACCGCGAGCACGAGCCGGTCGCGCCGGTACGGCATCGCCTGCAGCCCTTCGGTGCGCACGTTGCCGGCGACGATGCCGATGTCGACGACGCCTTCCTGCACCGCGCGCACGATGTCCGGGCTCAGCCGCTCCTGCATGTCGATGGTCACGTCCGGATGATTGACGAGATAGCTGCGCAGCACCGCGGGCAGGAACTCGCTCATCGCGGTGGTGTTCGCGAACACGCGCACGTGCCCCTTCACGCCGGACGCATATTCCTGCAGGTCGCCGCTCAGCTGCTCGAGCTGCCGCAGCACGCGGCGCGCATGCGCGAGCAGCGTCTCGCCGGGTGGCGTGACCTTCACGCCCTGGCTCGTGCGGCTCAGCAGCTTCACGCCGACCTGCTCCTCGAGGTTCTTGATGCGCATGCTGGCCGCGGGCACCGACAGGTGCGCGCGTTCCGCGCCGCGTGTCAGGCTGCTCGCCTCGGCGATGTGCGTGAAGAGATGGAGGTCGACCAGATCGAAGCGCATGGGGGTGTGGGCGGATGAATGCGTCGATTATCGCGCGAAGCCGCGAAACGGCGCACGGACGCCACTACGGGTTACGCCGGATGGACGCTTGCGGCGGGGCGCGCCACGCCAAGGCCGGCGTGACGGCAGGGGCTGCCGGGGCCGTCGCCGTCGCGTTCGACGCGATGTGTGTACCATCGTGCGTACGGTGCGGGGCACGCGGCACGGGGCGCAACGTCCCGCTTCGACGCGCGCCCCGCTGGCTTGTGTTGCAACGTGGTGGGTGAGCGCTCCATGCGAAGTTTCTTTGTCCGGTTCATTGCGATCGGCGTGCTGTTTCATCTGTACGTCGGGATGCGGATCATTCCCGACGCGTTCGTGTCGACCGGCGCGCGTGTCGTCGCGGCGCTGGTGCTCGCGAGCTTCTGCGTGCTGATTCCGCTCGGGATGTTCTCGCGGCGCTTCGACGAGGGCTGGGCGGCGACCGTGTTCGGCTGGGCAGGCGCGATCGCGATGGGGTTCTTTTCGTCGCTGCTCGCGCTGACGTTCCTGCGCGAGTTCGTGCTGCTCGGCGTGGCCGCATGGCGGGCGCTGGCGCAGGCCGGCGCGTGGAGCGGCGCGGCGGCGGACAGCGCGCTGGCCGTGCTGGTCGGCGCGCTGCTGGTCACCGCGATCGGCTTCGCGGGCGCGCGGCGCACCGCGGCCGTGAAGCGCGTGTCGATTCCGGTGGCGGGCCTGCCCGCCGCGCTCGACGGGCTGACGATCGTGCAGCTGTCGGACATCCACGTCGGGCCCACGATCAAGCGCCCGTACGTCGAGCGCATCGTGGGCGCGGTCAACGCGCTCGATGCGGACATCGTGGCGGTGACGGGCGATGTGGTCGACGGGTCCGTCGAACGGCTACGCGAGCACACGGCGCCGCTCGGGCGCATGAAATCCCGGTACGGCAGTTTCCTCGTCACGGGCAACCACGAGTACTACGCGGGCGCGCAGGCGTGGATCGCGGAATTCCGCCGCATCGGGCTGACGGTGCTGCTGAACGAGCACGTGGTGGTCGAGCACGACGGCGCGCGCGCGGTGGTCGCGGGCGTCACCGACTTCACGGCCGGCGCGTTCGACCCGGCGCACCGGAGCGACCCGGCGCGCGCGCTCGCGGGCGCGCCGCGCGACGTCGGCACGCGGATCCTGCTCGCGCACCAGCCGAGGAGCGCGGAGCAGGCCAGCAAGGCCGGGTTCTCGGTGCAGATCTCGGGCCACACGCACGGCGGGCAATTCCTGCCGTGGCCGCCGTTCGTGCGGCTGCAGCAGCCGTTCATCGCGGGGCTGCAGAAGTTCGGCGATCTGTGGGTCTACACGAGCCGCGGCACCGGGTACTGGGGGCCGCCGAACCGCTTCGGCGTGCCGTCCGAGATCACGCTGATCCGGCTCACGCGGGGCGCGTAGGCGGCCGCGCGGCCGCCCGTGCCCCCGGTGAAACTGTCACGCGATGCGCGCGATGTCGTCGAAGTCGAAGCGCGGGCCGCGCGGGTGCAGGCCGGCCGGATCGCCGTAGCCGAGATTGACGAGGAAGTTGCTCTTCACCGTGGTGCCGGCGAAGAATGCGGCGTCGACCGCCGCGTTGTCGAAGCCGGACATCGGGCCGGCGTCGAGGCCGAGCGCGCGGGCCGCCATGATCAGGTACGCGCCTTGCAGCGACGAATTGCGGAACGCGGTGGCCTGGATCAGCGCGTCGTTGCCGGCGAACCAGCTGCGTGCGTCCGCGTGCGGGAACAGCCGCGGCAGGTGGTCGTGGAACGCCATGTCCATGCCGACGATCACCGTGACGGGCGCGGCCAGCGTCTTCGCGAGATTGCCTTCGGACAGCGCCGGCTTCAGGCGGGCCTTCGCTTCCGGCGACTTCACGAACACGAAGCGCGCGGGGCTCGAATTCGCCGACGTCGGGCCGAATTTCGCCAGGTCGATCAAGCGGTGGAGCAGCGCGTCGTCGACCGGCTTGTCCTGCCAGGCGTTGTGGGTGCGCGCGGTGAGGAACAGCTGGTCGAGGGCGGAATCGGAAAGCGTCATGATGAGTTCGGTAAAAAACGCGGCCGGGTCGCGCCGGCCGTGGGGTGACGAAAAAGCTGCGCCGCGGCGGCCGGCACGGCCGGATCGCGGGGGCGACATGCCGCGATGATAGCGTGACGCGCCCGCGTGCGCCCGGCTGGCAAGCGGCGGGCGACGCCGCACGAATGAGCGAGCATGGCGGCCGCGCGCGCCGTTCGCTAACATGCAATCATGCATCGCTTGTCGATGTTTGCTGCCCGAATCTCCGCGCCCCCTCGACATGTCCTCCACGCCCGATCTCTTCGATGACACCCCCGCGCCCGACGTCGACTGGTACCCGGACTGGCTTGCGCCGCCGGACGCCGATCGCGCGCTGGCCGCGCTGATCGCCGAGGTCGCGTGGCGCCAGGACGCGATCCGCACGCCGCGCGGGCACATTCCGCTGCCGCGCCTGACCGCGTGGCAGGGCGAGCCGGAAGCCGTCTACGTGTATTCGGGCATCCGCAACGTGCCCGCGCCATGGACGCCGGCCGTGCTCGAGCTGAAGCGCGCGGTCGAGGCGACCTGCCGCGCGCGCTTCAACAGCGTGCTGCTGAACCGCTATCGCAACGGGCTGGACAGCATGGGCTGGCATGCGGACAACGAGCCCGAGCTCGGCGCCACGCCGGTGATCGCGTCGGTGAGCCTCGGCGCGATGCGCGTGTTCGACCTGCGGCACCGCGCGAGCGGCGTCACGCACGCGTACCGCCTGACGCACGGCAGCCTGCTCGTGATGCGGGGCCGGACCCAGGCCGAATGGCAGCATCGCGTGCCGAAAGCGCCAGCCGTGCAGGGCGAGCGCGTGAACCTGACGTTCCGGCTGGTCGATGCGTCGTGACTCGAAATTGAATCAATGAATCGGTTTATGTAGCCCGATAGCTGAGTAGAACCGCTAATGGTGCGTTGCAACAATCCTCGACTAAACTGTCTGATGGACCGGCGTGTGTCGACAACCGAGAGCGTATCGACAGCCGCCGGAATGATTGCATCGCATGCCCGTGCGTCGGCACGCGCCGAACGGCGGGCAGCGGGAGAACAGCGCGTGACCGGACTGCATGAATCCCTCGAACCCTTGCTGCACGTCTTCGAACAGGACGGCGAATGGCAATGGGCGCTGACGGTGAAGCGGGCAGCTGGCGTCGGCGTGAAGGTGGTCGCGTTCAGCCGTGACGGTTTTCATCGGGAAGTGGACGCCCAGGCGGCCGGCGAGCGTGCGCTCGCATCGTTCGACGGCCCCGTGATGGCGTGAAGCGCGCCGGCCGGCATCGACCCCGTGACGGGCGGACGGTGCGCGCTGCCGGTGTGTGATCGCAGTGCTGTTTCGTCGCAATTGCCATTCGAATTGTTTGCGGTTCATCCCGGCGGGCGATGACGCCCGTTTCCGGTTGCCCGTCCCGCCCGTCGCTTCTCCCTTCTCCCTGCCTCCCGCGGCCAAAATGGTCCGTATCTTTCGACACGCCCCTGCCACAGGTTTCGCCTAACGTTGGGCGCGCATCCGGCCGGCGAGCCGGACAACCGACCGACGTGGGCCATGCGCGACGACCAGACTGAACACGACAGCCGCCCCATGCGCGGCGCACCGATAGCGGCATGGCGGCCGCAAGCGGGCTTCACGCTGATCGAGGTGCTGATCGCGCTCGCGATCGTCGCGGTCGCGCTGGGCGCGGTGATGCGCGCGATCGGCGCGCTCGCGTCGGACACCGACACGGCCCGCATGCGCCTGCTCGCGCTGTGGAGCGCGGACAACGCACTCGGCGCGATCCGCATCGCCGCCACCTGGCCGCCGGTCGGCACCAGCACGTTCGCGTGCCCGCAGGGGCCTTACCGGTTCGTGTGCCGCCAGCGCGTGACGGCGCTGCCGAGCCCGCTCGTGCGCCAGGTGACGGTGAGCGTGCACCCGTCGGCGTCGAGCCGGAACGTGCTCGCCGAAGTCGTCACCGTCGTCCAGAATGAAGCGCGCCGCTGACCGTCGCGCGCAGCGGCGCGCACGCGGCTTCACGCTGATCGAGATGCTGGTCGCGATCGCGCTGCTGGCCGTGATCGCGCTGCTGTCGTGGCGCGGCCTCGATGCGACGATACGCGGACGCGACGGTATCGCGTCGAATCTGACGCAAACGCGGCTGCTCGGCCGCTATTTCTCGCAACTCCAGTTCGACCTGCTGAACCTCGTGACGGCCGACGAGGTGTTCGGGCCGCCGCTGCGGATCCGCCCGAACGAACTGGTGCTCGTGCGGCACGTCGGCGTCGGCAGTGGGCCGACGCACGTGCAGGTCGTGCGCTACCAGTTGACGGGGCGCGAACTCGCGCGCAGCGCGTCGCAGCCGCTCGCGTCGCTCGCCGAGCTCGAAGGCGCGCTGCATCGGATGGACAGTT
Organism: Burkholderia pyrrocinia; assembly: GCA_001527685.1. GTDB lineage: Bacteria > Pseudomonadota > Gammaproteobacteria > Burkholderiales > Burkholderiaceae > Burkholderia > Burkholderia pyrrocinia_D. The sequence continues at coordinate 83,373 of LOZU01000052.1, forward strand.
TCGCGCGCGTGGTCGTGAGCCGCGACGCGCGCGCGCTGCAGCTGTCGGTGTGGATCGCGCCGGACGGGTGGACGGCCAGCCAGCCGCTCGTCGAGCAGACCTACGCGCAGTTTCTCGCGCAGCACGGCATCAGCAACAGCACGTCGCTCGGAATGCCGCTGCCGCGCGGCATCCGCTTCGCGGTCGCGCTCGGCACGCCGCCCGTCGAGTACGTGCGCACGATCCCGATCGGCCAGTGAGCGCCATGCGCGGCGGCACCTCCCGCGCCCCCGGCAAAATGGTCCGTAACATTCGTCATACGCGTGTTACCGCGCGTCCCTAGTCTCGCTTCGAGAGCGATTGCCGCGACCCGCTGCTTCCGGCGGGCGATCGGCGACGGATTCCGCAAGACGGCAAGGGGGCCAACGTGGCGGGCGAGTACTCAGAGGGTGCACAGGTGCGCGCATCCGCGCATCACGCATCCGGAACACACGCGTCGGCGGCGATCCTGACCCGCGCGAGGAACCGGCACGGCGCGGGGCAGTTCGACGACGCCGCACGCGACTATCTCGCCGTGCTCGCGACCGAGCCGGACCATCCGCAGGCGCTGCACCTGTACGGCGTGCTGCAATACCAGCGCGGCGCGGCCGCCGACGCGGAAGCGCTGCTGCGGCAGTCGATCGCGATCGAAGCGGGCGCGCGGGCGCTGTCGGATCTCGGCGCGATCCTCGCCGAAGGCGGCCGGATCGACGAAGCGCTCGCGCAGTTCGACGCGGCGCTGCGCGTCGCGCCGAACGACGTGCAGACGCTGGTGCGGCTGGGCAATACGCTGATCGGGCTGCATCGCCACGAACAGGCGCTGGCCGCGTTCGACCGGGCGCTCGCCGTGTCGCCGCTCGTGCTCGATGCGCTGTGCAACCGCGGCAGCGCGCTGCGCGCGCTCGGGCGCCATCAGGACGCGCTCGACACCTACGACCGTGCGCTGATGGTCGACCCGCGCTCGTTCGAATCGTGGTTCAACCGCGGGCTCGTGCTGCGCGCGCTGCAGCGTCCGGCCGACGCGCTGCCGTGCTTCGACCGCGCGATCGCGATCCGGCCGGGCGTCGCGGCGATGCTGTCGGCGCGCGGCGAGACGCTCGTCGCGCTCGGGCGCCTGAATGAAGCGCTGGGCGCGTTCAACGAAGCGATCGCCGCCGATCCCGCACTGATCGATGCGCTCTACAACAGCGCGGTCGCGCTCGAACGGCTGAGCCGCGCCGACGAGGCGCTCGCGCGCTGCGAACGCATGCTCGCGCTTGCGCCGCGCGATGCGCGGGCGTTCGCGTGCCGCGGCAACGCGCTGCTGCAGCTCGCGCGCTACGACGATGCGCTCGACAGCTACGCCCGTGCGCTCGCTCTCGCCCCCGGCGCGCTCGACATCGAGTGCAATCGCGGCACCGCGCTGCGTTTCCTGAAGCGCTTCGACGAGGCGCTGCGCTGCTACGACACGGCGCTGGCGCGCGACGACCGCTTTGCCGAGGCCTGGGCCAACCGCGGCAGCGTGCTGCAGGAGCTGCACCGCTACGACGAAGCGATGCACTCGCTCGACCGCGCGCTTGCGCTGCGGCCGGACCACGCGACGAACTGGCTCAACCGCGGCAACCTTCACTATGCGACGGGGCGCACGGACGACGCACTGGCTGCCTACGATCATGCGATCGCACTGGATGCGGACCATGTGGAAGCGCGCTTCGCGCGTGCGTCGCTTTACCTCGTCGAAGGCGATTTCACGCGCGGCTGGGCGGAGTACGAATGGCGCTTGCGCGATCCGGCGATCGCGCGGCACGCGCGCCCGTTCACGCAGCCGGCATGGCGCGGCGACGGCGCGCTCGACGGCAGGACGATCCTGGTTCACGCCGAGCAGGGCTTCGGCGATACGTTGCAGTTCTGCCGCTACGTGCCGCAGCTCGCCGCGCAGGGCGCGCGCGTCGTGCTCGAAGTGCCGGCGCCGCTGCGCGCGCTGGCCGCATCGCTGCAAGGGCCGGCGCAGGTGATCGCGCGCGGCGAGCCGCTGCCGCTGTTCGACTGCCACTGTCCGTTGCCGAGCCTGCCGTTCGCGCTGCGTACGTTGCTACCCGGGATACCGCACTACACGCCTTATCTCCACGCGGACCCGCAACGGGTTCGCCAGTGGGCCGCGCGGCTCGGCGACAAGTGCCGCCCGCGCGTCGGGCTCGCGTGGGCCGGTAATCCGGAACACCGGAACGACCACCACCGTTCGATTGATTTCGCGCTGCTCGCGCCGCTGTTCGACCTCGACGTCGACTGGATCAGCTTGCAGAAAGCCGTGACCGCGCGCGACCGTGCGTTGCTCGAGAACGCGCCGGTGCTGTGCGTCGACGATGAACTCGGCGATTTCGCGGAGACGGCGGCGCTGATCGCGTCGCTGGACCTCGTGATTTCCGTCGATTCGGCAGTCGCACACCTGGCCGGCGCGCTCGGTCATCCGGTGTGGGTGCTGCTGCCCGATCCGCCGGAATGGCGCTGGATGCGCGAGTGGATCGACAGCCCGTGGTATCCGGACGCGCGCCTGTTCCGCCAGTCCGCTCCGGGCGAATGGGCGGGCGTGATCGACGCGGTGCGGGCCGCGCTCGGCCGGCCGACACATTAGACGACACATGCGACAACCGGGGGCAAATCAATGACATCGAACGGTGCAGGGACGCCGCTCGCGACATCGACGATCGCGCAGCCGTCGCCCGAGATCCGTCCATCCGACGCCGCGCAGCTCGACCGGCTGCTGGAGCGGGCCCGCAACGCGCATCGCGAGGGCGCGCTGCAGCATGCCGAACAGGTGTATGCGCAACTGCTGACGCTCGCGCCCGATCATCCGGAAGCGCTGCATCTGCTCGGCGCGGTGCGATTCCAGCAAGGGCAGTTGCCCGAGGCCGACACGCTGATGCGGCGCTCGATCGAGCGGCAGCCTGCGCCGCTTGCGCTCGCGAACCACGCGGCGGTGCTCGCGGGCCTCGGGCGCGAGCCGGAAGCGCTGGCGCGTCTCGACGAAGCGCTGGCGATCAATCCCGCACACCCGCGCGCGCTGTTCCAGCGCGCGGGCCTGCTCGCGCAGCTCGCGCGCCACGACGACGCGTGCGCGGCCTACGACCGCCTGCTCGAACTCGCGCCGGGCTTTGCCGACGGCTTCGTGAAGCGCGGCGAGACGCTGCTTGCGCTCGGCCGTTTCGACGCGGCGCTGGCCGATTGCGAGCGCGCGGTCGCCATCGCCGGGCGCACGTTCGACGCGCTGCGCGCGCGCGGGCTGGCGCTGCGCGGGCTCGGCCGGTTCCGCGACGCGGCGCAAAGCTACGATCATGCGCTGGCGCTCGTGCCGGGCAGCATCGAGGTGCTGTTCCTGCGCGGTGTCGCGCACCTGGATCTTGGCGAACCGGAGCGCGCGCTTGCCGATTTCAACGCGGCGATGGCCGCGAGCCCCGGTTTCGTCGATGCGATCTTCAACAGCTCGGTCGCGCTCGAGCAGCTCGAGCGGCACGACGAGGCGCTGGTCCGCTGCGACCGGGTGCTCGCGATCGACCCGCGTCATGCGCGGGCGCTCGCCAACCGCGGCAACGCGGCGAGCCACCTCGCGCGCTATCGCGATGCGATCGACAGCTATGCGCGCGCGCTCGACGTCGATCCCGACAACCCGGGCGTGCTGTGCAACTACGCGAGCGCGCTGATCGCCGCCGACCGCCACGACGACGCGCACGATGCGTGCGACCGTGCGCTGGCGGCCGATCCGCACTTCGCGCCCGCCTGGTTCACGCGCGGCCGGGTGCGGCTGGAGACGCACCGCTACGACGATGCGCTGGCCGATTTCACGCGCGTGATCGCGGCGACGCCGCGCGACAAGCTCGCGCATTTCCATCGCGGCAATGCGCTGCGCGCGCTGCGCCGCCACGACGATGCGCGGCAGGCCTATGCGGACGCGATCGACATCGATCCCGATTACGTGCAGGCGCACTGCATGCGTGCGTTCCTGTGCCTGTCGATCGGCGATTTCGACGCGGGCTGGGCCGAATACGAATGGCGCTGGCGCGACAGCCAGCTCGACGCGAGCCGGCGCACGTTCGCACAGCCGCGCTGGACGCGGGATCTGCCGCTCGACGGGCGGACGATCCTGCTGTACGCGGAGCAGGGGCTCGGCGACACGCTGCAGTTCTGCCGCTACGTGCCGCTCGTGAAGGCGCGGGGCGCGCGGGTGGTGCTCGAATCGCCGGTCGAGCTGACGGCGCTGTTCGCGACGCTCGACGGCGTCGACGCGCTGGTGCCGCGCGGCGCGCCGCTGCCGCCGTTCGACCTGCATTGCCCGCTGCTGAGCCTGCCGCACGAATTCCGCACCGACCTCGCGTCGATCCCGGCCGGCGTGCCGTATCTGCAGGCGGACCCCGCGCGCATCGCGCACTGGCGCGAACGGCTCGGCGACACCGCGCGGCCGCGCATCGGGCTCGTGTGGTCCGGCAACCCGCTGCACGTGAACGACCGCAACCGCTCGATGGCGCTGGCCGAGCTGCTGCCGCTGCTCGACGATCGCTATGAATGGGTGTGCCTGCAGAAGGTGCTGTGCGATGAGGATCGCCCGCTGCTCGATGCCGCGTCGGTCCGTTTCGTCGGCGACGCGCTCGCGGATTTCGCGGATACGGCCGCGCTGACCGCGCTGATGGATGGCGTGGTCAGCGTCGACACGTCGGTCGCGCACCTGGCCGGCGCGCTCGGGCGGCCGCTCGCGTTGATGATTCCGTACACGCCCGATTTTCGCTGGCTGCTCGATCGCGACGACAGCCCGTGGTATCCGGGCGCGCGCTTGTTCCGCCAGCCGGAAGGCGGCCAATGGGCGCCGGTCGTCGAGCGGATCCGCGCCGCGTTGCCGGCGATGGTGGAGGGGGCTGCACGATGAGTACGCGCGACGTGACGCGCTCGCAGGCGCTTGCGCCGGGCGCGGGCATCGGCACGCTGCGCGCGGCGCTCGACGATGCGCTGCGCAACGCGCGCACGCGGCTCGAACAGCGCGACTTCGCGGGCGCCGCGCGGCTGTACGAGGGCGTGCTGACGATGGCGCCCGATCATGTCGAGGCGCTGCACCTGCTCGGCGTCGCGTACCTGCGGCTCGGCGACCCGGTGCGCGCGGAGCCGCTGATCGCCCGCTCGATGCGGGCCGGCCTGAATCAACCGTGGAATCTCGCGAACCACGCGGCGGCGCTGACCGGCGTCGGCCGCCATCGGGACGCGCTCGCCGCGAGCGATCGCGCGCTGGCGCAGGACCCCGGCCACGCGGCGTCGCACTTCGCGCGCGGCGACGCGCTGCGCGCGCTCGGGCACTACGACGACGCGCTCGCCGCATACGATCGCACGCTTGGCCGCGAACCGGGATTCGCGCGCGCATGGTGCCGGCGCGGCGAGACGCTGCGGCTGCTCGGCCGGCCCGCCGATGCGCTGATCAGTGTGGAACACGCGCTGCGGATCGATCCGAACGACGCGGCCGCGCACATCGAGCGCGGCCATGCATTGCGCGCGCTGGGCCGATGCGACGACGCGCTGCACGGCTATCAGCTCGCGATGGTCGTGCGCGGCAAGACGCCCGAGCTCGTGCATGCATGCGGCGTCGTGCTGACCGAGCTCGGCCGCCCGGCCGAAGCGCTCGCCTGCCTCGACGAAGGGCTCGCGCGCGCACCGGACGATACGCAGCTGCTGTTCGCGAGCTGCGTCGCGCTCGACCTGCTGCACGCGCGCGACGAACTGCTGAAGCTGTGCGACAAGCTGATCGCGCTGGATCGCGGCAACCCGGCCGCGTGGATCGGCCGCGGCAATGCGCTGCTCGGCCTCGACCGGCATGCGGACGCGGCGCACGCGTATGGCGAAGCGCTGGCGCGCACGCCGGACGACGTCGATGCGCTGCGCAACCGCGCGGCCGCGCTACGTGCGCTCGGCGCATTCGACGATGCACTCGCGCATTACGACCGCGCGCTCGCGACGACGGGGCCGCATGCGGAACTGCTGTACCACCGCGCACTGGCGCTGCAGCAGCTCGGTCGCCATGACGACGCGCACGCGAGCCATGCGGCGGCGGCCGGCGCGCCCGCGACGCTCGCGCAGCAGCTGTTCACGCGCGCGGTCGCGCGCCAGCAGCTCGGCGAACACGACGCGGCGCTGGCCGATTTCCGGCTGGCGTGCGAGCGCGATCCGCACCACGGCGCGGCGCGCCGCTCGGAGGCGTTCTGCCATCTGCTGATGGGCGATTTCGACACGGGCTGGCAGCAGCACGAAGCGCGCTGGGGCGCCGCCGACACGATGCTGCACCGGCGCCATGCGGACCGGCCGATGTGGGACGGCGCCGCACCCGTCGCGGGGCGGACCGTGCTGCTGCATGCGGAGCAGGGCTATGGCGACACGCTGCAGTTCTGCCGCTACGCGAGCCTCGTCCACGACCGCGGCGCGACCGTGATCGTCGAAGCGCCGGCCGCGCTCGGCGCGCTGCTCGGCACGCTGCGCGGCGTGAGCCGCGTCGTCAGCGAAGGGGCGCCGATGCCGGCGTTCGACCTGCATTGCCCGCTGATGAGCCTGCCTTACGCGTTTCGCACGACGCTCTGCACGGTGCCGGCCGACGTGCGCTACCTGCATGCCGACCCGCACCGCCGCGACGCATGGGCGGCGCGGCTCGCCGCGCTCGCACCGCCGCGCCGCCTGAAAGTCGGCATCGCGTGGTCCGGCAACCCGCGCCACGCGAACGACGAGAACCGCTCGATGCCGTTCGCCGCGCTCGCGCCGCTGCTGTCGCTCGACGCGACCTTCGTGAGCCTGCAGCCGCAAGTGCGGCCGCGCGACGCCGACGCGTTCGCGGCGAGCGGCGTCGTGTCGTTCGGGGACGCACTGACGGACTTCGCGGAGACGGCCGCGCTCGTCGACGCGCTGGATCTCGTGATCAGCGTCGACACGTCGGTCGCGCACCTGGCCGGCGCGCTCGGGCGGCCGGCGTGGGTGCTGCTGCCGCGCGTGCCGGACTGGCGCTGGCTGCTCGAGCGCGACGACAGCCCGTGGTACCCGTGCGCGACGCTGTTCCGGCAGGCGCGGCCCGGCGACTGGCCGGCGGTCGTCGCGCGCGTCGGCGCGGCGCTGGCCGCGCTCGCGAGCGCGCGCCCATGACAAAAGCTACGGACCTTTTGACGGCGGCCGGAATGGTCCGTAGCACCCGCCACGTCGCTGCCATGCGGGCTTCGTATGGTCTTCGGATTCCGGCAGCCTGCTCAAGGCGCAACGACATGCGCGGCAGCGGATCGGCGTCGACATCGGCGCGACCGTGGCCGCGCGCAATCTTCTAGGGTTCGGGGTGGAGAATGGCAGCACGCGCACGCACAGCACGACAACATGACCCGATTCGTTCGCGGTCGATCCTGAGATCGGACCTGCGTCCGCTATGCCGGGCCGTCGCCCTGGTGCTGGCGGCGGGCGTTACCGCGCATGCGCAGGCGGCGGGCATCATGAACCTCGGGCAGGCGGCCGCGCGCGCGCCGGGCGGCGCGGGCGGCGCTGCCGGCGGCATGCCGGGCGTGCCGAACCTCGGCGTGTCGCCGCAGCAGGCGCTGCAGGCGAGCCAGCCGTCGATCCGCAACCTCGGCTACGCGGCGCATGCGATCGCCGCGCAGATCGCGGCGCAGCAGAATGCGGCCGCGGCCGCCGCGAAGCTGCCGTCGACCGTGCCGAACGGGCTCGCGCCGGGCGGCCTGCAGGTCGCGGCGGGCGCGAGCAACGATTCGAACAATCCCGTGCTCTGGTTCAATGCGAACGCGCCGCAGCAGAGCGTCGACGCGAACGGGCATGTGAACGTCGACGTCAGGCAGACCGGGCAGAACGCGGTGCTGACCTGGGAGACGATGAACGTCGGCCGGCAGACCACGCTCAACTTCGACCAGTCGGCCGGCACGCAGACCAACGGCGCGAACAACTGGGCGGTGCTGAACCGCGTGAACGACCCGAGCGGGCGGCCGAGCCAGATCCTCGGCAACCTCACCGCGCAGGGCGCCGTGTACGTGATCAACCGCAACGGCGTGCTGTTCGGGGCCGGGTCGCAGGTCAACGTGCATTCGCTGGTGGCGTCGTCGCTGCACCTGCTGGACACGAAGAACCAGCTGATGCCGACGCCGGACGGCATCGTCGCGAGCAACCGGCAGTTCCTCAGCCTGCCGGCCGGCACGACCGGCGGCCTCGCGTATCCGCAGTCGGGCAGCTCGACCGGCGTGGTCGGGGCGGACCGGCCGAACGAGGTGCTGGGCCTCGGCACCCAGGCGACGCTCGTCGGCGCGTACCAGGCGCCGGGCGATATCACGATCGAGCCGGGCGCGTCGATCACGACGCACGCCAACGGCACGGTGAGCGACGGCGGGTTCGTGCTGGTGGCCGCGCCGAACGTGACGAACGGCGGCAGCATCACCGCGACGGGCGGGCAGGTCGTGCTCGCGGCCGGCGTGGGCGTGAGCCTGCGCCCCAACGGGCTCGCCGGGAAGAACAATCCGCAGGTCCTGCTGCCGGAGCTGAGCGGGCAGATCGTCACGACCGACCCGCAGACCGGCGCGACGATCGACGTCACGCCCGCGGGCACGCTGACCAACACGGGCATCGTCCAGGCCGCGCGCGGCAACGTGAACCTGCTGGGCAGCCGCGTCGCGCAGAACGGCGTGGTGGGCGTGACGACGAGCGTGAACACGCCCGGCGCGATCACGATCTCGACCGCCGACGAGTACGCGTCGAACAATCCGCTGGGCAATGCATACCCGGGCCAGCCCGGCGCGGTCGTGGGCGGGCCCAGCGGCGGCGCCGACGACGTGCACCGTGCGGGCCTGCTGAGCTTCGGCCCGGGATCGGTGACGGCGGTGCTGCCGGACAGCAACGGGCAGACTGCAACGTCCACGCCGGGCACGACGTTTACGCCGGGCGGCATCGCGATGACGGCCGGGTCGGTGTGGTTCCAGCGCGGCTCGCTGATCGAGGCGCCGGGCTCGAACGTGTCGGTGACGGCGTACGTGCCGCAGGTGGCCGGCGCGGCGCCGCCTCCCGGCCAGACCGCGGTGCCGGGCCGGATCTACGTGGACAGCGGCGCGACGATCGACGTGTCGGGCCTCGCGAACGTCGGGGCGCCGATCGCGCAGACGCTGCTCACGATCGACCGGATCGGGCAGAACGAGCTGGCCGATTCGCCGCTGCTGCGCAACAGCTTCCTGTACGGGTTGAAGGGCGTCGTGGTCGACAGCACGCTGACGGGCACGCGCGGCGACGGCGTGCAGTGGGTCGGCAGCCCGATCCTGAACCTGTCGGGCTATGCGAACCTGATTCCGCGCACCGTCGACCAGTTGCTGACCAACGGCGGCACGATCACGCTCGCGGGCGGCGACGTGATGACGGCCGCCGGCTCGTCGATGAACCTGAACGGCGGTTACGTGCACTACGCCGGCGGGATCATGAACACGACGCGCGTCGTCGATGCGAACGGCGCGATCGTGCCGATCGGGCAGGCCAGCCCGTACGAGCGATACGTGGGGATCGCCGGGCAGTACGTCGAGCGCCACCCGCGCTGGGGCGTGACGAAGTCCTGGTTCAACCCGCTGCAGACGGCGGGCGCGTACCAGGCCGACACCATCGTCGGCGGCAACGCGGGCACGCTCGACCTCTATGCGTCGCGCGCGCTGGTGCTCGACGGCGACATCAGCGCGCAGGCGTTCGGCGGCGCGAAGCAGATGCAGGGCAACAGCCTGCCGTCGGGCGGCACGTTCAATCTCGGCGCCGATCCGAAGCTCGGCGGCGGCGCGCTGGCCGCGCTCGCGTGGAACAACAGCATCACGGCGCAGACGGGCGTCGCGGGGCTCACGATCCTGCAGGATCAGGCGCCGCGGCTGGCCGCGCTGTTGCCGGGCTTCTCGATCGATACGCCGCTCGACAGGGTTGCCTCGCAGGCGCTGGCCGGCAACGACCCGAACAACCTGCTGGCGACGATGACGGTGCCGGTCGCGACGTTGAACGACGGCGGCTTCGCGAACGTGAGCGTCACGCAGGACAAGACCGCGGGCAAGGGGATCGTGGTCGCGCAGGGCACGGCGCTGAACCTGCAGCCGGGCGGCTCGGTGACGCTCAACAGCCCGGCCACCGGCGCGGACGTCAACGTCGCGGGGCACCTGTCCGCGCCCTCGGGCGCGATCTGGGTCACGAGCGGCGGCAACATCGTCGTGGGACAGCAGGGCGCCATCAGCGCCGCCGGCCAGTGGGTGAACAACAACGTGCAGGCGGCGCCGGGCACGACGCCGGGCAACCGCCAGTTCATCAACGGCGGCAGCATTGCGCTGTCGGCCGCCGAGGGGTCGATGGGCGCGCGCGGCGGCGAGATCACGGATACGACGGGGTCGATCCTGCTGCGGCCCGGCAGCGTGCTCGATGTGTCGAGCGGCGGGCAGATGCTGGCGAACGGCCAGTTGCTGATGCGGAACGGCGTGCCGCTCGGGCGCGCGGGCGACGTGTCGCTGCGGACCTATGTCGCACCGTCGAGCCGGCAGTACGGCCAGCCGGGCGACGGTCCGATCCTGCCCACTGCGCAGCCGACGGCCGGCACGCTCGCGCTGGGCGGCACGATCCTCAGCGAGGGTTTCGCCGGCGGCGGCACGCTGTCGCTGCAGGCGCTCGGCTTCCGGATCGGCGGCGATCCGGCGGCGGCCGCGCCGTGGGACGTGTATCTGCCCGAGACCTTCTTTGCGCGGCAGGGCTTCGGCAAGTACGTGCTGAATGCGTACTACGACGCGGTCGTCGCGCCAGGCGCGACGATCGCGCTGACGCAACGGAACCGCATGCCGGACGTGCCGGCGCTGCGGCAGGCGGGCACGGGCGCGAACCTGTCGACGGGCGGCCTGACGACGATCGGCCAGCTCGACGCCTATCACCGGCAGGCCACGAATCTCGTGCTGACCGGCGGCAACGACGTGTCGTGGCTCACGCCGTCAGCAGCGATGCCGTCGTATCCGGGCGTGACCGGCGCGGTCACGCTGTCGGTCGGCGCGTCGATCGTTGCGGACGCTGGCGCGAGCATCGGCTTCGGTTCGCCGACGCAAGTCACCGTGCTCGGTTCCGTGCGTGCGCCGGGCGGGGCGATCACGTTGAGCGCGGACACGGGCGGCACGTTCGCGCAGCCGGGGCAGTTCAGCGTCTACATTCCGCGCGACAGCCGGTCGGTCTGGCTCGGCGCCGATGCGGCGCTCGACGTGTCGGGCGTCGCGCTGGCCAATCCGCTTGCAACGCCGGTCAAGGTTGGCGGGCAAGCCGTCGTGCCGAACATCGGCAAGGTGCTGCCGGGCGGTTCGGTCACGCTGTCGAGCGACACCGGCTACGTGGTCGCGCAGGCCGGCGCGAAGATCGACGCGTCGGGCGCGTCGGCGAACTTCGACCAGTTGCAGGCGAACGGCGCGTACGCATCGCAGCCGGTGTGGAGCGACGCGGGGTCGATCACGCTGTCCGCCGGCCATGGCCTCTTTGCCGATGCGACGCTGGCTGCCCGCGCGGGCGCCGGGCAGGCGCGGGGCGGCACGCTGACGATCGTGCCGCATCAGAACAGCGGTGCGCCGGGCGCGACCGCGCTGGTCGTGCGGCAGGGCGGGTCGCTCGTGCCTGCCGGGCTGGCGCCGGGGCAAGCCTTCTCGACGGCGATCGACCCGACCACCGGGCAGCCGATCGGGCAACCGACCGGCGTGATCCAGTTCGTCGCCGACAGCCTGAAAGGCTCGGGCATCGCGAATCTCGTGCTGGGCGACAGTGCGCCGTCGCAGATGAAATCGCCGCTGCCGCCGATCGCATTCGCCGGCAACGTGGACCTGGCCTTGCCGGAATCGGTGACGCTGAACACCGGCCGGATCGCGGCGCTTGGGCTCGATCAGCTGACGACGCTGCTGTCGAAGCCCGCGAGCCAGCCGGACGGCAATTCGACCCCGCCGACGGTGCTCTCGACCTTGCTCGCGCAGCCGCAGCCGACGCTCGGCACGCACGTGACGATCGATGCGCCGTATGTCGCGGTGGCCGGCCCGGTGAACACGTCGGCGTCCCCCGGGCTGGCGCCGGTCGCCGCGCTGTCGGATGCGACGCTGAACGTCAACGCGTCGTTCATCGATCTGCGCAATCAGTTCCAGCTGAACAACGTTGGCCAGGCGAACTTCAACAGCCGCGGCGATATCCGCCTGGGTTCGACGAACGTGACGACGACGGGCGCGATCGTGCCGCTGGCCGGCGTGCTGTATACGCCGGGCAACCTCACGTTCAGCGCGGCGAGCCTGTATCCGGCCACCGGCAGCACGTTCATCGTCGATGCGGTCGGCCCGGCCGATCCGGTCACGGGCAAGCCGGCGCCGACGACGGTCACGTTCGCGTCGAACGGCGCGTCGGCCGCGCCGCTGTCGGCCGGTGGCGCGCTGCTGGTGGACGCGACGAACATCGTGCAGGGCGGCGCGGTGCGTGCGCCGTCGGGCACCCTCGTGTTCGGCATCGGCGACCCGGCGAACGCGGCCACGCAGACGCAGTTCAACAACCTGCCGCTCGTCGCGACCGACTCGGTGACGTTCGCGAAAGGCAGCGTGACCTCGGTGTCGAACGGCGACGCGATCATTCCGTACGGCACGACCGTCGACGGCGTGCAGTGGCAGTTCAACCCGCTCGCGGGGACCGCGGCGGCCGACCTGAGCGCGCCGCCGGCGAAGTTCATCGGCGTGAACGGCAGCCGCGTGGCGCTCGACAAGGGCGCGACGATCGACCTGTCGGGCGGCGGCGACCTGCAGGCCGCCGAATGGGTGCCGGGCACGGGCGGCACGCGCGACGTGCTGTCGCAATACAACGTGAGCTACGCGAACGGCAAGGGCGCGACGGCCGTGCCGGTCAACGCCGGCGGCGGGAACGTGTACGCGATCCTGCCGGGCGCGCAGTCGCCCGTTGCCGCGTACGACCCGGTGTTCGCGCAAACCGTGCAGCCGCAGCGCAACGACAACGGCACGGCATCCACCACGACGGCCACGCTCGGCGTCGGCCGGGCCGGCGTGAACGACGCGATCGGCAAGGCGGTGTACCTGTCCGGCGTGCCGGGGCTGGCCGCCGGCTACTACACGCTGCTGCCGGGCAAGTACGCGACGGTGCCGGGCGCGTATCGCGTGACGGTGTCGGGCACCACCGGCAACGTCGCGCCGGGCGCGAGCCAGGTGCTGCCGGACGGCACGGTGGTCACGGCCGGCTACTTCGCCGACGCGGTGACGGGCGGCCGCAGCGCGACGCCGACGCTGTTCAGCGTGCAGTCGGGCCCGGTGTGGCAGCAGTATTCGCAATACACGCTGAAGGGCGCGAACGCTTTCTTCACGGAGCAGGCGGCGAAGAAGAGCAACGTGACGCCGCCGCTGCCGGTGGACGGCGGCCAGCTGGTGCTGGCGGCGACCCGCGCGCTCGCGCTCGGCGCGACGCTGAACACCGCCGCCGGCACGGGCGGCGCGCCGGCCGAGGTCGATATCGCGTCGCGCGATATTCAGGTGACCGGCAGCGGCAGCGCGGCGCTGGCGGGCTATCTGCAGATCGGCGCGAACGCGCTCGGCTCGCTGAATGCGGGCAGCCTGCTGATCGGCGGCACGCGCACGGCGACGACGAAAGGCGTGACGATCACGCCGATCGCGAACAGCGTGGTCGTGTCGAACGACGCGAATGCCGCGCTGAAGGGGCCCGAGATCCTGCTCGTGACGAAGGCCGACGCGAGCGGCACGGATCCGAACGCGGCCAACGGCCTGCGCGTCGACGCGGGTGCGTCGATCGCGGCAGCGGGCGCCTATCCGGCCGCGAAGGACCAGCCGATCGCGATCGCCGGCGACGGCGCGCTGCTGCGCGTGTCGAACGGCGCGATGGCGCCGCTCGCGCGCACGGGCGGCACGGGCGCCGGCCTGCTGACGGTCGGCGCGGGCGCGACGCTGGCCGGCGGGCAGGCGCTGCTGCTCGATTCGTCCGGCAACCTGAAGGTCGACCCGAGCGCGGTGTTGTCGGCGAAGGCGATCACGGCGGACGGCTCGGCGATCACGTTCACGAACGCGAACGGCGCGGCGGCGGCGAACCTGCCCGGGTTCGTGATCGATCCGGCGGGGCTCGCGCAGTTCGCGAACGCGCAGCGGGTGACGCTGCGCAGCTATGGGGCGATCGGCTTCGTCGGCGACGTCAACGCGACGTTCGGCAACAGCGTCGACCTGAGCGCGGGCACCTTTACCAGCGACGGCGGGCGGGTGACGCTGAATGCGCCGCAGCTCGCGTTCACGAACGAGATGGGTGCACCGGTCGGCACGACGGTGCCGGGCGGCGGCACGCTGACGGTCAACGCGAAGGAGATCGATGTCGGCACGGGCGCGAAGACCGTGAGCGGATTCGGCGCGGCCACCCTGAACGCGACCGGCGGCATCGTCGGGCAAGGCACGGGCACGTTCGACTTCGGCACGCTGCCGGTGACGCTCAATGCGCCGGTGTATCTCGCCGACACGAGCTCGGCGTCGACGGTGAAGACGACCGGCGCGCTGACGCTGAACGCGGCGCCCGGCACGGCGTTGACGAAAGCACCGGTGGGCGGCGCGTGGAGCTTCATCGGCGGAACGATCGTCGACAACGGTGCGACGATCGCCGCGCCGGCGGGCAACGTGAGCCTGCAGGCGACGAGCGGGAACCTGACGATCGGCAGCGGCGCGACGGTGAGTGCGGCGGGCGTGTCGAAGCAGTTCTTCGACGTGACGCGGTACGCGCCGGCCGGGTCGATCGTGCTGACCGCCGATGCCGGCACGGTCGACGTGCAGCCCGGCGCGACCCTCGACTTCTCGGGCGCGAAAGGCGGCGGCGCGGCGGGCAGCCTGACGCTGGCGGCGCCGAAGCAAGGGGTGAACCTGAATGGCGCGATCAAGGGCGGCGCGGCGAACGGTTACGCGGGCGGCTCGCTGTCGCTCGACACCGCGGGCGCGGCGGATCTCGACGCGCTCGCGAAGACGCTCGCATCGAGCGGCGTGAACCAGTCGATCACGGTGCACACGAAGACGGGCAACCTGACGCTGTCGCCGGGCAATGCGCTGACCGCGCATGCGGTGTCGCTGACGGCGGATGGTGGCGCGGGGAATGCATCGGATACGGCGAACGGCAACGTGAACGTGCTGGGGACGATCGATGCTTCGGGGCAAGCAGGCGGGAAGATCGCGCTGTTCGGCCGCAGCGGGGTGGATGTCGAAGGCACGCTGCTCGCGCGCAGCACCGATCCGGCCCAGCGCGGCGGCACGGTGAACATCGGCACCAGCGCGGTGTTCGATCCGGGCGTTGCGAATCCGTACAACGGGACCTATGGCTACGAGAATGTCGATCCGTCGCGCGCGGGGCTGATCCGGGTCGGCGCAAACGCGCTGATCGACGTGTCGGGCGGTACGGCGGGCGGGCTGTCGGGCGGCACGGTGACGTTCCGCGCGCCGCTGCTCGCGGACGGCAGCGTGAACGTGCAGTTGCCGGCAGCGTTCGACGACGGCAAGGGCGTCACCGGCTCGCGAGCGACGTCGCTCGAGGCGTATGGCGTGTGGAGCACGACCGACGCGTCGACGGGCGCGAAGCACTTCGACGGCATCGTCGATCCGGCAGGCTGGTTCGACAGCAAGGGGCACCTGCTGGCCGGCACGTTCACAGCGCAGGGCGCGGGCGGCGCAACGTTTACGTTCACGCCCAATGGAACCGGCGACGGCCTCGGCACGGTGACGAACACCGCGACGGGCGCGCAATTCACGCTGACCGATCCGGCGCAGCTTTACGCGGGTGTGAAGTCGGACTCGTTCGCCGGCTTCGACGGGCTGAACGGCATGTATTTCGCGCCGACGAGCGCGAATACCGATCACCAGACGTATTACGGCGGGCAGGTCGTGAAGGCCGGCGACGGCACGCTGACGATGCAGCCCGGCACGTTGATGGGTTTCATCCAGAACGGCCTCGGTGCGAACGGGCCCGCGCTCGTCGGGCAGATGTCGAATATCGCGAACTTCAGAGTGGTGCCGGGCATCGAGTTCGACAATCCGGGCACGGCGATCAACGGCGGCAACATCTCGATCCTGTCGAACTGGAATCTGGGCGCCGGGCTGCCGAACGACAACGGCTCGATCACGCCGGCGTACCGCTACCACGGCACGATCGCGCCGATGCTGACGTTCCGCGCGGCAGGCAATTTCGACGCGCGGGCCAGCATCACCGACGGGTTCTTCCAGAGTCAGGTGGCGACGATCCTCGGGGCGGCGGGGGATGCGTCGGCCACCGGCACGTATGCGGATGCGTTGAAGCTGTACAACGGGTTGATGGCCGTGAACGATCCGGCGTCGATTGCGGTGCAGTTCTTCGGCGGGGCGAGCCAGTCGCTCGCTTCGTTCGCCAGCGATCCGCAAAACCCGCTGTACGACCCCAATGTTTCGTTGCGCGCACCGCTCGCGAGCCAGGCGTCCGACTACTATTCCGACTACCTTCAATACGCGAATGCGTGGGGAACGTACTATGGCGACTGGGCAAGCGGCCGGTACACGTCACACATCCTGCCCTACAGTCCGCTGAATACGCCGGCGCCGGTTCCGTCGAGTTTCCCGACCTATCAGGATTACGCGCAGGCGTATTACAACGTGAATGGCGCGAGCTGGCTGAAGGGCTATAACGGGAACACGATCGTCGGTTTTATCCGGAACGGTACAACGGTTATTCCGAAGTTTGGCACACCGTCGCCGCCGGTCTTTTCGTCGAATCCGAAGGATTATGGACAGTACATTTCCGTCTATAGCGGCTATCTGAACTGGGTTACCACCACGACAACCGCCACTGCGCCGGTACTGCAGCCGAAGGGCGTATACAGCTTCTTCTTCGCGCCGACCGCGCCGTTGTCGATCCCGTTCACGGGCGTGAATATCGGTGCGCTGCCGGGAAATGCGCCGGCCAACGTCGCGACCGCCAACAACCCGTTGCCGATCGGTTTCGCGGCGCTCCTCGGTGGGCAGAGTGCGTCGTACCGGATCGTCGCGGGCGCCGACACCGCCAGCGCCAATCCGCTCGCGCTGCAGGCCGTTGCGGTATTCGGCTCCGGCGGCGCGTCGACGGGCAACGTGACGCTGAACCAGCATACCGCGTATGTCGATTCGAACGGGCGGACCCTGCTGCAGCCGACGACGATTCGTACCGGCACCGGGTCGATCGACATCGCCGCAGGCAATGACTTCGCGTTGTCGGATACGACTGCGCCGGGCGTGGTGTATACGGCCGGTACGCCCGCGCAGGGTGCGCCCGCGCTGGGTCTGGCCAGCGCGCTGATGAGCGGCGCACCGGGGAGCCCCGACATTCTGGTCACGCCGGCCGTGAACCCGGATTCGGCCGGCGATATCACGATTCATGCGCAGCGCAACGTCGATGGCGTCCAGGGCGTCACCGATACGACAGGCGCGGTGACGGGGCTGGCCGGCAACAGCATCGGCCAGTACTGGTGGCAGTGGATGCAGATTTCGCCGGGTAAGACGGTCACGTCGGACAGCAGCGTGACGACCTATACGCCGCTGGCCC
Source organism: Burkholderia pyrrocinia (assembly GCA_001527685.1). GTDB lineage: Bacteria > Pseudomonadota > Gammaproteobacteria > Burkholderiales > Burkholderiaceae > Burkholderia > Burkholderia pyrrocinia_D. The sequence goes on from LOZU01000052.1 coordinate 100,971, forward strand.
GCACATCGATCGACTTCGGCGCGTTCGGCCAGGGGGTGATGAGCGTCGGCGGCAATGTGTCGGTCAGCGCGGGCGGCAACATTTCCGACCTTGCCGTATCGTTGCCGACGACCTGGTACAAGGATGCCAGCGGCACCCCGGTGACCGTCGGCGGCGGCAACCTGACCGTAAGGGCAGGCGGCGATATCCTGAGCGGCAGTTACTTCGTCGCGAAGGGAACGGGGGCCATCGCCGCCGGCGGAAGCATCGGGTCGGATTTTTCGGTCAACTCCAGGAGCTTCGGCTGGGGCCCGGTTGCCGTATCGACGGTGCTTGCCGCGCAGGACGGCGTGTTCAACGTGACTGCACGACAAGGCGTCGATATTGGCGCGGTGCTCGATCCGTCGTATTCGAGCAGCTTCTTGCGGCCCGGCGGTCAGCCGACGGGGCAAATCAATCTCGGGGATTATTCCCAGTACGCTGACAGCCAGGGCTACTCGTCGAGATCCGCGGTGAACGCACTGTCGACGACGGGTGACGTCAGGCTCGGCAAGCTCGCCGGCCTGTTGACCGGCGCGACCGGGGTATTGCCTGCCAGTGTGAACCTGACGGCATTCGATGGCGGTATCGACATCCAGTCCGGCGGCACCTTGTATCCGTCCGCGATCGGGCAGTTGAACCTGATTGCCGATCGGTCGGTGAATCTCTCCAACATCGCGGCGATAGCCACTGGCGGTGGCCTTGCAGGCGCATTCGGCCTGTCCGATGCCGATCCATCGCAAATGCCTTCGCCATCGAATCCGCGGGCGATCGTTCCGGCGTTGACGAACACGACGCTCGCCGCACACGCGATCGACGCGCTGCACGGCGGCGATTCGACGCCCGCGCGCATCTACAGCCTGAACGGGAGCATCGTCAACGGCGTGGTCGACACGCCGGACAGGCCAGGCCCCGGTGACGGCCTCTACCGGAATCTCGTCACGCTTTCGATCGACAAGCCGTCGCTCATCCAGGCGGGGCAGGATATCGTCAACCTCGCGTTGCTGGGCCAGAACCTGCGCGGCTCGGACGTAACCCGTATCGTGGCCGGCCGCGACATCTACGATACGCCGTTACCTTATACCGGCGGCGGTGCCGTGCCGGTGCTGGCGGTCGGCGGGCCCGGCTGGCTCGACGTGCAGGCCGGGCGCAATATCGGTCCGCTGACGAGCCGGGTCGAACTGTTCAACGCGCATGCCAATACCGCATCGGACATGCAGGTTTTCACGGGCATCAACGCGGTCGGCAACGCGAACAACCCGAACCTGCCGCACGAAAGCGCGAACGTCAACGTGCGGTTCGGCGTCGGGCCGGGCGTCGATCTGCAGGGGTTCATCTCCGCCTACATCGCGCCGGGCAGCGCCGTGGCAGGCGTACCGAGCGCGACGCCGGCCCTGATCGCGTTCATGGAGCAGTACGACGCGGGGCTGGGCGTCGACACGGGATTGCTGGTCGACAAGCAGGCGGCGCAGGCCAGGGTGGGCCGCCTGACGGCCGACGAAGCGTGGAAGCAGTTCCAGGCATTGCCGTCGCATGTACAGCAGCTTTTTGCCGAGAAGGTGCTGTTTGGCGTACTGACGCGCGTCGGCGAGGATTTCAACGATGCTTCGAGTCCGTATCGCGGACAGTATGCGAGAGGCTATCAGGCGATCAATATGCTGTTTCCGGCTTCGTACGGCTATACGGCCAACAATCTGGGCGGCGGCTCCAACGGCGCGAACAAAACCGCCAATACGGGCAGTCTCGATATTCGCAGCACGACGATCCAGACCCAGCAGGGTGGCGACATCACGATCCTCGGGCCGGGCGGGCAGGCGCTCGTCGGCAGCGCCTCGGCGCCGCCTCAGGTTGTCGATGGCACGGGGAATGTCGTCGCCGGCCCCGGCACGATGGGGATCCTCGCGCTCGAGAAAGGGGGCGTCGACATCTTCACCGACCAGAGCGTGCTGCTGGCGCAGAGCCGGATCTTCACCGAGCAGGGCGGCGACATGACGATCTGGAGTTCGAACGGCGACATCAACGCGGGCAAGGGCTCCAAGTCGTCGGCCGACACGCCGGCGCCGCAGTATGTGTGCGACGCGAACCACTACTGCACGGTCGACGCGCGCGGCCAGGTGACGGGCGCGGGCATCGCGACGCTGCAGAGCGTGCCGGGCGCGCCGAACGGCACGATCAACCTGATCGCGCCGCGCGGAACGGTCGATGCGGGCGATGCGGGCATTCGTGCGGGCAACCTGAACGTCGCGGCGCTGCATGTCGTGAATGCGGACAACATTCAGGTGACGGGCAAGTCGACCGGCATTCCGCTCGTGCAGGCCGTGAATACGGGCGCGCTGACTGCGGCGAGCGCGGCGGCGTCGGCGGCGAGCCAGGTCGCGCAGGACCTCGCGAAGAACAACGCGGCGGGCGGCAGCCAGCGCCGCTGGACGATCACCGTGCAGGTCGAGGGCTTCGGCGATAACGGCGCGGATGGCGGCGCGAAGCGGCGCAAGTCGGAGCAGGTCGGCTACGATCCGTCCAACGCCGTTTCGCTGCTGGGATTCGGCTCCGCCGGGCCGACGCAGCGGACGTTGCTCAGCAAGGAGGAGCTCGGGAAGTTGAACCGGTTTTGATCGCTGTCTGCCAGGAAACCCCGGAACAGGTGATGAGCAACGGGTATGCGGCTAGTGGTGCCGCGGAGACTGTTCGTCAGGCTCGCCACCGGAAGTTGCAGCGCGCCGGCCGGCGTCACGACGGCACTCGATGGCGCGAGGAACGTGTTCGTGCAGGCGGGGCTCAAATAGGCGACCGAGGCAGAACCTGCCGCCGAAAGGCTCGTCAACGTGCTGCGCGCGCCACCGCTCCCCGAAGCTGCGACGAAATTCTCCCGCATACCGCTCGGGAACGATTCCGTGAAAGTCAGCGAGTCGACGAACGTCACGCCCGTGGCAGTGTTCGACGGCGTACAGACGGCGGCCAGGTGGCGGGGCAGGTGTTCGGTCGCGCCGCTGGCGTTTGCCTGGTAGATGACCTTGATCGGGGCGTTGGCGGGTAGGTCATGCCTGTCTCAGGGTTGGTCACCCCGTTCCAGTTCTTGAGCTTGCCCGAGAAGATGCCGCACAGGTCGTCGTCGTTCCACGCGATGCTGTGCGCCTGCCCCGGCATCGTTTGCGGGGTCGTCGTGCTCGTCACGGCCGGGGCGTCGACAACCGGGATCGCGATCGGCGTGACGACGTACGGGATCTGGATCAGCGGGCCGTCGGTCAGGGCGCGGCCAGTGTTGTTGTACGACGTGACTTGGTACGTCGTGAGCGCCGCATCGCTGATGGCGAAATGAACTGGGCCTGTCACGCCCTGGCCAAAGAACGTCGACAGATTATTCAAGAATGCATATTGACCTGCTCCGGCTTCAACCGGGTAGTACGTTAACGTGCCTTCGGCCGCACCAAAAGCCCAATTTCCGAGGCTGGATTGCCGACGCTACCGATCATCGGTGCGACGAGCCGCCGCGTTGCACGACAGGGCCGGCGACCATCGCAAGCGATGCGCCCATGGCCGAAACGGCGAGAGCCAGGACCTGACAGATCTTGCGCTTGCTGGGGTTGCATGAGGATTTCCTTGATGAACCGTCGAGCGCGACGTATCCGTGCGATACGACGTGACGCAAGACGGCTCTGCCGGATGCGTCGTCACCTGTGGTCGTGACGCGTAAAAAACCCCGGCCTTGAATATTCAAGGCCGGGGTGCGGTCGTGCCGGGTATGACGGGATCTGCTTTCGATCAGCGGCCCGTGTACAGCGCGCAGGTCGACGCGTCGCCGATGTCGAGGCCGTTCCCGCTCGTGTTGCTCAGGAAGTTCGCCGAGATCGCCGACCGGAAGTTCGACGGCACCGTATCGAAGCCGTTGCCATGCACGATCGATGCGAAGCTTGCGTTCGTGTAGTGGCTGTTCAGGAAGTTCTGCACGGCGCTCGTGACCGTCGCGTTCGCATAGCACTGGCTCAGGATGATCTGGCTGGTGCCCGAAACCGGATAGCCGGCGGTCGGGTTGCCCGCGTTCGGCACCCACTGCGTCGGATCGGCTGCGGCGGCACCCGACGGCGCCGTGACCGTACCGAGAGCCGTCGTCGCGTTCGCATACGTCGGCGCGTAGAAGGCGCCATTCTTCGCGTTCACCAGGCTGGCCACCGGCAGTTGCAGCGCGCCGGCCGCCGTCACGACCGAGCTCGACGGTGCGAGGAACGTGTTCGTGTAGTCCGGGCTCAGATAGGCGACCGCGGCCGTGCCGGCGGCCGAGAGGGACGTCAGCGACGAGCGCACGCCACCGCTGCCCGAAGCCGCGACGAAGTTCGCCGGCACGCCGCTCGGGAACGAAGCCGTGAACGTCAGCGAGTCGACGAACTTCACGTTTGCGGCGGTGTTGGCCGTCGAACAGACGGCGGCCAGGTGGCGGGTCAGCAGTTCGGTCGTGCCGCTGCCATCCGAACGATAGATCACCTTGATCGGCGCGTTCGTGGCGTAGGTCGCGTTGGTTTCAGGATTGGTGACCTGATTCCAGTTCGTGAGCTTGCCCGAGAAGATGCCGCACAGGTCGTTGTCGTTCAGCGCGATGCTGTGCGCCTGACCCGGCGTCGTTTGCGGGGTCGTCGTGCTCGTCACGGCCGGGCCGTTGACGGCCGGGATCGTGATCGGCGTCACGATGTACGGGATCTGGATCAGCGGGCCATCGGTCGTGCCGCGGCCGGTGTTGTTGTAGTTCGTGACCTGCGCGTTGCTCAGCGCGGCATCGCTGTTCGCGAAGTGAGCCGTGCCCGTCACGCCCGCGCCGAAGAACGTCGGCTGGTTGTTCAGGAATGCATTCTGGCCGGCGCCCGAGCCGACCGAGAAGTACGTGAACGTGGCTTGCGAGGTGCCGAACAGGCCGATTTCCGTGGCCGGGTTGCTGACCGAACCGATGGTCGGCGCGACGAGCGACGAGCCGCCACCTTGAATCACGGGGCCGGCGGCCATCGCGAGGGAGGCGCCCATGCCCGAAACGACGAGAGCGAGGACCTGACAGATCTTGCGCTTGCTGGATTTCATGAGAATGTCCTTGGACGAAGATAAACGGGAAGCCTGCTGCTGCGGCCGGAATGCCGTATCGACCGCCGGATGAACTGTAGGAGGAAATGCATCGCGCGCGTGTGAACTTTTCATAAAGAATGGTACGGAACATTTTTAACGAAATGCGCGAATGTCTTATTCGATATGGTCGCGACTCGGAATAAACGGGATTCGGGGTGATTGGCGATTCCGGGGCTGCATGCCGACCCGCGCTAGCGCGGCGCCGAGTCAATTTCATGGCAGATGCTACGGAACATTCGTGCCGTCCACGCTTTCGAATTCGAGTGGTCGAGAAGAGAGGGGATTCGAATCGGTTGCTTATTTAATCAATTTAGGGTGGGTTGTGAAGTTCAAAAAGACGATAAGTAAATAACCAGAACGATTAATCACTGCCGCCCCAAAAGGTAGCCCAACATCCGTCACAAATTTGCGCCGGTTCACTCCTTAGTCTTTGCCCGCGCATCACCACAGCCTGCCTGCCACCCGTCGCCGATTCCCGATGACACGCACACGCTCCCGTTTCGTCCGCTTCTCGTCTCGCTGCGCATGGCTCGCCGTCGGCCTGCTCGTCGTGCCGCTCGCGCACGCACAGGTGCCACTGAACTTCGCGAACGCCGACGTCAGCCAGGTCGCGAAGGCGATCGGCGCGTATCCGAACGACAACGCGATCGTCGTCGCCGATTACGCGGACAACGTGCGCCGCATCGCGGAGATGCTCGCGGCGGGCGCGACGTCGCGCGAGGAAGTGCTGCGCGTCACCGGAGGCCACTGACATGTCCGCATTCCGCTATGAAGCGATCGACCGGGCCGGCAAGACTCGCAAGGGCGTGCTCGAAGCCGACAGCGCGCGCGCCGGGCGCAACCAGTTGCGCACGCAAGGGTTGACGCCGCTCGTCGTCGAGCTCGCCGCGTCGCGGCTGCACGGCGAACGCAACCAGCGCCTCGCGCTCGGCCGCAAGCTGTCGCAGCGCGAACAGGCGATCCTCACGCGCCAGCTCGCGAGCCTGCTGATCGCCGGGCTGCCGCTCGACGAATCGCTGTCGGTGCTGAGCGAGCAGGCCGAGCGCGAATACGTGCGGGAGCTGATGGCGTCGATCCGCGCGGAAGTGGTCGGCGGCCATACGTTCGCGAACGCGCTCACGCAGCATCCGCGCGACTTCCCGGAGATCTATCGCGCACTCGTCGCGGCCGGCGAACACACGGGCAAGCTCGGCGTCGTGCTGTCGCGCCTCGCCGACTACATCGAGCAGAGCAATGCGCTGAAGCAGAAGATCCTGCTCGCGTTCACGTATCCGGGCATCGTCACGCTGATCGCGTTCGGCATCGTCACGTTCCTGCTGAGCTACGTGGTGCCGCAGGTTGCGAATGTGTTCACGAGCTCCAAGCAGCAGCTGCCGTTCCTGACGGTCGCGATGATGGCGCTGTCGGATTTCGTGCGGCACTGGTGGTGGGCGTCGCTCGCCGCGTTCGGGGCGGCCGTGCTCGCGATCCGCAGGGTGCTGTCGCAAGCGCGCCCGCGCCTCGCGTTCGACCGGTGGACGCTCACCGCGCCGCTCGCGGGCAAGCTCGTGCGCGGCTACAACACGGTGCGGTTCGCGAGCACGCTGGGCATCCTGACCGCAGCCGGCGTGCCGATCCTGCGCGCGCTGCAGGCGGCCGGCGAGACGCTCTCCAACCGCGCGATGCGCGCGAACATCGACGATGCGATCGTGCGGGTGCGCGAGGGCTCGGCGCTGTCGCGCGCGCTGAACAACGTGAAGACGTTTCCGCCGGTGCTCGTGCACCTGATCCGCTCGGGCGAGGCGACCGGCGACGTCACGACGATGCTCGATCGCGCGGCCGAAGGCGAGGCGCGCGAGCTCGAGCGGCGCACGATGTTCCTGACGAGCCTGCTCGAACCGCTGCTGATTCTCGCGATGGGCGGCGTGGTGCTCGTGATCGTGCTGGCGGTGATGATGCCGATCATCGAGCTGAACAACATGGTGCAGTGATGCGCGGCTCAGCGCACGAACGCATGCGGGTTCTGCGCGGCGGGCAGCGTGATCTCGCGCCGCAGGCCGCCGCGCTCGACGACGATCGAGCGCTCGCGCACCTCGGCGAGCGTCGCTGCGTCATCGAGCGCGCCGCCGAGCCGGACGACGCGCGCGGCCTCGCCGCCGACGCTGACGATCGCGGCCGCGTGGCGCGCATCGAACGCGAGGACGCCGAGCAACTGAATCGCGTGGCGCGCGTCGTCGCCGGGCTTCGCGCCGAACAGCTGCGCGCCGGCGGTTGCGTCGAACGGCGCAGGCGGCGCAACGCGCGCCGGTGCGGGCGACGCGGGCGCGTTCAGCAGGCGCGCGGACCACAGCGACACCGCGACGAATATGGCTGCCGCGGCGAGCGTCGCGAGCGCCGGTGCATCGACGGAAGGGGTCGTGAAGGTGCGGAGCATGGCAACGGATTTCATGGCGATCGGTTTTTTTTGTGGGACCGGGACGCCGGCGATCGGGTATCGCGCGGCGCCCCGCCATTCTTTGACGCGAGAGTGAATGCATGATGACGCGAGACAAGCATCCAGCACCCGTGCGTAGCCGTGCGCAACGGGGTTTCACGCTGATCGAGATCATGGTGGTGGTCGCGATCCTCGGCATTCTCGCCGCGCTGATCGTGCCGAAGATCATGAGCCGCCCGGACGAGGCGCGGCGCATCGCCGCGAAGCAGGACATCGGCACGATCATGCAGTCGCTGAATCTCTATCGGCTCGACAACGGCCGCTATCCGGCGCAGGACCAGGGGCTGAACGCGCTGATCCAGAAGCCGACGACCGATCCGATCCCGAACAACTGGAAGGACGGCGGCTACCTGGAACGCCTGCCGAACGATCCGTGGGGCAATGCGTACCAGTACCTGAGCCCCGGCACGCACGGCGTGATCGACGTGTTCAGCTACGGTGCGGACGGCAAGGCGGGCGGAGAGGGGAGCGATGCGGACATCGGCTCGTGGCAATAGACGCGCGGCGGGCTTCACGCTGCTCGAGATGCTCGTCGTGCTGATGATCGTCGGGCTGCTGGTCGCGGTCGTGACGCTCGCGCCGTCGCGCAACCGGCGCACCGATCTCGCCGAGGAGGCGCAGCGGCTCGCGAGCCTGCTCGAATCGGCGGGGGACGAGGCTCAGGTGCGCTCGACGCCGATCGCATGGCAGCCGGTGGGCGGCGGCTACCGGTTCGTGCAGCGCACCGAGAGCGGCGCGTGGTCGCCGATGACGGACGACCTGTTCCGCGCGCGCCGCTGGGGCACGGCGGTGACCGGCGTGACGGTGCGCTACACGGGCGGCGGCGAGCCGATCGCGCGCGTCGTGCTCGGCGACGAAAGCATCGACGTGCCGGTGACGATCACGCTGTCGTCGGGTGACGCGCGGCTGCTCGTCGTCGGCACCGGGATCGGCAATTTCGTCGTGCAGCGGCCATGAGCGGCATCGCGATCACCATGATGGCCATCGCGCGGCCGGCGAACTGCGCGCGAACGATTACCTGGTGCTCGCCGCGTCGCTGGCGCAGGCCGGCGCCGCGAAGGCGCAGGTGAGCGTGCAGGGCGAGGGCATGCAGGTCGATGCGAAAGGCGTGCCGTTCGCCGCATGGATGGACTGGCTCGACCGCATGCGCCGCGACCACCGCGTGCGCGTGACGAGCGCGGACGGCAAGCCGGGCGTGACAACGGTCTCGGTGATGCGCCAGCCTCAGCCGGGCCCTTGATCGTGCGACACGTTGCGCCGCCGCGCCGGGTGCACGCCGCCGCCTTACGCACGGCTTGCCGTTGCGCCGGCCCGCTGCACAATTCACCTGACTGTCATGGACGGCGCGCACAATCTGTCATTCGCTTGCCACGGGGCCGCTCACGGGGGTGCGGGGGGAGCCGGTGGCAGCATGCAACCTCAATTCCATCCAGGCATTCATGACTCGTTCACGGGCGCCGGCCGGTGTCCTGGCGATCGTCGCGTGGTTCACCTTTGCCGCGTTGTTCATGCGTGTCGTGCAGGCGCAGGAGACCGGAGCCGCCGGACGTCAGCCGGGCGCCACGGCGCACTTCGATTTGCCCGCGCAGCCGCTCGCGAAGGCCTTGCAGGATTTCGCGCGGATCACCGAGCTGATCGTGCTGGCACCCGCGCCGCTGCTCGACGGGCGGACGAGCGCGCCGGTGCAGGGCGAGTTACGGCCGAGCGACGCGCTCGAGCGAATGCTGGCGGGAACGGGGTTGCGCGCGGAATTCGCGCGGCCGGACGAGGCGATCATCGTCGCGCGGCCCGCCGGCGACACGGCGCCCGCCGCGGTCGACACGCCGGCGGATGCCGCGCTGCCGATCGACGGCGTCGGCGATTCGGCGGAGCGGCGCGCGTTCGCGGGCCTGCTGCAGGCGCATCTGATCGATGCGCTGTGCGCGCAGCCGGCGGCGGTGCCGGGCGGCTATCGGCTCGTCGCGCAGCTGCGCATCGATAACAAGGGGGCGGTGGTGGCGGTCAACATGGTGGCATCGAGTGGTCTGGCCTCGCGCGACGCGGCGATCGTGCGCGCGCTGCGCGCGCTGAAGCTCGATGCGGCGCCGCCCGCGGCGCTGCCGCAGCCGGTCACGATCCTGTTGCGGCCGGTCGGCAACGGCGTGCATTTCCGCTGTCCGCAGCCAGCCGAACGGAACTAGGCGGCCATGTCCGATACCACCCGCGCCGGGCTCAGGAAGCTGCTGGCGTCGCGCTACGCGTATCTGGTCAGGCGGCTCGAGCGCGTGACCGGATCGAAGGACGGCGCCGCCGACGCGCTGCACGAAACCTGGCTGCGCCTCGAGAACGCGAACGTGTCCACGCAGGTGACCAACGCCGACGCCTATATCCTCGGGATGGCGAACAATGTCGCGATCGACCAGCATCGCCGCGAGCGGCGTCACCTGCACGACGACGATGTCGAGACGCTGCTCGAACTGCCCGACGAAGTGGCCGATCCCGAGCGCATCGTCGCCGCGCGGCGCAAGGTCGACACGCTGAAGGCGGTGCTGCGCGGCCTGCCGCCGCGGCGCCGCGCGATCCTGCTGGCGGCCCGGGTGGACGGGCTGCTGAATCGCGAGATCGCCGAGCGCTTCGGCATTTCGCTGCGGCTCGTCGAAAGCGAGCTGAGCGCGGCGATGAAGGTCTGCCTGCAGCGCATGCAGGAAGAGGGTGAGTCGTACACGGGTTCGCGCGGCGGGCCCCGCAAATTTTGAGCATCCGGACGATGACGAAAGCCCACGCCGAACCCGCCCACGATCCGCTCGACGAAGCGAGCGCGTGGCTGCTGCGTCTGCGCTCCGGGGAAGCGGCCCCGGACGACGCCGACGCGTTCGCGCGCTGGTGCGCGGATCGTCAGCAGGCCGCGCATCTGCTGCGCGATACGTGGGGTTCGCTGCGCACCGCCGCGGCGGAACTCGCGCAGGAGGAACGCACGGCCGCCGCGTGGGCAAACGTTGCAAAGCGTGAGCGAACGATGCGGACGGGCCGGCGCGCGTTCGTCGGCTTCGCGGTCGCGGCGGGCGCGTCGTGGCTCACGCTGCGCCCGCCGATGGCGCTATGGCCGTCGCTGGCCGATCTCGCGGCCGACTACCGCACGGGCACCGGCGAACAGCGGCAGGTGGCGCTGGCGGCGAACGTGACGGTCGAGCTGAACACGCAGACGCGGGTGGACGTGCTGCCCGCCAGTGTCGCGGCGCGCGGCGTCGAGGTGGTGGCCGGCGAAGCGGAGATCGACGCGACGCCGCCGTCCGCAGTCGCGGCGGCGCTGCCGCCCGTCGTGGTGGTCGCGGGCGGCGGCCGCATGCAGGCGACGGTCGCCCGCTTCAACGTGCGGCGCACCGGCGCGCAGGTGTGCGTGACCTGCCTGTCGGGCACGGTCGCGCTCGCGCACCCGCGCGGCGCGCGCACGCTGCGCGCCGACGACCAGGTGACCTATGACGATCGCGGCGTGCGGCCCGTGTCGCGCGTCGATCCGGGCGCGGTCAGCGCATGGCGGCGCGGCATGCTCGTGTTCAACGGCGTGCCGCTCGCGGACGTCGTCGACGAGATCAACCGCTACCGGCGCGGCAAGGTCGTGCTGCGCCGCGCCGCGCTCGGCGCGAACCGCATCCAGGCACAATTCCCGATCGCGCGGCTCGACGACGTGATCGACATGGTCGGCCGCCTGTACGGCGCGCACGTCACGCGCCTGCCCGGCAACATCGTGCTGCTGAGCTGACCACCGTCATCGCGGCCCGCGTTCTGCGGGTTACGCGTCTTCATTTCGACTTCATCCATTGAGGGCCGGCAAACGCCGGGCTGCCGTCTGCGGCAGCCCGGTGGGGCGTCGTCGGACCCGAGGCGTGTGCGGCAAGGTGCCCCGCGCAGCGTATCGATACGCTGCGCGGGGCGGATGCGTTCAACGAGCTTCGGGCGGTGGCGTGATCATGACCATATCGCGACGGGATGACCATTCCGGCGACGCGCATGCGCTCGCCGACGGGATTGGCGAGGGCGCCGTGCGCTGGCTGCTCTGGCTGCGCGCGGGCGATGCAACCGAGCGTGAGCTCGACGCTTTCCGGCGCTGGCAAACGCAGAGCGCCGCGCATGCGGGCGCCGCGCAGGAGCTGATCTGGCTGTGGGTCGTGCTCGGCATGCTCGGCGATCCGGAACCGGGTGGCCCGATGCGGACGCACTGACGCGGCCGCCTGCCTAGAGATCCGACGGCAGCAGCGTGATGCGCTGGCCGCCGAGCGGGATGGCGCGCAGCGCGACCGCGCGCTGGATCCGCTGCCGGTTCAGTTCGAATGCCAGCATGCATTGCCGATGACTCGCGTCCGACGCGCCGAGGTGCCGGCGCAGCGTATCGAACGGCAGCGCGAATGCGGCGTAGCCCCATCCGAATCCGTACGCCGAGAACCATATTTCCGAATCAGTCGACGCCATCGGTGCAGTCAGGTAAATGCTGGGCAGGGGCATGTCGCAGGTCCGTTGAAGAGTCGTGATCGTGACGGCGGCGTGACACGGCAACCCTACCGGAACGTGGCCGGTTTGGCGAACGATTTGCACGGGGCGCGGCGCGCATCGCAAGAAAGTCTGCGGGTTACGCGCGCCCGCTGCGACCTAGTAAACGAGAGCATGAGGGGCCGTGAAGCGTGATCGTAAAGCGGCACCGGGGGCTGACGAGGACGGCCCCCGGATCGCCGCCACCGAGAGAGCAAGCGAGCAAGAAAAATCAGGAACCGCGCCGCCGGCGTCAGTGCGATGCCGGATCGTCCTGCGCGCCGGCGCGTGCGCCGGCCCAGGCCGCGTCGAGCGGGTCGTCGGCGTCGCGATGCGGTTCGAGCAGAAAGGGAAAGCGTTCGACGAACGGGGCGGATTCTTGCAAGGCCACGATATGGTTGACCATCCATTGCAGCAGATCGCCGCCGTGCCGGACCTGGTCCGCTCGCCAGTCCGGCATCGCCGCGAACAGCCCGGCGAAGCCGCGCCAGCGCGACGGCCGGTCGTTGTCGCCGGGCCGGAGGTAGGTGTGCATGCAGACGTCGTCGCCGCCGGTCAGCGCGCCGACGAACAGCCCGTGCGGGGTCGGCACGCCGAGCTGCCGCCATTGCTCGGCCCGCGCCAGCGCGCGCATCACGCGTGCGATCACGAACGCGATGCGCGTCTCGTGTTCGATTTCCGCCAGCGACATCACGCCGTTGCGCTGCATGCAGCGCGCGACCGCATGCGGGCGGATCACGCTCGACGCGAAACTGCGCAGCACGAGTTCGGGCACGGTGAGCTGCAGCTGGAATTCGCGCAGGCCATGTTCAGCGCTCATCGTCGAGAAATTGACGAACAGGCCTTCATGCCGGCCGAGCGCGCCGACGTAAGGTTCGAGCCCGAGCCGCGCGAGTTTCGGCGCGATCTGCCGTTCGAGCAGCCGCATCAGGTTGCGGCGGTTGCGCACGCCCGCGAACTGGTCGATGCCGCGCGTGACCACGTCGCTGATCTCCCAGCGCCGTTCCTCGGCGAACAGGCGGGGCGAGCGGCTCAGGTCGAAGCGGGCGCGGCCGTGGGCCACGCGGGGGTCGACGTACATGCGGGGGCCTCGTGCAACCGTTGCGGGCGGATGGTCGCGGCGTGTCGGCCGCGCGCGCATCCGGTCGTCCACGATGCTGCTGCGCCTGAAGTGACGCGTCAAGTGCGCGCATGCGCGCTCAACCAGACAGGGATGGGGTGATCAGGTGATACGCACGGTCGTTGAACGCTTTGTCGAGCACAGTCCGATGGCGATCATGGCGCGCCTCGTCATGCAGTGTGCGCTGCATGACGAGTGGGTCGACGTCGCCGCGGACATGGAGGACGAGCCGGGCGGCGAGCAGCTGCGCGAGGCGCTGTTTTCGCTGGCGGTCGATGCGATCGCAACGATCGCGGCGCGATCGCGGCCGTCCGATGGGTATCTCGCCGGGCTGCCGGCCGGGTTCGGCGCGGCGGTCGCCGCGCTGCACGACCGGATGAGCCGGCTGCGCGCCGGCTGGGGGCGCGCGCTCGTGCAGGACAGCGTCGAGCTGCTGCTGCCCGCGACCGCGCCCGCGCCGCGCGAGCGCGAATGGACGCGGGCAGCGGGCGGCCTGCGGCTGCGCGTGCTGGACGGCGGCGCAACGAGCGCCGCGCCCGCGTGCGATGCCGACGACGCGGCGCATGTGCCGGCCGACGGCGCGCGCGTGCTGCCCGTCTACGATCCGGATCTCGGCATGATCGTCGACCTGCTGCCGGCCGAGCGCGGCCGGATTCACGCGCGCGCATTCGTTGCCGCGGTGCTGGAGTCGGTCAAGGCGGGCGAGCTGTGGATCGTCGACGCGCCGCTCGATGTCGGTGCGCTGCTGTCGGGCTGGCCGCGTCGCGGCAGCGTGTTCGTGGTTCGCGACGACGACGGCACGCTCGGGTTCGGCACACCCGGCGACTGGCAGGACGCCGGCTCGCTCGATGGCGGGCGGGTGGTCGAGCAGGCCGTCCGCCTTGACGGTGAGCCCGGCCTCGCGCTGCGCCGCATCGAATGGCGCCGCGGGGGCGCCGACGCGCCGCTGCGCATGCTGACTAACGCGCCGGCGTCGCAGCTCGATGCGGCGCAGGTCGCGCAACTCGCGTGCCGGCAGTGGCGCGATGCGCTGCCGCTGCCGCTCGACGCGGTGCTCGGCGACGCATTCGGCGGCAACGTGCCGGCGCGCGCGGCGCTGCTGGCGCGCGGCATCGTCGCGCTCGCGTACAACGTGTTCGGCGTGATGGCGAACGTCGTCACGCATGCGCTGGAGCTGGACGCGCGCGATGCCGAGCGGCTGCCGGCCCACATCGCGGCCGGCGTCGCGGCGGCCTACGCGGGGATGATGATCGCGCTGCCGCCGGACTGGTGGCGGCGCTACGACCAGATGCCGGCGGCGACCCTCGCGCAGATCGTGCGGCTGCTCGCGATCCATGTCGATCCGCGCAGCGAACGCAGGAAGCGCCGCGAGAACAAGCTGTCGGCGAAATCGCAGGCATTGCTGCGCGCGGCGACGCTCGAGCGGCTGTTGCACGACAAGGGCGACGACGCGGCGTCGAACGTGTTCAGCCTGCGCACGATCGCGATGGCGACCCGCGATTTCAGCAGCAACCCGTCGAAGGCGCTGCGGCACGCGAGCGAGGCGCTCGTGATGGTGACGAAGTACAACCGGCCGATCGCGCTGCTGGTGTCGATCGACGACTGGAACCGGCTGCTCGGCGAGGTGCGCGAGACCAGCGTGAGCCGGCTGTCGTTCGGCTATGCGGGCGCGACGCAGGTCGTGCGGCCGGTCGCGCTGGGGGAGCCGTCGCTGAATTAGCTCGCGAGCCGTCGCACCCAGATCACCGAGGTCCAGCTGAAGTTGCCGCTGCCGTAGCGGGCGATCAGCGTGTCGATGCGCGCGTTGACGCGGGCCGAATGGACGCGGCAATGCACGATGAAGTAGCTGCTGTTGACGCCGACGGCCGCGCCGTCCGGCAGGGTCGCGTTGCCCTGCACGGGCGTCAGGTATTCGGCGATGTCGCCGGTGCTGACGAAGTACGCGGTGCGGCGCCGCTCGGCGAGGCGGTGCGCCTGGCTGCGCGACAGCGACGGGATCGCGGCCATCAGCACCGGCTCGGCCGCGGTGTTGACGTTGACCGGCGTGAGGTCCGGGAGGATCGTCACGAGCGGCGCGAGCGCGTCGAGCGTGCGCGCGTCGTAGCCGGGCACCCGCGCGAGATCGTCGACCGACACGAGCTGCAGCGGCCAGCCGCCCGGGCCGTTCGCGTCGCGCAGCGAGCGCAGCATGGTGTCGGCGGTCTGCTGCGCGAGCTCGGGGTTCAGCGACAGCTCGCCAAGCAGGCGCCGGTACGCGAGCACGCCTTCGCCGTTGGCCTGCCACGGCTTGCCCGGCGCGACCCGGGACACGAGGTTCATCAGGTTGAAGCGGGCCTGCGCATCCTCGACATGCCCGGAAATCCACGCGCGCGACAGTTCCGCGTTGACCGCGGCCGCATCCGGCGGCAGGAAGTCGGCGAGCTGCACATCGGCGATCGGCGCCGACCACGGCTGCCCGGCGACGGTCACGTTCGACGTCGCGCTTTGCGCGCGCAGCACCGCGCGCGCCCACTCGACCGCCGCGCGCTCGACCCACATCGCCTGCACGCCGAGCCGCTGGTTCTCGACGTCGCGCGTCGCGACCTGCTGGCGCCACAGCACGCTGGCGGCGAGCGTCGCCGCCAGCGCGACGACGAGCAGCACCGTCACGATCGCGATGCCGCGCTCGCGTCGCGCGCTTCGGGTCCGGCCATCACCGCAACGATGCATGTGCGCTCCTCGTGCGAACAGGGAACAGGGTCGCGGCCGTCACGCGTCGAATGCCAGCCACGCATGCAGGATGCTCGCATGCGCAGATGACGCGATGCCGAACAGGGCGGCCACGCCGGCGGTCCACAGTGCGAGCGTGGCCGGCCGCGTGCCGGCCGTTGCGGCCGCAAGCGGCCCGATCAGCGCGTCGCTCGCGTGGGTCAGCCACAGCACCAGCACGAACAGCGCGGCGGCGCTTGCCGCGCCCACGACGAAGCCGTACCACGCCACCGCGCGCCGGCTCGTGAAGGGCGCGCGGTGATGGCGCTGGTTCGCGGCGACGATCGCCGCGCCGTTCGCAACGGGCACGATCGCCATCGCCGCGGCCCAGAAGAGCGGCTGGTCGCTCGACGGATCGATCAGCAGCAGCGCGCCGATCGCGCAGAACGGCGGGGCCAGCAGCGTGAGCGCGACCCACGCGAGCAGTTGCCACGCGAGCCACGGCGCCCGCCAGCGCAGCGGGCGGACGCCGCGCGGATGCGGATGCGTCGGATGCGGCATTGCAGCGGCGCCCGCCAGTCTATCGGCGAGCCACCGCAGCAGCAGGGTGGCGAGCGACATGGGTGACTCCCGTCGTTGACGATCTTCTCAAGGGTTAGGACGTTTCGGCGCAGCGAATGCCGCAAAATTTCGCCGCGCGCCGTCTGGTGCGAATCTTCTGGCAAATGTCACAAAAATTTCCCTGTTGAAACCTGACGATGGTCGGGCTGCATGCATGACGAGGCGTTGCGAACGCGTCGCGCGCGCATGACGGCGGGACGTTTGCCGACCGTGCCGCACCCGGGCGAACCGCACGCATACGAAACGAGGGCCATCCAACGCCATCTGCCACGCGCCGCGCGTTTCACGCGCGGGCGGCCTGTCGCGCATCGTCGTCGCGCGGCGTGTCCTCCCTTCGCCGGCCTGTGCCGGACCTGTCGTCGTGTTCCGCCGCCTTGCCCGCATCGCGCCCGTGCCCTGCGCGCAGAAAAAAATCTGCGGCAATTCGCGTGTCGTTCCGTCTAGGTAGGTGAAAGCCGCGATGCGATGCGTCGCCACACGCACTGCGGGTTTCGCGCACGGGCTTCGTCCTTGTCGGTGAGCGCGTGCGATCGGCGGCACGGCCGGCGATGGCGGTATCGGACAGGACGATGCCACGCAGTGTGATGAGGATCGCTAAGCAATAGTCATCAATCTGAAACAACGCTTTGATAGCGGGGCGCAGCGAAGGCCCCCGTCAGCGCGAGGATGATCCGAAACAAAAGGGGAATGGCGCATGCCGCCAAGAGCAGACCGTAAATCACGCGAACCGGGGCGGCTGCGGCGCCGCTGCCTGGCCGGCGTGGCGCTGGTCGGGGGACTGAGCCTCGCTTCGGGCGCGCGCGCGCAGGACGCGGGCACGGCGCCGCCGGCCGCGGCGCCCGCGAGCGGCGCGCCGCAGACGTTCGACGTGAATGCCTTCATCGTGCGCGGCAACACGATGCTGCCGCGCATCGAGATCGAGAAGGCGGTGTATCCGTTCGAGGGGCCGGGCCGGACCCTCGCCGACGTAAACGCGGCGCGCGACGCGCTGCAGAAGGCGTACCAGGACAGCGGCTATCAGTCCGTCGTCGTCGAGCTGCCGCAGCAGCAGGTGAAGAACGGCGTGATCGTGCTGCAGGTGGTCGAGGCGAAGGTCGGGCGGCTGCGCGTCGACGGCGCGAAATACACGTCGCTGCAGCACGTCCGCGACGCGGTGCCGGCCCTCGCGGAAGGCGTCGTGCCCGATTTCAACCAGGCGCAGCAGCAGCTCGCCGACCTGAACCGCTCGGCGGACCGCCAGGTGATTCCGGTGCTGAAGCCCGGCACGATGCCGCAGACGGTCGACGTCGACCTGAAGGTCGACGACCGCAGCCCGCTGCACGGCTCCATCGACCTCAACAACGACAGCAGCCCCGGCACCTCCGCGCTGCGGACCACCGCGACGCTCAGCTATTCGAACCTATGGCAGCTCGGCCACGTGATTTCCGGCACCTACGTGCTGGCGCCGCAGCATCCGAACGACGCGCGCGTCTACGCGTTCTCGTATCTCGCGCCGCTCCAGGATTCGCGCTGGAGCTTCCTCGCGACCGTCATCCACTCGGACAGCAACGTCGCGTCGGTCGGCGGCACCAACGTGCTCGGCAAGGGCACGACCTTCGGCTTCACCGCGATCTACGCGCTGCCGGCGTCGGACACCTATGCGCATTCGGTGAGCATCGAGATCGACCGCAAGCATTACGACGAGAACGTGAGCGTGGCGGGCCAGACGTCGACGGTGCCGCTCACCTACGTGCCGGTGACGTTCTCGTACAACGGCCAGCTCAGCCTGAAGCAGTCGCAGACGTCGTTCTCCGCCGCGCTCGTGACCAACATCCGCGGCATCGGCAGCGACTGGGGCGCGTGGGACAGCAAGCGCTACAAGGCGACGCCGGACTTCGTCTACGGCAAGTTCGACGTGAACCATACGCAGCGCTTCGACAACGACCTGCAGGCCAACGCGCACGTGAGCGCGCAGATCTCGAACTCGCCGCTGGTGTCGAGCGAGCAGTTCGCCGCGGGCGGGATGAACAGCGTGCGCGGCTACATGCAGGCCGAGGACACGGCCGACAGCGGCGTGATCGGTTCGCTCGAGCTGCGCACGCCATCGCTCGCAAAGTTCCTCGGCGGTGCGATCGGCAGCCGCATCAACGAATGGCGCTTCCATGCGTTCGTCGATGCCGCGCATCTGTGGCTGCTGAGCCCGCTGCCCGAGCAGACGTCGAGCTTCAACCTGCTCAGCGTCGGCGTCGGCACGCGGCTCCAGCTGGCCAAGTACCTGAGCGCCGATTTCGAGGCGGGCTGGCCGCTGAAGGCCGGCGTCCATACGAAGCAATACAGCCCCCGGTTCGATTTCTACGTGCGGCTGGGGTTCTGACGGATTTTTTTGATCGTGCCGCGCGCCCGCGCATCGGGGCGGCACATTCGGGGAGTGGATCGTGAAGCGAGTCTTGGGTTTCCTGTTGGCGGCGATGCTGGGCGTGCTGCCCGGCATCGCGAATGCGTGGTGGCAGAACGACTGGTCGTACCGCAAGGCGATCACGATCGACGCCAGCGGCAAGGGCGCGAACCTGGCGGAATCGGCCGGCCGCGTGCCGCTGCTGATCCGGCTGCATGCGGGCAATTTCCAGTTCGACGGGCTCGCCGACAACGGCGCGGACATCCGCTTCGTCGCGGCCGACGACAAGACGCCGCTGAATTACCAGATCGAGCAGTACGACCCGATGCTCGGCGTCGCGCTGATCTGGATCGACGTGCCGAAGATGCCGGCAGGCGCCGCGCAATCGATCTGGATGTACTACGGCAACAAGAAGGCGCCGGACGGCGGCAAGCCGGCCGACACGTTCGACGCCGACTACACGCTCGTCTATCACTTCAACGGCGCGGCGGGCGCACCGCCGAAGGACGCGACCGCGTACGGGAACCACGCGCAGAACGCGCCGTTGCGCACCGTCGAGGACGGCATCGTCGGCAAGGCCGCGCAGTTCGACGGCAGCGCCGCGCTGAACCTGCCGGCCAGCCCGTCGCTGAACGTCGCCGCGGGCGGCGGCTTCACGTTCAGCGCATGGGTCAAGCCGTCCGCGCTGGCGCCGAACGCGCTGCTGTACAGCCGTCGCGACGGGGCGAACGCGCTGCTGATCGGCCTCGACAACGGCATGCCGTTCGCGCAGGTCGACGGCGCGTCCAACGGTTCGGCGCCGGTCCGCACGGCGGCCGCGCAGCCGGTCGCGGCGAACCAGTGGACGCACGTGGCCGTGACGGCCGACGGCAAGCACCTGACCGTCTACGTGAACGGCAAGCAGGCCGCGCAGGCCGCGGCGGCACTGCCGGCCCTCGCCGGCGCGGCGGCGGTGGGCGCGGACGTCGCGGGCGCGCCGGCCGGTTTCGCGGGCTACGCGGGCGCCATCGACGAACTGCGCCTGTCGAAGATCGCGCGCACGCCGGACGCGCTCGCGGTCGACGCGCTGTCGCAGGGCTCGGAATCGAAGCTCGTCGCTTACGGCAACGACGAGAAGCAGTCGGGCTTCGGCTTCGGCTACTTCGGCGTGATCGTGCAGTCGGTGACGGTCGACGCGTGGGTCGTGATCACGATCCTGCTCGGCATGGCGATCGTGTCGTGGGTCGTGATGTGGACCAAGGCGCGCTACGTCGGCATCGTCGACAAGGCGAACCTGTACTTCGTGCAGCGCTTCCGCGAAGTGGCGGGCAAGCACCTCGTCGGGCTCGCGCACGTCGACGAGCGCAGCGACGACGGCCGCCGCCTGCACCAGTCGTCGCTGTACCGGCTGTACCGCGCGGGGGTTCATGAAATCCACAGCCGTGTGGACGGCAACGGCCGCACGGTGATCACCACCGAATCGATCGAGGCGATCCGCGCGTCGATGGACGCGACGCTCGTGCGCGAGAACCAGCGGCTGTCGAAGTCGATGGTGCTGCTGACGATCGCGATCTCGGGCGGCCCGTTCCTCGGCCTGCTCGGCACGGTGGTGGGCGTGATGATCACGTTCGCGGCGATCGCCGCGGCCGGCGACGTGAACGTGAACGCGATCGCGCCGGGTATCGCGGCCGCGCTGCTCGCGACCGTGACGGGCCTGTTCGTCGCGATCCCGGCGCTGTTCGGCTACAACTACCTGCTGATCCGCAACAAGAACGTGACCGCGAACATGCAGGTGTTCGTCGACGAATTCGTCACGCGCCTGGCCGAAGCGCATCGCTCGCCGGATCACGCGGTGCTGGCCGACTGAACGGACGCGGGGAGACCACCATGCAGGTTCAGGACGACGACAAGCCGTACGACGACATCAACATCACGCCGATGCTCGACCTCGCGTACGTGCTGCTGATCATCTTCATCATCATGACGACCGCGTCGGTGCAGGGCATCAAGGTGGACCTGCCGAAGGCGAGCTCGTCCGCCAGTCTCGCGAAGCCGAAGACGAAGGCGATCACGGTCGCGGATTCGGGGCAGCTCTTCCTCGACGCGTACCCGGTGACGATGGACGAGCTCGAGAGCCGGCTGCGTACCGAGAAGGCCACCAACCCGGAATTCCCGATCGTGCTGAAGGGCGATGCAGCCGTGCAGTACCAGCGCGTGATGGACGTGCTCGACCTGTTGCGTCGCCTCGACCTGTCGCAGGTCGGGCTGGTGACCGGCAAGGCGAAGCAGGGCGGCTAGGGACCGGCGATGGAAATGACCTACAACGGCGGCTCGCCCGGCAAGGGGCCGGGCCGCTTCATCAAGCCGGTCGCGATCGTGCTGGCGCTCGCGGGTCTCGCGGCGCTGGTCTGGCACTTCGCAAGCGATACCGCGGGCGTGAAGCGCGCGAGCGCGCCGCAGGTGACGACCGTGATCCCGCTGCCGCCGCCCCCCCCGCCGCCGAAGCAGAAACCGCCGCCCGAGAAGCTCAAGGAAGAGGCGAAGACGCCGGTCGACAAGCCGACCGTCGCGCCGAAGCCGTCGGAAGCGCCGAAGCCGTCGGACAACCAGCCGAAGCAGATGACGATGAACGCGCCGGCGCAGGCCGGCACGGACGGCTTCAACATCGGCGCGGGCGACGGCTCGGGGATGGTCGGCAGCGGCGGCGGTGGCCGCTTCGGCAACGCGAGCTATGCGCAGTACATGGTCTACGTGCTGCAGCGCGCGATCGAGCAGGACAAGGGCGTGCAGGAGGCCGGCGGCGCGCGCTTCGCGGGCAGCCTGCACCTGTGGCTGGAGCCGTCGGGACGCATCGCGAAGGTGACGGTCGCGCAGTCGACCGGCGACGCGAGGATCGACGCGGCGGTGGTCGCGGCGGTCGAGGCGCTCGGCAAGGTGGACGAGGCGCCGCCGCCCGCGACCACCTATCCGGTGCTCGTCAGGCTGCAGGGGCGCAAGCCGGCATGACGCGACGCGCACGACACGCGAATGAATCATGGGGCAGCGCCGTCGCTCGGTTGCTGCCGGAAAAGAAACGGAAATTGTTCGGAGTGCTGGAATGATTCAGATGATGAACGAACGGGCCGCGGTGCCCCGCAGCGGCGCGGTGCCCGCGCGACTGTCGCGCGTCGGCGCCGCGGTGCTGATGCTCGGGCTGACCTGCGCGTCCGCCGCGCACGGGCAATCGCTCGAGGCGCAGGCGGCGACCGGGAAGGCCGCGCCGACGGAGAGCGTGGTGATCAACCTGATCAACCTGCTCGTCAAGCGCGGCGTGCTCACGCAGCAGAACGCGCACGAGCTGATCAGCGAAGCGCGCACGGAAGCCGCGCAGGCGAAGGCGGCCCGCGCGCCGGCCGTCGCGGGCGCCGGCATCGTCAACCCGCCGACGCAGCCGGGCGACGTCGCGGTGCCGTACGTGCCGCAGGTGGTGCGCGAGCAGATCCGCGACCAGGTCAAGCAGGAAGTGATCGCGCAGGCGAAGGCCGAGAACTGGGCGCAGCCGAATACGTTCCCCGACTGGGTGTCGCGCATCACGCTCGACGGCGACCTGCGCGTGCGCGACGAGTACCACTTCTACGGCAGCCGCAACGCGAACAACGTGACGAACTTCGCCGCGATCAACCAGGGCGGCGGCTTCGACATCAACCCGAACACCAACACGACGCAGCTGCCGACGCAGAACACGACGCAGAACCGCAACAACCTGCTGCGCTACCGCGCGCGGCTCGGCGTGACGGCGGCGCTGTCCGACGAGCTGACGGCCGGCGTGCAGCTCGCGAGCGGCAACGACAACGGGCCGGTGTCGACCACGGCCACGGCGGGCGGCGGCTTCGCGAAGAAGAACATCTGGCTGAACAAGGCGTACTTCTCGTACCGCCCGACGGCGTGGCTGAACCTGACGGCCGGCCGCTTCGACAACCCGTTCTTCAAGTCGGACCTGCTGTTCTCCGACGACCTGATGATGGACGGCATCGCCGCGAACCTGCGCCATGCGCTGCCGTGGAACCCGGACGTCACGCTGTTCGGCACGCTCGGCGTGTTCCCGATCCAGTACACGAGCGAGAACTTCCCGTCGAACAGCACCGACAAGGCCGGCAGCGACACGAAGTGGATGTTCGGCGCGCAGTTCGGCGCGGACTGGAAGATCGACGCGAAGAACCGGCTGAAGGGCGCGGTCGCGTACTACGACTTCCAGAACATGCGCGGCACGCTGTCGTCGCCGTGCGCGCTGTATCTCGGCGCGACGAACTGCAGCACCGACAACCAGGCGCCGGCGTTCATGCAGGGCGGCAACACGCTGGTCGCGCTGCGCAACATCGTGCAGAACCCGAACCTCGCGCCGGGCCTGACGCCGCAGCCGCAGCTGTTCGGGCTCGCGTACAACTACCGGCTGCTCGACCTGAAGGCGCAGTGGGATACGGTGGTCGCTGACCGCTTCAAGCTGCGGCTCGACGGCGAATACGTGCGCAACCTCGCGTACAACGAGAACAAGGCGTTCGGCGCGGCATCGCTGCCGGTCAACAACTACGAGTCGACGACGGTGAACGCGTCGCGCAGCGACTACCGCAGCGGCCCGAACGGCTTTCTCGCGAAGGCGACGATCGGCGAGCCGGAGCCGCGTGCCAAGGGGCAGTGGAACTTCTCGATCGCGTACAAGTACCTGCAGCCGGATGCGGTGCTCGACGCGTTCAACGATTCGGACTTCCACCTCGGCGGCACCAACGCGCGCGGCTACGTGATCGGTGCGGCGTACGCGGTCGCGCGCGACGCGTGGGTGTCGGCCCGCTACCTGAGCGCGAAGGAGGTGTACGGCCCGCCGGTGTCGATCGACGTGCTGCAGCTCGAGCTCAACGCCCGTTTCTGACCGGAGCCGCGGATGAAAACCACGCAATACGCGCTGCTCGCGACCGGCCTGGCCGGCGCGCTGCTGCTGGCCGCCGGCGGCGCCGGCGCGCAGGGCATCGAGGACAAGCTGCGCAGCCAGTTGCGCTCAACCGTGCAGGAGCTGCGCCAGCTGCAGAGCGGCCAGGCGCAGCTGCAGGCGGACAAGACCGCCGCCGAGCAGCAGCGCGACGACGCGCTGGCGCAGCTGAAGGCGGCGCAGGCGCAGCTGGCGGCGGCCAAGGGGCAGTCGGGCGGCGAGGCGGCCGCGAAACGCGCGCTCGCGCAGGAGAAGGCGGCGCGCGGGCAGGACGCGCAGGCGCTCGCGAAATACAAGGCGTCCTACGAGGATCTGCTGACGGTGTCGCGCGCCCGCGATGCGCAGAACGCGCAGCGGCAGGCCGAAATCGGCACGCGTGACACGCAGCTGCAAAGCTGCGAAGCCCACAATGCAGCGCTGTACCGAGTGGGCCACGAGATCCTCGAGGCGTACGAGCAGGTCGGCATCGGCACCGTGCTCGCGTCGCGGCAGCCGTTCGCGCAAGCGGCGCGCGTGAAGTACGACACGCTTGCGCAGCGCTACGGCGATGCGCTGTATGCGGGCAAGTACGACCGGGCCGCGCGCCCGGCGAACCCGGCCAGCGGGGCCGCCGCGCCGTGACGGAACGGGCCTTCCGTTACGCGCAACCAGAACGATTCGTTGAAACAAGGAAGAGAGCCATGCTGGACAGCAAGCAGGACGTATTGATCGACGCGGTGGGCGTCGAGCAGCTCGCGGACGTGTTCCGCGGCGCGGGCTACCGCGTGACGGCGACCGAGCAGAACGGCGCGGTGCAGTTGATGAGCGCGAGCCAGGGCGTCGGCTTCGCGGTGCGTTTCGGCAATGCGTTGCCGTCCGCCGCGCAGGCGGAGCCTGCGGCACCGCGCTATCTCGACTACACGCTCGGCTGCGTGCTGCAGGTGCAGGGCGACCTGCCCGCGCAGCTCGTGGGCGACTGGAACCGCACGAAGCGGTTCGCGCGGCTCGCGAGCCACGGGCCATTCCTTGCGCTCGAGATGGACGTGATCGTCGCGGGCGGGGTGTCGGTGCGCTACCTGCGCTCGACGATCGAGCTGTGGGACCGGATGGTGCAGGAGTTCCTGCT
The DNA here is from genome assembly GCA_001527685.1 of Burkholderia pyrrocinia. Lineage (GTDB taxonomy): Bacteria > Pseudomonadota > Gammaproteobacteria > Burkholderiales > Burkholderiaceae > Burkholderia > Burkholderia pyrrocinia_D. The sequence goes on from LOZU01000052.1 coordinate 125,915, forward strand.
GCACCTGCGCAACCGGCCGGCGCTGGCCGAGCAGGAAGCCGCCGCGCGTTCGGCGGCTGACGGCGACGGTGCGGCTGACGCCGCAGCCGTTCGCGCGGAAGCCACCGCGTGATGACCGGCCCGGGCTGGATCGGCGCCGCGCTGCGTTCGCTGCTGGCAGGCGGCCGGCCGGGGCGGTCCGGCCCGGTCGCGGCCGCCGATGCGCCCGAAGCGTGGGTCGTCTACGCGCAGCGCGTGTCGCAGCGGCTCGAAGCGGCGCTCGACGGCACGGGCGAGGCCGCCAGCCGCTTTCGCGCGCACATCGCATGCCATGCCGGATTCGCGGCGAACGAAGGCGCGATGCCGCCCGCGTTGCTGCTTCGCGCGTGGCTGGATCGGCGCGGCGACATCGAACACATCGAAAGCGAGCCGGCATTCGCGCGTGACGTCGCCGCGGATCTGCGCTCGGCGCTGGTCGGCCAGCCGGTCGGCGCACCGCCGCCGCGCGGGATGATGCAGCCGGTGGTGGTGCGGGTGCGCGTCGCGAGCGGTAACAGCAGTGACACCGGAATACAGGAACGGAAAACACCGTGAAGACACTCGCAAGAATGATGGCCGGCCTGCTGTTGAGCGTACCGCTCGCGGCGGCCGCGCAGGACGACGTGATCGCGAACGTGCCGCAGGCATCGGTCACGCAGGCCGATATCGCCGCGCTGCTGCAATCGGCGGGCGCGGAAGCGCGCACGCGGCTTGCGGCCGATCCGACCGCACTGGACCAGCTCGTGCGCGCGACGCTTGCGCAAAAGGCCTTGCTCGCCGAGGCGAAGTCGAAGGGCTGGGACAAGCAGGCGGACGTGCAGGCGGCGATCGAGCAGGCGCGGCGCGACATCGTCGCGCGCAGCTATCTCGCGTCGGTGAATGCGCCGCCGGCCGACTATCCGTCCGACGCGGAGATCCAGGCGGCGTACGAACGGAATCGCGCGGCGTTCACCGTGCCGCGCGCGCTGCATGTCGCGCAGATCTATCTGGCCGTCGCGCAGGATGCGGACGCGGCGGCCGTCGAGCGCGCGCGCAAGGAGGCCGCCGATCTTGCGTCCCGCGCGCGCAGCGGCGACTTCGCGGCGCTCGCGAAAGCGCACTCGCAGGACAAGGCGAGCGCCGTCAACGGCGGCGATCTCGGCTTCGTGCCCGACACGGTGATGCTGCCCGCGGTGCGGCAGGCGGCCGATGCGCTGAAGCCCGGGCAGGTGTCCGCGCCGGTCCGCACGCCGGCCGGCTTTCACGTGGTGAAGCTGATCGACACGCGGGCGGCGGCGCCGAGCCCGCTCGCGGACGTGAAGGAGCGGCTGCGCGCGACGCTGCGCGCCCAGCGCACGCAGCAGAACGCGCAGGCGTATCTGGCGAAGCTCGGCGGCAACGCGCCGATCAACGAGGACGCGCTGAAGAAGGCGCTCGCGTCCGCCCGGTAGGGAGCGCCATGACCGTCATCCGATCCGCATCGACACCGGAGGAGGCCGCGCCGCCCGCGCACGGGCCGTCGCCGGCACGCGCCGCAGCCACCCTTGCGTGGCCCGGCGGGCCCGGCACGCCGCCGTCGCATTGCCCGCTCTGTTTCGGCACGCTCGAGCCGATGCCCGGCATGCCGGGCCGGGTGCGCCACCGCAGCGCGCGGTGCTCGGCCCAATGCGTGCTGACGACCCGCCAGTACCAGCCCGACGAGCTGGCGATTCGCGGCGGGCGCGACGAGCGGGTGTCGGCGAGCCATCGCGAGCGTTTCGTCGCGCACTGGGAGCGCCACTATGCGCTGGTGCGGCGCGTGTGGCCGGCGTTCACGATCGCGCGCTTCACGGCCGTGCTGGCCTGCGCGGATGTGCAGGCGCTGTGGTCGTATCCGTCGCTGCGCGACGACGATCTCGCGGCCGTGCTGCTCGTGCTGGCCGGCTTCATGCGGGTGCCGGCCCCGCAGGAGCCGGTGGAGCGGGACGCGAGCGATCCGCCGCCGGCCGGCGCGGCGGTGCGCTGGGTGCGCTTCTGGTTCGACGCGAGCGTGCGGGACGCGGGGGACCTGTGGACCGCCGGCGCCGACGCGCCGCGCCTGTTCCGCGTCGATTACCGGGAGCCGCCGGCGACGCCGTTCCCGACCGGCGCGCAGGTGGTCGCGTGGCAGCAGGTCGCCGGCGTGCGCGACGCGTGGGGGCAGCAGCCGGACGCGCGCCGGCCCGGCATCGGGCCGGCCGACCGCGCGGCGTTCGCGCGCTTCGTCGCCCGCTCGGCGCGGCGCGATGCAACCTGACGCGGGCGCGCGGCGCGCCGGCGAGCTTCGAAGGAGGCGGGCATGAGCAGAGGGGCGAGGTGGAGCGTGATGGTCGCGGGCATGTGGCTCGCGGGCGCCGCGCATGCGCAGGCGGGCCGTCCGCCCGCTGCGGGCAGCCAGCCGGGCGTTGCGGCGAAGCCGGTCTGCGTCGACGCCGAAGTGGACGGCCGGCGCGCGCTGTCGTACGACTGCCTGAGTGCGCAGCTCAAGCCGAAGGGCACGCCGCCGGCCGGCGCATCGCAGGCGGCCACGGAGGGGCTCGCGAAGGCGCCGTCGAACCGGCTCGGCACGTTCAACCTGTCGGCGGAGCGCAACCGTTTCGGCACGAACTGGGGCAAGTCGGCGACGCCGCAGCGCCCGGCGCCGCCGGTGGCCGTGCCGCCGAAATGAGCGGGCGGCGCGATGCGCGTCGTACGTCGTGCGGGCGTGAACCCAAAGGGAAGGGAATCGTGGAATCGGGTATCTGCAGACAGATGGCGGTGCTGCTCGTGATGCTGGGCGCAATGGCGTTGACGGGAGCGGGCACGGCAACGGCCGCAGAGCGTCCGATGCAGGCTCAGGCGATCGCCGGGCCGTCGCTGCCGAACTTCGCCGCACTGGTCAAGCGATACGGCGCGGCAGTCGTGAACATCAGCGTCACGCGCGAGGTCGCGCAGATGGGCATCCAGTTGCCGCCCGGCATCGCGCCGGACAATCCGCTCGCGCCGTTTCTCGCGCGCCGCGTGATCGGCAATCGCGAGGAGGTGAGCCTAGGCTCGGGCTTCATCATCGGCGCGGACGGCATCATCCTGACGAACCGGCACGTGGTCGCAGACGCGGCCGCCGTGGACGTGAAGCTGACCGACAAGCGCGAGTTCCGGGGCCGCGTGATCGGCAGCGACCCGGTGTCCGACGTCGCGGTGATCCGGATCGACGCGCGCGACCTGCCGACGGTCGTGACCGGCGACCCGGCGCGCACCGAGGTCGGCGACTGGGTGATGGCGATCGGCTCGCCGTACGGGTTCGCGAACACCGTCACGCAGGGCATCGTCAGCGCGAAGTCGCGCGCGCTGCCGGGCGAGCGGGCGATCCCGTTCATCCAGACCGACGTGCCGATCAACCCCGGCAACTCGGGCGGCCCGCTGTTCGACCTGAACGGCCGCGTGATCGCGATCAATTCGATGATCTATTCGAAGACCGGCGGCTACCAGGGGCTCGCGTTCGCGATCCCGATCGACATCGCACTCGACGTGAAGGACCAGCTGCTGCAGACCGGCAAGGTCACGCGCGGGCGGCTGGGCGTCGCGCTGCAGGAGGTCAGCCAGGCGCTCGCGCGCTCGTTCGGCCTGCGGCATGCCGACGGCGCGCTGATCACGATGGTCGAGCCCGGCGGGCCCGGCGCGCAGGCCGGCCTGCAGGCCGGCGACGTGGTGCTCGCGATCGACGGCAGGACGGTGGCGGATTCGGCGGACCTGCTCGGCACCGTCGCGGGCATGCGGCCGGGGCGCGTGGCCGATCTGCTCGTGTGGCGCGCGGGGCGCGCGAGCCATCTGCAGGCGGCGGTGGGGGCGTTCGACAGCGGCGACGCGCCGAGCGGCGATGCGCAGGGGCTCGCGCGCTTCGGGCTTGCGCTGCGCCCGGCGAACGAGCCGGAGCGGCGGCAGCTCGGCGTGAGCCAGGGGCTCGTGATCGAGCAGGCGAGCGGCGCGGCCGCGCGGGCGGGGCTCAGGGCGGGCGACGTGGTGCTGTCGGTGAACGGCGCGCCGGTGGCGAACGCCGGCGCGCTGATCGGCGAGATCGAACGCGCGCGCGGCACGGCCGCGCTGCTCGTGCAGCGCGGCGGGACGCGCCTGTATGTGGCGGTCGAACCGGGGTGAGCGCGGCATGGCGGAACGGCGGTGAACGGCGCGACCCACGGCAACATGGCCCATCGCGAAAACGGACAGGCAGACGGACATCCTCATCATGAAGCGAAACCCGCGCACACGCGCATTCTTCTGGGGCGCGGCGCTCGTCGTTGCGTGGACGCTCGCGGCGAGCGCACTCGCACCCGCGTTCGCGCAGAGCGCCGACGTGCCGCAGCAGTGGATCACCTACGCGCAACTCGTCGGACGGCAGTTCCAGGGCTGGCTCGAAGCCGACGGCGACGCCGCCGACCGGCTGCATCGGTCGCTCGAAGCGCGCGTGCTGAATGCGCGCGCCGATTCGCCGCCGCCCGCGCTCGTCGTGCGCGCGTGGATCGGCGCGAACGGCGCCGTCACGCGCGTCGAATTCGACACGCTCGGCGATGCGGACGCGGATGCCGCGCTGCGGCAGCTGCTGACGGCCGGCCCGCTGGCGGAGCCGCCGCCGCCCGACATGCGCCAGCCGCTGCGCGTGCGCCTGCGTCTCGCGCCGAATCCCGATGCGCCGGCCGATGCGCCAGCCGCTGCGTCGGGCACGCCGGCGCGGCGCGCTTCGTGATCGCGGTGCCGGCCGACGCCATCAAGGCGTTCCTGGCCGCGAGCGGCGTGCCGTACAGCGAAACCGACGCGCCGCCGCTCGAACCGGTGCAGCCCCGCGCGGTCACGCTGGAGGCCGGGATCCGGTGCGACCAATGACGAACCTCGGGCGGCAGCGAAGGCGTGCCCGGCCGGCTGGAGCAGCGTGATGCCGATCGTGCTGGTGGTTTTTCTGGTGCTGGCGAGCGGCGCGCTGTTCGTGTTCGCCGCCCATGTCGACGCATTGACCGGCCGTATCGGCTGGCACGCGGCGCGGAACTGGCGGGAACGCTTGCGCCGGCATCGCGGCCGGCTTCGTGCGGCGCCGTGGCGCGCGCGGCCGGCGGCCAGCGCGCCGGGAAAGTGAGCGGGCCGCCGCCGTCAGGCGATATCCCCATGGCGTCGCGCCGTCTATCGCTGATATCCTCTCAATTGTGTCTGACTATTCTCTGGATCGTGGACGCGCATCCGGCGCTGCGCCGCCGTGCCTGCGGGTACGAAGTGCGGTGTCGCCTGATGTAGCATGACTGAATATCCACGGTGATCCATGTCCCGTATTTCGTGACCGATTTCTTTCCATCCATGTGCCGATGGCCAAAACAACGATGAGCAGCGCGACCCGTCCTCCCGCCGCGCCGGAGCAGGCTGCCGGCGACGACGAAGCGGCCGGCGGCGCGTCGTCCTACCTGGTGCCGGGCCTCGAGCGCGGCCTGCGGATCCTCGCCGAGTTCTCCGCGCGCGAGCCGGTGCTCGGCGCGCCCGAGCTGTCGAAGCGCATCGGCATTCCGCGCACGACCACGTTCCGCCTGCTGCAGACGCTCGAAGCGCTCGGCTTCCTCGAACGCGTGAACGGCGACCGCCACTTCCGGCTCGGCGTCGGCGTGCTGCGGCTCGGCTTCGAATACCTGAACTCGCTCGAACTGACCGATCTCGGCACGCCGGTGCTCGAACGGCTGCGCGACACGACCGGCCTGTCGACGCACCTGCTGATCCGCGACCAGCGCGACGTCGTATTCGTCGCGAAGGCGCAGAGCAACGCGTCGATGTTCGGCTCGGTGAAGGTCCACGTCGGCACGCGGCTGCCCGCGCACGCGACCGTGCACGGCCACGTGCTGATGGGCGACCTGACGCGCGACGCGCTGCGCCAGCTCTACCCGGAAAAGCGTCTCGAGCAGTTCACCGAGCGCACGCCGGGCACGGTCGACGAGCTGTACGAACGCGTGCGCCACTATGCGCGGCTCGGCTATGCGGTCAGCGAGGCCGCGTTCGAAGCCGGCATCTCGGCCGTGACCGCGCCGGTGCGCGACCATTCGGGCTCGATCGTCGCGGCGATCACCGCGACGGTGCCGCGCTCGGAGATCGGCGAGGCCGGCGAGAAGGAGCGCCTCGTCGAGGCCGTCTGCGGCGCGGCGGTCGACCTGTCGCAACGGCTCAACTATCGTCCGCTCGAAAGCGATCCGACGTTCGCGCACGCGCGCCACAAGGTCGCGATGTTCTGACGCGCGGCGGCGTGGCGAGCCCTGGAAACGTCCCGCTACGCCGGCGACTCGATGAAGCGGCGCGCTGCCGCCTCGTCGGGGAACGCCATCAGCCCCCTTGTGCCGGCCCCATTCCCCTGACAGAAAGATGAACAAGACCAAACCCGTCCGGCGGTTTTCGATGATCCGGGAATTCCACCTGGCCGACTGGTTCACGCTCGGCAACGCCGTCTGCGGCACCAGCGCCATTTTCTCGATCATCTCGTACATCGCCACCGAGGACGTGCTGCACGTGTACTACGCGGCCGGCCTGATCGTCGCCGCGCTGATCTTCGACATCCTCGACGGCAGGATCGCGCGCTGGCGCCAGAAGTCGTCGGTGCTCGGCCGCGAGCTCGACTCGCTCGCCGACGTGATTTCGTTCGGCGTCGCGCCGGCCGTCATCGGCTACGGGTGCGGGATGCGGGGCATGGTCGACCGCGTCCTGCTCGTCTACTTCGTCGCGTGCGGCGTGTCGCGGCTGGCGCGCTACAACGTGACGGCCGAAGCGCTGTCGCAGGAGGCCGGCAAGGTGACGTACTTCGAGGGCACGCCGATTCCGACCTCGATCGTCATCGTGCTGATGCTGGCTGTCGCCACCTATTGCGGCGGGATCGGCCCGACCATGTGGCTCGGCGAGATCGCGACGCGCGTCGGCGTGTTTCATCCGCTGACGCTGGTGTTCGGCCTGTCGGGTTCACTGATGATCAGCCGGATCCGCATTCCGAAGCGCTGAGCCTCCGTCGCACGGGCGCGCGCCCGTGCGACCCACCGCCACCGCGTCAGAACGAGTGGTGGATCCCCGCCAGCACGACGACCTGGTTCGCCGTGCTCGACACGCCGGCCGTGAAGAATGCCGCCTTCGCGCCGCCCGAGCCGTGTTCGACCAGCACGTTCGCATAGAGCTGCGTGCGCTTCGACAATGCATAGATGTCGCCGAGCTCGACCTGCGTCCAGCGCCGGCCCGCCAGCGTCGACGTGGCCGCGCCGCCTGCGATCGTGTTGAACGCGCTGGTGCGGTAGTTCACGCCGGCGTCGTAGCTCTGGAACGTGTCCGAGAAGCCGTTCGACTGCATCTTCACGCGCGTGTAGAGCCCGTGCACGAGGAAGTCGCCGAACTGGTACGACGCGCCCGCGCCGATGTTCTCGACCTTGCTCGCGAGATAGCCGTTCGCGGTGTTCTGCCCCTGGAAGCGCGCGATCCCCGTCTGGCTGATCAGCACCGAGCGGTCGTGCTCGCTCGAATAGACGGCCGAGGCCTTGAACGGCCCGTTCGCATAGTTCAGCGCGACGCCCACCGATTTGCCGGTCGAGAAGTTCGTCGTGTTGCCGAGCGCCAGCACGGCGGCGGCGCTGAAGCCCGCGAAGCTCGGCGAGCGGTACTTGATCGCGTTGTTGTACGGCACGTTGCCGGTCGCGGCGAGCCCGTCGATGTTGCCCGGGTGGAACGCATACCAGCTCGCCGCGAGGTAGGCGGTGCTGAGCGGGTCGAGATAGTCGAACGTCAGCGGCGTCTGGCGGCCGAGCGTCAGCGTGCCGTAGCGGCTGGAATCGATGCCGACCCACGCGGCGCGGTTCCAGATCGTGTTCGCGGTCGCGAACTGGCCATTGTTCGTGTAGAAGCCGTTTTCGAGCTGGAAGATCGCCGACAGGCCGCCGCCCAGGTCTTCCTTGCCCTTCAGGCCCCAGCGATCGGGCTGGGTGTTGCCCTGGATCATCGCCCACTTCGCGTGGCCGCCGACGTTGTTCACGTAGGCGACGCCCGCGTCCGTACTCCCGTACAGCGTCACGCTGCTCTGCGCCCATGCCCCTGACACGGCGCCGATTCCGACCACCGCGGCTGCTACCGCACGCTTGACCATTGGATCTCCTTCCTGAGTCTCACTCGAATGAAAACGGGCCGTGGCGGCGCGCGAAAGGGACGACCTGCCGGCTTCGCGCATCCCACTGCTGATTGGGCGCTTATGTGTTCCATATAAGGAACAATGTGCCTCTGGTGGAATGAAGTATAGGACCGGGCCAAGCGCGGAAAAAAATAAATTTTTCGGGTCGGAGCGGTGCGCGCGCCAGGCCGCAGGCATCGTGCGGAATCCGTCGAAAACGGAATAACTCCCTGCCATATAAGAAAAAATCCCCATTGGCGGGATTGGGTTGGACGATATCCGACCCGGCGGTCGGTGTTTTCCCTAGGACGTGCAGCTTTTTATTCTTCTCCCGGAAAGTCGCTCCTATAATCACCATCCATAAACTGCTGTTCCGGATATGGAACAAACTGAAGATCGATCAGAAGGAAGGGTGCGAGATGTCTGAACAATGGATTTGCGCCGGGCACGCCGGCGCGCTGTCGGAAGACACGCCGATCGAGTTCAAGCGGACCGACGGCGTCGAAATCGGGATCTACCGCGTCGGCGACGAGGTGTATGCGCTCGAGAACGTGTGCCCGCATGCGTACGCGCTGCTGACGCAGGGCTTCGTCGACGACGGCACGGTCGAGTGTCCGCTGCACGAAGCCGTGTTCGATATCCGGACGGGCCAGTGCCTGAAGGGGCCGGGCGGCCGCGCGCTGAAGCAGTACGCCGTGCGCCTCGCCGGCGAGGAAATCCAGATCAAGGTGGAGTGACTGATGAAAGAAGCGACCGTGAACTTCAATCCCTTCCTGAAGCCGTGGGTGGCGCCGCAGCCGAACAACGTCGCGGGCAAGGGGCAGATCGAGATCCCGGGCCAGGTCGAGAACCGCGTGTGGCAGAACCGCAAGGCCGAGCCGACGCAGTACGAGAACGATCTCGGCGACGCGCTCGAACGCGTGTTCGAGGCCGGTGCGACCGAGCTGGACGACGTCGTCGCGGGCCTGAACCGCATCGGCTTCCGCGCACCGGACGGCGCGCCGTGGACCGCCGAGCGCTTGCGCGCCGAGATGGCCGCGCTCGCGGAATGACCGCGCCGAGCGCGTGACCCGCCGACCCGACGACAACCGAATCCGGAGCACACTGATGACGTCCCCCGCACAACCCGCATCCCAACACGACCCGGTCCGCGCCTATCTCGACCGCGGCATCAAGAACTACTGGTATCCCGTCGCGCCGAGCTGGCAGGTGTCGAATGCGCCCGTCGGCCTCACGCGCCTGTCCGAGCAGATCGTGCTGTGGCGCGACCAGCAAGGCCAGGTGCACGCGCTCGAGGATCGCTGCCCGCACCGCGGCGCGCGCCTGTCGCTCGGCTGGAACCTCGGCGGCAACCTCGCGTGCTGGTATCACGGCGTCGAAGTCGACGGCAGCGGCACGGTCAACCGCGTGCCGGCCGTGTCGAACTGTCCGCTCGAAGGCACGAAGTGCGTGAAGTCGTATCCGGTGCAGGAAAAGGCCGGCGCGATCTTCCTGTGGTTCGGCGACGACGCGCATGCCGAGCCGGCGCCGCTGAACCTGCCCGAGGAACTGGTCGCCGACGAATTCGCGCATTTCCTGTGCGTGTCGAACTGGACCTGCAATTACCAGTACGCGATCGACAACGTGATGGACCCGATGCACGGCGCGTACCTGCATGCGACGTCGCACTCGATGGCCGAAGGCGACAAGCAGGCCGAGATGCGCGTGCGCAAGACGGAAACGGGCCTGATGTTCGAGAAGATCGGCCAGCGCGACGTGAACTTCGACTGGGTGGAGCTCGGCGAGACGGGCTGCCTGTGGATGCGCCTCGCGATTCCGTACAAGCAGAAGTTCGGCCCGGGCGGCAACTTCGGGATCATCGGCTTCGCGACGCCGGTCGACGACGACCACTGCCAGGTGTACTTCTGGCGCACCCGCAAGGTCAGCGGCTGGCAGCGCGACGTGTGGCGCTTCATGTACCGCAACCGTCTCGAAGGCCTGCACTGGGACGTGCTCGAGCAGGACCGCTACGTGCTCGAAAGCCTCGCGCCGAACGCGCGCGACCACGAATACCTGTACCAGCACGACGTCGGCATCACGCGCGTGCGCCGGATGCTGCGCCAGCGCGCGCAGGAACACCTGTCGGCGCTCGACGCCTATCGCGCCGCGCAACAGCCGGCCGCTACGGAGCAGGCGCATGGCTGAGCACGCATCCGTGGTGTCGCTCGCCGGCCGGCGCGTGCTCGTCACGGGCGGCGCGCGCGGTCTCGGCGCGGCCTTCGTGAAGGCGCTCGTCGCCGCCGGCGCGCAGGTCGCGTTCGGCGACGTGCTGGCCGACGACGGCCGCGCGCTCGCCGCGCAGCTCGCGGAGCAGGGCCACGCCGCGCATTTCTTCGCGCTCGATCTCGCCGATCCGGCCAGCGTCCACGCGTTCGTCGCGCAGGGCGCGGCGGCGCTCGGTGGCGTCGACGGGCTGATCAACAACGCGGCGATCACGAACTCGGGCGGCAAGCTGTCGACGGAACTCGACATCGCGACCTGGGACGCGGTGATGAACGTCAACGTGCGCGGCCTGTGGCTCGCGAGCAATGCGGCGCTGCCGTACCTCGCGCAGTCGGGGCGCGGCGCGATCGTGAACCTCGCGTCGGACACCGCGCTGTGGGGCGCGCCGAAGCTGCTCGCGTATGTCGCGAGCAAGGGCGCGGTGATCGCGATGACGCATGCTCAGGCGCGCGAATTCGGCGCGCACGGCGTGACGGTCAATGCGATCGCGCCGGGCCTTACCGAAGTCGAGGCCACCGCCTACGTGCCGGCCGAGCGCCACGCGTACTACCAGCAAGGCCGCGCGCTGACGCGTGCGCAGGTGCCCGACGACGTGACGGGCCCCGTGCTGTTCCTGCTGTCCGATGCCGCGCGCTTCGTGACGGGTCAACTGCTGCCGGTGAACGGCGGCTTCGTAATGAACTGATTTTCACTCTGGATGAAGGAGATGACGATGGCGGACGCCGATCTCGATCGCAATTCGTGGGACCAGCCGGAAGGCGCAACCTTTGGCGACTGGATGGAAGGGCGCGTCGCGCGCTACGCGACGCGGCGCTACGACTGGGACGCGCTGAAGTTCCAGGCCGACTACGACCCGAAGTACCGCCGCGCGCAGATGCGCTACGTCGGCACGGGCGGCACGGGCGTCGCGAAGGACGTCAACACGGTGCCGGCCGGCAACTTCACGTTCTCCACGATGGTGATCCCGGCCGGCAACATCGGCCCGAGCCACATCCACATCGACGTGGAAGAAATCTTCTTCGTGCTGCGCGGCAAGATGAAAGTGATCTGCGAGCGCGACGGCGAGACCTGGGAAGCGATCCTCGGCGAGCGCGACCTGATCTCGGTGCCGCCGGGTGTCTATCGCACGGAAATCAACATCGGCGAGGAAGACGCGCTGATGTGCGTGATGCTCGGTTCGTCGAAGCCGATCACGCCGACGTATCCGCCGGATTCGCCGCTCGCGAAGATCAAGCGTTGAGTGGAGACAGGTGAAGCGATGAGTGTCATCGACAAACGTGAACGCGAGCGCGTCGCCGCCTTCGCGACGCTGCTCGAGCGGTTCCCCGAGCGGCGCTGCGCGGCCGGCGCGGCGGGCACGATCGGCTACCGCGAGGCCGGCGCGCCGCATGCCGGCCACGTGCACCCGGTCGTGCTGCTGCACGGGATCGGCTCGGGCGCCGCGTCGTGGGTGCGCCAGTTCGATGCGCTCGGCGCTTCGCGGCGCGTGCTCGCGTGGGACGCACCGGGCTACGGCGCATCGACGCCCGTGCACGGCGCGTCGCCGGTGGCCGCCGACTATGCGGCGGCGCTCGGCGCGTGGCTCGATGCGCTCGGCATCGAGCGCTGCGTGCTGGTCGGCCATTCGCTCGGCGCGATCGTCGCGGGCGGTTTCGCCCGCGCGCTGCCGGCGCGCGTCGCCGGGCTGCTGCTGATCTCGCCCGCGGGCGGCTACGGCAGCGCGCCCGCCGAGACGCGCGACGCGCGCCGCGACGCGCGGCTCGCGATGCTGGCCGAACTCGGCCCGGCCGGGCTCGCGGCGCAGCGCAGCGGCAACATGCTGTCCGGCAACGCGAGCGAGGATGCGCGCGCGTGGGTGCGCTGGAACATGGCGCGCATCGTGCCGGCCGGCTATGCGCAGGCGACGCACTTGCTCGCGAACGCCGATCTCGCAGCGGATCTCGCGGGCTTTCGCGGCCGCACGGCGGTGGCCGTCGGCGCGAGCGACGCGATCACGCCGCCCGCCGCATGCGAGCGGATCGCGGCGGCCGCGCAGGTCGGGCTGCAGGTGATTCCGCAGGCTGGGCATGCCGGTTACGTGGAAGCGCCGGCTGCCTATACGGCGCTGATCGACACGTTCTGCCGTCAATGCGACCAACAGCGGGGGATGATATGAACGACCCCCACGTTCACATTTGTTCACTGCCCCCCGAGGGGGCGGCTGCCTCCCTTGGGGCGGCCCGGCGGGAGGCAGCATGAGCGAACCGCTGATCAACGAATCCGACGGCGCGAAAAGCGAAGCGAACTACGTGGTGCCGGGCCTCGAACGTGGCTTGCGGATTCTCGCGGAGTTCTCGCCGCGCGAGCCGGTGCTCGGCGCGCCGGAGCTGTCGAAGCGGCTCGGCATTCCGCGCACGACGGTGTTCCGCCTGCTGCAGACGCTCGAATCGCTCGGCTTCCTCGAGCGCGCCGACAAGGATCGCAACTACAAGCTCGGCATCGCGGTGCTGCGGCTCGGCTTCGAATACCTGAGCTCGCTGGAGCTGACCGATCTCGGCCTGCCGGTGATCGAGAGCCTGCGCGATGCCACCGGCTTCACGACGCACATCGTGATCCGCGACGGCCGCGACGTGGTGTTCGTCGCGAAGGCGCAGAGCCAGGCGCCGGTGTTCAGCTCGATCCGGGTGAACGTCGGCACGCGGCTGCCGGCGCACGCGACCACGCACGGGCACGTGCTGATGGGGGACCTGTCGCTGAACGCGCTGCGCGCGCTGTATCCGGAAGGCACGCTGAACCGGATGACGAGCGCGACGCCGGAGACGGTCGACGCACTGTACGCATTGATCCGCGAGGACGCGCTGCGCGGCTACGGCGTCAGCAACTCGTCATTCGAGCGCGGCATTTCCGTGGTCACCGCGCCGGTGCGCAACGAATCGCAGAAGATCGTCGCGTGCATCACGGTGACGGTGCCGCGCCCGGAGATCGACGCGACGCTGATCGCCGACGGCCTGATCGACAAGGTGCAGCGCGCGGCGGCCGAGCTGTCGCGGCGGCTCAACTACCGCTCGGACGACGAGCATTCGTTTTTGAAGGCATTGGGGTTGTGATGATCCAGATCGATTTGACCGGACAGGTGGCGGTGGTGACGGGCGGTTCGTCCGGCATCGGCCTCGCGACGGCCGAGCGGTTCCTGCAGGCGGGCGCGTCGGTCGCGATCTGCGGCCGCGACGGCGAGCGTCTCGAGCGTGCGGAAGCCGTGCTGCATGACAAGTACCCGGGCGCGCAGCTGCTCGCCGCGCGCTGCAACGTGCTCGACGAGAGCGACGTCGCGGCGTTCGCACAGGCCGTGTCCGCGCGCTTCGGCCGCGCGGACATGCTGATCAACAACGCCGGGCAGGGGCGCGTGTCGACGTTCGCCGACACGACCGACGACGCATGGCGCGAGGAACTCGAGCTGAAGTACTTCAGCATCATCCGGCCGACGCGCGCGTTCCTGCCGATGCTGCGCGACGCGGCGGCGCCGAGCATCACCTGCGTCAACTCGCTGCTCGCGCTGCAGCCGGAGCCGCACATGGTCGCGACGTCGTCGGCGCGCGCGGGCGTGCTGAGCCTCGTGAAGTCGCTCGCGGCCGAGCTTGCGCCACAGCGCATCCGCGTCAACTCGATCCTGATCGGTATCGTCGAATCGGGCCAGTGGCGCCGCCGCCACGAAGCGCAGGCGCAACCCGGCCAGAGCTGGGAAGACTGGACGGGCGAACTCGCCCGCAACAAGAACATTCCGCTGAACCGCTTCGGCCGGCCTGACGAGGCCGCCTGGGCGCTCTTTTATCTCGCAACGCATCTGTCGTCCTACACGACGGGCAGCCATATCGACGTTTCTGGAGGCTTTGCACGCCATGTCTAAAAAAACCACGGTTGGCGAGCTGATTGCCGCCTTTCTCGAGCAGTGCGACGTGAAGACCGCTTTCGGGGTCATCTCGATCCACAACATGCCGATCCTCGACGCGATCAACACGCGTGGCAACATCCGCTACGTCGGTGCGCGCGGCGAAGCGGGCGCGGTCAACATGGCCGACGGCCTGGCCCGCGTGTCGGGCGGCCTGGGCGTCGCGTTCACGAGCACCGGCACGGCGGCGGGCAACGCGGCCGGCGCGATGGTCGAGGCGCTGACCGCCGGCACCGCGCTGCTGCACATCACCGGCCAGATCGAGACGCCGTACCTCGACCAGGATCTCGCGTATATCCACGAAGCACCGGACCAGCTGACGATGCTCGACGCGATCTCGAAGGCCGCGTTCCGCGTGCGCACGGTCGAGACCGTGCTGCCGACGATCCGCGAAGCGGTGCGCGTCGCGCAGACCGCGCCGACGGGCCCCGTGTCGGTCGAGATCCCGATCGACATCCAGGCGGCCGAGATCGAATGGCCGGAAGATCTCGCGCCTGCACACGTTGCCGTGCGCGAGCACGACAGCGCGCGCGTCGCGAAGCTCGCCGATGCACTCGAGAGCAAGCGCCGCCCGCTGCTGTGGCTCGGCGGCGGCGCGCGCCACGCGCGGGCGGAAGTCGAGCGCCTCGTGAAGCTCGGCTTCGGCGTCGTGACGAGCGTGCAGGGCCGCGGCGTGCTGCCCGAGGATCACCCGGCGACGCTCGGCGCGTTCAACGTGCATGCGGCGGTGGAAGCGTTCTACAAGACCTGCGACGCGCTCGTCGTGGTCGGTTCGCGCCTGCGCGGCAACGAGACGCTGAAATACAAGCTCGCGCTGCCGCAGCCGCTGTTCCGCGTCGATGCGGATGCGCTGGCCGACAACCGCGGCTATCGCAATGACCTGTTCATCCACGGCGATTCGAAGCGCGTGCTGGCCGAGCTGGCCGATCGCCTCGAAGGGCGTCTCGCCGTCGATCCGCAATTTGCCGCCGATCTCGCCGCCGCGCGCGAGCAGGCGGTTGCAGACGTCGCGAAGGGCCTCGGCCCGTACAAGCAGCTCGTCGACACACTGCAGGCCGCCGTCGGCCGCGACTACAACTGGGTGCGCGACGTGACGATCTCGAACAGCACGTGGGGCAACCGCCTGCTGCAGATCTTCGAGCCGCGTGCAGGCGTGCATGCGCTCGGCGGCGGCATCGGCCAGGGGATGCAGATGGGCATCGGCGCGGCGCTCGCGGACGCGGCGGCGAAGACGGTCTGTCTCGTCGGCGACGGCGGCCTGATGGTCAACGTCGGCGAACTCGTGACCGCCGTGCAGGAAAACGCGAACGTGATGATCGTGCTGATGAACGACCAGTGCTACGGCGTGATCCGCAACATCCAGGACGCGCATTACGACGGCCGCCGCTGCTTCGTCGACCTGCACCAGCCCGATTTCGCGCAGTTCTGCGCGAGCTTCGGCCTCACGCACTACCGGATCACGTCGCTCGACCAGGCCGAAGGCGTGGTGCGCGACGGCCTGGCCAAGCAGGGCCCGGTGCTCGTCGAGGTGGACATGCTGTCGGTCGGCTCGTTCGCGTCGCAGTTCGCAGGCCCGCCGGTGAAGAAGGAAGCGCCGTCGGAGCGCCAGTATGCGTAACGATCACGCACACGGGCATGCGCCCGTCGACGTCGCGATGATCGGGTTCGGCGCGATCGGCGCGGCCGTGTATCACGCGGTCGAGCACGACGCGTCGCTGCGGGTCGCGCACGTGATCGTGCCCGAGCATCAGCGCGCAGCCGTGCAGGGCGCGCTCGGCGGCGCGGTCGAAGTGGTGTCGTCGGTCGGCGCGCTCGCGCATCGCCCCGAGTTCGCGCTCGAATGCGCGGGCCACAGCGCGCTCGTCGATCACGTCGTGCCGCTGCTGAAGGCCGGCACCGATTGCGCGGTGGCGTCGATCGGCGCGCTGTCCGATCTCGCGCTGCTCGATGCGCTGTCGCAGGCCGCCGACGAAGGCGACGCGACGCTCACGCTGCTGTCCGGCGCGATCGGCGGCATCGACGCGCTCGCCGCCGCGAAGCAGGGCGGCCTCGACGAGGTGCTGTACGTCGGCCGCAAGCCGCCGCTCGGCTGGCTCGGCACGCCGGCCGAGGAACTGTGCGACCTGCGCGCGATGACCGAGGAGCGCGTGATCTTCGAAGGCACCGCGCGCGATGCCGCGCGGCTGTACCCGAAGAACGCGAACGTCGCGGCGACCGTCGCGCTCGCGGGCCTCGGGCTCGACCAGACGCGCGTGCGGCTGATCGCCGATCCGGCGGTCGCGCGCAACGTGCACCGGATCACCGCGCGCGGCGCGTTCGGCGAGATGTCGCTCGAGATGAGCGGCAAGCCGCTGCCCGACAACCCGAAGACGTCCGCGCTGACGGCGTTCAGCGCGATCCGCGCGCTGCGCAACCGCGCGTCCCGCTGCGTGATCTGAGCGTGCGGCCCGGCTGCAGACACAGACTTGTGGAACTTGTGAAATGACTCCATTCGATACGAGCCTCGTACCCAACGGCGACATCCTGGTCGGCGGCGCGTGGCGGCGCGGCCGTGGCGCACCCTACGCCAGCCTCTACCCGGCCGACCAGTCGCTGAACCTGGAAGTGTCGACCGCGAACGCGGACGACGCGGCCGAAGCCGTCGAGGCCGCCGACGCCGCGTGGCGCCGCGCCGACTGGGCCGGGCTCAAGCCGCACCAGCGCGCGCAGGTGCTGTACCGCATCGCGGACCTGATCATGCAGCGTCACGAGGCGCTGGCGAACCTGCAGCGCCGCGACAACGGCAAGCCGATCGGCGAGACCCGCGTGCTGGTGGCGAGCGCGGCGAACACGTTCCGCTATTTCGCGGCCTGCCTCGAAACGCTCGACGAGGAACTGACGCCATCGCGCGGCGACTACCTGACGATGAGCGTGTACGAGCCGATCGGCGTCATCGCGGCGATCACGCCGTGGAACTCGCCGATCGCATCCGACGCGCAGAAGCTCGCGCCGGCGCTCGCCGGCGGCAACGCGGTGGTGCTGAAGCCGGCCGAAGTCACGCCGCTCGTGTCGCTCGCGCTCGCGCGCATCTGCGAGGAAGCCGGCGTGCCGAAGGGCGTGCTGAGCGTGCTGCCGGGCAAGGGCTCGGTGATCGGCGACGTGCTGGTGCGCCACCCGCTCGTGAAGAAGGTGTCGTTCACGGGCGGCACCGAAGTGGGCCGCGGCATCGCGCGCATCGCGGCGGAGAAGCTGATGCCGGTGTCGCTCGAACTCGGCGGCAAGTCGCCGACGATCGTGTTCGACGACGCGGATCTCGATCACGCGGTCAACGGCGTGCTGTACGGCATCTTCAGCTCGTCGGGCGAGGCCTGCATCGCGGGTTCGCGCCTGTTCGTGCAGCGCGCGATCTACGACACGTTCATGCAGCGCCTGGTGGCAGGCGCGCGCAAGCTGCGCGTGGGCGACCCGACGCGCGCCGACACGCAGATGGGGCCGCTCATCACGGCGAAGCATCGCGAGTCGGTGGAGCGCTACGTGGCGCTCGGCGTCGAGGAAGGCGGGCGCCTGCTGTGCGGCGGCGAGCGGCCGTCGGGCGACGGGCGCGAGGCCGGCTTCTACTATCAGCCGACGATCCTCGAAGGCCTGCCGAACAGCGCGCGCATCTGCCAGGAAGAAATCTTCGGGCCGGTGCTCGTCGCGATGCCGTTCGACGACGAGGCATCGCTGATCAAGCAGGCGAACGACAGCGTGTTCGGTCTTGCCGCCGGCATCTGGACGCGCGACTACAAGCGCGCGTGGCGCACCGCCCGCGCGCTCGAAACGGGCACCGTGTGGATCAACACGTACAAGCTGTTCTCGATCTCCACGCCGTTCTCGGGCTGGAAGGAGAGCGGGATGGGCCGCGAGAAGGGGCGTCTCGGCATCCGCGAGTACATGCAGCAGAAGAGCCTCTACTGGGGCCTGAACGACGCGCCGCTGCCGTGGGCGAACTGAGCGAAGGGGAATGACGCAATGAGCATTTTGGGTATCGAGCAGATCACGTACGGCGTCGACGACCTGGCGACGTGCCGGCGCTTCTTCGCCGACTGGGGGCTCAAGGAAGTCGCGCACGACGACGCGCGCGCGCGCTTCGAGACGATGAACGGCTGCACCGTGCTGCTCGTCAAGGCCGACGATCCGGCGCTGCCGCCCGCGTTCGAGGCAGGCCCGACGCTGCGCGAAGTGACGTGGGGCGTCGCGACGCCCGCCGAGCTCGACGCGCTGCGCGGCAAGCTCGCCGGCCAGTCCGGCTACTACGCGCACGACGATGCGCTCGGCTGCATCGATCCGAACGGGATGGCGATCCGCATCGAGGTGACGCGCAAGCGTGCGCTCGACGTGAAGGGCTCGCTGTCGAACGTGTGGGGCGAGACGCTGCGCGTCGACACGCCGAGCACGATCTATGCGCGCGCGGAGCCGGTCGAGGTCGGCCACGTCGTGTTCTTCACGAACGCGCTCGACGCGCAGGAAAAGTTCTATCACGAGCTGCTCGGCTTCGAGACGTCGGACCGCTACCCGGGCCGCGGCGCGTTCATGCGCTGCGCGCCGCACGGCGGCCACCACGACCTGTTCCTGCTCGCGTTGCTGAACGGCAAGCGCGGCCTGAACCACGTCGCGTTCACCGTGCGCGACATCCACGAAGTGTTCGGCGGCGGCATGCACATCGACCGCTGCGGCTGGGAAACCCAGCTCGGGCCGGGCCGGCATCCGGTGTCGTCCGCGTATTTCTGGTACTTCCAGAACCCGGCCGGCGGCCTGATCGAGTACTACGCCGATGAAGACGTGCTGACGCCCGACTGGCAGCCGCGCGACTTCGAGCCGGGCCCGACCGTGTTCGCCGAATGGGCGGTCGACGGCGGCCTCGACGGCAACACGCGGCGCCAGAAGAATGCGAAGGCGCCGGAAGGCAAGTTCATGACGGAGCGCAAATCATGACCGACGCAAGCAACGAAGCGGGCGCGGTGCAGACCGTCGTCGTGATCGGCGGCGGCCAGGCCGCCGGCTGGGTGCTCAAGACGCTGCGCGCGGAAGGCTTCGCGGGCCGGCTCGTGATGATCGCCGACGAGCCGCACCTGCCGTACGAGCGCCCGCCGCTGTCGAAGGCGGTGCTCGCCGGCGACGCGCATATCGAAACGGTGCGCGTCGTGCATCCGGAAGAGTTCACGTCGCTGAACGTCGAGGCGTGGCAGCCGGAACGCGCGGCGTCGATCGACCGCGCGCGCCGCATCGTGCGCACCGAGAGCGGCCGCGAGGTCGAATACGACCGCCTCGTGATCGCCACCGGCGGCACGTCACGCCGCTTGCCGGAAGCACTGGTGAGGACTGCCAACCTGCATTACCTGCGTACGCTCGACGAAGCGGCCGCGCTCGGCGAGAAGCTGCGCGCGAGCCGGCGCGTGCTCGTGATCGGCGGCGGCTGGATCGGCCTCGAAGTCGCGGCGACCGCGCGCAAGCTCGGCGTCGAGGCGGTCGTGGCCGAAGGCGCGCCGCGCCTGTGCGGGCGTTCGGTGCCGCAGCTCGTGTCGGATTTCCTGCTCGACCTGCATCGCTCGAACGGCGTCGACGTGCGCCTCGGCGCATCGCTCGTGTCGCTCGATGCCCAGCCCGGCGATGCGTCGAAGGTGCGCGCGACGCTCGCCGACGGCACGACGATCGACGCCGATTTCGCGGTGGCCGGCATCGGTCTCGCGCTGAATGCGTCGCTCGCGAGCGACGCGGGCCTCGCGGTGGACGACGGCATCGTCGTCGACGAGTTCGGCATGACGAGCGACCCGGCCGTGTTCGCGTGCGGCGACGTCGCGAACCATCACAACGGCTGGCTCAAGCGCCGCGTGCGGCTCGAATCGTGGGCGAACGCGCAGAACCAGGCGATCGCGGCCGCGAAGGCGGTGCTCGGCGTGCGCGCGCCATACGCGGAGATTCCGTGGTTCTGGTCCGATCAGTACGACGTGAACCTGCAGATCCTCGGCGATCTGCCGGCCGATGCGCAGCTCGTCGTGCGCGGCGAGCTCGCCGCGCGGCGCGCAACGCTGTTTTTCGTGGGCGACGGGCATGTGAGAGGTGTCATCGCCGTCAACAACGCGCGCGAACTGAAGCTCGCGCGCAAGTGGATGAACCAGGGCCGGGCAGTGGACACGGAAGCCCTGGCAGACACGACCCGCGCGCTGGCCTGACCGAGCGACGCCCAACGAGACAACGGAGACACCCCACATGAGCACTTTCGACAACGTCGTGGCCGGCCGCGCCACGATGGACGCCGCCGCCCCGACGCCCGGCGCGATCATCGCGCGGCTCGAGCGGCTTCCCGCCAACGCGATGCAGATCCGCGCCCGCGTGCTGATCGGCACCGCGACGTTCTTCGACGGCTTCGACGTGATCACGATCGCGGCGACGCTGCCGCTGCTGATCCACAAGTGGGGGCTGTCGCCGACGCAGATCGGCATGCTGATCGCGTCCGGCGCGATCGGCCAGCTGATCGGCGCGTTCCTGTTTCCGGCGCTCGCGGAGAAGCACGGCCGCGTGAAGGCGATCGCGTGGAGTTCGGCCGTGATCGGCGTCACCAGCATCGCGTGCGGGTTCGCGCCGACCTTCGAGGTGTTCGTGCTGCTGCGCATCCTGCAGGGGCTCGGCCTCGGCGGCGAGCTGCCGGTGGCGGCGACCTACATCAACGAGATCACGCGCGCGCACGGCCGCGGCCGCTTCGTGCTGCTGTACGAGATCGTGTTCCCGATCGGCCTGCTCGCGTCGATGGCGCTCGGCGCGTGGCTCGTGCCGCGCTTCGGCTGGGAGGTGATGTACTTCATCGGCGGGATGCCGCTGCTGCTCGCGCTCGTGCTGACGCGCATCGTGCCGGAATCGCCGCGCTGGCTCGCGTCGCGCGGACGGCTGCCGGAAGCGGGGCAGGCGCTTGGCGTGTTCGAGGCATCGGTGAAGGGCGCGCTGCCGCCGGTCACGCAGGCCGCCGAATTCGACGAGATCGTGCGGCAGCACCCGAAGCGCCGGATGGTGGACCTGTTCAGCGCCGCGTACCGGAAGCGCACGCTCGCGGTCGCGACCCTGTGGGCGACCTGCGGCTTCATCCAGTACGGGCTGTCGACATGGCTGCCGACGATCTACAAGAACTTCTATCACGCGCCGCTGCAGCTCGCGCTGAACCTCGCGGTGATCGGCTCGGTGATGGGCGTGCTCGGGTCGCTCGCGTCCGCGCTGCTCGTCGACAAGCTCGGCCGCAAGCCGGTGATCGTGTGGTCGTTCGTGCTGTGTGCGGTGTCGCTGGCGTTGGCGGGGATTTATCACGCGTCGTCGGTGTACGTCGTCGCGACGTTCTGCTCGCTGTCGCTCGGGTTGATGGCGTCGGGCTTCATCACCGCGTATGTGTATACGCCGGAGCAGTATCCGACCAGCATCCGCGCGTCGGGCTGCGGTCTTGGTAGCGCGTGGCTGAAGGTGGCGTCGTTCGTTGCGCCGATGGTGGTGCCGCATGCGATCATCGGCGGGGATTTGAGCCCGGCTTTCTATCTGCTCGGTGTGGTGCCGCTGATCGCGGCTGTCACCGTGCATTTCGTCGGGATCGAGACGAAGGGGAAGGTGTTGGAGGCGCTGGAGGCGTAGGTGGCGGAGGTTTGATAGTTCGACGTGGCCCGGACGGTGTTCGGGCCGTTTTTTTGGGGTTCTTCGGGGATTACCGGGGAGCGCGCGGGACAGGTTCAGCGGCTTGGGCTTGAGAAGCCGAGCGGTCACGCTCGGCCCCGTCCGCCCCATCATCCCAGCTCAAACGACGTCACCCCGAACACGCGATCGATCGCGATCGCGGGCGCGTCTTTCGTATACATCCGCGCGGTTTCGAAGACGCTCGTCATGCCGTGCCGTTCCGCCAGCGCGACGGCCGCAGGATTCGTTTCCGGCACGTCGAGCACGATGACCTCGCCGGGCATGCTCGCCGCCAGCGCGCGAAACAGCCCGGTGGCGACGCCTGCGTCATCGGCGAACAGCGGGCCGATCTTGCAGCCCGTCTTGCAGCGGCGCACGACACCGTATCCGGCGACACGGCCAGCGTCGACTGTCGCGAGCGCAACGGCATCCGGCTGCCCGATCCAAACGGAGACGAAACGCTCGCGCGCCGCGGGAAAACACTGGCGATCGTAGGCAAGCAACTGCTCGAACGGCACGTCAGCCGCTGCCGCGACATGCGCGCACCCGATGCCGTCCACGCGCCCCTGATAGCGGATGTTGCGGTACGCGAGCCGGAACCCCGACTTCCTGTAGTTCGCTTGCTGGGCGACGACACCGTCGAGACCGACGTTGCGGTCTCCGAGATAACGCATGCCGTGCTGCCAGATTCGCATTCCGAAGCCTTTGCCGCGAAATCCGGGTTTCACGATGTAGAGACCGATGAAGCCAAAGCGGTCGTCATAGGCGACGGCGGCGAGGCACGCGACCGGCTCGCCGCGCCAGACGCCGACGAAGAAGCCGGCCGGATCCGCTTCCCTGAAACAGTACGGGTCATGCCGGCCGGGGTTCCACCCTTCCGCAGCCGCCCATTCGACCGACATGGCCACCTCGCCGGCCGACATGGTGCGCACGATAAAGTCTTCGCTTCGATCCATGGTTCGCCCCAGTCGCGGCTCGGGAGATTGCCGCCTCGTGTTACGGACAACGCATCGGGGAAGCGCCTGCAAGCGGGCACCGGCCAACTGACGGAACAGGCCGTGCAATCATGCCCCAAGCCAAGGCAGCCAATCGGGCCATCATAATCCCAAGGGCGGGTACCGGAGCGGATCGGTCATCACGATTGTTCCGGTCCGACGGGCACCGCACTGGCCGTGTATCGGCGACCGGCTGCAATGGCTCGGCAACGGACTATCGCATCGTGGCCAGACATCACGTCTTCGGGGCGCGACGACGCGGAATACCGTTCTCGTCAGCGCTCCCGCAGCGGCGACCCTCAACCATCCGTCGAAACCGTCACCGCCTCCCACGCCCGGATTTCCGCCTCCAGCGCCGACAACTTGTCCCGCACGAGCCGCAGCGCATCACTCCCCAGCAGCAGATGAGCAGGTGGCCGTTCCGCCACCATCACCGCCAGCATCGCGCGCGCGGCTTTCACGGGATCGCCCAATTGCCTGCCGCTTTTCTCCTCGCGCGCTTTCCGGATCGGGTCAAAGAGCGTGTCGTAATCCGCTATCGAGCGGGGCGTGCGCATCATCGACCGGCCGGCCCAATCGGTGCGGAACGAACCCGGTGCAACGGCGGTCACGGCGATACCGAAAGGCGCGAGCTCCTTGCCGAGCGCTTCGGAGATCCCCTCCAGCGCGAACTTGCTCCCGCAGTAATACGCGATCCCCGGCATCGTGATGTGTCCGCCCATCGACGTGATATTCAGGATGTGGCCGCGCCGGCGCTTGCGCATGAAGGGCAGGGTGGCCTTGATCATCGCGACCGCGCCGAACACGTTCACGTCGAACTGCCGGCGCATCTCCGGCAGCGGCGCTTCCTCCATCACGCCCTCATGGCCGTAGCCGGCATTGTTGACCAGGATGTCGATGGGCCCGACGCTCGCCTCGATATCCGATACGACGCCGTCGATCGCGTCGAAGTCGGTCACGTCGAGCACCCGCCCAACCGCATCATTCGCGTGCATCGCTTCGAATTCGCGCCGTGCCTGCTCGCTTCTCACCGTGCCGACCACCTTGTGACCCACTGCCAGCGCCTCTTGCGCGAGCGCACGGCCGAAGCCGCTGCTGACGCCGGTGATGAGCAGGATCTTGCTGGATGCCATCGGAGCCTCTCCCGAATGTCGTTTGGAGCCTGCATGTTAGTCTTGCGATCGAGGTCGAAACAGCCGCATTCCGCTGATCTTCTTGCATAAAACTATGAGCACCAAGCGCGCCGCCAAGCCATCCCCGGAGCCACTTTCCCGCAGCCAGAAACGCATGGTTGCGCTGCTGCGCGCGTTGGCCCCCGACGAGGGCTACAACCTGACGGCACTGCCGAGCGCGCGCGTCCTGCGTTCGAACCGCGCGTTGTCGCGCACGCCGGTTCTGTACGATCCCGGCATCGTGATCGTCTGTCAGGGCTGCAAGCGCGGCTACTTCGGCGGCCAGCTTTATCTTTACGACGCACATCACTACCTGGTCGTGTCCGTGCCCGTGCCGTTCACGATGGAAACCGACGCCACGCCGGCGCATCCGCTGCTCGCGCTGTATCTGCACCTCGACTTCACGATGGCCGCCGAACTGGCCGCGCAGATCGACCGCGAAGGCGCGGCGGCGCGCGTGCAAGCGCCGAAGAGCATGATGTCGACGCCGATGGACGATGCGATGCAGGCATCCGTGCTGCGCTTCGTCGAGGCACTGCATCGGCCGCTCGAAGCCGTGGTGCTGGGGCCGGCGCTGCTGCGCGAAGTGTATTTCCGGGTCCTCACCGGCGCCCAGGGCGACGCGATGCGCGCCGCGCTGGCGATGCGAGGGCAGTTCGGCCGGATCGGCAAAGCGCTGCGCCTGATCCATGCCGACTACGCGCAGCCGCTCGACGTCGCGCAACTGGCCGGGGAAGCCGGCATGAGCGTGCCGAGTTTCCACAGCCACTTCAAGGCGATCACGCAGGTGTCGCCGATGCAGTACGTGAAGTCGACGCGCCTGCATCAGGCCCGCCTGTTGATGGTGCGCCAGGGCCTGGGCGCGGAGGCGGCGGGCCATGCAGTGGGTTACGCGAGCCCGTCGCAGTTCAGCCGGGAATTCAAGCGTCTGTTCGGTTCGACGCCCGCGACGGAGGCGAAGCGCATGCGCGAACGCTTCGCGATTCCGGCCGCATTTGCGGACGCGGCGTACGTGTCGTCGCACTGAGTCTCAGGTGCGCCGAGTGTCGACTGTAGTGTTACCGTGTCGCCCGGACGCGACGACAGGAGCGACAAACACGCATGACCCGAAACATCCATTGATCACGAAGGGAAAGGAGAAACCCCATGCCGAGCCTTGAGCGAACGCGACCGGCCAAGTTTATCGACGCTGTCTGGCGAGTAGCGTTTCGCATCGGATTCCGGCTTGCTCGCGTCTGGTGGCACCTTCGACGGCCCAGCCATGAGGGCGCGCTGGTCGCGATCTACGTGGGGCAGTCGCTGTTGCTGCTGAAGTCATCGTACCGGGCCGAGTGGAATTTCCCCGGCGGGGGTGTCGGGCCCGGCGAGTCGCCCGACGCAGCGGCGCAGCGCGAAATGGAGGAGGAGATTGGCCTCTCGTCACACCCGTTGATTCCCGCAGGCAGCGCCAGCGGCATCTGGGACGGCCGAAGGGACCGCGTGCATTTCTTCGAACTGCACCTCGACAGCATGCCCGAGCTGCGGCTCGATCATCGCGAGATCGTCGCCGCGCGTCTGGCCTCGCCGGAGGATTTGAGCGGCATCGCGGTGACGGACGCGGTCGCCGCGTATCTCGGCGGAAATCGCCGCGATTAGCGGACGCTTTCCGCCGAGGCAATCAAGCCCGCTGCACCAGAATCACCGCGTACTTGCAGCTCCGCGCGCTTTCATTCCTGAACACGCAGTCGCTCGGCGGCCCCAGTTCGAGGCAGTCGCCGACGCCCAGTTCATGGCGCGTGCCGCCCTCGATGAACACCAGCTCCCCATCCAGCATCCAGATCAACTGCCGCGCATGCAGGTAGGCCGACGCCGGCATCGGGATTTCCGTGTCGGGCGGCAGGTCGATCTCGACCAGGTTCAGCGGCGACGCGGACTTCGGCGACACATGGCGCCGCACATACCCGCTTTGCGGATCGACCCACAGCGGCTGGTCGGCCGCGCGCAGCAGGCGGCCTTCCTCGAGCTCCGCGAGCGCCAGCAGCGCCGACATGGTCAAACCGAACGCGCCCGCCAGCTTCGCCAGCAGCGACGCGGTCGGGCTGCTTTCGCCGCGCTCGATCTTGTGGATCATCGCCCGCGACACGCCGGACTTCTCGGCAAGATTGGTCAGCGACCAGCCGCGGCTCTCGCGCTCGGTTCGAATGCGCGCGCCGACACGCTGATCTACATTGTCTAACATGGTGTACACTTGTTTTACTATAGTGGACTATCGGTGAGGCTGAAATGGAAATTCGCGATGCGGGTCCGGAAGACGTCGAAGGTATCACGGCCATCTACAACGATGCCGTCGCGCATACGACGGCGATCTGGAACGACTTGACGGTCGATGCCGCGAATCGTACGGCATGGCTCGGCGATCGGCAGAAGGCCGGCTACCCGGTGCTCGTCGCGGTCGACGCGGGCGGCGCCGTGCTCGGATATGCGTCGTTCGGCGACTGGCGCGCCTTCGACGGCTACCGCCATACGGTCGAGCATTCGGTCTATGTCCGCGGCGACCAGCGCGGCAACGGCATCGGCCTGGCGCTGATGCAGGCGCTGATCGGCCGCGCGCGGGCCATCGGCAAGCATGTGATGGTGGCCGGCATCGAGGCAAGCAATGCCGGCTCGATCCGGCTGCACGAGAGGCTCGGGTTCGAGCACGTCGGGCACCTGAAGGAAGTCGGGATGAAGTTCGGCAAGTGGCTCGATCTCGCGTTCATGCAGCTCAGGCTCGATGCGCGGCCGACGCCCGACGCCGCGCCGGCGCCATGATGCTGCTGCTGTCGTTCGGCCTGCTGGTCGGCGCCGGCGCCGCGATCGTCGCGCAGAATGCGCTGATGGCGCGCATCACGGCGTCGTCGTCGACGGTGCTGATCGCGCTGGTGATGAACTCGGTGGTCGGCCTCGTGCTGCTGGCGGCGCTGCTGTTCGCGCGGTCCGGCGCGGCGGGGTTCGGCGAGATCGCGCGGTCGTTCCGGGCCTGGAGCCTGCTGCCGGGGCTGCTCGGGTCGTTCTTCGTGTTCGCGAGCCTGACCGGCTATCAGCGGTTCGGCGCCGCGACGACCATCGCGGTCGTGGTCGCCAGCCAGCTCGTGTTCGGGTTGCTGATGGATGCCGCCCGGGCGCAGGCGCCGCAGCCCAGTTTGCAGGCATTGACCGGCGCGGGCCTGCTGGTGCTCGGCGCGTTCCTGGTCGCGTCGCGCAACGTCGCCGGCCATTGAGGATCGATCCGGGCCCGTCTACGGAATCCGGCCGACACGGCGCGCCCGAATGCGCGCACCATGCGTGATGGCAGACGAATGCCGATCAACCGATGGAGGCGGACGATGACACGAACGGCCGGGTTGCTGGTCCTGATGGCCCTTGCGATGCCGATTGCGTCGGCGCAGCAGAAGGTCGATCCGATCGAGGCGCAGGCCAACGCGTGCCTTGCCGCGCCGGCGGGGCAGACCACGTCGGGCATGATCGAATGCTCGCATCAGGCGTACGTGGCGTACGACAAGCGGATGAACGAGGTCTATCAGCGCGTGATGCGCAGCGCCGATCCGCAATCGCGCGAGCTGATCCGCCAGGCGCAGCGCCAGTGGCTCGCCTACCGCGATGCGCAGCGCAAGGCCGACAACGGCCCGTGGCGCGCCGACCGCGGCTCGATCGCGAGCGTCGATATCGAGGCGCTCAATGTGGACGCGATTCGCGCGCGGATCCAGGAGCTGGACTACTACGCGCGCTGAGCGCGGCCGCCGCCGCGCGGTGATGGCCTGGCGCTTATTGCACCGCGGTAACCGGAATCGTCGAAATCCGCACGAGCCGGTCGAGCACGCTGCGCCGGAACAGCGACAGCAGGCTGTGCAGCGGGTCGTGCCGCGGCGCGACGACGACGATCTCGTCGCAGCCGGTCTCGGCGGCCGTGGCCGCGATCGTATCCGCCACCGACCCCACCTTCATCACGACGCTGTACGCGACGCCGGCGTCGCGCAGCACCCGTTCGGCCTTCGCGAGCTCGCCTTCCGAGAAATGCCGCTCGATATCGCGCAGGCGGGACAGCGGATGATAGGCCTCGAGCCGGGTTGCCTCGAGCGGCGGCTGGACGTTGATCAGCACGATCTCCGACGCGCACCGTTCCCGGTAGAGAAAGGTCGCATGGCGAACCGCCTGCAGCGAGCGGGACGAGTGGCCGACCGGAACCAGCAGCTTGAGCATGGAGGATGCTCCAGTAACGAGATGCCTTCAGCGTAGCGCGCGGCCGGCCGGAACGACCTAAAGAGATCGGGCGGCCGCGTAAACATGTCGTATACGCGTCCGGCGCACGCATGGCTCATATAAGAAATATAAGAAATTTATGTTTATGCGCATAAACGTTTTCATCCGGCGGG
The DNA here is from genome assembly GCA_001527685.1 of Burkholderia pyrrocinia. Classification (GTDB taxonomy): domain Bacteria; phylum Pseudomonadota; class Gammaproteobacteria; order Burkholderiales; family Burkholderiaceae; genus Burkholderia; species Burkholderia pyrrocinia_D. The sequence goes on from LOZU01000052.1 coordinate 154,480, forward strand.
CGGCGGGTTCGCCGCGATTCTATCGGCGAACAACAAAGTCTGCAGCAATCAGAAACGTGCCATTCGGGTACAACAAAGTCAGCAGCATTGCAAAAGTTCGTTGTGCAGTGCGCAATCTTCAACTTCAGTGGGCTCGGGCGCCAGCGGCCTTGAGTCGATTGGGTGGGAAACGGTCGCCGCAGCTGCGGCTCGTGCGCGAAAAGCATGAACAAGCAGGAACTCATTGACGCTGTCGCGGCCGATACCGGTCTGAGCAAGACTGCCGCCGGCGACGCAATCCAGGCTGTACTGGACGTCATCACGCGCACCCTCAGCGAGGGCGATACCGTGCAACTCGTCGGTTTTGGCTCGTTCTCGCAAGGGCAACGTGCCGCTCGGACCGGTAGAAACCCGACGACGGGTGCAGAGATCGCGATCGCTGCAGCAACGACCGTGAAGTTCAGCGCTGGCAAGGCGTTCAAAGATGCCGTGAACACGCCTTGAGCAAGCGGGACCGTCGGTCACTGTTGATACGTATCAACAGCGACCTCGGCACATCGAATCCTGGCACGGGGAGGAATCTGCGCGAGGGCATACCACCTCGTCGAGGTCGCGGCACTCGATCGCGAGAGGTGAAGGGGAACATAGTAAGGACTATGTTACCCTTCATTTCGGGACAGTCGAGCTCATGCCGCTGAATTCGTTCTGTTCGTATGGCGGCAGGGGCGGCCGCCGACGGCGCGGCGTGTGCTCTCACGGGTTCTGGTCTTGCCGCCGTCGGAGCAACACCGCAGGTGGCCCCGCCACCGCGGTGGCCGAAGCAGAGCGCCCGTCGGACCGGGTGGGGCGACTGCTGGCGTGGGCCATCCGGGACTGGGCGATCGAGCGAGCGTGCCACCGGAAACCGGGAGAGGGCGAAGGGGGCACGGGTGGATGAATTCTCTCCGCAGTGCGGAGAGAATTCGGTGGCGTGCTCGTCGGGGTTCCGCCGCTATCGAGATTCCGGTAACGTGGTCATGGCTGGACACCGCGCGCCGGCCACCGATTGCCCCATTCCCGACAAGATGACCGAACTGATCTCCGCTTCCCTGCTGACCGACGTCCGCCACATGATTGATGCCGCCCGGGCCCGGGCGGCGGTCGCCATCAATGCCGAACTGACGTTGCTCTATTGGCAGGTCGGGCGTCGTCTTCGGAACGACATGCTGGGCGGGGAGCGCGCCGGCTACGGACAACAGATTGTCCCGGCGCTTGCCGAGCGGCTGACAGCCGAGTATGGGCGCGGCTGGAGCGTGCAGCAGTTGCGCCACTGCATGCGCATGGCCGAGGTGTTTCCCGACGAAGCAATTCTCTCCGCACTGCGGAGAGAATTGAGCTGGACCCATCTGAAGACGCTGATGTATGTCGACGATCCGCACAAGCGCGACTTCTACATCGAACTTTGCCGCCTGGAACGCTGGTCGTCGCGGCAGTTGCAGGAGCGGATGCAGTCCATGCTCTTTGAGCGCAGCGCGCTGTCGCGCCAACCCGACGCAGTGATCCAACACGAACTCGCGCACCTGCGCGACACGCAGCAGCTCTCACCCGCACTCGTCTTGAAAGATCCCTACGTGCTCGACTTCCTCGGGCTCAATGACCATTACCTAGAGCGCGATCTCGAAGATGCGATCCTGCGCGAGATGGAACAGTTTCTGCTGGAACTCGGCGCGGGCTTTACGTTCGTGGCCCGCCAGAAGCGGTTGCTGATCGACGACGACGATTTCTATCTGGATCTGTTGTTCTACAACCGCAAGCTCAAACGTCTGGTCGCCATTGAACTGAAGCTCGGCGCCTTCAAGGCGGAATACAAGAGTCAGATGGAGCTGTACTTGCGCTGGCTCGCGAAACACGAGCAGGAACCGGATGAAGCGCCGCCGATCGGCATCATCCTATGTGCGGGCAAAAAGCAAGAACAGATCGAATTGCTGGAACTCGGCAAAAGCGGCATCCACGTCGCCGAGTATCTCACCGTGCTGCCGCCGCGTGAGGCACTACAAGCGAAGCTACACCAGTCAATCGCGGCGGCCCGCGCCCGGCTCGATGACAAGTGGGAGTCGTGATGACGAACGCCCCTTTATCGAATATCGAAAGCGCTGAGACTCCGGATACGCCCGGTGCGGCTGATTCGGCGCCATCGATTGGGCAGCGCGTCGGCCACTATGTTGCGGCGCACGTGTTCGAGGCAAGCGCCCTCGCGCTGACCCTGGTCACCGGTCTTGCCTACGTGGTCGGCCGCTCCTACTTGAATGGCTGGGAAGAGGCGGCCGGTGTACCCGGCCTGATGTTTCGGCGCGATCTATCCGACGTCATGCTCGGGGGCGCGACTGTGGCGCGCGTCTGGATGACGCCGGTGCTGCTGGCCGTGGCGCCATTTTTAATCATGTGGGTAATAGCGACGGTGCCCGAATGGTTGATGGCGCGATGGCCATTCGGGCCGCTCAAGCGGTGGTACCGTCGGGTTCGACGCATGTACCGCAGCGGTGTCGATCAGATTAGATTGAGGCAGCGCTACGCGGACGCGGCCTATTCCGCGACGCGAGGCCTCAAGCCGCACGCGCGACGAGCATGCGAAGCGTGGTGGCGGTGGAAGGTGCTCGGGCCGCGGCACGGCCGAACTGCCGAACGAAATCCTGTCGTTCGCCCACGGCGCGCAATGCGGCGCGTGACATTCGTGATGCTGCTCGTCGTCTTGGCCGCTGAGGGCATGCTCAACGGCTATACGTTCTTCGTCAGCGCGTTTCTGAACGAGCCCCGCCAACTGGGTCGCGAAAACTTTGCGAAGATTTATCTGGCGGTCACCGGTCGGGTGCCATACCAGTATGGCGATCACCCTCGCGCCGCGCACGAGCTGCAAGATTGGGCGTGCGAAGGGCGCGAGATGCTCTCGTATTATCGGGCGGTGACACTAAACAATTCGACTGATCCATCGATGCCCGACGCGACGTACTACTTATTGCAGGGTGCTGACCATACCTTTATGTTGCTTGGAGAAGCCGGCTCGATAATAAGATCGCTCGGCGACGCGCCGTTTTCAATTGCTGAGTCGAGCGTCCGACCGCTGTCGCAACTGGCACACAGGTGCGGGCATTCCTGAGGGTTTTGCATGCGGCGGTCGACAACGACCGGTGAAGCGATATATCCACGGACACCGTTTCCCGGCGGTAGTCATCAGCTGCGCCGCGCGCTGGTATTACCGCTTCCAGCCGAGCCTCACGACATCAACGAACTGCTGCTCGAGCGGGGTGCAGGTCTCCAACCTCAAGCTCGGCAGCGTACTCTCCGACGTGTTTGGCGGTAGCGGGCGAGCTATGCTCAAGGCTATCGTCTCGGGCGAGGACGATCCGGTGCGTCTGGCCTCGCTGGCTCAGGGCCACGCCCGTAGAAAGACCATTGAACTGCACGAAGCGCTGAGCGGTCGTATCACCGACTATCACCGCGCGATGCTCGGACTTCATCTGCAAGTCATCGACGCACTTGAGCATGCGCTGGCCGACCTGGATGCCGCAGTGGGACTGGCGTTGACGCCGATCCGGCAGCATGTCCAACTGCTCAGGACTATTTCTTGGGTCAGGGTCAGTCGTTTGACCGTTCAACCTGAGTTCTGGAGGTAGGGATGGGTAATCAATCCATGTTGGGTGCTGCCGATGATCAGTGCCCGGCCTATGCGCTTGTCACAGGCGGCAGCCGAGGGATTGGCTTGGCAGTAGCAAAGTACCTGGCTGGCAGGGGCATGAACTTGCTCCTGTTGGCACAAGATCCTGCCAGGCTTGCTCGGGCTAGGGCCCAGATCCTGGCCCTGTACCCGGATTGCAGGATTGAACTGCTCAGCGTGGACATGCGTTTGCCGTATCAGGTGCACGAAGCAGTCGTGAAAGCCCTGTCCGGCCCCATGCGGATCACAATGTTGGTGAATTCGGCCGGGGTCTTGAAGATGGGCGGTTCGGCCCTTGCCAGCGAGGATGTCATTTCCATGGTGGACGTCAACCTCACCAGTGCTCTGGTTGTCACCAATCTCGTGGCGAACCGTATGCGGCTTGATGGTGGCGGACAGATCTTCCTGCTCTCCTCGATGGCTGGGACAGAGAGCATGCCAAAGCTTGGGGTCTATGCGGCGACCAAGGCCGCGTTGATCAGCTACGCGCAGGCTCTGCACAAGGAGTTGTTGCCCTTCGATGTGCGCCTGACCTGTCTGTGCCCCAGTGTGGTCAATACCGACATGACCAATGACGGCCGCATCCCGAATGAGGCGAAGATCCAGGTCGAGGATGTCGTGGCGACGATAGATTTCGCCCTGAGCTTGCCAGCAGCCGTCATGCTTCCGCAGGTTGAAATTCGATGCAAGGTCATCGAGATGGAGAAGTTCGCCGTCGGTGCGGGCACACAGGCCATGCCCAAGTGCAACTGATGGGATCAAGAACACCTGGCGCACGTTCGCAAGCGCGGGCAGGATATCGAGTTCGGCGCCATGCTGATCGACCGCGCGCCACAGCAGGTCGGGCTCGCCGCGAAGCATCACGAACATTTCTTCCAGGTGCCAGGTGTGACCCGGCTTGTGCCGCGCGGCCTTGACCTGATGGGCGAAGCCGGCGCCGAACTTTTCACAACAGCGTCGGATCGTTTCGTCGCTCACGACCACGCCGCGCTCGAACGGCAGCTCCTCGATGTCGCGCAGGCTGAGTTGGAAGCGGAAGTATCACCGTACCGCGCAGGCGATCACGGCAGCGGGATAACGATGGCGGTGGCAGGGCGGTCGAGACGGGTGCATTCTG
>LOZU01000053.1:0-123447 GCA_001527685.1 Burkholderia pyrrocinia
TTCCGTGAACTATCTTCTACAACGTCCTCGGCTGCGTCAGCGATGACCACCGAGCCGGATAAATCAGTGTTTCCCTAGATTATCCCCAGGATTCCTGTAATTCAAGAAATCCGCAAATGCTTAAAATAACGTTCTCTTTTCCAAGAAAATAAATCGGGGCTCCATTCCATCGAATCATTCCACCGCATTTGAAGATCGGAGATGCCGCCGCTCCGGTGCCGCATGGCCGCGGCATGGCTGCGTGCCGCGCTAATGGCGGCCGGGCGCTTGCGCCCTTTCCCATCGTCGGAGGTTGCTATGAGTGAACCGCTTACTGTCATCGTGCCGCGAGGCACCAAGGTCGCCGTCAAGGAAGTCGACGCGCTGCACACCGTCGACCCGCGCGCCGGCGCCGATCGCCATGCGCTGATCGTCGGCGGCGCCGATCTCAAGGTGGCGATCGCGAAGCAGGCGGACGGCCTGCCGCTTTCCGCCCGGGCCGCGTTCATGACCATGTGCGGATGAATATCCGTCAATGAATCATCCGCACAACGGATGAAAGGAAATAACCCGACATTTTTATTTCGTTCCAGATTTCGTCGCAACTCCTCCAGCCCGATTATTCCAATCAGGCCGGATGCCCTTTAATTTTCAAAACGGTGATCGACATGGCAAATACGCAGCAGGCGACGGTTCATGAAGTGAAAAACGCCGAAACGGGCAAGAACGTGTTCGACGGCCACAAGGTGGACCTCTACATCAATACGGGCACGCTCGGCGGCAAGCACTACCTTGTCACCGTGAACAAGCCCGACGGCACGCCGACGCTGATCGCGATCCACCTGTAATCGCCGCGGCACCGGTTCAGCCTGTTGCGGGGCGAGCCGCGCGCCCGCCCCGCGCGCCCACTTCGGAGCCTCATCATGGAACGGATCGAATCGCCGGCGCCGCGCCCGCGGCTGGTGGCGCCCGTCGCGCTGCGGCACGTCGACGCGCTGCCGGACAGCCCGCACGCCGCCGTCGCGCTCGCGCGCACGCTCGACCAGTTCGACGGCCGCCACGATCTCGACGAGATCGCGCGCGACGAGCCCGACCTGCCGCGCGCGCTGCTCGACGAACTGGTCGGCTCGCTCGACGAGGCCGGCCTGATCGACGACGACGCGCCGGTCGCGAGCCGCCCGGGCTCGGAAGTGATCCTCGAGATCGAGGATCTCGTCGAGCAGTACTGCGAGCAGACGCTGTACCGCAATCCGTTCTGGCGCACGTGCCTCGACACGCACGCGCCGGGCGACCTGCCCGAACGGCTCGCGATCGGCATGGTGATCGAGAACTGGCACTTCCTGTTCCGCGAAAGCTATTTCGATGCGCCCGTGCTGTCCTACGTGCCGAGCACGCCGGTGCGGCTCACGCTCAACCGCTTCTTTTCCGAGGAGTACGGGCACGACGAGATCCTGCTGCGCGCGCTGAATTTCGCGGGGCTCACCCGCGCCGACATGCTCGATGCGATCCCGCTGCCCGAGACGATGGGGCTGTGCAACGCGCTCGCTTACTGGTCGCACAGCGATCCGCTGTTCTTCTTCACGACGCTCGGCCTGCTCGAAGGCCAGGGCCTGCAGCACGACAGCTTCATCCAGGCGTGCGAGCGCGCGCAACTGCCCGACGGGCTCGTCGGCCCGCTCAAGACGCACGCGAACATCAACCTCAACGCCGCGCACGGCAGCCTGACGCGCGCGATCTTCCAGGACATCCCGGTGCTCGACGCCGCCACCGTCGCGCGCGTCAAGGCCCAGTTGCGGCTGTTCGTCGAGCTCTACGACGATTTCTACACGGCCGTCTGGCGCTACTACACCTCCGATGCGCCGCTGCTGCGGCGCGTGTCCGACCTGTGAGGCGACCACCATGGACAGCACGCTAGCGGCTCCCGCGATGCCGAAATTCCGCGGCATCGTCACCTCGCAGATCACGGACACCGACGCCGTGCTGAGCGCCGGCGGCCGGCACTGCACGTTCCAGTTCGCGCCGGACGAGGCTAACGACGTCGCGCGGCTGATCGGCGACCTGCACGTGGGCGGCCTGACGCCGCAGGAACTGGCGGCGCGCTCGCGCCGCATCGCCGACAAGATCCCGCCGCTGCTCGCCGATTTCAACGCGCTGCGCCTGCTGATCGAATCGGACCCGCGCCGCGCCGCCGCAGCAACGAGCGGCGCGCAGCTCTACCGCGACATCCGCCGGATCGCGGAGCGCACCGCCGCGCACAGCGCTCGCTCGGCGTTCCTGCGCGCGCTGGTCGAGCAGCGCGCGACGCGCCGGCAGCTGATCGGCTATGCGCTCGAGTACTACTGGATCGTGCGCGCGGCGCCGGGGCTGATCGGCCCCGCGCTCGGCTGGGCCGCCAGCACCGAGGAACGCGCGCTGCTGCAGGACTTCCTGAAATCGGAGCTCGGCCACGACCGCTTTCTCGCGGCGTCGCTGAAGGCGGTGGGGCTCGCCGAGGCCCAGATCGAGCAGCACCAGCCGCTGCCCGCCACGTTTTCGCTCGCGGCCGCGCTCGGCGTGCATGCGCGCCAGCATCCGCTGTCGTTCAAGGCGAGCCTGTTCCTGTTCGAGCGCGCGCAGCCCGCGTTCATCGACGCGTTCGACGCACGCTGCGTCACGCTCGGCCTGCCCGACGCGTTCTACCGGCCGCTGCGCGCGCACGCCGACCTGAACGACACGTACCGCCACGAGGACATCTCGCGGCAGCTGATGGCGCTCGACGCCGCGATCGATCCCGAAGCGTGCACGGTCACGAAACGCAACGTCTCGCTGATGGTCGAGACGCTGGTGCGCCAGGAACACGCCATCCTCGCCTACTACGCCGACGACAGCGCGCCGCTGCCGCGCATCTTCCATTGAGGGTCGCCACATGGAACTCTGGACATTTCAGCGGTATCGGTCGCCGCGCCTGTTCATCGACGCGATCCACCACGAACCCGGCTCGACGCTGGTCAGCCTGCACGCGGGCACCCACGAATACCGGCTGGCGTTCGACGCCACCGACGCCGCCGACCAGATCGCCGCGCAGCTCGACGACCTGACCGACGCCGCGTCGCCGCTGTGGTCGACGCTGCGCGACAGCGAACCCGACTCCGGCTGGCATGCGCTCGGCACGTTTCTCGATACGCATTCGCTGATCGGCGAGGACGGCGACGCGGCCGCCGATGCGCTCGCCGCGCAGGCGGCGCGCATCGACACCTGCATCGCGCAGACGGTCGCCGCGAGCCTCGCGGGGCTCGACTCCGCACGGCGCGACGCGATCGCGCGCGATGCCGCGTCGCTGCGGCTGCGCGTCGAACGGCCCGCGGCCGCGCCCACGCTGTTCGACGCGGACGACGATCCGTTCGACGCGCAGGTCGAACCCAACTTCCATCTCGCGCTGCTGCGCATCGAGTTCGAATACTTCCGCCGCGCGGCGCCGCTCACGCTGGCGGCCGTCGACCTGATGCTCGACGCGTTCTCCGGCGCGCCCCGCGCGAGCGCCGCGCACGATGCGCGCTTCGACACGGCCGGGCTGTACGACGAGCACGACCTGATGTCGCACCTGTGGCTCGTCGCGTCGAGCCTCGTCGCCGCGAGCGGCGACGACGCGCAGCGGCTGCCGTGCGCGGACCTGCCGCCGGTGTCGCTGTCGAGCGGGCTCGAGTTCATGCGCCAGACCGAGCTGATCACGCGCGAGACGCTGAACCGCTGGGGCGAGAACCCGTACGTGGGCGCGGTCGACGCGCTGAACGGCGGCTACGCGCCGCTCGTCGCGGGCCCGTTCATCGAGCAGTACCACGTGACGCGGCGCTTCGTCGAGATCATCGCGCCGCTGCTGAGCATGCGGCTCAGCATTCCGCTGCGCGCGATGATGTTCCGCTACTACGGCGAGGAATACGGCCACGAGGCGCTCGAAAGCACGACCTGCGAAGCGCTCGGCGTCGCGCCCGGCCAGCTCGCGAAGATCGTGCCGCTGCCGCTGCACTTCGCGTTCGTCGACGCGCTCACGCTGCTCGCCGATGCCGATCCGGTGTCGTCATTCGCCGCGATCATGGTCGTCGAGGGCATCTTCGGCGAGCCGCCGAAGATGTCGCTGCGCCTGATGGCCGCGGTCAAGGACAACGACGCGTTCCACAGCGTGTCCGGCGATCACGAGGCGCTGAACGAATCGCTGAACCACAACAGCATCTCGCGCGACATGTTCGAGCGGATCGCCGCGATCGGCCCGGCGCGCCAGGCGCTCGCGATGCGCCGCATCCTGTTCCTGCTCGAGCTGAACCATCGCGCATGGAGCGGCATCGCCGGCTTCTACGGCGCGCAATCCACGCTCGCGCTGCACGGCCCGTACGGCCGGCTGCTCGACCCGCGCGGCTGACGGCGCCGAAACCGGCCCACGTGCACGAGGAGAACCCCATGGACGCACACTACGACTACATCGTGATCGGCTCCGGTTCGGCGGGCAGCATCGTCGCCGGGCGGCTCGCCGCCAACCCGTCGATCAAGGTGCTGCTGCTCGAGGCCGGGCCGCTCGCGTCGCATTTCCCGGCGATCCGCGACCCCAACCAGATCAACTGCCTGTACGGCATCGACGCGATTCACTGGGGCTACAAGAGCGTGCCGCAGACGCGCATGAACGACCGCGTGATGGACGTCTGGCGCGCGAAAGTGACGGGCGGCTGCACCGCGCACAACGATATGGTCTACGTGCGCGGCGCGCCCGCCGACTTCGACCAGTGGGCGAGCCAGTACGGCTGCGCGGGATGGCGCTACCAGGATGTCGCGCCGCACTTCGAGCAGGTCGAAAGCATGCTGCAGCCGACCACCACCACACGCAACGCGTTCGGCCAGGCGTTCGTGAGCGCATGCGAGCAGCTCGGCCACCGCTATAACCCGAACTACAACGACGGGCAGCCGATGGCCGGCGTGTCGCCGCTGCGCTCGACGATCGACGCGCGCTTCGAGCGCGTCACGAGCTACCAGCGCTACGTCGAGCCGCTGCTCGCGCGGCAGACGAACCTGACGCTGGCCGACGAATCGCTCGTCGAGCGGATCGAATTCAGCAGCACCCGGCGCGCGGCGGCCGTGTACTACCTCCGCGGCGGCACGCGCGTGCGCGCGACGGCCGGCCAGGAAATCGTGCTGTGCGCCGGCGCCATCAACTCGCCGCAGATCCTGATGCGCTCCGGCATCGGCGACGCCACGCAGCTGCGGCGGCTCGGCATCCCCGTGCAGGCGGACCTGCCGGGCGTCGGCGCGAACCTGATGGATGCGCTGATCTTCCAGGGCATCTGGACGTCGAAGCAGCCGATCGTCGACCAGCCCGTCAACGAGGGCTACGCGATCGTCTGGGCGAACCCGAACGCCGACGGCCAGCCCGCCAACGCGGCCGAGATGATGCGCGGGCGCTATACGTGCGGCCAGTCCGAGCACGAGCTGCGCAGCTTCTATTCGGTGACGGGCGACATGATGCGGCTGCAGAGCCGGGGCCGCGTCGCGCTGCGTTCGGCCGATCCGGCCGTCGCACCGCTGATCGACATGAACTTCCTGTCGGCGCCGGGCGACTTCGAGCAGTGCGTGCAGGGCTTCGAGCTGATGCGCTCGCTCGGCAACGCGCCGGGGCTGTCGGCCTGGCGCGGCGAAGAACAGGTGCCCGGCCCGTCGGTGCGCACGCCGGGCGAGATCCGCAACTGGATCCTGAAGAATGCCGGCTCGCTCAGCCACCCGGTCGGCACCTGCCGGATGGGCGTCGGCCACGACGCGGTGGTCGATCCCCAGTTGCGCGTGCGCGGGGTCGAGGGGCTGCGGGTCGTCGACGTGTCGATCATGCCGCGCATCACGTCCGGGCACACGCAGGGGCCGGCGCTGATGATCGGCGAGAAAGGCGCCGCGCTGGTGCTCGCGCACGCTTGACGGCGGGCGTGGCGGCGGCCGCCCCGCCCGTCACCCGAGCGTCTGCGCGAGGCTCATCGCGAGAAACTGCGCGGCGAGCCGCGACGGCGCGCCGCCGTGCGGCACCAGGATCGAGAAGTGCCGCGTGAGCGGCGCGGGCGCGAGCGAGCGCATCGCGAGCGCCGCATCGTCGTGCCGCAGCGACATCGCCGACACGAAGCCGACGCCCATGCCCGCGCGAACCGCCTCCTTCACCGCCTCGACGCCCGCGATCTCCAACGCGACGCGCATCGGCGCGCCCGCGCTCGCGAACGCGCGCTCGACGAGCTGCCGCACGCCCGAGCCGGCCTCGCGCAGCACGAGCGGATGCGCGGCGAGCGCTTCGAGCGTCACGCCGCCGGTCGCGCCCCCCCCGTCGCCTACGTCGCCGCCTTGGTCCGCACCGTCCGCACCGCCCGCGCGCGCCGCCAGCGGGTGCCCGGCCGGCATGATCGCGACGATCTCGTCCTCGTGCCACGGATGCGCGGCCGTGCCGGGCGGCAGCGCCTCGCCCGGCGGGCCCTCGATCAGCGCGATGTCGAGCGACGGCAGCGCGGCGACCACTTCGGCGGTATTGCCGCTCATCGTCTGGATCGCGACGCGCGGCGCCGTCGGCTGGAACGCAGCGATCAGGTACGGCAGCAGGTAGCTCGCGGGGGTCGTGCTCGCGCCGATCCGCAGCGTGCCGGCCTCCAGCCCGCGCACCGCATCGCGAAACGCGCGCGCCTGCGCGTACGTGTCGCGCAGCGATGTCGCGTAATGCGACAGCTGCTCGCCGACCGGCGTCAGGCGGATGCCGCGGCCGTCGCGCTGGTACAGCGGCTCGCCGAACTCGTCCTGCAGCAGGCGCAGCTGGCCGGACACCGCCGGCTGCGACAGGTGCAGCGCCAGCGCGGCGCGGCTGATGTTCAGGTGCTCGGCGACCGCTGCGAAAGTTATCAGTTGATCCGGGGTCATGGCGATGAATTATCGGCTTTCCGGATAGTTTATGTCACAAATCACAATTTTTCATATCGATATAACGAAACTAGCATTAGGACATTGAAATGACGATCCGATCCGGGTTCCATCATGTCCACTGCTCCCGCCCCCCATCTGAATCGCGCCGCGCCGTCGATGCGCGGCCAGTTGAACGGCATCCTGTTCGTCGCGCTGTTCGCCGCGGCCGTGACGAGCCTGTCCGAATTGCCCGCGATCGCCGGGCTCGGCCTGTCCCCGCTGATCGTCGGCATCGTCGCGGGCGCGTTGTACGGCAACGCGCTGCGCGACGGCATGCCGGCCAGCTGGGCGGCCGGCGTGAACTTCTCGGCGCGCAAGCTGCTGCGCATCGCGGTGGCGTTCTTCGGGCTGCGCGTGAGCCTGCAGGAAATCGCGCAGGTCGGCCTGCCGGGCCTGACGGTATCGGTGCTGATCGTCGTCAGCACGCTCGCGATCGGCACCTGGGCCGGCATGAAGCTGATGAAGCTCGACCGCGATTCGGCGCTGCTGACCGCCGCCGGCAGCGCGATCTGCGGCGCGGCCGCCGTGCTCGCGTTCGAATCGACGCTGCAGTCGAAGCCGCACCAGAGCGCGATGGCGGTCGGCAGCGTCGTGCTGTTCGGCACGCTGTCGATGTTCCTGTACCCGCTCGCGTACCACGCCGGCCTGCTGAACCTCGACCCGGCCGGCCTCGGCCTGTTCTTCGGCGGCACGATCCACGAGGTCGCGCAGGTGGTCGGCGCGGCGAGCGACGTGAGCCCGCAGGTCGCGCACATCGCGACGATCGTCAAGATGACCCGCGTGATGCTGCTGGTGCCGGTGCTGCTCGTGCTCGGCGGGTGGCTCGCCCGCTCGGCGAAGGCATCGGCCACATCGGCCGACGGCGCGCACGGCAAGCGCAGGATCGCGGTGCCGTGGTTCGCGCTTGGCTTCCTCGGCTTCGTGATCGTCAACTCGCTGAACGTGCTGCCGGGCGCGCTCACGCACACGCTCAACGTGCTCGACACGTTCGCGCTGACGATGGCGATGACGGCGCTCGGCATCGAGACCCGCGTGTCGCAGATCCGCGAAGCCGGCCCCCGCGCGCTGACGACCGGCCTGATCCTGTACGTGTGGCTGATCGCCGGCGGCTACGGCATCACCTGGGCCGTGCAGCGCTGGCTTGGCTGAGCCGCCCGCCCGTGCCGCCTCGCGCGCCGCGCCCGCCGGGAAGGTCCCGCGGGCGCGGCGCAGTGCTATGCTTCGCGTCGTTTTCCACGGTCTTCGCTCAGTCGTGCTTTCTTTCCTGCTGAAGCTGCGCACCCGCGCCCAGACGCTGTTCCGCCTGTCGGACGCCCACACGATGCTGATCTGGTCGGTGATCGTCGGGATCGGCGGCGCGTTCGCCACGATCGCGTTCCGCGAGGGCATCGAACTGATGCAGCGCCTGATCTCGGGCCACAGCGGCAGCTTCGTCGAGATGGCGAAGCGCCTGCCGTGGTACGTGCGCTTCTGGATGCCCGCCGCGGGCGGCTTGCTGGCCGGCTGCGTGCTGCTGCTCGCGAACCGCGGCGAATCGAAGACGAAGAAGACCGACTACATGGAGGCGGTCGCGCTCGGCAACGGCGTCGTGCCGGTGCGGCAGAGCCTGTGGCGCAGCGTGTCGTCGCTGCTGACGATCGGCACCGGCGGCTCGATCGGCCGCGAAGGCCCGATGGTGCAGCTCGCCGCACTCGCCGCGTCGCTCGTCGGCCGCTTCGCGCACTTCGACCCGCCGCGCCTGCGCCTGCTCGTCGCGTGCGGCGCGGCGGCCGGCATCACGTCCGCATACAACGCGCCGATCGCCGGCGCGTTCTTCGTGTCGGAGATCGTGCTCGGCGCGATCGCGATGGAAAGCTTCGGGCCGATGGTGGTCGCGTCGGTCGTCGCGAACATCGTGATGCGCGAGTTCGCCGGCTACCGGCCGCCGTACGAGATGCCGGTGTTCCCGGCCGTGACCGGCCCCGAGGTGCTGCTGTTCGTCGTGCTCGGCCTGCTGTGCGGCGTGCTCGCGCCGCAGTTCCTGCACCTGCTCGACGCGTCGAAGAATCAGTTCAAGCGGCTGCCCGTGCCGCTGCCGGTGCGGCTCGCCCTCGGCGGCCTGGTCGTCGGCGTGATCTCGATCTGGGTGCCCGACGTATGGGGCAACGGCTACAGCGTCGTGAACCACGTCCTGCATTCACCGTGGACCTGGCAGGCGCTCGTCGCGGTGCTGGTGTTCAAGGTGCTCGCGACCGCCGCGACGGCCGGCTCGGGCGCGATCGGCGGGGTCTTCACGCCGACGCTGTTCGTCGGCGCGGTGTTCGGCTCGCTGTTCGGGCTCGCGATGCAGGCGCTGTGGCCGGGGCACACGTCCGCGTACTTCGCGTACGCGATGGTCGGGATGGGCGCGTTCATGGCAGGCGCGACGCAGGCGCCGCTGATGGCGATCCTGATGATCTTCGAGATGACGCTGAGCTACCAGGTCGTGCTGCCGCTGATGGTGTCCTGCGTGGTCGCCTACTTCGTCGCGCGCGCGACCGGCACGACGTCGATGTACGAGATCACGCTGCACCACCACCAGGACGCGCTGGAGCGCCTGCGGCTGCGCACCACGCAGATGCGCGAGCTGATCCAGCCCGCGCAGACGGTCGTACCGCTCACCGCGAGCGTCGCCGACATGGCCCGCGTGTTCCTCGAATATCCGGTGAAATACCTGTACGTGACCGACGAGGCCGGGCGCTTCCGCGGCGCGGTCGCGCTGAAGGACATCACGTCCGACCTGCTCGACAGGCGGGACACGGCCGACAAGACGGCCGCGCAGTACGTGCACACGCCGTTTCCGCTGCTGACCCCCGACATGCCGCTCGGCACCGCGCTCGAGCACTTCATGTGCTTCCAGGGCGAGCGGCTGCCGGTGATCGAGAGCGTCGCGGAGCCGACGCTCTCGGGCGTGGTCTACAAGACGTCGCTGCTGGATGCATACCGGCGGATGACGGGCGAGCGCTGATTCAGTCCGGCGCGCGCCCCAGCACCGCCCACGAAAAGAACCCCGCGAGCACGGCCTCGGCCGCCTCGGCAGACACGTGCTGCGGATCGGCCGTGTAGTAAGACTGCACGCCGTCGCACAGGCTCATCAGCCCGAGCGCGAGCGTCTCGGCCGGCAGCCGCAGCGGCGTGCCCGAATGCTCCGAGAATGCGCGGATGATATCGGCCATCTGCGTGCGCGATTCCTGCAGGAACTGGTTGAACCGCACGCGGAATTTCGCGTCGCGCGCCGCCTGAAGCTTCGCCTCGACCCACAGCAGGTGGCACCGGTCGTCGATATGCATCCGCCGGTAATAGGCCAGCGCGGTCGCCTCCATCTGCTCGCGCGTGCCGCCGCCCTCGAAGATCTGCCGCAACTCCGCCTGCACCGACGCGTGATCCCGCGCGAGCAGCTCGAACAACAGCTCCGCCTTGCTGCGGAAATTCGAGTAGAACGCACCGCGCGTATAGCCGGCCGCATCCGTGATGTCCTCGACGCTCGCGGCGACGAAGCCTTTCTTCAGAAAAATGTCCTGCGCAGCACTTAGCAGACGCTCGCGCGTCTGGTCCTTGCTCTGCTCCCGGGTCAAGCGCTGTGGTTTCATGGCGCGCAGTCTAGCACCATTCGCCTTTCAGATTCATCTTTGCATTCAGATACAGATGTGAATTAGAATGCGCCACTGTTTCCGAAAGATCGTGTCCGCTCGCGCGCCGCCGCGCGCTGCTCGGGGCAAGCGCCCGCCGCTTGCCGGTTTCGTTCCGCTCTAGTCGCCTCTTGGGGGTTTCGTGAATCGCTCCGGTTCCCGCGCCGCGCTGCTGCTCGGCGCCGCGCTCGTCCTCGCCGCCTGTCATCCGAAAGAATCCGCGCCGCCCGCGCCGCGCCCCGTGGTCGCGCAGCCGGCCCGCGCGGACGGCGCCGCGGTGTCCCGCACGCTGCCCGGCGAGATCCAGCCGCGCTACGCGACGCCGCTGTCGTTCCGCATCGCCGGCAAGATCGTCGAGCGCAAGGTGCGGCTCGGCGACACCGTGAAGAACGGCCAGGTCGTCGCGCTGCTCGACCCGTCCGACGTCGAGAAGAACGCCGCGAGCGCGCAGGCGCAGCTCGACGCCGCGTCGCACCGCCTCGCGTTCGCGAAGCAGCAGCTCGACCGCGACCGCGCGCAGGCCCGCGAGAACCTGATCGCCACCGCGCAGCTCGAGCAGACCGAGGATGGCTACGCAGCGGCGCTCGCGCAGCGCGACCAGGCGCAGCAGCAGCTCGCGCTCGCGAAGAACCAGCTTCGCTACGCGACGCTCGTCGCCGATCACGACGGCGCCATCACCGCCGAACAGGCCGACACGGGCCAGAACGTGTCCGCCGGCCAGCCCGTCTACCAGCTCGCGTGGGCGGGCGACGTCGACGTCGTCAGCGACGTGCCCGAGGCCGCGCTCGCGTCGCTCGCGCCGGGCCACGCGGCGAGCGTCACGCTGCCGTCGCTGCCGGGCCGGCAGTTCGCCGCGAAGGTGCGCGAGATCGCGCCGGCCGCCGATCCACAAAGCCGCACCTACCGCGTGAAGCTGTCGCTCGTGCGGCCCGATCCGTCGATCCGCCTCGGCATGACCGCCGACGTCGCGTTCGACGGCGCGCCGGCCGGCGATGCCGCCGACACCTTCACGCTGCCCGCGACCGCGCTGTTCCACGACGGCCAGCACCCGGCCGTGTGGGTCGTGCGCGCGAAGGACGACACGCTCGAGCTGCGCCGCGTCGACGTCGCGCGCTTCAACGAGCGCACCGTCACCGTGTCGCACGGGCTGCAGCCGGGCGAGCGCGTCGTACTGCAGGGCGTGCACACGGTCAGCGCGGGCGAGAAGGTCCGCGCGGTCGCGCCGCTGCACCCGGAGGACTTCGCGTCATGAGTCCGGTTCGCGAAGAAGAAGGCCGCTTCAACCTGTCCGCGTGGGCGCTGCGCCACCAGGCGCTCGTCGTCTACCTGATCGCGCTCGCGACGCTCGCGGGCGTTCTCGCATACACCCGCCTCGCGCAATCCGAGGATCCGCCGTTCACGTTCCGCGTGATGGTGATCCGCACGCTGTGGCCGGGCGCGACCGCGCGCCAGGTGCAGGAGCAGGTCACCGACCGGATCGGCCGCAAGCTGCAGGAAACGCCCGCGATCGACTACCTGCGCAGCTACTCGCGCCCCGGCGAATCGCTGATTTTCTTCACGATGAAGGATTCGGCACCCGTCAAGGAGGTGCCCGACACCTGGTACCAGGTCCGCAAGAAGATCGGCGACATCGGCTACACGCTGCCGCCCGGCGTGCAGGGCCCGTTCTTCAACGACGAGTTCGGCGACGTCTACACCAACATCTACACGCTCGAAGGCGACGGCTTCACGCCCGCGCAGCTGCACGACTATGCGGACCAGCTGCGCACCGTGCTGCTGCGCGTGCCGGGCGTCGGCAAGGTCGACTATTTCGGCGATCCAACGCAACGGATCTTCATCGAGGTCAACAACGCGCAGCTCACGCGGCTCGGCATTTCGCCGCAGCAGCTCGGCCAGGCGCTGAACGAGCAGAACAGCGTGGCGTCCGCCGGCGTGCTGACGACCGCCGACGACCGCGTGTTCGTGCGGCCGAGCGGCCAGTTCGACAAGGTCGACGCGATCGCCGACACGCTGCTGCGCATCAACGGCCGCACGTTCCGGCTCGGCGATCTGGCGACGGTCCGGCGCGGCTACGACGATCCGGCCGTGACCCAGATGCGCACGGTGGGCATCGGCGCGGCCGGCGTAGGCGCTGCCGGCATAGGCGCGGCCGGCGCAGGCGCTGCCGGCGCGAACACCGGCGGCAAGGCCCCGGCCAGCCGGGCCGTGCTCGGCATCGGCATCACGATGCAGCCCGGCGGCGACGTGATCCGGCTCGGCAAGGCGCTCGACGCGCAGTCGGCGGCACTGCAGGCGCAGCTGCCCGCCGGCCTGAAGCTGACCGAGGTGTCGAGCATGCCGGACGCGGTGGCGCATTCGGTCGACGACTTCCTCGAGGCGGTCGCCGAAGCGGTCGGGATCGTGCTGGTCGTCAGCCTCGTGTCGCTCGGCCTGCGCACCGGGATGGTCGTCGTGATCTCGATCCCGGTCGTGCTCGCCGTCACCGCCCTCTTCATGTACCTGTTCGGCATCGGCCTGCACAAGGTATCGCTCGGCACGCTGGTGCTCGCGCTCGGCCTGCTCGTCGACGACGCGATCATCGCGGTCGAGATGATGGCCGTGAAGCTCGAGCAGGGCTTCAGCCGTGCGCGCGCCGCCGCGTTCGCGTACACCAGCACCGCGTTCCCGATGCTGACCGGCACGCTCGTCACGGTGTCCGGCTTCCTGCCGATCGCGCTCGCGAAATCGAGCACCGGCGAGTACACGCGCTCGATCTTCGAGGTGTCGGCGATCGCGCTGATCGCGTCGTGGTTCGCGGCCGTCGTGCTGATCCCGCTGCTCGGCTTCCACATGCTGCCCGAGCGCAAGAAGCATGCGCACGAAGCGCACCTGCCCGACGACCACGAGCACGACATCTACGACACCCGCTTCTACACGCGGCTGCGCGGCTGGATCCACTGGTGCATCGAACGGCGCTTCGTCGTGCTGGCGATCACGGGCGCGCTGTTCGTCGTGTCGCTGATGGGCTTCTCGCTCGTGCCGCAGCAGTTCTTCCCGAGCTCCGACCGCCCCGAGTTGCTGGTCGACCTGCGCCTGCCCGAAGGCGCGTCGTTCGCGGCGACGCTGCGCGAGACCGAGCGCCTCGAGCTGGCGATCGCGAACCGCCCCGAGATCGACCACGCGGTCAATTTCGTCGGCAGCGGTGCGCCGCGCTTCTACCTGCCGCTCGACCAGCAGCTGCAGCTGCCGAACTTCGCGCAGTTCGTGATCACCGCGAAATCGGTCGAGGATCGCGAGAAGCTCGCGCGCTGGCTCGAAACCACGCTGCGCGAGCGGTTCCCGGCCGTGCGCTGGCGGCTGTCGCGGCTCGAGAACGGGCCGCCGGTCGGCTATCCGGTGCAGTTCCGCGTCAGCGGCGACGACATCGCGACCGTGCGCGGCATCGCCGAGAAGGTCGCGGCGACGGTGCGCGGCGACGCGCGCACGGTGAACGTGCAGTTCGACTGGGACGAGCCGGCCGAGCGCTCGGTGCGCTTCGAGCTCGACCAGAAGAAGGCACGCGCGCTGAACGTCACGTCGCAGGACGTGTCGGGCTTCCTCGCGATGACGCTGACGGGCACGACGGTCACGCAATACCGCGAGCGCGACAAGCTGATCGCGGTCGACCTGCGCGCGCCGCAGGCCGACCGCGTCGATCCGGCGAAGCTCGCGGGCCTCGCGCTGCCGACGCCGAACGGCCCGGTGCCGCTCGGCTCGCTCGGCCGCTTCACGCCGGCGCTCGAATACGGCGTGATCTGGGATCGCGACCGCCAGCCGACCATCACCGTGCAGTCGGACGTGCACGCCGGCGCGCAGGGCATCGACGTCACGCACGCGATCGACGGCAAGCTGAATGCGCTGCGCGCGCAGTTGCCGGTCGGCTACCAGATCAACATCGGCGGCTCGGTCGAGGAAAGCGCGAAGGCGCAGAAGTCGATCAACGCGCAGATGCCGCTGATGGCGATCGCGGTGTTCACGCTGCTGATGATCCAGCTGCAGAGCTTCTCGCGCGTGCTGATGGTCGTGCTGACCGCGCCGCTCGGGCTGATCGGCGTGGTGTCGACGCTGCTGCTGTTCGGCCAGCCGTTCGGCTTCGTCGCGATGCTCGGCGTGATCGCGATGTTCGGGATCATCATGCGCAACTCGGTGATCCTCGTCGACCAGATCGAGCAGGACATCGCGGCCGGCCACGGCCGCTTCGACGCGATCGTCGGCGCGACGGTGCGGCGCTTCCGGCCGATCGCGCTGACGGCCGCCGCCGCGGTGCTCGCGCTGATCCCGCTGCTGCGCTCGAACTTCTTCGGGCCGATGGCGACCGCGCTGATGGGCGGCATCACCAGCGCGACCGTGCTGACCCTGTTCTACCTGCCGGCGCTGTACGCCGCGTGGTTCCGCGTGAAGAACGACGAGCGCGACCCATCGGGCGGCCCGTCCAGCGGCAGCGCGCCGCCCGCCACGCCGTCGGGAGCCTGACCATGGAACTGTCGATGAACCTGATGACGAAAACCGCGCGGGCGCTCGCGGCTGCGGGCATCGCATCGCTGGCCGGCTGCGCGTGGTTCGCGCCGAGCGGCGAGCCGCCCGCGATGCCGTCGCCCGCGCACTACGGCGCGGCGCCGCAGGCCGCGCAGACCGTCGCCGCGCAAGGCGTCGCGCAGCAGTTCGAAATCGGCGCGCAGCCGGTGCCCGACTGGTGGCGGCAATTTCGCTCCGACGCGCTGAACGCGGTTGTCGACGAAGGGCTGCGCAACAGCCCGACGCTCGGCGCCGCCGAGCACAGCCTCGCCGCGGCGCGCGAGCAGCTGCGCGCGCAGATCGGCAGCTCGATGCTGCCGTCGATCGACGCGGGCGGCCAGGCGACGCGCCAGCGCGCGCTCGGCGTGCCGATCCCCGCGCTCGGCGAGCCGACGCTGCTGTACGACACGTTCGTCGGGCAGCTGCGGGCGGACTACACGATCGACCTGTTCGGCGCCGCGCGCTTCGCGAACCGCGCGCTCGCCAAACGCGTCGACATCAGCGCGTTCCAGCTCGAATCCGCGCGCCGCGCGCTTGCCGCGAACATCGTCACCGCGTCGATCACGGCGTCGGTGCTCAACGCGCAGATCGACACGACCGAGCGGCTCGTCGCGCTCGCCGACGCGCAGGCACATGACGCCGAGCGCCGCTTTGCGCTCGGCGCCGCGTCGCGCAGCGATGCGCTGAACGCGCGGCAAAGCGCGGCGACCTTCGCGGCGAGCCTGCCCGCGCTGCGCCAGCAGCGCGATTCGGCACGCCACGCGCTCGCGGTGCTGATCGGCCGCACGCCCGACCAGCCGCCCGCCGACCTCACGCTCGACGATCTCCATCTGCCCGGGCAGGTGCCGGTCGTGGTGCCGTCCGACCTGCTGCGGAGCCGGCCCGACATCCGCGCCGCCGACGCGGCGCTGCAGGCCGCCGCGGCCGAAGTGGGCGTGGCGACCGCACAGCTGTTCCCGCAGCTGTCGCTGTCGGCGTCGATGGGCAAAGGCGGCTTCAGCTGGCCGGCGATGCTGTCCGGCGCCGGCGCGATCTGGAGCGTCGGCGCGTCGCTCAGCCAGCCGATCTTCCACGGCGGCGCGCTGCTCGCGCAGCGCCGCGCGGCCAAGGCGAGCTACGAGGCCGCCGTCGACCAGTACAAGCAGGCGGTGCTCGGTGCGTTCCAGAACGTCGCCGATTCGCTCGCGGCGCTCGAGCACGACGCGCAGGCGCTCGACGCGTCGGGCCGCGCGGCGCTCGCCGCGCGCGGCGCGTACGACGACACCGCCGCGCGCGTGCGGCTCGGCGCGCTGCCGCCGTCCGCGTCGCGGGCGAGCGAGCTGCAGTACCGCAATGCGCGGCTCGACGAAATCCGCGCAACCGGCGCGCGGCTCGCGGATACCGCGCGGCTGTACCAGGCGATGGGCACGCCGCCCGGTGGCGATGCCAAACCGGGCGCGCAGGCGCGCGCCACCGGCGCCGACCCGGCAGCCACGCCCGCCGCGCAGTAACCGGCGGCACCCCACGGGCGCGCGCGGACCGATCGTCCGCGCGCGCCCGCTTTCCACTTCCCGCTTGACCCTCACGTAGCGTAACGTTCGAGACTCCAGTGTGCGCACCGAACGGAGGAACGAATGCGACTGAAAGTAGGAGAACTGGCGAAACGCAGCGGGCTGACCGTCCGCACGCTTCATCACTATCACGCGATCGGTCTCCTCACGCCGTCGGCGCGCGCCGACAACGGCTACCGGCTGTACGACCGCGACGACATCGCCCGGCTCCACCAGATCCAGGCCCTGCGTCGCTTCGGACTGTCGCTCGCCGACATCGGCAACTACCTGAACCAGCCCGGCGCCCCGCTCGTCGACCTCGTCGCGAAGCAGATCACGCTGCTCGACCGCGAGATCGCGCAGGCCACGCAGCTGCGCGAGCGGCTCGTCGGCCTGCACGCGCAGCTCGCCGCGGGCACGGAGCCGGAGCTGGCCGATTGGCTCACCACACTGGAGTTGATGACCGTGTACGACAACTACTTTTCCGAGGAAGAACTCGCGCGCATGCCGATGTACCGCAAGAGCCAGACGGGCGATGCGGAATGGATCGCGCTCGTCGGCGACGTGCGCGCGCTGTTCGACGCGGGCGTGCCGCCCGAGGACGAACGGGCGCGCACGCTCGCCGCGCGCTGGATGACCCTGCTCGTGCGCGACACGAACAACGACCCGCGCCTGCTGGCGAAACTGAACCTGATGCACGAACGCGAGCCGTCGATGCAGGCGCAGATCGGCATCTCGACCGCGCTGCGCGACTACGTGCTGCAAGCGGTCGCGGAGACGAAGATGCAGATCTTCGAGCGCTACCTCGCGCCCGACGAGATCCGCTTCATGCGCGCGCATTACGGCGAACGCGCGATGGAATGGCCGCAGCTGATGGCCGACGCGCGCGATGCGCTCGAAGCGGGCGCGCGGCCCGATTCGCCCGAGGCCCGCGCGCTCGCGGTGCGCTGGCTCGACCTGTTCCGCAGCTACGCGGGCGACGACCCGGCGACGCATGCGAAATTCCGCCGCGCGATGCAGAACGAGCCGGCGCTGACGAAGGACGCGTGGGCCGACGACACGCTGCTCGGCTTCATGCGCGAAGCGATGGCGCAGCTGGCTCCGCAGCGCTGAGTACGGGGTAACCGGGCGGCGGGACGACGCGCGGGATGCCTGTCACGCCCGGTTACGGATAGCGCCGCTCGCTGAGGCGGCGCCAGCGCTTCATCATGTAGCCGAGAAACACCGGGTTCGCCTTCAGGTCCGCGCTCGGCACGGGCGGGCTGCCGCCGTCCGTCACCTTCTTGCCCATCACGATGACTTCCTCGCCGCGCAGCACGTACTTCCTGCCCTGGTCGATCAGGAAATACTTGACCCCGTTCGGGCTGATGTCGCCGGTGCAGGCGATCTTGTACGCGAACAGGAACTGCTTGCGGTCGTTGCCGAGCAGGTCGCGCATTTCGACCGACGCCGGCACGACGTCGAGGACCTTGTCCACGCCGCATTCGGTCACGTCGTCGCGCACGATCCATTCCGGCTGCCCGTTCAGCGTGCCGACGACCCTCAGCTTCACGCCGTCGTCCTGCCCGGTGCGCGTGAACGTGACCGCGTGTGCGCCGGCCGCGTCGGTCCACGTGTAGTCGGCGGCATGGGCCGCGCAGCTGAACAGCAGGGCCGCGAGCGCGGGCCCGGTGCTTCGATATCGGATTTTCATTGTTAGGGTGGCCTTCGGAATAAGCGCGCCATTATCGCGAAATGCGCATGCCGTCGCCATCCGCCGGCGCCTGTCACCACTTGCAGCCGGCGTCGCGCACCGCGTCGAGCGCGAGCGCGGGAATCGCCAGCAGGCCCATCCCCGCGTACGCGTTCCGGCAATCGGCGCGACGCGCCTCGGACACCCCGCGGGCCAACGTCGCATCCACCGTCTCGCACCGCCGCGCGATTCCGCCCGACGATGCGCCGAGCGCGCCGATCGCCGCGACAGCCGGGCTGCGCCCGACCGTTCGCGGTGTGCCGATCGCGTCGAGGTCGCGCCGCCAGTCGACGCCGGCGGCGGGCACGTCCGGCCTGACGGCTTCGGCGCGATTCGCGGCCGTATCTGCATTCGTCACAGTCTCCGGGTTCGGCAATCGGTTCCTTTTAATTGCCGACGGCGCCGGCCTGCGCGCAGCGACCTCCGGATCATGACGACGCGGCAAGCGAGCGTCGTCGCGCGCGTCTGCCGCCGGCTGCTCCGGAATCCATTCGACGATCAGCGCCCGCCTCGCCGTTTCCGCTGCCTGCGGTTGCGCCACGCGGCCCGTCGTCGGCATCGACCTGAGCGCGAGCCAGCCCGCCACATGAATCGACACCGCGACGACGAGCGCCGCCGCGCCGACGCCCAGCCGCGGCCGGCGGCCGCCCGCGCCGGGCAGCGCGCGCGCCGTCATCCTGCATCGACGCTATCGCTGCCGTCGTCGTCGAACGCGAGCAGATCGCCGGGCTGGCAATCGAGATAGCGGCAGATCGCCTCGAGCGTCGCGAAGCGAATACCCTTGACCTTCCCTTGCTTGAGCAGCGACAGATTTTGTTCGGTGATGCCGACGGCCGCCGCCAGATCCTTCGAACGGACCTTGCGGGTCGCGAGCATCACGTCGAGCTTGATGACGATCGGCATTGCGCGCGCCTCACACGAATTGCCGATGCTCGGCGTCGAGCTCGCTCGCCTGCCGCAGGATGCGCGCGATCACGAGGATGCAGGCCGCGGTGAACAGCGCGACGACGTAAGGCAGGCCGACGCTGACCGTGACGACATGGCGCCCGGCCGGTTCGCGCATCGTCGCCCACATGCTGAGCAGCGGTTCGCACAGCACGCTCAGCACGACCCACAGGCCGATCGCGCGCCCCATCCTGCCGAGATGGCCGGCCGCTTGCGCGGAGAAATAGTCGCGGCGCGCGTAGGTGCGGAACAGCAGGCGCAGGTGATGCAGGCCGATCGCGAGCGCGACGAGCGGCACGCTCGACAGCACGATGCCGCCCGCCTTCTGCCACCACGGCATCGCGGCGACGTCCACGCCGAGCCCGGCGATCAGCGAATCGGTCAGGCCGAATCCGAGGCCGGCGCCGGCGTCGATCGACGTCAGCGACGGAAAGGCCCAGCACGCGGCGTTCAGCAGCAGCATGGCGACGATGAACCCCAGGGTGACGGCAGCCATGCGCTGGCTGAGGCGGGCAACGCGATCGGAATGCATGTGATGTCCTCGACGGGTGGAATCCAGCCATCGATTCTACACACGAAATTATCGTAAAACGATAATTAATGATCGTCGAATGTTGATTTTTGTCGCGCCTGCCCAGCGCGCGCTCACGCGTCCCGCGTCGCGACCCCGAGCGCGCGCAGCCGCCGGTACAGCGTGCGCTCGCTGAGCCCGACATGCTCGGCCAGCGCCCGGCGCGTGCCGCGGAACGTGCGCGCGATCCGCACGAGCTCGTCGTCGGACAGCGTGCGCGCCGCGTCCGGCTGCCGCGCCGGATCGCCGGCCTGCGCAACCTCGTCGGGCAGGTGCTCGACGCGGATCGCGCCGTCGTCGGCGAACAGGCACGCGCGCTCGAGCACGTTGCGCAGCTCGCGGATGTTGCCGGGCCACGCGTAGGCTTCGAGGCATGCGCGCGCCGCGTCGGTCAGCGTGAACGACGTGTCGCGCGCCCCGGCGCGCGCGTTCGCGATGCGCCGCAGGATCGACGCGGCGAGCATCGCGATGTCGCCGTGCCGCTCGCGCAGCGCGGGCAGCGGAATCGGAAACGCGCTGATCCGGTAGTAGAGATCCTGGCGGAACCGGCCGTCGTCGACCATCGCGCGCAGCGGCTTGTGGGTCGCGGCGACGAGCCGGAAATCCGCGCGCAGCGCCTCGACGCCGCCCACCCGCCGGAACGTGCCCGACTCGATCAGCCGCAGCAGCTTCACCTGCATCGGCAGCGGCACGTCGCCGATCTCGTCGAGGAACAGCGTGCCGCCCTGCGCGGTTTCGACGAGGCCCGGCTTGCGCGCCGCCGCGCCCGTGAACGCGCCCTTCTCGTAGCCGAACAGTTCGCTTTCGAACAGCGTCTCGGCAATCCCCGAGCAATCGACGACGACGAACGGCCCCAGCGCCCGCGCGCTCGCCTCGTGCAGCGCCCGCGCGAACAGCTCCTTGCCGGTGCCCGATTCGCCGAGCAGCAGCACCGGCAGCATCGACGGCGCGACCCGCTGCAGCGAGCCGAGCGCCGCGTTGAACGCATCCGAGCCGCCGACGAGCCCGTCCGCGCTCGGCTGCGCGGACGCGCTCCGGACCGTCGTCAGCCGCTCGACGTACGCAATCACGCCGCCCGCCGCGTCGAAGATCGGGCGCAGCTCGACGTCGACGTGCTCGGGCCCGCGCGGCGTGTGATGAATATGCAGCACGCGGTTGACGCCGCGCGACTCGAGCGCCTGCTTCATCGGGCAATGCTCGCCGGCCTGATCGCATGGCACGTCGTAGTGATGTGACACGCGGTAGCAATGCCGGCCCACGTGCTCGACGCCCGCGACGCCGAACTGGCGCCGGTACGCGCCGTTCGCCGCGAGGATCCGGTAGTCCGGATCGACGACGATCATCGGCTGCGGATCCTGCTCAAGATAGGAGACGAGCGCGTCCACGTCGGGCGCGGCGCCGCGCGCCGGCGCGGGAACGATCGGGATGATGTCGTGAGGGGGCATGGGTCGTCGGATTCGGGGTGGCTGCCACGGAGACTGCCAATTCTGCCATCACGCTGCCGAAACTGGCAGTGCCAATGTGCCGCACGCCCCCGCACGGCCCCGCCCGGCGCGCATCCGCGGGCAAAAACACGAGACGAATCAAGCAGCTGGCGCGTGCGCCGGCGCGACGCGGCCCGCTGGCACGGATTTTGTACACATGAAGGTCGATTGCCGAACCTGATCGAGGATATCCCCGTGAGCAACGCCCCCGCCATGTCGGTCGAAGGCTTCTTCGACCCGGCGACCAGCACCATCAGTTACCTGCTGCTCGACACCGCGAGCCGCGCATGCGCGCTGATCGACAGCGTGCTCGACTACGACCCGAAGTCGGGGCGCACGCGCACCGCCAGCGCCGACCGGCTGGTCGCGCGCGTGGCCGAACTCGGCGCGACGGTCCAATGGCTGCTGGAAACGCACGTGCACGCCGACCACCTGTCCGCGGCGCCGTACCTGAAGGCGCGCGTCGGCGGCGAGATCGCGATCGGCGCGCAGGTGCGCCGCGTGCAGCACGTGTTCGGCCGGCTGTTCAACGCGGGCCCCGGCTTCGCGGCCGACGGCAGCCAGTTCGACCGGCTGCTCGACGACGGCGACGTGCTGCCGCTCGGTGCGCTGTCGATCCGCGCGCTGCACACGCCCGGCCACACGCCGGCCTGCCTGACCTATTGCGTCGACGACGGCGCGCAACGAGCCGCGTTCGTCGGCGACACGCTGTTCATGCCCGACTACGGCACCGCGCGCTGCGATTTCCCGGGCGGCGACGCACGTGCGCTGTACCGGTCGATCGCGCGCGTGCTGAGCCTGCCGCCCGACACGCGCTTGTACATGTGCCACGACTACCAGCCCGGCGGCCGCGACCTGCAGTACGTGAGCACCGTCGCCGACCAGCGGCGCGCGAACGTGCACGTGCGCGACGGCGTGACCGAGGACGACTTCGCCGCGATGCGCACCGCGCGCGACGCGACGCTCGACATGCCGGTGCTGATGCTGCCGTCGGTGCAGGTCAACATGCGCGCCGGCCATCTGCCGGCGGCCGAAGACAACGGCGTGCGCTACCTGAAGATCCCGCTCGACGCGATCTGAGCCCGCGCCTTCCGCCCCAACCGGAGAATTCCAGAACATGACCATCCGCACGCTGACCGACACGCTGTCGGTCTCGCCCCAGATCACGGCCGCCGACCTGCCCGCGCTGCGCGACGCGGGCTTTCGCGCGATCGTCTGCAACCGCCCGGACGGCGAAGGCCCGGACCAGCCGACCGTCGCCGAGCTGCGGGCGGCCGCCGCGCCGCTCGGCCTCGACGTGCACGATCTGCCGGTCGATTCCGGCAAGGTCACCGACGAGCAGGCCGCGCGGTTCGGCGCGCTCGTCGCGTCGCTGACTGCGTCGCACCGCGCGCCGGTGCTCGCGTACTGCCGCACCGGCACGCGCTCGGCGACGCTGTGGGCACTGTCGCAGGCCGGCCTGCAGCCACCGGACGACATCGTCGCGACGGCCGCCGCCGCCGGCTACGACCTGTCCGCGCTCGCGCCACGCCTCGCCCCGCGCGGCGAACGCGCCGCGCCGCCGGTCGATGCTCGGCACGACATCGTGATCGTCGGCGCGGGCGCGGCCGGCCTGGCCGTTGCGTCGAGCCTGCTCGCGCGCGACCGCTCGCTCGACATCGCGGTGATCGACCCGGCCGACGTGCATTACTACCAGCCGGGCTGGACGATGGTCGGCGCGGGCGTGTTCCGGCCGGAAACCACCGCGCGCCGGATGTATTCGGTACTGCCGCGCGGCGTGCGCTGGATCCAGGCCGCGGTCGCCGGCTTCGAGCCGGACGCGCAGGCCGTGGTGCTCGATGGCTGCCGCCGGATCGGCTACCGGCAATTGATCGTCTGCCCGGGGCTCAAGCTCGACTGGCACGCGATCGATGGGCTCGCCGACACGCTCGGCCGCAACGGCGTCACGTCGAACTACCGCTACGATCTCGCGCCGTACACGTGGCAGCTCGTGCGCGATTTCAACGGCGGCCGCGCGCTGTTCACGCAGCCGCCGATGCCGATCAAGTGCGCGGGCGCGCCGCAAAAGGCGATGTATCTCGCCTGCGACCACTGGCGGCGCACGGGCCGCCTCGACGCGGCGAACGTCGAGTTCCTGAACGCGGGCGCCGCGCTGTTCGGCGTCGCCGACTACGTGCCCGCGCTGATGGAATACGTGAAGCGCTATGACATCGCGCTGCAGTTCGGCCACAACCTCGTCGCGATCGACGGCCCCGCGCGCCGCGCGACGTTCCGGCGCACGCTGCCGGATGGCAGCGCGGAAACCGTCGTGCGCGACTTCGACATGATCCACGTGGTGCCGCCGCAGCGGGCGCCTGACTTCGTGCGCGCGAGCCCGCTCGCCGACGCGGCCGGCTGGATCGACGTCGACCCCGCGACGCTGCGGCACAAGCGCTTCGCGAACGTGTTCGCGCTTGGCGACGCGACCAACACGACCAACGCGAAAACCGCCGCCGCCGCGCGCAAGCAGGCGCCCGTCGTCGCGCACAACGTGCTCGCGGCGCTCGGCAAGGTGCACGGCGAAGCCGCCTACGACGGCTACGGCTCGTGCCCGCTGACCGTCGAGCGCGGCCGGATCGTGCTCGCCGAATTCCTGTACGGCGGCAAGGTCGTGCCGACCTTCCCCGCGTGGCTGATCGACGGCCGGCGGCCGTCGCGGCTCGCGTGGCTGCTGAAGGAGCGGCTGCTGCCGCCGCTGTACTGGAAGGCGATGCTGAAGGGCCGCGAATGGCTCGCCAAGCCGCCGATCGCCCGCTGACCCCGCCCGACCGGAGCACACCATGCTGATTTCTCTCGTGCTCGGCGGCATCGTCGGCGCGGTGCTCGGGCTGACCGGCGCCGGCGGCGGGATCCTCGCGGTGCCGGCGCTCGTCGTCGGGATGGGCTGGCCGATGCAGCAGGCCACCCCGGTCGCGCTCGTCGCGGTGGCCGGCAGCGCCGCGCTCGGCGCGCTCGAGGGCTTTCGCCGCGGGCTCGTGCGCTATCGCGCGGCGCTGCTGATGGCCGCGGCCGGCGTGCCGCTCACCACGCTCGGCGTGCGGCTCGCCCACATGCTGCCGCAGCGCGTGCTGCTCGCGCTGTTCGCGACGACGATGCTGGTCGTCGCCGGCCGCCTGCTGCGGCAAGCGCTGCGCACGCCACACGGGGCCGCGCAGGCTTCTCCGCTGTGCGTCGGCCGCGTGAATCCCGATACCGGCCGGCTCGTCTGGTCGTGGCGCGCCGGCCTCGCGCTCGCGTCGACCGGCGCGGTGACGGGCCTGATGACGGGCCTGCTCGGCGTCGGCGGCGGCTTCGTGATCGTGCCGATGCTGCGCAAGTTCACCGACGTGTCGATGCACGGGATCGTCGCGACATCGCTGATGGTGATCGCGCTGGTCGGCACGGGCGGCGTGTTCGCGACGCTCGTTGCGGGCACGCATGCGCCGCTCGATGTGACGCTGTGGTTCACGGTGACGACCGCGCTGGGGATGGCGGCCGGGCGGGGGGTGTCGCGACGGCTGTCTGCGCGGCATGTGCAGATCGGGTTTGCGGGCGCGCTGGTGTGTGTCGCTGTTGGGTTGATGGTGAAGGCAGTGTTTGGTGTGTGAGCGGGGGGTCGCTGCACACGTCATAACTTACTTCGGCAATCATCCATCAACGCCCACCAGCAACACACCGGAACCGGCGGCATCGCGAACGTAGCGGTGCCGCCTCACTGTCCGCAAAAATGACAGCCGCCCCGAGCGCGTATCGGGATAACCGCCCCGATGAAGCGGGGATTTGAAAACTACATAATTGCCTTACTATTCGGCGTCACTCTTGGGTCGTTACAAAGGCGCTCGCACCCTCCTTTGCACAACGGCAAGAGACTAACACCGAGCTGTAGATAACCCCCATTTCCAGTGCTATCTCTTTCATAAGGTAGACTCAATACGTGCGTGTCGACATATATATATTGTCGCCTTATTCCAAGTTGAATTAAGAAATCCCTGAGTTGCCGACCTCTTGACTCTGCCAACTCCTTGGGGCTGCTTTCGCCGACAAAGGCATTTGCAACAACTTGCGCTTGAATTTCAACATCAGGCCATCGCCGCGCATTCAACACCATGCCCACCATTTTCAGACGATAGGAATTCGGTATACCTTGATAATTCAGCGGAACGCTTTCAACCACATCCTCGGATATGGTACACGCAACAACCTGCTGAAAAGCACTCAGACAAAATATCAGCGCGACAGTTGAAATACGTCTTCTCATACCATCACCAAATTCCCTTTTTCCTGAATTCATCCATATACTCAAAGTGAGCAATATAGCATGCAATATTATCCGCATTCCTGCTTGCTGCATCCGGATCGCTTTGCGCCCAATAGCCGATGCCACTAGCAAACCCATAATTCACGTCATTCGAGTCAAATGTGTCGACATAATGCGTGCATTCGTGGATTAGAATCTTCAGCTTGCAATTTCCAGCGACATACACATCTTCAACTGTGCAAAAGTGCGGGTAGATTGCAATAATTCTCCGTGCCGAATCCGGCTTGCATACTGCCGCATCGTTACTGCCGCTGTTCGGCGCAATGTCGCAGGAAATATTTCGTGCCTTCTGCTCATCCCACCGAATGATGTTCTCAGGCTTCAATTCCTGCATCGCCCCAGCAAGCTTTGGCAATCCGGTACTCAATTTCGTTCGGAGTGCGTCGTCAGCGCGACCGAACCAGAATTGCGCTCGCCGTTTTGCCGATGTATCCCATCGAGCCACGTCTACGATTCTTTCTTTGATAAGAATCACTGCGGTATCTCGCAGCCGCATTATCAGCGCGCGAAATTCCTTGTTGCTCATGTTTGGGCAGATCGGCGTTGTGTTGACGAGAACGTCGACCTTCGAGCCCGGCGTCGTGTTCGTCACGGCTGAATCGTGAACCAGTTCGTAGCCGTCATCAGGCATTTTCGTTTCTCGCAATTTCAAGGCAAAGCGATTCCGTGTTGGTCGTCGTGACGCGCTGCGTATGGCCCGTCGCATCCGTCACGCCGCTGAACACTTTTCCGGACGCTGTACGGATTCGGTATCGCACACGCGCCAATGGTCGGCCGGTATCGACGTCGCGCAGAACGAATTGCTCGTCGTGTTCGGCGCGAATCGCCAACGACGAACCGGCGACACTTTGCCCCGTCAGCGCCGCCGCTTGCTCGGCTGTGAAGACCATTCTCATGTTGCGCTCGGCATGGAAGACCGGCGACGGATTGCAACCGCATACGTTGATGTCGCCGCTCAATGCCCATTGATTGCCGTTCGGGCCGGTGCCCGGCCAGCGCGGCCCCTTCGGCGCGATGAATCCTTCCTGCTTGCAGGCCGCGCAGTAGGTTTTCATGTAGAGCGTGGCGATATGCACCCTCGGCGGCGGGTTCGAGCAGGTCACGGTGCCGAGACCTTCGGTGATCACCGCACTGCCGGCGCGGTCGCCTTGGGCAAGAAAATATCGGATCATGCCGCCGCCCCTTTAGCCGCTCACGATCGCCGGATTCACCACCGTGAACGTGTCGGGGAAGCCCCTGCCCTGACGTTCCGGGCTATCCGTGATCGTGTCGCCATTGTCAAGTTCGCTCCCGACGAAAGCGAGCGGCGCGAAGTCGGGATAATCCGCGATGCCAAGACCGCTGATGATTCGGGTGGTCGAGCCGTCCGCATAGTCGACAACGTCTCCCACGACAGCAGACTTGCCGAGCGATTCGCCCATGCCCCACGTGCCGGTCGCTTCGCGCAGCACGCCGCCGCGACCAGTCGTTGCCCCTTTCACGGCCAGCCGGTAGCGCGGGCGGGCGGGCGGCGGCACGTAGGCCGGGTCGAACAAACCGGGAATCGGCTTGTCGTCGCTCACCCGGATGCCGGCTCCGTCTTGTAACGTTAGCGTGATGACGTCGCCGTTGCTCAGTCGCGAGCCGACCAGCGCAAACGGCCTGCCCTCCGACGTGGCAGCAAATCCCGCCCCGTCGATGATGACGGCTTCGCTACCGTCGTCGTATTGGACGATGTCGCCGACGCGGGCCAGCGTCAGCCCGCGATAACTTGTCTTGCCCGCGACTTCGGCAACCCACCCGCCGCGCTCGGTACGCGAGCCGATGGTCGCGAAATGATGGGTCAGCGCGCTTGCTTCTTTTTCGTTCGTCATCCTGAATCCCGTTCCGGTTAAGCGGGCGAATGCGCCCCACGCCAACCTAACGCCGACCTGACAGGAGGATCAATCGTCCGCGTACGAAAATGCGATAACGATTTTCTGGTATCCGAACGAATGTCACGAGAAGCCAGCGGGCAACCCGCATGCTAGACTCGCCTCCGCGCGCCCTCGCCCGGCGCGTTGAAACCAACAACGAGAAAGGAGTCTGGCCATGCCCATCAGCAGACGAGGAGGCGCGGCGCTTGCCGCGTTGCTGTTCACGCCGCTCACCGCGATTGCCGCATCCACCTACACCGCAACCCTGACCCTCGCCAGCCTCTCGCCCTCCGTCGGCGGAACCGACAAGGCGACACTCCGTCTCGCGAACACGGGCACCGCACCGGCCGCCGCCGGCCTCGTGATCGGCATGCCCGCCGGCTTCACCGCGAACGGCTTCACGAGCGCCTGCGGCGGCACGCTCACCGGCGACGGCGCCGCGCAACTCGCGCTGACCGGCGCGACGGTGCCGGCAGGCGGTTCATGCACGTTCACCTTCACGCTCGGCGTGCCGCCCGTCGCGTCGCTGCCGCCGCCGGGCGCGCGCAGTTTCAACATCACGGCGAGCACCGCGCCCGGCCTCGCGACGCTGTCGGCCAGCACCGCGCCGACGCTCAGCAGCTTCCTCGGCGCGACGCCCGGGCTCTACAGCAACACGTGGTTCCCGTCGACGGTGCGCAGCGTCGCGATCCTCGACCTGTTCATCACGCCGCAGACCGACCCCGGCCCGAACTCGAACGTGTTCTGGTCGAACCAGGTCGATTCGCTGCATGGCTACACCGGCCTGCAGTCGACCGAACTGGTATCGGCCAGCGAAGGCGCCGGCAAGCAATTCCTGTTCAGCCTGTGGGGCGCGACCGCCGCGAAACCCGGCACGCCCGCGAGCGCCGGCATCGGCGCCGGCAGCTACTGCACGGTCAGCGGCTCGGCGACGGACGGCAGTGCCGGCGCGCAGTGCCGCTACCGCTACGACTGGCAAGCAGGCCACACGTACCGCTTCCGCATCACGCCGGACACGAGCCAGGGCCCCGGCTGGTTCAAGAGCAACGTGACCGACGTGACGGCCGGCGCGAGCGGCGACAGTTTCGACATCGGCAGCATCTACGTCGGCACGACGCAAACACAGGTGCCGGTCTCGTCGATCAGCCAGTGGGTCGAGTACTTCGACTGGAATTCGAGCCGCACGAGCTGCGCATCGGTGGCCTATACGAACGCGCAGTTCAGCATCCGGGCGTACGACACGCTCGGCAATACGGTGAAGGTGCCGGCCCCGTCGGTCACGGTCAACAAGACTTGCCCGTCAAGCTACGCGAATGCGTCCGAGTCGAACGGCGTCGCGACGCTGGTCGGCGGCCCGCAGCAGTCGGCGGCCGGTCTCGTCAAGGCGAATGGTGCGTGCCTGACGGCCACGAGCGGCCTGCGCGACGGCAGCCCCGCGGCGCTCGCCGCCTGCCCGACGCCCGCCGCGGTGCGCGCATCGGGCGGCACGCGCTTCAACCCGCAACTGTGGGTCGCCGCCGGCGACGGCACGCTGCAAACCAAGTACAGCTACTGCCTGACCGCGCCGGCGCCGGGCGCGGCCGGCGGCGCGCTGTTGGGCACCTGCGTCCCCGGCGAAGCGGCCCAGCAGTGGCACGTGACGGCCGGCCCGCGGCCGGGCGCCGCGCAGCTCGTGTCGGTGCCGTCGGGGCGCTGCCTCGCGCCCGCCGGCGGCACGCTCGGCCTGCAACCGTGCTCGGCGGCCACCGCCGTCTGGACGACGCCGGGCAAATCCTTCGCATACTGACCCAGCTGGCGCGCCGCACGACAGCGGCACACAGACAAAACGCCCGGCCCGACTCGTCGTCGGCACCGGGCGTTTTTTTGCGTGGCGCGTTGCGCCTGGGCGTCGCGCGTCAGGCCAGCGCCGCCATCCTGCGCCGCTCCTGCCGCAGCATCACGAAGTTCGCGATCACGACGCCGGCCGTCACCGCGACGATGAGCAGCGTCGCGAGCGCGTTCATCTCCGGATTCAGGCCGAGCCGCACGCGCGAGAACACGACGAGCGGCAGCGTCGTCGAGCCGGGGCCGGACAGGAACGCCGACAGCACGAGGTCGTCGATCGACAGCGTGAACGACAGCAGCCAGCCCGCGATCAGCGCCTGCGAGATCAGCGGCAGCGTGACCGCGAAGAACACCTTGAGCGGCGTCGCGCCGAGATCGAGCGCGGCCTCCTCGAGCGACGGGTCCAGATCGCGCACGCGCGACTGCACGATGATCGCGACGTACGAGATGCACAGCATCACGTGGCCGAGCCAGATCGTGAAGATGCCGCGCTCGGCCGGCCAGCCGATCCACTTGCCGAGCTCGATGAACAGCAGCAGCAGCGAGATCCCCTGGATCACTTCCGGAATCACGAGCGGCGCGTTGATCATCCCGCTGAACAGCGCGAAACCGCGAAAGCGCCCCATCCGCGCCAGCACGAAACCGGCCCACGTGCCGATCGCGACCGACGCGGTGGCCGTCATCAGGCCGATCTTCAGCGACAGCCACGCGGCGGTCAGCAGCTCGTCGTCGTCGACGAGCGCCGAGTACCAGCGGAACGAGAAGCCCGACCACACCGTGACGAGCTTCGACTCGTTGAACGAGTAGACGATCAGGCTCAGGATCGGGATGTACAGGAACGCGAAGCCGGCGGCGAGCGCCGCGAACTGCAGGTAACGATTCGGCTTCATGAACGGCGGCCCTCCTGCTCCTTCGCCTGGAAGTGCTGGAACATCGCCATCGGCACGAGCAGCAGCAGCACCATCGCGCAGGTCACGGCGGATGCCATCGGCCAGTCGGCGTTGTTGAAGAATTCATTCCACATCACGCGGCCGATCATCAGCGTGTTCGCGCCGCCGAGCAGTTCCGGAATCACGTACTCGCCCACCGCCGGGATGAACACCAGCAGGCAGCCGGCGATGATTCCGTTCCTCGACAGCGGCAGCGTGATCTGCACGAACGCCTTCCACGGCTTCGCGCCGAGGTCGTACGCGGCCTCGAGCAGGCGCAGGTCCATCTTCACGAGGTGCGCGTACAGCGGCATCACGAGGAACGGCAGGTACGAATAGACCATCCCGATGTAGACCGCGTAGTTCGTGCGGTACAGCTCGATCGGCGTATGGATCAGGCCGATCCACATCAGGAAGTTGTTCAGCAGCCCGTTGTTCTTCAGGATGCCGATCCACGCGTACACGCGGATCAGGAACGACGTCCAGAACGGCAGCATCACGCCCATCATCAGGATGTTGCGGGTCGCCGGGTTCGAGCGCGCGATGTAGTACGCCATCGGATAGCCGATCAGCAGGCACAGCACCGTCGTGACGGCCGCGACCAGCACCGAGTTCACGTAGGTCGCGAAGTACAGGCTGTCGGTCAGCAGGAACGCGTAGTGCGACAGGTTCAGCGCGACGTGCACGACGCCGTCCGCATACGTCGCGAGCTCCGAATACGGCGGGATGCCGAGCTGCAGTTCGGCGAAGCTGATCTTGACGACCAGCACGAACGGCACGAGGAAGAACAGCACGAGCCACGTGAACGGCCCGGCGACGACCGCGGTGCGGCCGGTCAGGTTGAAGCGCCGCACCGGCCAGTTGAGCAGGGACTTGAACGCGGTCATGACGTCAGCACCACCCCCGCCGATGCGCTCCAGCGCACGTAGATCTCGTCGCCGAGCGCCGGCGTCTCCAGCTCGGAGATCGCGAGGCTCGACACGTTCGCGATCACCGTCTTGCCCGCGTCGAGCTTCACGTGATATAGCGAGTAGCCGCCCATGTACGCGACGTTGGTGATCCGGCCGTGCGCCCAGTTGAACGCGCCCTCGGGCGGCTTGCGCGTCAGCGCGATGCGCTCGGGGCGCACCGACACCGTGACCGGCATGCCGAGCGGCCCGCTGATGCCGTGGTTCACGTACAGCCGGCACGACAGGTCCGGCGACTCGATGAACACGTGATCGGGCTCGTCCTCGACGGTGATGCCGTCGAACAGGTTGGTCGAGCCGATGAACTCGGCCGAGAAGCGGGTGTTCGGGTACTCGTACACCTCGTTCGGCGAGCCGATCTGCACGATCTGCCCTTCGCTCATCACCGCGAGCCGGTTCGCCATCGTCATCGCCTCTTCCTGGTCGTGCGTGACCATGATGCAGGTGACGCCGACCTTGTTCAGGATGTTGACGAGCTCGATCTGCGTGCGCTGGCGGATCTGCTTGTCGAGCGCGGACATCGGCTCGTCGAGCAGCAGCAGCTTCGGGCGCTTGACGAGCGAGCGCGCGAGCGCGACGCGCTGCTGCTGGCCGCCCGACAGCTGGTGCGGCTTGCGCTTCGCGTACTTGCCCATCTGCACGAGTTCGAGCGCCGCGTGCACGCGCTCCTTCAGCTCGGCCTTCGGCACGCCTTCCTGCTTGAGGCCGAACGCGACGTTCGATTCGACCGACATGTGCGGGAACAGCGCATACGACTGGAACATCATGTTCACGGGCCGCTTGTACGGCGGCATCTGCGCGAGGTCCTCGCCGTCGATGAGGATCTTGCCCGACGTGACGGTCTCGAGGCCCGCGAGCATCCGCAACAACGTCGACTTGCCGCAGCCCGAGCTGCCGAGCAGCGCGAACAGCTCGCCCTTGCGCACCGTCAGGTTGACGCTGCGCACCGCTTCGGTCTCGCCGAATTTCTTGACGACGTCGATGATCTGGACAAAGTTCTCGGCGCGCGCGTCGGCGCCGGACGAAGGAATGAAGGACGGCGCGCCCGCAACCGGCGCACTCGACTGGCTATTCATGATGTGCTGCTTCTCTCCTGCGTTTGACGAACAAAGCCCCCGGGGGTACCAGGGGCTTCATGACTGCATGCGATGCTCCGGCTCGCGTCAGCGTCCCGACTTCAGCTCGGTCCACAGACGCGTCTGCAGGCGCTGGATCTCCGGCGGCAGCGGCTTGAGCAGGAACAGCGTCTTCACGACGTCGGCCGGCGGGTAGACGGCCGGGTCGTTCGCGACGTCAGGCCGCACGTACTTGCGTGCCTCGGCGTTCGCGCTCGGGTAGTAGACCGCGTTCGTGATCGCCGCGTGGACCTTCGGATCCTCGATGTAGTTGATCCATTGCAGCGCGGCGTCCTTGTTCTTCGCGTCCTTCGGGATCGCCATCACGTCGAACCAGACGGGTGCGCCGCCCTTCGGGATGTAGTACTCGACCTTGTACGGCTTTTTCGCTTCCATCGCGCGATGCTTCGCGATCACGACGTCGCCCGACCAGCCGAACGCGAAGCACAGGTCGCCGCCGACCAGGTCGTTGATGTAGCCCGACGAGTTGAACTGCGTGATGTACGGACGGATCTTCTTCAGCACTTCCATCGCGGCCTTGTAGTCGGCCGGGTTCGTGCTCATCGGATCCTTGCCGATGTAGTGCAGCGTCGCCGCGAACATCTGGTCCGGCGCGTCGAGCACCGACACGCCGCACGCCTTCAGCTTCGAGATGTTCTCCGGCTTGAACAGGATGTCCCAGTTGTCGAGCGGCACCTTGCCGAGGATCTGCTGGGCCTTGTTCACGTTGTATGCGAGGCCGGTCGTGCCGTACGCCCAGGGCACCGCGTACTTGTTGCCCGGATCGGCGCCGGCGACGAGCGCCATCAGCTGCGGATCGAGATGCTTGAGGTTCGGCAGCTTCGACTTGTCGAGCGGCGCGAAGATGCCGGCGGCGATCTGCTTGCCCGCGTAGTTGCTGGTCGGCACGACGATGTCGTAGCCCGAACTGCCCGTCAGGAGCTTCGCCTGCAGCGTGTCGTCGCTGTCGTAGTTGTCGTAGCGGACCTTGACGCCGCTCTGCTTCTCGAAGTTCGGGATCGTGTCCTTCGCAATGTAGTCCGACCAGTTGTAGACATTGAGCTGCGTATCCTTCGCCGCCGCCGCCGATGCGCCCACGCACAGCGCGAGCGCCGCGAACCGGCCCGCCACCTTTGCTTTCATCCCGTTCTCCCATCCGGCCGGACCCGTGTCCGGTTGTCGTCTGCCTCGTCATGACGGCGCATGAAAACCCGCACCGCCCCTTGAAAAACCCGAACGCTACCATTATTCGACGCCCGTCACAAAAAAATCATGGCGGTGTCGCGCAAACGGAACAGATTCCTGTCGCAAACCGGCAAAGCGGCTCGCGACATAAAGAAATCCGGAGGAAATTCTATCGGTTAATTGCCGCGTGTCCACCGGAAAAAGCGCGGCGGCGGGCCGACCGATCGCATGTGCCGGGCCGGCGCGCGTATCGCGATGCCCGGGGCGCTCGCCCGGCGGCGTGCCGGGGCCGGAAGTCGCCCCGCCGCCGATGCTTTAAAATGGCGCCCGACGTTTCCTTCCGAGCGAACCTTCCAGATGGCCTCCAATCTTCACGACCTGCCCGACAGCCCGTGCATCGGCGTGTGCTCGACCCTCTTCGACGAAGTCTGCAAGGGCTGCGGCCGCACGGCCGCCGAAGTCTCGAACTGGGTGTTCCTGAGCGACGACGAGAAGCGCGCGGTGTGGGAACGCATCACGCGCGAGGGCACCGCGATGCGCTTCCAGTACGACAAGCTGTAAGCCGGCGCGCACAGAAAAAAAGCGGCACGCGTACCGCCGTGCCGCCAACCCCAACTCTGTTCTTTTACGCGTTCAGAACTTCATCCCGACGCCCACGCCGACGATCAGCGGATCGATGTGCAGCGTGCCGATCGACTTGTCGCCGAGCGTCGCATCGGTGCTCATCCAGATCTTCTTCACGTCGACGTTGACGAACACCTTCTTCGTCACCTGCACGTCGACGCCGAACTGCAGCGCGGGCCCGAAGCTGCTCTTCTCGATCGACACGCCCTGCCCGCCGACGTTGAGCCCGTTGTTGTAGAAGTACGTGTAGTTCAGGCCCGCGCCCACGTACGGACGCACCTTGCCGGCATGGTTGAAGTGGTACTGCAGCAGCAGCGTCGGCGGCAGCACGTTCACGCCGCCGAGGCTCGACGTCGCCTGGTGCCGCGACGTGCCGAGGATCAGCTCGACGCCGAGATAGTCGCGAATCATGTACGTGAAATCGAGCTCGGGCACGATCGCGTTCTTCACGCCGACGTTGATCGCGCCCAGCGTGTCGCTGCCGCGCTCGTTCGGCTGGATGCTGATCGCGCGCAGCCGGGCCAGAAAGTCGCCCTGGTAAATGCCATCGCCCTGCGAAGCGGCGTGCGACAGTGTCGGCATCGCGGCGAGGATCGCGGCACATGCCGCGGCAGTCATACAGTTTCGAATCGTTTTGTGCATCATCTACAGACCCCCTAGGAACGGACTCCATTCTGTCCGTAGGGTCTTTCCCTTATCTTGATATCGGTCAAGCCAGCGTAAACGTGGGGCGGTTTGTCGCAGCATCGGCTGCGCGGCCCGTGAGCAGCAGGTCGAGCAGATCGCGCACGCTGCGGATCGCGCCGCCGAACGGCAGCGCCTCGCGGCCGCGGAAGAACAGGCCGTTCGCGACGTCGCCGCGCAACGCGGCGGCAAGGCGCGTGTCGATGCAGAAATGGCCGAACTTCTCGATGCCGTCGCGCCACCCGCACACGCCCAGGCATTCGAGCGCGGTCGGGCAGCGCTGCTTCAACGCGCCGAGCCGATCGCGAATGCGCGCTTCGTGACGCAGGTAGCGCTCGAGCCACGGCGTCCTCACCGCGCGCGCCGGCAGGCCCGTCACGCTGACGAACTCGACGATGTCGTCGGGGCCCGCGTCGGCGAGCACCCGCTTGAAATTCGGATGCGCGTCGCCCTCCTCGGTGACCGCGAACGGCGTGCCGACCTGCACGCCGTTCGCACCGGCGGCGAGCGCGTCGCGCACTGCCGCGTGACTGTTGATGCCGCCCGCGACGATCAGCGGTATGCGCTCGCGCGCGAGGCCGAGCGACGCGATCACCTGCGCGGTCTCGTCGAGCACGCGCGCGAAGTCGAAGCGCGGGTCGTGCATGTCGTCGAGCTGCGTGACGCCGAGATGGCCGCCCGCGTGCGCGGGATGCTCGATCACGATCGCGTCCGGCAGCCGGCCCTTCTTCATCCACTTCTTCAGCACGAGCGCGATGCCGCGGCTGTCCGACAGGATCGGAACCAGCGCGATGTCATGGCCGTGCGTCAGGTCCGGCAGGTCGAGCGGCAGGCCCGCGCCCATCACGATCGCGTCCGCGCCGTGCTCGCATGCGACACGCACGTAGTCCGCGTGCGCGCTGACCGCCTTCATCACGTTGACGGCGATCATTCCGCGCCCGTCGCTGTAGGTCTTCGCGAGACGGATCTCGCGCGCGAGCGCGTCGAGGTTCGCGGCCTCCAGTGTTGCGCGCGCCGGCTGCGCACGGCAGCGCGCGAGCAGGTCCGCATGGTGATGGCGCAGGTCGATGCTCGCGATCGTGCCGAGCGCGCCTTCGCGCGCGACGCTGCCGGCCAGGCGGTGCGCGGAGACCCCGACGCCCATGCCGCCCTGCACGACCGGCAGCAATGAACGGCCGCGAATCACGAGCGGCGGGAAGGAAGTGCGGGCAGGCATCGGGAACCTCGTCGAACCATCGGAAGCTGCGATGATCGACGATTGGCCGGCGCGCACCTTGCGCGGCATCAAGAAAAAACGGCACGCGCGAGGCGTGCCGTTTCGGGAAGCGCGCGGTGCCGCCGCTCAGGCCGGCTTTCGCGGCTTGAGCTGCATCGACTTGTATTCGAGGTATTCCTCGAGCCCGTACACGCCGTTCTCGCGGCCGTGGCCCGACTGCTTGAAGCCGCCGAACGGCGCGGCCATGTTCCACGTGCCGCCGTTGATGTCGACCTGGCCGGTGCGAATGCGCCGCGCGACGCGCATCGCGCGCTCGTCGCTGCCGGCCCACACCGCGCCGCCGAGGCCATACGGCGAGTCGTTCGCGATGCGCACCGCTTCGTCCTCGTCGCGATACGTGATGATCGACAGCACCGGCCCGAAGATCTCCTCCTGCGCGATCGTCGATTTCGGATCGACGCGGCCGAACACGGTCGGCTTCACGAAGAAGCCCTTGTCGATGCCCTCCGGCAGGCCGACGCCGCCCGTCACGAGCTCGGCGCCTTCGTCGATGCCGCGCTGGATGTACGACTGCACGCGCTGCTGCTGCACCGCCGACGCGAGCGCGCCGAGACGCGTCGCATCCTGCCGCGGGTCGCCCGCGACATACGCTTCGGCCGCGGTCTTCGCGAGCGCGCGCGCTTCGTCGTAGCGGGCTTCCGGCACGAGCATCCGGGTGTGCGCGGAACAGGTCTGGCCGGCGTTCAGGTAGCACGCGTTGACCGTGCCCTTCACCGCCGCCGTGAAGTCGGCATCGTCGAGGATCACCGCCGCCGACTTGCCGCCCAGCTCGAGCGCGACGCGCTTGACGCTCGCGGCGGCCAGCTCGGCCACGCGCTTGCCGGCGCGGGTCGAGCCGGTGAACGACACCATGTCGATGTCGGGATCGGTCGCGAGCACTTCGCCGACCACCGGCCCGTAGCCGCACACGAGGTTGAACACGCCGGCCGGCAGCCCCGCTTCATGAATCGCCTCGGCGAGCATGAACGCGTTGAGCGGCGCGACCTCCGACGGCTTGAGGACCACCGTGCAGCCGGCGGCCAACGCCGGCGCGACCTTCAGCGTGACCTGGTTGAGCGGGTAGTTCCACGGCGTGATCGCCGCGACGACGCCCACCGGTTCGCGCACGACGAGCGAGTTGTCGACCTGCGCCTCGAATTCGAACGACGCGGCGAGCTTCGCGTATGCGTTCCAGTTGTAGATCGGGCCGCCGACCTGGATCGCGCGCGACAGCTTGATCGGCATGCCGACCTCGCCCGTGATCGCTTGCGCGAGTGCCTCGCCGCGCGCCTGCAGGTGCTCGGCGATCTTGCGCAGATAGGCTGCGCGGGTCGCGGGCGGAGTCGCCGCCCAGCCGTCGAACGCGGCACGCGCGGCGCGGACGGCCGCTTGCGCATCGGCGGGCAGGCCCTCCGGAATCCGGCCGATCACGGCCTCGGTGCCCGAGTCGATCACGTCGATCGTGCCGTCGCCCGCCGGCTTGCGCCAGGCGCCGTCGATATAAAACTTGTCGTAGGTTTGCATCGTCGTGTTCCGTCTCCATGGAAGCGAACATTCTAGCGAGTGTCGTGCCTGCCCGGCATGGCGCCGGGCCGCACGCGAAGTGACGCGCCGCGCAAGCTTCTCCGGCGTTGCGATCGACAGCCATTCGAAAGCAAGCCCGCTTTCGGCGCTTCATTCATCATACAAAATTGATCGCCGTGACGCGCACGGCACGCCAAAAGCCCGTGCGCGGCCTGCCGCCGCCTTCATCCCCGCATCCGCCCGGGTGCGCGACCGGGTCCGCATCGTGCTATGTTTTTATTATCGGCACCGGGCCCTTGCGCCCGGCCGCCATCCGGAATCGATGCATTTCGCGAGCGCTGCCATGACCGACGCCTGCCCCACCCTCGGCTCCCACGACCGCCTGGAGCTGCTCTGCTGGCTCACCTGCGGCAATCTCGGCGCGTACTACCTCAACGAAACGTGGCCGGACGCCGCGTTCCAGGTGCAGGCCGCGCATCGCTGGCTCGATCGCCACCACCGCACGGCCGACTGGCTGTCGATCGCGAAACTGTCCGCGCTCGCGCAGGACATCGCGAAGCGCCATGCCGGCTTCGTCGACGCGGCATGGGCGCGCGACGCGGTCGAGGAGATCGTCGACACCGACGACCTGAACTATCAGGCGCGGCTCGTGCAATGGGTGTACGAAGACTGCTGCAAGGCGCTCGCGGACCAGCGGCTCGCCGATTAGACGGCCGCACGTCACGTCCCGCACGCGTGGATCAGGAACTGCTGCAGCGCCATCGCCGGCTCCGCGAGCGTGCCCTTCTTCCGCCAGATCATCCCCGCGTCCATTTGCGGGATCGCGTCGTGCACGGGCCGCGCCTCGATGCGCCTGCCTTCGAGCGACCACGGGCGAAACACCATGTCCGACAGGATCGTCACGCCGAAACCATGCGCGACGAGCCCGCGCAGCGCCTCCATCGACGACGTGCGAAACGCGATGTTCGGCGTGACGCCCACCTCCCGCCAGTACCGTAGCGTCGACTGCTCGCCTTCGTCGACCGTGATCAGGATGTACGGATAGCCGGCGATATCCGCCAGCGACGGTGCGCGCAGCTGCGCGAGCGGATGCGACGGCGCGACCCACAACTGCCGCCGCGACCGGATCAGCACCTGGCTGTCGAACCGGCCCGGCCGCGCCACGTTCGACAGCAGCACGACCCCCATGTCGATCTCGCCGTCCAGCGCCGCCGCCTCGATATCCGCCCGCTCCATGTCGCGCAGGTCGAACTCGATGTACGGATAGGTCGTACGAAAGCGCGCGAGCAGCTCCGGCAGGAAATAGCCGAGCACCGTGTACGACGCCGCGATCCGCACCGTGCCGCGCAGGTCGTGCGAACGGAACGGCGGCTTGTGCACGGCATCGCGCGCGGCATCCAGCACGCGCCGCGCGTGGTTGTAGAAATCCTGGCCGTCCGGCGTCAGCGCGACGCCTTGCGGCAAGCGTTCGAACAGCCGCATGCCGAGCCCGTTTTCCAGCGCGAGCACCGCGTTCGTGATCGCGGACTGCGACACGTGCTCGTTGGCGGCCGCCATCGAGAATTGTCCGGTTTGGGCGGCGGCCACGAAGTACCGCAACTGCCGGAGCGTGAGATCGAATGCCATCTGTTTTTCGCATACCAGAGTTTGCTATTTGTGATTTTACGATAGCAAATCGGCTTCCTATACTCGGCAAAAAATACAGTACCCCGGAGACAGATCGCCATGAACGCCCCCGCCCCGAGCGTCGCTGCCGCTGCCGAGCCGCATGACGCCGCCGTATCCCTCGACGACAAGTACACGCTGGAAAAAGGCCGCGTCTACATCAGCGGCACGCAGGCCCTCGTGCGGCTGCCGATGCTGCAGAAGGCGCGCGACCGCAATGCCGGGCTCAACACCGCCGGGTTCATCTCCGGCTACCGCGGCTCCCCGCTCGGCGCGCTCGACCAGTCGCTATGGAAGGCGAAGCAGCACCTCGAGTCGAACGACATCGTGTTCCAGCCCGGCGTCAACGAGGATCTGGCCGCGACGGCCGTCTGGGGCACGCAGCAGATCAACCTGTGGCCGGGCGCCACGCGCGACGGCGTGTTCGGCATGTGGTACGGCAAGGGGCCGGGCGTCGACCGCACCGGCGACGTGTTCAAGCACGCGAACTCCGCGGGCAGCGACGCGCGCGGCGGCGTGCTCGTGCTCGCCGGCGACGACCA
The DNA here is from genome assembly GCA_001527685.1 of Burkholderia pyrrocinia. Classification (GTDB taxonomy): domain Bacteria; phylum Pseudomonadota; class Gammaproteobacteria; order Burkholderiales; family Burkholderiaceae; genus Burkholderia; species Burkholderia pyrrocinia_D. Next base: position 39,912 of record LOZU01000053.1, read on the forward strand.
CGCGGCCAAGTCGTCGTCCGTCGCCCACCAGTCCGAGCATGCGTTCATCGCGGCCGGCATGCCCGTGCTGTATCCGGCGAACGTGCAGGAATACCTCGACTACGGGCTGCACGGCTGGGCGATGAGCCGCTACTCGGGCCTGTGGGTCGCGATGAAATGCGTGACCGACGTGATCGAATCCACCGCGTCGGTCGACCTCGACCCGGACCGGGTGCAGATCGTCACGCCGGCCGACCATGCGCTGCCGCCGGGCGGCCTCAACATCCGCTGGCCCGATTCGCCGCTCGCGCAGGAAGCGCGGCTGCTCGACGAGAAATGGTATGCGGCGCTCGCCTACGTGCGCGCCAACAAGCTGAACCGCGTCGTCGTCGATTCGCCGACGCCGCGCTTCGGCATCATGACGGCGGGCAAGGCCTACCTCGACGTGCGCCAGGCGCTCAGCGACCTCGGCCTCGACGACGACGTGTGCGCACGGATCGGCGTGCGCGTGCTGAAAGTGGGCTGCGTGTGGCCGCTGGACGCGCAGGATGCGCGTGCATTCGCGACCGGCCTCGAAGAGATCCTGGTGGTCGAGGAGAAGCGGCAGATTCTCGAATATGCGCTGAAGGAAGAGCTGTACAACTGGCGCGAGGACGTTCGCCCGAAGATCTACGGCAAGTTCGACGAGCGCGACAACGAAGGCGGCGAATGGTCGGTGCCGCGCGGCAACTGGCTGCTGCCCGCGCATTACGAGCTGTCGCCCGCGCTGATCGCGAAGGCGATCGCGCGGCGCCTGATGCGCGCCGACCTGCCCGCGGACGTGCGCGCGCGCATGCTCGCGCGGGTCGCCGTGATCGAGGCGAAGGAACGGGAAGCGGCGAAGCCGCGCGTGTCGGTCGAGCGCAAGCCGTGGTTCTGCTCCGGCTGCCCGCACAACACGTCCACCCGCGTGCCGGAAGGCTCGCGCGCGCTGGCCGGCATCGGCTGCCACTACATGTCGATGTGGATGGACCGCAACACCGAGACCTTCAGCCAGATGGGCGGCGAAGGCGTCGCATGGATCGGCCAGATGCGCTTCTCCGGCGACCGCCACATCTTCGTGAACCTCGGCGACGGCACCTACTTTCACTCCGGGCTGCTCGCGATCCGCGCGGCGATCGCCGCGAACGCGACCATCACGTACAAGATCCTCTATAACGACGCCGTCGCGATGACGGGCGGCCAGCCCGTCGACGGCGTGCTGACCGTCCCGCAGATCGCCCACCAGGTCCACGCGGAAGGCGCGAAGCAGATCGTCATCGTGACCGACGAGCCGCAGAAATACGCGGCGGGCGTCGTGCTGCCGGCAGGCGTCGACGTTCATCATCGCGACGAACTGGATGCGATCCAGCGCCAGTTGCGCGACACGCCGGGCACCACCATCCTGATCTACGACCAGACCTGTGCGACCGAGAAGCGCCGCCGCCGCAAGCGCGGCACCTATCCCGACCCGGCGCGGCGCGCGTTCATCAACGACGCGGTGTGCGAAGGCTGCGGCGATTGCTCGGTGCAGTCGAACTGCCTGTCCGTGGAGCCGCTGCAAACGCCGCTCGGCACCAAGCGCAAGATCAACCAGTCGTCCTGCAACAAGGACTTCTCGTGCGTGAACGGCTTCTGCCCGAGCTTCGTGATCGCCGAAGGCGCGCAGTTGCGCAAGCCGCAAGCCGCGCGCACCGCCGGCTCAAGCGGGCCGGACGTCGACGGGCTGCCGATGCCGGCGCTGCCCGATATCGCGAAGCCGTATGGCGTGCTCGTCACGGGCGTCGGCGGCACGGGCGTCGTGACGATCGGCGGCCTGATCGGGATGGCCGCGCATCTCGAGCGCAAGGGCGTGACCGTGCTCGACATGGCGGGCCTCGCGCAGAAAGGCGGCGCCGTGCTGAGCCACGTGCAGATCGCCGCCGCGCCCGATGCGCTGCATGCGACCCGCATCGCGACCGGCGAAGCGCGGCTCGTGATCGGCTGCGACGCGATCGTGTCGGCATCCGCCGACGTGCTGTCGCGCACGCAGCACGGCGTGACGGTTGCCGCGATCAACAGCGGCGAGACGCCCACCGCGGAGTTCGTCAAGAATCCGAAATGGACGTTCCCGGGCGTGCAGACGGAGGCCGCGCTGCTCGACAGCATCGGCGACGGCTGCGCGTTCATCGACGCCAATGCGCTGGCGCTCGCGCTGCTCGGCGACACGATCTACAGCAACCCGCTGCTGCTCGGCTTCGCGTGGCAGAAGGGCTGGCTGCCGCTCGGGCTGCCGGCGCTGCTGCGCGCGATCGAGCTCAATGGCGTGTCCGTCGACAAGAACCGGCTCGCGTTCCACTGGGGCCGCCATGTCGCGCATTACGGCGCCGCGTCGGTTCAGGCGTTCGTCCGGCCCGCTGCCGCACCTGGCGCACCGCAGGCGACGGCCGCACCGGTTGCCGAATCGCTCGACACGTTGATCGCCACGCGGGAGGCGCTGCTGATCGCCTATCAGAACCCGGGCTACGCGCAGGCCTACCGCCGCACGGTCGACCGGATCCGCGCGAAGGAAACGCAGCTCGGTGGCGATCCGGCGCTGCCGCTGACGCGCGCGGTCGCCGCGAACCTCGCGAAGCTGATGGCGTACAAGGACGAATACGAAGTCGCCCGCCTCTATGCGGATCCGGCCTATCTCGACAAGCTGCGGCAGCAGTTCGAAGGCGAACCGGGCCGCGACTACACGCTGAGCTTCCATCTCGCGCCGCCGATGTTCGCGAAGCGCGACGAGCACGGCCATCTGCGCAAGGCACGCTTCGGCCCGTGGGTGCTGCCGGCGTTCCGGCTGCTGGCCCGGCTGAAGGGGCTGCGCGGCACGTCGCTTGACCCGTTCGGCAAGACGGCGGAACGGCGCGGCGAGCGGCAGATGATCGCCGACTATGTCGCACTGGTCGACGAGTTCTGCGCGACGCTCGATGCCGGACGCCTGCCGGCGGCCGTGCAGCTGGCAAGCCTGCCGGACGAGATCCGCGGGTTCGGCCACGTGAAGGAAAGGAACGTCGCGGTGGCCGCGAGCAAGCGGGCGCGGCTGCTCGACGCGTATCGGACGCCGGTGGAACAAGCGGTCACGGCGTGATGCCGCTGTCGCACTAGGGTCCCGTACGACAAGAAGCCCATCCCGGGAACCGAACTGCACCCCAAAAGCTGGACAGCGATCCAGCCTTTGGGGTGTTTTTCATTGAACCGCTCGAATATTCCGGACAGCTGCCAGCGTGAGTGCCGGGTGTTCCTGAACGCATCCCCCGCCTGCCCCACGTCCCCTTTTTCTACGACATACATCCACGCGGCCTCATGTTTAACTCATGCCCAGCCGCGTCGGGCGCATTTCGAATCCGGGCGGCGCGCATCATGAATTTCCATGAGGCGAATCAACGCGTCCACGACTTCCCGCGTGCGGCCGCACGGCCTTGCTACAGCGATGACGAACCCGCGATGGACGTGGTCCGTCGCCTGGCGCATCGCGAAGCCGCGCCAGGCTTTCAAGCCCGATTCCCGCCAGGTGAAGATCGCCGACGCATCGCCATGAAAACAACGACCGGATCTTTGATAGTGAACCACGCCGAAACAGCGAATTCCCGCAGCGCGATCTCCGGTAGCCCGGCAGCACGTGAGCCGCTCGAGTACCCGTTCGCATGCGTCTGATCTGTTTCCCCTATGCGGGCGGCTCGGCCGCCGTTTATCGCGGCCTGCAACCGCTATTGCCCGGGATCGAGGTGCACCGTCATGAGCTTGCAGGCCGGGGCAGCCGCCTGTCGGAGCCTGCCGTGCGCGACATGGCGACGATGATCGACACGTTGCTGGACGACCTGGGCGGCTGCTTCGATCGTCCGTTCGCCCTGCTCGGCCACAGCATGGGCGCGGCGATTGCCGTCGAACTGGCGCTGCGGCTTCCCGCCCACGCGCAACCGAACCTCCGGCATCTGTTCGTGAGCGCGCGCGCCGCACCGGGCAAGGAGCGCCCCATTCGGATGCAGGCGCTGGACGACCGCGCCTTCATCGACGCGCTGCGCGAGATGGGCGGCACGCCGAAGGCGGTGCTGGACAACCGCGAAATGATGGCGCTGATGATGCCGGCGCTGCGTGCGGATTTCACGATGATCGAAAACTACCGGCCCGTGCCCGGGCGCAGGCTGGCCGTCGACATTACCGCGTTCGCGGGCCGGGCGGATGAACAGGTCCCCGTTGATTCCGTTTCAGGCTGGGACGCCGCGACGAGCGGGCGCTGCGATTTTCACGTCATCGAAGGCGATCACTTCTTCGTCCGGAGCGAAATGCGGACGATGGCCGGCATCATCGCGACGCGCCTGCGGCACGCGGAACACGTTGCACTGAACGCCCTGCACGCATGACGGGCACGGAGCACGCCTGGATCCGCCCCGCGCGATCGGCGTGCCGCGCTGCACCGTGATCGTCGAAGCGAAGCGACTCGCGCGCCGTGTCGGCCTTCAGGCCGGAACCGCGGGCCGGTCGAACCTGCCCGGAGGCCGCGCGCCACTTACCTACGCGTCAAACTTGGAGTGCCATTGTGCAACGTAATCGAAAGCGGATCCTCGTAACAGGTGGCGCGGGTTTCCTCGGTTCGCATCTTTGCGAGCGTCTGGTCGAACTCGGTCATGACGTATTGTGCGTCGACAACTATTTCACCGGCACCAAGCAGAACGTGGCCGCGCTGCTCGGCAACCCGAGCTTCGAGGCGCTGCGCCACGACGTGACCTTTCCGTTGTACGTGGAGGTGGACGAGATCTACAACCTCGCCTGTCCGGCATCGCCGATCCACTATCAATTCGATCCCGTGCAGACCACCAAGACCAGCGTGATGGGCGCGATCAACATGCTGGGGCTCGCGAAGCGCACGCACGCACGCGTGCTGCAAACCTCCACGAGCGAGGTGTACGGCGACCCCGACGTGCATCCGCAACCGGAGACTTACCGGGGCAACGTCAACCCGCTCGGGCCGCGTGCCTGCTATGACGAAGGAAAACGGTGCGCGGAGACCCTGTTCTTCGACTATCACCGCCAGCAAAACGTGCGCATCAAGGTGGTGCGCATCTTCAACACGTACGGGCCGCGCATGCATCCCAATGACGGCCGCGTGGTGTCCAACTTCATCGTGCAGGCGCTGCGCGGCGAGGACATCACGCTGTATGGCGACGGCAGCCAGACCCGGGCGTTCTGCTATGTCGACGACATGGTCGACGGCTTGATCCGGATGATGGAAACGCCCGAGGATGTCACCGGCCCGATCAATCTCGGCAATCCGCACGAGATAGCGGTCAGCGAGCTTGCGCAGATCATTCTGCGCCTGACCGGCTCGAAGTCGCGGATCGTATTGCGCCCGCTGCCGAAGGATGATCCGACCCAACGCTGCCCGGACATCAGCCTCGCACGCACCCACCTCGACTGGAAGCCGACGGTCGCGCTCGAAGCGGGGCTGCGGCGGACCATCGACTATTTCCGCTCGACCGTGCCGGCTTGACGCCGCGCCGGTGTCCCATTTTCCCGTGACAGACGCGCTACGGAGACCATGCTTCAATCAGCGGTACCGTCACGCCATTGGCCGACACGCAGCGATGCGCGTGCGCCAGTGACCATCATCTGCGTTGCAAGCCGGATTCCTGCGTATGGAACAACTCGATTATCTGAAGCATGTCGAATCAAACGCGCGAACCTACGCGAACTCGTTTCCGCGGCTGTTTACCCATGCCAAAGGCGTACGCGTGCGCGACGCCGACGGGCAGGAATATATCGACTGCCTGTCCAATGCAGGGACGCTCGCGCTCGGACACAATCACCCGGAAGTCAACGAAGCCGTCATGCGGTTTCTGTCCTCCGATCAAATGCAACAGGCACTCGACCTGGCGACGCCGGCCAAGCACGCGTTCGTCGAACAGCTTTTCTCGCTGTTGCCGAAGCAGATCGCCGAATCCGGCAAGATCCAGTTCTGCAGTCCGAGCGGGGCGGATGGCGTCGAAGCGGCGATCAAGCTGACCCGGCACGCCACGGGCCGCTCGACGATCATGGCGTTCCACGGGGCCTACCACGGCATGACGGCCGGCGCACTCGCCGCGTCGGGCAATCTCGTGCCCAAATCGGCCGGCGGCAACGGGCGCGACGTTCATTTCCTGCCCTACCCCTATGCCTTCCGCTGCCCGTTCGGCACCGACGGCTCGGCCACCGATCAGCTCAGCATCAACTACATCCGGACGGTCCTGTCCGATCCCGAGAGCGGGATGACGAAACCCGCGGCAATCATCGTCGAAGTCGTGCAAGGCGAAGGCGGCTGCATCCCCGCTTCCGACGCGTGGCTGATCGAGTTGCGCGAGCTGACGCTGCGGCATGAAATCCCGCTGATCGTCGATGAAGTGCAGACCGGCCTCGGTCGAACCGGCGCGCTGTTCGCCATCGAACATTCCGGCATCCGGCCGGACGCCCTGGTGTTGTCGAAGGCATTCGGCGGCGGCTATCCGCTGTCGGTGGTGGTCTATGACGCGCGCCTGGACACCTGGCCGCCCGGCTCGCACGCGGGCACCTTTCGAGGCAACCAGATCGCGATGGTGGCCGGCTTGTCGACCATGCGCATCGTCGAGCGGGACGGGCTGCCGACGCACGCGGACAAGGTCGGCAAGCTGCTGGTCGCCGGCCTCGAACGTATTGCCGAACGCTTCCCGAGCCTGGGCCAGATACGCGGCCGCGGCCTGATGATCGGCGTCGAAGTCGTGATGCCCGGCCGTCACGGCCAGACCGGCCCGACCCATGCGGCGCTGGCCAAAGCCATCAAGCTGAATTGCCTGCGAAACGGACTCATCATCGAAACCGGCGGCCGCAACGGCGCGGTGCTCAGGTTCCTGCCGCCGTTGATCGTTTCGGAAGCGGATATCCACGAGATTCTCAACCGCTTCGAGCAAGCCGTGGAAACGGCCTGCCGTGCATAGGCACACCGCGGCGCGACCGTGAGGACCGATCGGTCCGGGTTGCGTCGCGATCCACGTTCAGAAAAGGAATAGTTGACCATGCTGGGCATGACGGAACGCAAGCTGCTCGCCGACGGGGCCTCGCCGTTGCTGCTGGAGCCGGCATCGAACGGGCGCGTGAATGGGCACGATCTCGTGCTGGCGGTGAACGACAATCGCGTGGAACTGGAATCGCGGCTTCTGGAACATGGCGCGCTCCTGTTTCGCGGCTTCGACGTTTCATCGGTAGCCGAATTCGAAGCGTTTGCGAACGCGGTGTCGGCCCATAAGTCCGACTACGTCTATCGTTCCACGCCGCGCACTTCGATCGGCAACGGCATCTTCACCGCCACCGAGTATCCGCCGAGCGAGACGATCGCGCTTCATTGCGAAAACGCGTATCAACGCAGCTGGCCGCTGCGCGTCGCATTCTGCTGCCTTTCCGCGCCCACGGCCGGCGGCGAAACGCCGATCGCCGACATGCGGGAGGTGAACCGCAGGATCGGCGCGCGCATCCTGGAGAACTTCGAGGCGAAACAGGTCCGCTATGTCAGGCACTACCGGCGGCACGTCGACATACCATGGGAAACCGTGTTCCAGACCGCCGACCGCAGTCAGGTCGCGGCCTTCTGCGCAGACAACGGCATCGAGCACGCATGGCTCGACGACGACACGTTACGCACCACTCAGATCAACCAGGGCGTGGCCTACCATCCGGTCACCCATGACAGGGTCTTCTTCAACCAGGCCCACCTGTTCCACATCTCGAACCTGGAAGCATCGCTTGCCAGTTCGATCGTCAGCCTGTTCGGCCAGGATCGGCTTCCGCGCAACGCCTTCTATGGTGACGGAAGTCCATTCGACCTCGACGACATCGAGCAGATCCGCAACGCGTACCGCGAAAGCGCGATCATGTTCCCCTGGCAGCGCGGCGACGCCCTGCTCGTCGACAACATGCGATTCGCGCATGGGCGCAGCCCGTTCGAAGGCGAGCGCAAGGTCGTCGTGTCGCTGCTGGACCCCTACTCCCCCGACATGGGAACGCCGCCGGCAATCTAGTCGGCAAACCTCGATCGTGCGAATCAATAACACACCTTATTGATCAAGCACGCGAAACGCCGTGTCCATGAATTACAGGGCAGACGTCGGTTTGGAGCGGTGCTCTAATCTCAATACAAGCCGATTCAAGCAGCAAGGCTGGCGGGATCGCCGCGACTGGTCCTGAGGTTATGCGGCGCGACAGTGAACGCGACATGCACCCGGCACCGGGCTGGCATGACGGACTGTCGTTGCCCGTCGGAATGAACGCACGGATTCAAGGGTGACGTGCAGTCGAATCAACGTTTAGCAGACAACGAAGGTTGAGTATGCTTCCCGATACAAAATTCAGGACTGTTACGGAAATACTGCAGTTTCGCGGCAAGGTCGAACCGGACAAGACGGCATTCATTTTTCTCGATAACGGCGAATCGGAACAGGCTCGACTCACGTACGGCGACCTGGACCGGCGTGCGCGCGGCATCGCCGCCAGACTGCAGGGCATCGCGCAACCGGGCGATCGCGTCCTCCTCGTCTATCCGCCCGGACTGGAATTCATCAGCGCCTGGGTGGGATGCCTGTACGCCGGCCTGATCGGCGTGCCTGCGTATCCGCCGCGCAGGAATCGTCCCGCCGATCGTCTCAAGTCCATCGTCGCCGACGCCGGGCCGGTCGTCGCGCTGACCGACGCCGCCACGCTCGGCGGCATCACGCAACGCGCGGACGGCTATTCCGACACGCTGGAACTGCAGATCCTTGCGACGGACCAGGGCTTCGACGCACCGGCCGAACAATGGCGCGCGCCGGACATCACGCCGCAGACGCTGGCGCTGCTGCAATACACGTCGGGCTCCACCGGTACGCCCAAGGGCGTGATGATCAGCCACGCCAACATCCTGAGCAACATGGCGGTCATCGCCGAGGCCAGCGACGCCGATGCGTCGACCGTGTTCGTCAGCTGGCTCCCGGTGTTTCACGACATGGGTTTCTTCGGGAAGGTGCTGCTGCCGATCTATCTCGGCGTGCTGTCGGTGCTGATGGCGCCGGCGGCATTCGTGCAGAAACCCCTCCGCTGGCTGCAGGCAATCACGAAGTATCGCGGCACGCATTGCGCCGCGCCGGATTTCGCGTATGACCTGTGCGCACGCAAGATTTCCGACGAAGCCGGCGTACAGCTGGACCTGAGCAGCTGGCGGGTGGCATTCAACGGCGCGGAACCGGTGCGCGCGGAGTCGGTGGCGCGTTTTTCGCGCGCCTTCGCGTCGCGCGGCTTCCACGCGGAAACCATGCGCCCGGTCTACGGCATGGCCGAGGCGACCTTGTTCATCTCCGGCCAGCCGGCACGCTCGCTGCCGCTCGTGGCGGACTTCGACGCCGACGACCTCGCGCAAGGCGTGGCGACGAGAAGCGCGCGCGGCAAGCGCCACGCGCTGGTCTCATGCGGCCGGACCTGGGCGGGGCATCGCCTGCGGATCGTGAACCCGGATACCGGCCAGCGCTGCCCGCCCGGCCGAATCGGGGAAATCTGGTTGACGGGCCCGAGCGTCGGCGTCGGCTACTGGAACCGCGCCGAGGAAACGGAGCGCACCTTTCGCGCGACGCTGGACGGCGATCACGCGCCCTACCTGCGCACGGGCGATCTCGGCTTCGTCGATGGCGAGGACCTCTTCGTCACCGGCCGCTTGAAAGACCTGATCATCGTCGCCGGCCGCAATCACTACCCGCAGGATCTCGAGCAATCCGCCGAGGACTGCCACCCCGCGCTGGCGCCCGCCGCGTCGGCGGCCTTCTCGATCAACGTCGATAACGTGGAGCGGGTCGTCATCGCCTGTGAAGTGCGCCGCGAAGCGCTCAACACCCTGAACGCCGAAGCCGTCGCCGCGGCGATCCGGCGCACGCTCGCCGAAGCGCACGACGTCGACCTGTATGCAGCGATCCTGTTGAGGCCCGCCACGATCCTGCGCACGTCGAGCGGAAAAATCCAGCGGAGCCGAATCCGGCAAGCCTTCCTCGATGAACAGGGGCTCGCGATCGCGGGCGAATGGCGACGTTCGCTCCCCCGGGCGTCCGCGCCCCCGGCGGCCGCGGGACGCAACACGCAAGCGCTGGTGCAATGGTGCATCGAGCGGGTCGCGCATCTGTCGGGCATCGCGCCCGGCAACCTCGACCCCGATGCGCCGTTCAGCGTCTATGGGCTCGAATCGAAAGACGCGATCATGCTGTCGGGCGAGTTGCAGGACTGGCTCGGGCAGCCGGTTTCCCCTACCGTCGTCTACGATTTCCCGAGCATTTCCCTGCTGGCGCGCCATTTCAGCGGCGCCGGAAATGCCCCGTCGGACGAGGCGCCCGCGCCCGCCGAAGCGCGCGCGGATATCGCCATCGTCGGCATGGGATGCCGCTTCCCCGGCGCCAGTGATCCCGACGCATTCTGGCAGCGCCTGCTGGAGGGCCATGACGCGGTCGGTGCGTCGAAGCAGCGCGCGGGCGACCTGCCGACCACGGGATTGCTGGACCAGGTCGATCAGTTCGATGCGGAATTCTTCGGCATCAGCGCCCGCGAGGCCGAAACGATGGACCCGCAACAGCGTCTGCTGCTCGAGGTCGCGTGGGAGACGTTCGAGCACGCGGGGATCGCGCCGCGGAGTCTCGCCGGCGGACGCACCGCGGTCATCGTGGGCATCAGCAATTCCGACTACGTCCGGCTGGCGCAGGAAGAAGTCGCGGATGTCGGCCCTTATGTCGCGACCGGCAATGCGCTCAGCGTCGCCGCGAACCGCATTTCCTACACGCTCGATCTGCGCGGCCCGAGCTGGGCGGTCGATACCGCGTGTTCGTCGTCGCTCGTCGCGGTTCACCACGCGTGCCGCGCGCTGCAGCGCGGCGAGAGCGATGCGGCGCTGGCCGGCGGGGTCAACCTGATCCTGGCGCCGCAATTGAGCGCGTCCTTCACGCAAGCGGGCATGCTTTCGCCGGATGGCCGCTGCAAGGCATTCGACGCCGACGCCAACGGCTATGTGCGCGGCGAAGGCGTGGGCATGGTGCTGCTCAAGCGTCTCGACGATGCGCTCGCGAACGGCGACACCGTGTTCGCCGTGATCCGCGGTTCGGCGGTGAACCAGGATGGACGCAGCAACGGCCTGACCGCGCCCAATGGCCCGGCTCAGCAGGCGGTGATTCACAGTGCGCTGCGCGATGCCGGCGTGCGGCCGCAGGACATCGGCTTCGTCGAGGCGCACGGAACGGGCACGCCGCTGGGCGACCCCATCGAGCTGAACGCGCTGGCGGCCGTCCTGGGCGAATCGCGTCGGTCGGAAGAGCTCTGCTGGATCGGTTCGGTGAAGACCAACATCGGCCACCTGGAATCGGCGGCGGGCATCGCGAGCCTGATCAAGACCACGCTGGCGCTGCACCATCGCGTCATTCCGCCGAACCTCCATTTCCGGTCGCTCAATCCGCATATCGCGCTCGACGACACGCCGTTGCGCATTCCGCAGCAGGTCACGCCCTGGCATGCGGAACGCGGGCCGCGCATGGCCGGCGTAAGTTCGTTCGGCTTCGGCGGCACCAATGCGCACATGATCCTGTCCGAAGCGCCGCGCGCCGCGGAGGTCGAAGCCGACCCGGCGGCACCCGCGGCGCGCGTCGTGACGCTCTCCGCGCGCACGCCCGAAGCGTTGCAGGCGCTGGCGGCGTCCTATGCGGCGTATCTCGACGCCCATCCCGAGGTCCGATTGCGGGATGTCGCGTTCACCGCGAACACCGGGCGCACCCACTTCACGCGGCGAGCGGCCATCGTCGCATCGAGTCTCGATGAGCTGCGTTCAAAGCTGCAGGCCGTTTCGGCCGGCGAGCCCGCCGAAACACCGCCCGCGGTGACGTTTCACTTTTCCGCCGACGACGGCGGCAGCGCCGACGCGGTGCGGCAATTGCGTTCGGCGAGCCCCGCTTTCAGCGCGCTGATGCAGCGGCAATCCGACGCGGCCGACGCCGGCTTCACGGCATTCCAGCGCGCGCTCGCGCAACTGTGGATGTCCTTCGGCATCACGCCGGACGCCGTCAGCAGCACGGGCGACGGGCATCGCGCCGCGGCCTCGTTCGCGGACGTGCCGCAGGCGCCGGACGGCGCTGCGGCGGGCAACCACGGCATCGTCATCGAGATCGGCGCACATGCGGCCGCTTGGGACGCGATCCTGCACACGCTCGCCGCGCTCTACGTGCGCGGCGCATCCATCGACTGGCATGCCGTCGAGCAGGACGCCCCGCACCGCCGGCTCACCCTGCCGACCTACCCGTTCGAGCGTCGCGGCTTCTGGATCAGTCCACGCGCGCCTCGGCATCCGTTGCTCGGGCGCCTCATGGAGCAGCACGCGCATTTGCCCGGCACGTGGATCTGGGAATCGCGTCTCGACGCGCCGGCCACCACGTTTCTCAGCGGTCATCGCGTGAAGGGGCCGCCCGTCCTGCCCTATTCCGCCTATGTGGAAATGGCGTTGGCGGCCACCTCGGAGATCGGCGCCGCCGGCCATGCCACGCTGAAGGACCTCGCACTGCATGCGCCCTTGCCGCTGCATCCGCATGAATCGCGCACCGTGCAGACCGTGCTGAGCCGTCAGTCCTGGGGACCGTTTTCGTTTGCCGTCTATCACCGGATCGAGGACACGAGCGCCGCCGCGACATGGCAGATGTGCGCCAGTGCCGAAATTCACGAATCGGATCGGAGCCACGCATGAAATTCGGCCTGATGTTCTTCGCCAGCAGTGAAGAGGCGTTGTACGGCAACAAGTACCAGCTCGTGATGGAAAGCGCGCGTTTCGCCGATGCGAACGGGTTCTCCAGCGTCTGGGTGCCGGAGCGCCATTTCACCGAATACGGCTCGCTGTACCCGAATCCCGCCGTCCTGCACGCCGCCCTCGCGGCGGCCACCGAACGCGTGCAGCTGGTCGCGGGCAGCGTGGTCGCAGCGCTGCACAACCCGATCCGGATCGCGGAAGAGTGGTCCATGGTGGACAACCTCTCGAACGGTCGCGTGGGCGTGTCGTTCGCGTCCGGATGGAATCCGGACGACTTCGTGTTCGCGCCGGACAAGTACGCGACCCGGCAGGACGACATGCTGACCACGATGCGTGCCGTCCAGCATCTGTGGCGCGGCGGGTCGCTGGATGCGAAGAACGGCGTCGGCAAGCCGGTGCAGTTGCGCATCTACCCGACGCCGGTGCAGCCGGAACTGCCCGTCTGGGTGACCGCCGCCAGCAATCCGCAGACGTTCGTCCGCGCCGGCGAAGTCGGCGCCAACCTGCTGACGCACGTGCTCGACCAGGATCGGGACCAGCTCGCGCACAAGATCGCCCTCTACCGCGACGCGCGCGCGAAGCATGGCTTCGATCCGGCGGCCGGCACCGTGTCCGTGATGCTGCACACGTTCGTCGGCGACGATGCGGCGCGGGTGCGCGAGCAGGCGCGCGCGCCGTTCTGCAACTACATCCGCAGCAATATCGGGCTGTTGAACGGGCTGGCGCAAAGCCGTGGCCAGTCGGTGGACGTGCGCGCGATGGGCGCGCGCGAACTGGACGAGTTCGTCGAGTTTCTCTATGAACGCTTCGCGCAATCGCGCGGCCTGATCGGCACGCCGGAAACCTGCGTCGACCTGGTGCGGGATCTCGAATCGATCGGCGTGGACGAAGTGGCGTGCCTGCTCGATTTCGGGCCGCCGGTCGAGCTGATCCTCGGCAACCTTCCGCAGTTGCGCCGGCTGCGGGAGATGTGCGCCCCCACACGGCGCGCCGAACCGGCGAGATTCGATGCCGCCGAGGTGCAGGCGCGCTGCACCGAAACGACGTCGGGCGAGGACTTCAATGGCGAAATCCGGCGGTACGGCGTGCAGATCGACGGCGTGTTCGACGCGATCCGGCAGATCTGGCGCACGGCCGGCGAGGCGCTGGGAAAAATCAGCCTGCCGGCCGACGCACTGGCGTCGTCGCCCTACCAGGTGCACCCGGCCTTTCTCGACGCGTGCAGCCGCGTGCTCGCCGCCGCCATCGATCCGGACGCGCTGGAGGCGGGCGACCTGTACCTGCCCAGTTCGATCGGTGCGGTACGGGTTCATCAGCCGCCGTCGTCAGCGGATGCGTGGAGTCACGCGACGCTGCGCAAGCCGGTCGGGCAACACGCGCTGGAGGGCGATATCCGCGTCCACGACCTCGCCGGCCGGCTGCTGATCGAGATCGATGCGCTGCGCTTGCAGCAGGTGCGCGCCGGGCGAGCCGTCGAGCGGCACGACTACGCCGCGCTGCTTTATCAGCGCGTCTGGAGGCCGTCGAGCGTCGACGCGGCAAGCGGCGCTGCGGCGCATGGCGAGTGGCTGATTCTCGCGGACCGTGGCGGCGTCGGCGCACAACTGTCGGCGCTGCTGGAAAGCGCGGGCGACACGTGCTCGCTGCGCTTCGCCGACGCGAGCCCGGCGCTGCCCGCGCCCGACCGGCCGCTGAAGGGCATCCTCCACCTGTGGAGTCTCGATCTCGCGCCCGCCGACATCGCGGCGAGACGGCGTGCCAGCGCGAGCGTGCTGCACCTGGTCCGGGCGCTTGCATCACGCGCGCCGTCGGCCCGGCAGGCGCGTCTGTGGCTGGTGACGTCGGGCGCGATGCATGTTCTGGACGGCGAATCGACCGCCGTGGCGCAGGCGCCCCTGTGGGGATTGGGCCGGGCGATCGCGGTGGAGCATGCGGCGATGTGGGGCGGCCTCATCGACCTCGATCCCGCGCAGCCGTCGGCGACGGACATCGTGCAGGCGGTGCGGGCCGGCGGCCGTGAAGACATGATCGCGTTTCGCCGCGGACAGCGCTACGTCGCGCGCATCGCCCGCGACAATCGCGAACTCGTCAGCCACCGGCCGATCAGGTTCCACCATGACGCGACCTATCTGGTGACCGGCGGGCTCGGCGGGCTCGGCCTGCGGCTCGCGTCCTGGCTCGCCGACAACGGCGCCGGCAAGGTCGTGCTGCTGGGGCGCAGCGCGCCTTCCGCCGCGGCCGAAAAAGTCCTGCAGACGCTCGACGCGCGGTTCATTCGCGCCGATCTGTCGCGTCGCGAGGACGTCGCGGACGCGATCGACGAAATCGCGCGTTCGATGCCGCCGCTCAAGGGGGTCTTTCACCTCGCCGGCGCGCTCGACGATGCGCTGCTGACCCGCCAGGACGACGACTTCTTCCACCGCGCCGGAAGCGGCAAGGCCGACGGCGCGTGGTATCTGCACGAGCTAACGGCCGACCTGCCGCTCGACCATTTCGTCCTGTTCTCGTCGATGGCCGCGCTGATCACCATGCCGGGCCAGAGCAACTACGCGGCGGCGAACAGCTTCCTCGACGCCCTCGCGCAGCATCGGCGCGCGCAGGGAAAACCGGGGCTCAGCATCAATTGGGGGCCGTGGGCGGAGATCGGCCACGCCGCCACCGACTACGGACGGCGCGCGCATGAACAGCTGGCCGCGCTCGGCGTCGGCACGCTGTCGCCCGAACTGGCCATGGCGACGCTGGAACGGCTGATGGCGTCCGGCGTCGCCCAGTCCGGGGTCGCGCCCATCGACTGGCCGACGCTGTTCCGGGTCGATGCGCCGGCTGCCGGATCGGCGCTGTTTTCCGAGCTGGCGCAACCGGCCGCGCAGCCTGCGCAGCAAGAAACGGCATTGCTGCGCCAGCTGCATGCGTGCGCGCCGCGCGAGCGGGTCGAGCTCATCACCGGCACGCTCGCGACGATGCTGGCCGAGACCTTGCGTCTGCCCGGCCCCGACGCCATTGCGCCCGAGCAATCGCTGCTCGAGCTCGGCCTGGATTCGCTGATCGCGCTCGAGCTGACCGACCGCCTCACCAAGGTGTTCGGCAGGCCGTTTCGCGCGACGCTGTTCTTTTCCTATCCGAACCTGCAAACGCTCGCCCAGTACGTGCTCAACGAACTGTCGCCGTCGCTCCCCGCGCCGGTCGTCGACGAAGCAGCCGACGACCTCGACGAGGACGACCTTTCCGAACTGATCGCCCAGGAGATCGGCGCCCAATGAACGCCAAGGCCACGCATGCACTGAAAGCCGCGCTCGACGAACTGCGCCAGCGGCGCGCGGAAATCGCGGCGCTGCGTTCGGACCGCAACGAGCCGATCGCCGTCATCGGCATGGCTTGCCGCTTCCCCGGCCGCAGCGATACGCCGGACGCGTTCTGGCAATTGCTCGATGACGCGCGCGATGCCGTCACCGAAGTGCCGGGCGAACGCTGGGACATCGATCGCTATTACGACCCCGATCCGTCCACGCCCGGCAAGATGGCGACCCGCCACGGCGCGTTTCTCGAACGCGTGGATCAATTCGACGCGGCATTCTTCGGGATCGCGCCGCGCGAAGCGACCTACCTCGATCCGCAGCAGCGGCTCCTGCTCGAAGTGGCCTGGGAGGCGCTCGAGAACGCGCATCTCGCGCCCGAGCGCTTCCGCCAGTCCGCCACGGGCGTGTACGTCGGCATCACCTGCTTCGACCATGCGATCCAGGTGTCCAATGCGGCGATGCCGTCGAGCAGCTACGCCGGCACGGGCAGCGCGCTGAACATGGCCGCGGGCCGGCTGTCGTTCGTGCTGGGCCTCACCGGCCCGAGCATGGCGATCGATACCGCCTGCTCGTCGTCGCTGGTCTGCCTGCACCTGGCCTGCGAAAGCCTGCGCTCGCGCGAAACCAGCATGGCGCTCGCGGGCGGCGTCAACCTGATGCTGTCGCCCGAGGTCATGGTCAGTTTCTCGCAGGCGCGCATGCTGTCGCCGGACGGACGCTGCAAGACCTTCGACGCGGCGGCGGACGGCTATGTGCGCGGCGAAGGGTGCGGCATGGTGGTGCTCAAGCGCCTCGCCGACGCGCTCGCCGACGGCGACCGGGTGCTCGGCATCGTGCGCGGCACGGCGGTCGACCAGGGCGGCGCGGGCGGCGGGCTGACCGTGCCGAGCCGCGATTCGCAGGAACGGGTGATACGCCGCGCACTGAACCAGGCCGGCCTCGCGCCCGGCGACGTCTCCTATGTCGAGGCGCACGGTACCGGGACGTCCCTCGGCGACCCGATCGAGGTCGAGGCGCTGGCGGGCGTCTACGGCCCCGGCCGCGCGGCGGGCGAGCCGCTCGTGATCGGTTCGGTCAAGACCAATATCGGGCATCTTGAATCCGCCTCCGGCATCGCCGGCCTGATCAAGATCCTGCTGTCGTTCGAGCACGACCGGATTCCGGCGCACCTGCATTTCACGCAACCCAATCCGCATACGCCGTGGCAGGACATCCCGATCCGCGTCGCGGCCGATCCGGTCGCGTGGCGTCGCGGGGCGCGCAGGCGAATCGCCGGGGTCAGCGCGTTCGGATTCAGCGGCACCAATGCCCACGCGATCGTCGAGGAACCGCCCGTCGCGCCGGCGCACGCCGCGCAGCGCGCGCTCCTGCTGCTGTCGGCCAGATCCGAAGCGGCGCTGGCGGCGCTCGCGCAACGCTACGAGCGCGCGATCGCCGGCGCGACGCCGCAGGAGCTGGCCGCCATCTGCCGCGCCGCCGCCACCGGACGGAATCACTATCCGTTTCGCGCGGCCTATGTGTCGGGCGTGAGGGAAGCGTCGGCGGCCGTGGCGCGCACGGGCAAGGCGGTGCGCATGGGCATCATGTTCGGCGCGCCGGACAGCGGCGTCGCGCGCGCGCTCCACGCATCGGAACCGCTGTTCCGCGACGCCTTCGCCCGTTGCTCGGTGCCGCTGGACGCACTCGATACCGACGCGGGCCACTTCGCGACCCAGTTCGCGTGGGCGGAACTGTGGAAGGGATGGGGCATCCGCCCGTCCGTCGTGTCGGGACACGGCATCGGCGAATATGTCGCGGCCTGCGTGGCGGGTGTCGTGAGCGTGGCCGACGCGCTGCGCCTCGTGGCCGCCCGCTCGGATGCCGACGCCTTGCGCGCCGCGCTTCAGGACACGCCGCTCGCACGGCCCTCGGTCCGCCTGGTCTCCGGCTGCCTCGGCGCCGAGGTGACCGACGAGGTGACGCACCCGCAGTACTGGCTGCAGCTTGCCGGGGCGCCGGATCAGGCCGAAGCGCCGCGCACCCCGGAGGGGCTCGCCGACGGCTGGCTGCCGCCGCCATGCGCCGGCGATGCGCTGGAGCGCGCACTCGCGGCGCTGTATGTGCAGGGCTGGCCGTTCGACTGGCACGCGCTGTTCCCGGCACCGGCGCAGCCTGCCACGACCCTGCCGAACTACCCGTTCGAGCGGCAGCGCTTCAGCCTGGAGAAGATCCCGTCGCCCGTCGTCGGCATGGATGCCGGCAGCATCGACGAAGCGTTGCGGCATCTCAAGTCGTCCGGCAAGTACTCGGAGGACGTGCTGAACGTCTTTCCGGAACTGCTCAGGGCCGCGTTCGCCCCGGCCGAAACCGCCGCCCCGGCCGCCCCCCCGCTCTATCACGTGGTGTGGGAGCCGCAAGCCGCGTTGCCGCCGGCCCGGTTCGCCGCCGACGCGTCCCCGTGGCTGGTCTTCGCGGACGAAAGCGGTGCCGGCGAGCGGCTCGCCGCGCTGCTGCGCGCGCACGGCGCGTCGTGCTCGCTGGTGCGCCCCGGCCCCGACTATGCCGCCGGCACGGAAGCGGGCTGGCAGGTCGCGCCCGAGCGGCCGGAGCATTTCGTCCGCTTGCTGAACGAGACCGCCGCTCCGGGCCAGCGCATCGTCTTTTTATGGGCGCTGGACGAAGCCGCGGGCGCGTCGCGCATGTCCACCGCCCTGCTGCATCTCGTGCACGCGCTGGTCGGCAGCGAGCGCGAGTGGACGCCTTCGACCCGGCCCAGGATCTCGGTGGTCACGCGCGACGCGGTGGAAGCCGGCGAAGCGCCCCGCGTCACGGGGTTCGCCCAGGCTGCGCTGTCGGGCCTGGCACGCGGGGCGACGATCGAGCATCCGGAATGGTTCGGAACGGCGATCGATCTCGATCCGGCCGCACCGGAAAACGAGACGCAGGCGTTGCTTCAAGAGCTCCTCGGCGAGAGCCGTGAGGAACAGGTGGCATTGCGGCACGACGTGCGCCATGTCGCGCGCCTGAGCCCGCTTGCGCAAGCCGAAACGACCGCGCTACGGGTCGACCCGGACGCGGCCTACCTGATCACCGGCGGGTTCGGCGCGCTCGGGCTGCACACCGCCCGGTGGCTGGCGGCGCACGGCGCGGGCACGCTGATCCTGGTCGGCCGTCAAGGCGCCGCGAGCGACGAGAGCCAGCGGGCGATCGACGAGCTGCGCGAGCGCAACGTGTCGCTGCGCTGCGAGCGCCTCGATATCGCCGACCCGGTGGCGGTCGCCGATTTCTTCGCCGCGCTGCGGCGCGACGGCGTGCCGCTGCGGGGCATCGTGCATGCGGCCGGCATCGTCGGCTACAAGCCGATCATGCAGGTCGAACGCGCGGAACTGGACGCGGTCCTGCAACCCAAGGTCGCCGGCGCGTGGCTGCTCCATCAGCACAGCGCGCCCTTCCCGCTCGATTTCTTCATCCTGTTTTCATCGATCGCATCCGCGTGGGGCTCGCGTGACCAGGCGCACTACAGTGCCGCGAACCGCTTCCTCGACGCGCTCGCGCACCATCGCCGCGCGCTGGGCCTGCCGGCCCTGAGCGTGAACTGGGGGCCCTGGGCACAAGGCGGCATGACGTTCCCCGAGGCGGAAGCGCTGCTGCGGCGTGTCGGCATCCGATCGCTGGCGGCGGATCGCGCGCTCGACGTGCTGGATCACCTCCCCGCCGTGCCGCAGGCGGCGGTCGTCGATATCGACCTGGCGCTGTTCCAGGCCTCCTACGAGGCGCGCGGGCCGAAGCCCTTCCTCGACCGCGTGCGGGTGGCCGGCACCCCCGCGGCGGGCGCGCCGGCGATGCCGGCATGGAGCGATGCATCGCCCCGCGAGCGCAAGCGCCTGCTGGCGGACAGCATCGAACGCGCGGTTGCCCAGGTGCTCGGCTACGCAGCGGGGACGCTGGATCGCGACCTCGGCTTCTTCGAGATGGGCATGGATTCGCTCATGGCGCTGGACGTGCACACGCGCCTTGAAAAGGCGCTGGGCATCCCGTTGTCGGTCGCGCTGTTGTTCGATCATCCGACGGTCAACGCGCTCGCGGATTTCCTGGCGGAGCAATCGTCCGGCACGGCGCCGGACGCGCACGCGGCGCCGACGGAGGTCGTGCCGCCGCGGCCGGCCGCGCCGGTCGCGCCAGTTGCGCCGGCCATTGCGGCCCGCGAGGCCGGCACGCCGGAGCCGATCGCGATCGTCGGCATGAGCTGCCGTTTTCCGGGCGCCGCGCACGATCTCGACGCCTATTGGCAGCTGCTGAACGACGGGGTGGATGCGATTTCCGAAGTGCCGCGCGAGCGCTGGGATGTCGACGCGTACTACGATCCCGATCCGGAAGCGCCGGGCCGGATGTATTGCCGCTTCGGCGGCTTTCTCGACGGCGTCGACCAGTTCGATCCGGCGTTTTTCCGCATCACGCCGCGCGAGGCGGCCGCGATGGACCCGCAGCAGCGCCTGCTGCTCGAAGTCAGTCACGAGGCGCTGGAGCATGCCGGCATTCCCGTCGACAGTCTCAAGGGCAGCCGGACCGGCGTGTTCGTCGGCATCACCACCAACGATTACGCGAACCTGCAGCTTCGCAACGGCGGCGGCAGCGGCATCGACGGCTATTTCTTCACCGGCAATCCGCTCAACACGGCGGCCGGCCGCATCTCCTATGGACTCGGCGTGCAGGGGCCGAGCATGGCGATCGACACCGCCTGCTCGTCGTCGCTCACCGCGATCCATACCGCCAGCCAGAACCTGCGAAGCGGCGAGTGCGATCTCGCCATCGCGGGCGGCGTCAACCTGATCCTGTCGCCGGACAACTCCATCGCCGTCTCGCGCACGCGGGCGCTGGCGCCGGACGGCCGCTGCAAGACCTTCGACGCGGCGGCGGACGGCTTCGTGCGCAGTGAAGGCTGCGGCGCGCTGGTGCTCAAGCGCCTGTCCGATGCGGTTGCCGCGGGCGATCGCGTGCTGGCCGTGCTGCGTGGTTCGGCCGTCAACCACGACGGCGCGTCGAGCGGCTTTACCGCGCCGAACGGACGCGCGCAGGAAGCCGTCATCCGCCAGGCACTGGGCGGGCTTCCCGCCGCGTCCATCGATTACGTGGAAGCGCACGGCACCGGCACCCCGCTGGGCGATCCCGTCGAGGTGCAGGCGCTGGCGACGGTGTTCGGCGACGGCCGTGACGAGGGCCGGCGGCTGCGCGTCGGCTCGGTGAAAACCAACATCGGCCACACGGAATCCGCCGCCGGCATCGCGGGGGTCATCAAGGTCGTGCTGGCGCTGAACCACGAGCGCCTTCCCGCCCACCTGCATTTCCGCCGCCCGAGCCCGCTGGTGCAGTGGGACGCGCTGCCCATCGAGATCTGTGCCGAGGCGAGCGCGTGGCCGCGCGGCGAACGGCCACGGCGAGCCGGCGTCAGCGCGTTCGGCGCGAGCGGCACCAATGCGCACCTGGTGCTGGAGGAAGCGCCCGTGCCGGCGCGGGTGGCCACGCCGTCGACACACAAGGTGCATCCGCTGGTGCTGTCGGGCAAGACGCCGGCGGCGTTGCGCGAGCTCGCCGGGCGCTATCAGCGGCGGCTCGAAGCCGAACCCGGTCTCGATCTCGCGGCCGTGGCGTTTTCGGCGGCGACCGGCCGCTCGCATTTCGCGCATCGGCTGGCGCTGCCGGTGACGTCGCTCGAGGACGCCATCGACAAGCTGCGCGCATTCCAGGCGAAGGAACCCGCCGGCGCGGCGCGGCCCGCCCCCCGCGTGAAGATGGCCTTCCTGTTCACCGGCCAGGGCTCGCAATACGCCGGCATGGGCCGCCGCCTGTACGACGCGTATCCGGTGTTCCGCGACGCCATCGACCGCTGCCGCGCGGTGGCCGATCCGCTGCTCGACAAACCGTTGCTCGAGGTGCTGTCCGCCCAGGGCGAGGACATCCACCAGACCGGCTACAGCCAGCCGGCCCTGTTCTCGCTGCAGTTCGCGCTCACCACGTTGCTGGCGTCGTTCGGCGTGGTGCCCGACGCCGTGATGGGCCACAGCGTCGGCGAGTACGCGGCGGCTTGCGCGGCCGGCATCTTCTCGCCGGAAGACGGCCTGCGGCTGATCGCCGAACGCGGCCGGCTGATGCAGGCGCTGCCCCGCGACGGCGAGATGGCGGCCATTTTCACCGACCTCGCCACGGTCGAGCGCGCGATCGAAGCCTGTCCGCACGAGGTCGCGGTGGCGGCCGTCAACGGTCCGGCCAGCATCGTGATCTCCGGCAAGCGCGAGCGCATCGCGATGCTGGTCGACGCGTTCGCCGCGCAGGACATCCGGTCCGTGCTGCTCAATACGTCGCACGCGTTTCACTCGCCGCTGGTCGAGCCGATGCTGGACAGCTTCCAGGCCGTGGCGAACGCCGTGCGCGTCGCGCGCCCGGCGATCCCGTTCTATTCGAATCTCACGGGCGCCGTGATGGACGAGGCGCCCACCGACGCGTACTGGCGCCGTCACTGCCGGGAGCCGGTGCAGTTCGCGAGCAGCGTCGAGCGCCTCGCCGAAGCCGGTTTCAACGTGCTGGTCGAAATCGGCCCGAAGCCGGTGCTCGTCAACCTGGCCCGCGCGTGCTGCGCGCCGGACGCCGGGATCCAGTTCCTTGGCCTGCAACGGCCGCAAGTCGAGCAGCAAGCCCTGGTCGAAACGCTGTCGAGCCTCTATGCCCGAGGCGTCGATGTCGACTGGGCCGCAACCGAAACACCCGCGCCCGCGCGCGTCGCATTGCCGTCCTATCCCTTCCAACGCAGCCGTACCTGGTTCCAGAAAGCGGACACGTCCATGACTCAGACTAGCGCATCACCCATCGCCGCAACGCCGACGCACAACCGTAGCGGCGAGGTTCTCGAGTGGCTTCGCGGCAAGATCGGCGAATTGATCCAGGCCGATCCCGCCACCGTCAACATCGACCTGCCCTTCCTGGAGATGGGCGCCGACTCGATCGTGCTGATCGAGGCCATCCGGCACATCGAGAAACAGTACGGCGTGAAGCTGGCCATGCGCCGCTTCTTCGAAGACCTGGCGACGGTGCAGGCGCTCGCCGAGTATGTCGCGGACCATCTGCCGGCGGCCGCCGCGCCGTCCGAGGCCGTGGCCGAGGCCGTGGCCGTAGTCGAGCCGTCCACGGCGGCGGTCGCGCCGTCCGCGCAGGTGCTGGCGCCGCTCGCCGCCGCGCCGGTGGAATGGGTGGCGGCCGAAGGCGGCTCCACGGTCGAGCGCGTGTTGCGCGAGCAGAATCAGCTGCTGTCCCGCGTCATGGGCCAGCAGATGGAGCTGCTGCGCACGTCGCTGACCGGCCACGCCGACGTCCGGCCGGCGACGGTCGCCGCGCAAGCCGTCGCGAGCGTCGCGCCGAAGGCCGCTGTTGCTGTACAGGCCGTTGCGCCCGCAACGAAGTCGGCGCCTGCACCCTCGCCTGCGCCTGCGGCGGACAACCCGCCCCGCAAGCCGATGATGCCCTGGGGCAGCCCGGTCGAACAGCGCGCGCGCGGCTTGTCCGCCGCGCAGCAGGAGCATCTCGAAGCGCTGATCGTGCGCTACACGACGCGCACCCGGAAATCGAAGGACTCGGTGCAGGCGTCGCGCCCGGTGCTGGCCGACAGCCGTGCCACGGTCGGCTTCCGCTTCTCGACCAAGGAGATGCTGTATCCGATCGTCGGCGATCGCGCGGCCGGTTCGCGGCTGTGGGATATCGACGGCAACGAATACATCGATTTCACGATGGGCTTCGGCGTGCATCTGTTCGGCCACACGCCGGACTTCGTCCAGCAGCAGGTCACCCGCGAATGGCAGCGGCCGCTCGAACTGGGCGCGCGCTCCAGCCTCGTCGGCGAAGTGGCCGCGCGCTTTGCCCGCGTCACCGGCCTCGATCGCGTGGCGTTCTCGAACACCGGTACCGAGGCGGTCATGACCGCCATGCGGCTCGCGCGCGCCGTGACCGGGCGCGACAAGATCGTGATGTTCACGCATTCGTATCACGGCCATGCCGACGGCACGCTCGCCGCGGCGAACGCGGAAGGCGTCACGGAAACCATCGCCCCCGGCGTGCCGTTCGGCTCGGTCGAGAACATGATCCTGCTCGACTACGGCAGCGACGCCGCGCTCGAGGCCATTCGCGGCATGGCGTCGACCCTGGCGGCCGTGATGGTGGAGCCGGTGCAGAGCCGCAACCCGTCCCTGCAGCCCGCCGCGTTCCTCAAGGAACTGCGCCGCATCACCGAGGAGGCCGGCGTCGCGCTGATCTTCGACGAAATGATCACCGGCTTCCGCGTCCATCCGGGCGGCTCCCAGGCCATGTTCGGCATCCGGGCCGATCTCGCGACGTACGGCAAGATCATCGGCGGCGGCCTGCCGCTGGGCGTCATCGCCGGCACCAGCCGCTTCATGGACGCCATCGACGGCGGCATGTGGACCTACGGCGACCACTCGTTCCCCGCCGCGGACCGCACCGCGTTCGGCGGCACCTTCTGCCAGTATCCGCTCGCGATGGCGGCCGCGCTGGCGGTGCTGGAGAAGATCGAGCAGGAAGGCCCGGCGCTGCAGGCCGCGCTCAACGAACGGACCGCGCAGATCGCCGAGACGTTGAATGCGTTCTTCGCGGAGGCCGAGGCGCCGATCAAGGTCACGTGGTTCGGCTCGATGTTCCGCTTCGAATTCACCGAGAACCTCGACCTGTTCTTCTATCACATGCTCGAAAAGGGCATCTACATCTGGGAATGGCGCACCTGCTTCCTGTCCACCGCCCATACGGATGCCGATATCGACCGGTTCATCCGGGCGGTGAAGGACAGCGTCGCCGACCTGCGCCGGGGCGGTTTCATCCGGCCGCACTCGAAGCACGGCACGGTCGCCGCGCTGAGCGAAGCGCAACGCCAGCTGTGGGTGCTGTCGGAAATCGATCCCGAAGGCTCGCTGGCCTACAACGTCAACACCACGCTCGAACTGAAGGGCCGGCTCGACGAGGCCGCGATGCGCGCGGCCGTCCAGGGCCTGGTCGATCGGCACGAGGCGCTGCGCACGACGGTGACGCCCGACGGGTCGGGCCAGATCGTGCATCCGTCGCTGACACTCCGGATTCCGCTGATCGACACGGACCAGGACGCGTGGCGGGACCAGGAAAGCCGCCAGCCGTTCGACCTGGTGAACGGCCCGCTCTTTCGCGCCGCGCTCGTGCGCGTGGACAGCGAACGTCACCTGCTGGTGATGACGGCCCATCACATCATCTGTGACGGCTCGACGTTCGGCATCCTGCTCGAGGATCTGGCCCGCGCGTATGCCGGCGCCGCGCCGGCCGCGGCGCCGCTCCAGTTCCGCGCGTACCTGAAGCAGCTCGACGGCGAGCGCCACAGCCCGGAAACGAAGGCGAGTCGCGCGTACTGGCTGGCGCAATGCGCGCGCCAGGCCGAACCGCTGAATCTGCCGGCGGACTACCCGCGGCCCGCGGTGAAGACGTTTCACGGCGAGCGCGTATCCCTGCATCTGGATGCGGAGGCGGCCGCATCGCTGCGCACCGCCGCGCGTCAGAACGGCTGCACGCTCTACATGGTGCTGCTCGCGGGCTTCAATCTGTTCCTGCACCGCATCGCCGGCCAGCAAGAGATCGTCACCGGCATCCCGGTGACCGGCCGTTCCGTGGCCGGCAGCGATCGCCTCGCCGGCTACTGCACGCATCTGCTGCCGCTGCGCTCCACGCTGCCCGAGCAGGCCACCGTGGCCAGCTTCCTGGCCGGCACCCGGCAGAACCTGCTCGACGCGCTCGAGCACCAGGATTATCCGTTCGCCGAGCTGGTCCGCGAAATCGGCGCGCAGCGCGATCTCAACGCCGCACCGCTGGTATCGGCGGTCTTCAATCTGGAACCCGTGTCAGCGCTGCCCGAACTGCCCGGCCTGACGGTCGGCCTGGTCGCCCCGCTGATCCGCTATACCGCGTTCGATCTGAACGTCAACGTGCTCGACGCGGGGCAGGACCTCCTGATCGATTGCGACTACAACACCGATCTGTTCGACGAGAGCACGGTGCAGCGCTTCCTCGGGATCTACCGGACCCTGCTGACGCGCCTCGCGGACGATGCGTCGGCCGCCGTTGCCCGGCTGCCGTTGACGAGCGACGCGGAGCGGAACCTGCTGAGCGTCGAGTGGAACCGGACCGAGACGGATTTCGGCGATGCCGCCGCGCAGCCGCTGCACCGGTTGTTCGAGCAGCAGGTCGAGCGCACGCCCGACGCCGTCGCCGCCGTCTACGACGACGCCTCGCTCACCTACGCCGAACTCAACCTGCGCGCCAACCGCCTCGCCCATCACCTCATCACGCTCGGCGTCGCGCCCGACGCCCTCGTCGGCGTGGCCATGGAACGCTCGCTCGACATGATCGTCGCGCTGCTCGCGATCCTCAAGGCCGGCGGCGCCTACGTCCCCGTCGATCCCGACTACCCCGCCGAGCGCGTGCGCTTCATGATCGACCACGCGCAGTTGCGCTGGCTCCTCACCCAGCAGCATCTGCTTGCCGCGCTGCCCGACTCCGGCGCCCGCGTGATCGCCATCGATCGCGACGCGCTCGACCTCGACGCCGCGTCCGCGTCCAACCCCGCGCCCGCGCTGAACGGCGACAACCTCGCCTACATGATCTACACCTCCGGTTCGACCGGCAGGCCCAAGGGCGCGCTCAACACCCATCGCGCGATCACCAACCGCATCCTCTGGATGCAGCACGCCTACGCGCTCGATGCCGGCGATGCCGTCCTGCAGAAGACCCCGTTCAGCTTCGACGTCTCGGTCTGGGAATTCTTCTGGCCGCTCGTCACCGGCGCGCGCCTCGTGTTCGCCCGCCCCGGCGGACAGCGCGAGACCGACTACCTGGCCCGACTCATCGAGCGCGAACGGATCACCACGATCCATTTCGTGCCGTCGATGCTGCGCGCCTTTCTCGACCATCCGGACCTCGACGCGCACTGCGCATCGCTGCGCCGCGTCGTGTGCAGCGGCGAGGCCCTGCCCTACGACCTGCAGCAGCGCTTCTTCGAGCGCCTGGACGCCAGCCTGTACAACCTCTACGGCCCCACCGAGGCCGCCGTCGACGTGACCGCATGGCAATGCCGGCGCGACGACCCGCACCGCATCGTCCCGATCGGCCGGCCCATCGCCAATACCCGCGTCCATATCGTCGACGCGCAGATGCAGCCCGCGCCGATCGGCGTGGCGGGCGAGCTGCTGATCGGCGGCACGCCGGTCGGGCTCGGCTACCACGGCGAACCCGAACTGAGCGCCGAGAAGTTCATCGCCGATCCGTTCTCCACCGACCCGCATGCGCGCCTCTACCGCACCGGCGATCTCGCGCGCTACCGGCCCGACGGCAACATCGAGTTCCTTGGCCGCATCGATCACCAGATCAAGCTGCGCGGCCTGCGCATCGAACCCGGTGAAATCGAGGCGGCGCTGACCTCGCACCCGCTGGTCGACGCCGCCGTCGTGGCGCTGCGCGGCGCGGACGACGGCGCGCGACTCGTCGCATGGCTGTGCTCGTCGCACCCCGAAGCCGAACTGATCGAAGCGGTGCGCGGCCACCTGCGGCAGCGGCTGCCGGATTACATGGTGCCGTCGGCGTTCGTCGTCGTGACCGCGTTCGAGCATCTGCCCAACGGCAAGCTCGATCGCGCCAGGCTGCCAGAACCCGGCGACGGCCTGGACCACGTTGCGCCCGGCACCGCGCTCGAAGCGCAGTTGACGGCCATCTGGCAGGAAGTGCTCGGCCAGGCCCGGATCAGCACGAACGCCAATTTCTTCGAGCTGGGCGGCAATTCGCTCTCCGCGACGAAGGTCGTCGCGCGCATCCGTCGCGATCTGCATGCGCAGCTGGAGATCCGCAGCCTGTTCGCTCACCCGACGATTTCGAGCCTCGCGAAGCGCATCGCCGATACGCAGCCGATCGATTACGTGCCCGTGACGCCGCTGCCGGCGCAGGCGCACTACGAGCTCTCTCCCGCGCAGACGCGGCTGTGGGTCCAGGATCGCCTCAATGCGGCGCAAGCCGGCGGGCCGCTGCCCACGTCCCTGCTGTTCGAGGGCGTGCTGGACGTGGACGCGCTCGTGCGGGCATTCCGCGCGTTGAGCGAACGTCACGAGATCTTGCGCACGCGTTTCGTGCTGGCGGGCAATCAGCCGGTCCAGCAGGTGCTGCCGCCCGGCGAAGCCGCCTTCCCGGTCGAGGTCGTCGATCTGCAGGATGCCGAGGACCGGGATGCCCGGGCCCTGTCGATCTGCGCGAGCGAACGGCTCGCGCCGATGGATCTCGCCACCGGTCCGCTGTTCCGCGTCAAGCTGCTCAGGCTCTCCGAAGTCCGTCACGTGTGCATCTGCACGATGCATCACATCGTGAGCGACGGCTGGTCCACGGAGGTGCTGCTCGACGACCTGTCGAAGCTCTATGACGCGTTCGTCCAGCGTCGGGACAATCCGCTGCCCGCCCTCTCGATCCAGTACAAGGATTACGCCGGCTGGCTGAGCCGCCTGCTCGCCGGGCCGGACGGCGCCCGCATGAAGGACTACTGGCTGACCAAGCTGGGCGGCGGCCTGCGCGCGCTGGAACTGCCGGGCGACGTCGAGCAGCCGGCCGCGCCGAGCTGGAAAACCTGGCGGTTCGAACTGCCCGCCGCCGAGACGACGGCGCTGGAAGCGCTCGGCAAGCGCCACGGCGCGACCTTGTTCATCGCGCTGCTGTCCGCCATCAAGGCACTGTTCTACCGCCGTTCCGGCCAGGAGGACATCGTCGTCGGCACGCCGGTCGCGGGCCGCGCGCTGCCCGAACTCGAGTCGCAGGTCGGCCCCTATCTGAACGTGCTGGCGCTGCGCGATCGCGTCGCCGGCGACGACCGCTTCGATACGCTGCTGACCCGCGTGCGGGACACCACCCTCGAAGCGTTCTCCCACCCGCTGTATCCGCTGGATCGCCTGCTCGACGAGCTGCGCATCAAACGTGTCGCGGGACGCAATCCGCTCTTCGACATCGGCCTGACGCTGCAGAACCAGCGCCAGGGCGCCGTCGATCGCTACGCGGGACAGGTGCGCATGGCCGAGCTGCCGGACCACGACCCGCAACGCGCGGACACGGAAGCCGCGACCGACTTCTGGTTCCTGGCCGAGCCGCGCGACGAGGGCCTCGCGATCAGCGTCGTCTATCACGCGGGGCGGTTCAGCGAGGCCCTGGTGCAAGGCCTCGCCGGCGAGCTGACGTCCGTCATCGGCGAAGTGCTGGCCAATCCGGGCGTGCGCATCCGGAACCTGACCTTGGGACAACGCGCGCTGCACGCCGAAACCCGCCAGCCGACCGTCGAACTCAGCGCATTCTAAGGAGCCTTCGTTGACTATTTCGTCCAGCACACACGTCTACCTGCGGCAAAACATCCAGTTCGAACCGCTGATCAACGGCTGGTACGCGTGGTATCACACGCTTCCGCCGTTGACCGCCGCCCTCAACGTGGCCGAGCGGTTCCTGCCGCTGCTGAAATCCTATGCCGCATCGCCGATGATGCATGCGGCGGCGTGCAAGGATCCCGCGATGCGCGGCGGCCCGTTTCTCGACCTGGGCGGCAAGCGCGTCGACGAAATCCGTGCGCTGATCGAGCAGACCACCCGGCGCGCGACCCGGCAACTGGAACTGGCGAAGGCTTACAAGACGTTCTCCACGCTGCTGCTGGAACAGGCGAAGGGGATGGCGTCGGACCCGATCTACCCCGAGATTCCGGAGGTGTTGAAGGGCTATGTCGAGATCTATTACGACCTGAATCACAACCCGTCCTTCCGGGTCTTCGAGAGCTTGCTGTACGCGAGCCCGTTCTATGCGCGCGATGCGCAGAGCATCGCGCTGTCGGCGATCGACGAGAACACGCCCCGGCCGTTCATTCTCAGCACGCCCCGGCTCAGCGACGAGCGCACGCTGTTCAGCAACATGGCGTTCGACGATCGCGCGCTCGACGCGCTGTTCCGGATGCGCGACACGCCCGGCAGCTACGCAAAAATCGTCGACCTGATGCGCGTGGAGGAGAAGGACGAGCCGCTGTTCCGCTCGTTCTTCGTCGAGGAGGCGCCGGCGCCGAAGCCGGATCGTTCGTTCGACGGCGACGACATCCGCATCCGCTACTACGGCCACGCGTGCCTGCTGGTGCAGAGCCGGGGCGTGAGCATCCTGATCGATCCGGTGATCAGCTACGGCTACGACACCGCGCTGCCGCGCTATACGTTCGCGGACCTGCCGGACCAGATCGACTACGTGCTGATCACGCACAGCCATCACGATCACATCGTCCTCGAAACGCTGCTGCAGCTTCGCCACAAGGTCAAGACCGTGGTGGTCGGCCGCAATTTCGACGGTTTTCCGCAAGATCCGTCAATGGCGCTGGCGTTGCGCAAGCTCGGCTTCGACGACGTGCTGGAAGTCAGGGATGCGCAGGAAATCAAGGTGCCCAACGGCGCCATCACCGCCATTCCGTTCCTGGGCGAACACAACGACCTGGCGATCCAGAGCAAGCAGAGCTTCATGATCCGCTTCGGCACGCGTTCGGTGCTGTGCATCGCCGATTCGTGCAACCTCGACCCGCGCCTTTACGAGCATGTGTTCCGCCTCGCCGGCAAGCCGGACACGCTGTTCGTCGGGATGGAAACCGAGGGCGCGCCGCCGTCATGGGTCTATGGCCCGCTGTTTCCGAAGGCGCTGCCGCGCGACATCGACCAGTCGCGCCGGGCGCGGGGCTGCCAGTTCGGCGAGGCCGCCGCGCTGGTGGACGACTTCGCGTTCAACGCGGCGTATGTCTATGCGATGGGTCAGGAGCCGTGGCTGAACCACCTGCTCGACAACACCTTCGACGAAAACTCGCCCAGCCATATCCAGTCCACCCAGTTTGTCGCGCACTGCCAGGCCAAGGGCATCGCTTCCGAAATCCTGTACGCGACGAGGGAGATCGTGCTTTGTCAGAACTGAATCTCAACGCGCTCTCGACCAGCGGGCAATACCAGGAACACGTGGCGTTCTGGACCGATGCGCTCGGCCGCATCGACGAAGACTTCCGTCTTCAGCAGTCGTGGCAGGCGTATGCGCTGCCTCTCGGCCCCGCGCCGGCCCTGACGTTCGAGCTCGACGGCGACGCGGCGCAGGCACTGGCGAAGCTCGCCGCCGGCAACGAGCTGGGCGCGTTCGTCGTGCTGCTGGCGGCGCTGTTCCGTGTGCTGGGGCGCTACGACGGCGCGGCCGGCCTGTTCGTGGATACGCCGCGCCTGATCGCCGACCCCGCGAGCGGCACCGCCGATCCCGTCCCGCTGCTCGACGCCATCGAGCCCGGCCCCACGGTTCGCGCGTATCTGAACCAGGTGCGCGACAGGGTGCAGCGCAGCTATTCGTATCAGGATTTTCCGATCGCCGCGCTCGCGCACAAGCTGCATGGCGAACGGCCCGCGACCAACGTCGGCGTGCGCTTCGACGGCCTGCACGAAGCCTGGGACGCGGCGGACTACGACCTGTCGATCGAGATCCGGCATCGTGCGCGCTACGAGATCGTCCTGACCGGCCGGCCGACGGTCTTCACGCTGCATTATCTCCAGCATGTCGCGCGGCACCTGCGCAACGTCGTGGCCGGCTTCGGCACGCTCGACGCCCCGCTCGACACGGTCTCGCTGCTCGATGACGAGGAACGCGCGCGCCTGCGTGCGCATGCGGCGCCCGTCGCGGTGCACGGCACCTTCCTGGCGCAGTTCGCGCAACGGGTCGCGGCCGCGCCGGACAGCATCGCCGTGGTGACCGCCGACGCCTCGCTGACCTATGCCGAACTGGACGACCAGGCGTCCCGGCTGGCGAGCTTCCTGCTCGCGGAATACGCGATCGAACGCGGCGACGTGGTGGGGGTGGTGGCCGACCGTTCCGAGCGCTGGATCGTCGGCATGCTCGGCGCCCTCAAGGCGGGCGCGGTGTATCTGCCGCTCGACCCGGAGTTTCCGCGCGAGCGGCTGCGCTTCATGATCGAGGACGCGCAGGTCAAGGCGCTGCTGACGCACTCGGAATACCTGCCGTTGCTCGCCGATTTCTGGGCGATTCCGATGTTCGCGCTCGACTTTCAGCTCGACACGCTGGAACCCGCATCGGCGCCGGCGCAGGTCGAGGTCCGGCCGGACGACGCGGCGTACATCATCTACACCTCCGGCTCCACGGGCGTGCCCAAGGGCGTCGTGCTCGAACACGCAGGGCTCCTGAACATGGCGCAATACCATGTGGATGCCTTCGGCTTCGATGCCGCCGACCGGTTCGTCCAGTTCTACTCCCCGGGCTTCGACGGCTCGATCATGGAGATTTTCGTCACGCTGCTCGCGGGCGCGCGCCTGGTGCTGGCGAAGACCACCGTGATCCGGGACGTGCCGCGCTTCGTCGAATACATCGCGCAGCAGGGCGTCACCACCGTCAACGCGACGCCCGCCTATCTTGCCGCGCTCGACTGGAACGCGCTCGGCGCCGTGAAGCGGATCATCAGCGCGGGCGACAGCGCTCGCGTGGCGGACCTGCGCGAACTGGCCCGGACCCGCGCGTGCCACAACTCGTACGGCCCCACCGAGGCAACCGTGTGCATCGCGGACTACGTGGTCGACCCGGCAATCGCCTACGGCGCCCGTCTGCCGGTCGGCCGGCCGATCCACAATACGCACCTGTACCTGCTCGACGAGCATGGGGCGCTGGCCCCCGAGGGCTGCACGGGCGAGATCTGCGTGTCCGGCATCGCGCTGGCGCGCGGCTATCTCGGCCGCGACGACCTGACCGAAGCCGCGTTCGTCGACCACCCGTTCGAGGCGGGCGAGCGCCTCTATCGCACCGGCGACCTCGGCGTCTGGCTGCCGGACGGCAACCTGGAAGTCGCCGGGCGCCGCGACACGCAAGTGAAGATTCGCGGCTATCGCATCGAAATGGGCGAGATCGAAGCGGCGCTCAGGCAGCACGCCGACGTCGCCGATGCGATCGTGTTCGTGCGCGAGGACGCGCCGCAGCACAAGCAGCTGGTTGCCTGCGTCGCGACGGCGACGGCCAGCGTCGCCAGCCTGCGGGAACATCTGAAGGAACGCCTGCCCGAGTTCATGGTGCCGGCGTCGATCGTGACGCTCGAGCGCCTGCCGCTGACGCCGAACGGCAAGCCTGATCGCAAGGCGCTCGCCGCGCTGGAACTGGCGCCCGTGCCGAGCGAAACCGCGTACGCCGCGCCGGCCAATGACGTCGAAGCGCAGCTGGGCAAGATCTGGTCCGAGGTGCTGGGCCGCGAGCCGATCGGCGTGCACGACAATTTCTTCGAACTCGGCGGCGACTCGATCCTGATCATCCAGGTGATGTCGCTGGCCCAGCAAGTCGGCCTCAAGTTCAGCGCCGACCAGTTTTTCGCGCATCCGACCATCGCCAAGCTCGCCCGGGTCGCGGTGGCGGCGCCGTCGATCCGGATTTCGCAGGAGCCGGTGGTCGGCCCCGCCCCGCTGACGCCGATCCAGCATTGGTTCTTCGCGCAGGACGTGGCGGATCCGCACCACTACAACCAGTCGACCATGATCGAGGTGCCCGCGTCGCTGCGGCCGGACGTGATCGAGCACGCGCTGGCGGCTGTCGCGACCCATCATGACGCGCTGCGGCTGGGTTTCGAGCATGTTGCCGGCGCGTGGCGGCAATCGCATGCGGCGCCGCCGCTGGCGATTCCGCTCGGCGTCACGTCGCTGGCGGACGCGACGCCCGCCGCACGGCAGGCGGCGATGCTCGCGACCGCCACCGGCATGCAGGAAAGCTTCACGTTGTCGGCGGCGCCGCTGCTGCGCGCGCACCTGTTCCGGTTCGGCGCCGACGCGCCGCAGCGCCTCCTCGTGGTGGCGCACCATCTGGTGATCGACGGCGTCTCGTGGCGCATCCTGTTCGAAGACCTGTACGCAGCGTGTCGCCAGCTCGAAGCGGGCGAAGCGGTGCAGCTCCCGGCCAGGACGACGGCCTGGCGCGACTGGTCGACGCGTCTGTCCGAACTCGGCGCGACCGCGCTCGACGGGCTGGACTACTGGCTGCAGGCCAACGCCGACGAGCACGCGTGCTTCGACGACATGCCGGTCGGCACCGTCGGCGAGGCCGGCACGACGGTCATCGAGTTCGACGCCCGGCAGACGCTCGCGCTGTTGCAGGACGTGCCGCGCGCGTTCAATACCCAGATCAACGAAGTGCTGCTGACGGCCCTGCTGCTCGCGTTCGGCGACTGGACCGGCAACGCCACGCTGGCCGTCGATCTCGAAGGCCATGGCCGCGAGGACCTCTTCGACGGCGTCGATACGTCACGCACCATCGGCTGGTTCACGTCGCACTATCCCGTGTTCCTGAATGCCGGCGACGCCACCGGGGCGGTCGACGCGTTGCGCCACGTCAAGGAGCAGCTGCGCGCGGTGCCGATGCGCGGGCTCGGCTACGGCATCGCCCGCTACCTCGGCCACGACGCCGGCATCGCGGCGGCACTGGAACGGCAGCCGCCGGCGCCGGTGCGCTTCAACTATCTCGGCCAGGTCGATCGCGTGCTGGCCGACGACTCGGGCTGGAAGCCGGTGCTCGACTTCCAGAGCCCCGAGCACAGCCCGCGCGCGCGTCGCGGCCATCTGTTCGAGATCGACGGGATGGTGTTCGACGGGTGCCTGCGCCTGACCTGGCGCTACAACCGCGAGGCCTGCGCACCCGGCGTCATCGAGCAGCTGACGCAGTGCTACCGCAGCCGCCTGCTGTCGATCGTCGCGGCCAGCGGCGACGGCCCGCGCGGGCTGAGCCCGTCGGACTTTCCGGCCGCGCGCATCAGCCAGGAAGCGCTGGACGCCCTCGTCTCAAGGATCAAATCGTGACATCCCCCACCATCGCCGATATCTACGAGCTCTCCCCGATGCAGGAGGCGATGCTCTTTCATGCCGTGCACTCGCCCGGCGCGAGAAGCAGCTTCAACCAGCTCGGCTGCCGGATCACCGGCAGCCTCGATCCCGCGCTGTTTCATGCCGCATGGCAGCAGCTCGTCGATCGGCATCCGGTGATGCGCACGTCGTTCCATTGGGAGGAATTCGACAAGCCCATGCAGGTCGTGCACGCGCACGCCACGCTGCCGTGGGTGCAGGACGACTGGCGCGATCTGCCGGAAGACCAGCAGCGCGCGCGGTGGAGCGCGCATCTCGAAAGCGACCTGGCCGAAGGCTTCGCGCTCGATCGCGCGCCGCTCGTGCGCTGCCGCCTGGTGCGCGTCGCCGAGGATGCGTACCTGTTCAGCTGGAGCCACCATCACATCCTTGCCGACGGCTGGTGCCTGTCGCTCGTCATCGAGGAGATCTTCGAGGCCTATGGCGCGCTCGCGCGCGGCGTGCCGCCGGCGCTCCCCGCGGTGCGCCCCTATCGCGACTACATCCAGTGGCTGCAGCAGCGCGAGCCGCAAGCCGCGCAGCAATACTGGACGCGCTATCTCGAAGGTTTCCGCTCGCCGACCCCGCTGCCCACGGCCGCGCGCGCGGAAGCGGGCGAGCGCTTCGGCCAGGGCCTCGCGCAAGTGCAGGCCGACCTGTCGGCCGACCTGAGCGCGCGCCTGCGGCAATTCGCGGCCCGCCATCACGTCACCCTCAATACCCTCGCGCAAGCGGCCTGGGCGCTCGTGCTGTCGCGTTACAGCGGGGAGGCCGACGTGGTGTTCGGCGCCGTCGTGTCCGGACGGGGCGCCAACCTGCCGGGGATCGAAACCATGCTCGGCCTGTTCATCAACACGGTGCCGGTGCGGGTGCGGGTCGACCCGAGGCAGCCGCTGGTGCCGTGGCTGAAGATGATCCAGGCGCGCGTGGCGGCCCGCGCGCCGTTCGAGCACACCCCGTTGCCCGACATTCAGCGCTGCAGCGAAGTGCCGCTGACGACGCCGCTGTTCGAGAGCAACATCACGTTCATGAATTACCCGCTGGACGCGTCGCTGACGCATGGCGCGCACGGGCTGGCGGTCGACGAGGTCCTGCTCTACAACCGCGCCGACATCCCGCTCGAATTCGTGGTGACGGCGCGCGACGACTGGCAGATGGAACTGTCGTTCGACCCGCGGCGCTTCGATGAAGACACCATGCAGCGCATGCTGGGCCACGTGGCCGCGACGCTCGACGCGTTCGCGGCCGAGCCGAACCGGCTGCTCGGACGCCTGCCGATCCTGCCCGAGGCGGAACGCCGGCTGTTGCTGGACACCTTCAACGACACCGCCGTGCCGTTCGACGCCGCGCACACCGTGGTGCATCGCCTGGAACAGGCCGCCGCGGACCACCCCGAGCGGCCGGCGGTCGAGTACCGGGATAGCGTGCTGAGCGCGGGCGAACTGAACGCGCGCGCCAACCGTATCGCTCACCGCCTGCTGGCCGCCGCCGAGCTGGGGCCGGACGCGCTGGTCGCGATCTGCATGCACCGGTCGGCGCGCCTGATGGAGGCGATCCTCGCCGTCTGGAAGTGCGGCGCCGCCTATATCCCGATCGACCCCAACTATCCGGCGGCCCGCATCCGCACCATTCTCGAGGATTCCGGCGCCGCCCTCGTGATCACCTGCGACGGCCTGCTGCCGCCCGAGCTGGCCGCGCTCGCGCCGGTCGTGTCGCTCGACGCCGCCGACGCCGAGATCGTCGACGACACCAATCCCGGCCGCCCCGTGTCGCCCGACAGCCTCGCCTACGTGATCTACACGTCCGGTTCCACCGGCAAGCCCAAAGGGGCGATGGTCGAGCACGCCGGCATGCTGAATCACATGCTCGCCGAGATCGACGAGTTCTCGATCTCGGCGTCGTCGGTGATCGCGCAAACCGCGCCGCATTGCTTCGATATTTCGGTCTGGCAATTTTTCACGGCGCCGCTCGCCGGCGGCAAGACCGTGATCGTCGACGACGAGTGCATTCGCGATCCGGCGTCGTTCGTCGCGACCCTGGAAGCCACCCGGATCAGCATCCTCGAACTGGTGCCGTCCTATCTGTCCGCCGTGCTCGACCGCGCGTCGGAGCGGCCGGCGCTGATGCGGCACCTGCGGCACCTGCTCGTCACCGGCGAGATGGTCAGCCCGGCCCTGGTGAAACAGTGGTTCGACGTGTTCCCGGACATCGCGCTGGTGAACGCCTACGGCCCGGCGGAAGCGTCCGACGACGTCGCGCAGCACCGCATGACGTGCGCGCCGACCACGCCTTACGTGCCGGTCGGCAAGCCGATCCGCAACGTGCGCCTCTACGTCGTCGACCCGCAGATGAACCTGTGCCCGATCGGGATTCCCGGCGAACTGTGCGTGTCCGGCGTCGCCGTCGGCCGTGGCTACCTGAACAACGAAGCCGCTACGCGGGAGGCCTTCGTCGAGGATCCGTTCCATCCGGAGCGCGGCGTCCGCATGTACCGCACCCGCGACATCGGCTGCTATCTCCCCGATGGAACGATCGCGCTTTACGGCCGCAAGGACCATCAACTGAAGATCCGCGGCTACCGCATCGAGCTCGGCGAGATCGACAACGCGCTGGCCGCCATTCCGGAAATCCGTCAGGCGGCCGCCCTCGACTATCGCGACGAGGCCGGCCGCGCCGCGCTGTGCGCGTATGTTGCGTTCCGCGACGGCGCGTCGCTGAGCGACGCCGCGATTGCCGCCGCGTTGTCCGCCACGCTGCCGGACTACATGGTGCCCGGCATCTACGTGGTGCTCGACGCGCTGCCCCTGAGCGGCAACGGCAAGATCGACCGCAAGGCGCTGCCCCCGCTGGACCGGTCGCGGCTGTCGGCGGCGGCACACGCGCCGACCCTGCCCCGCACCCCCACCGAGACGCTGCTGTGCCGCCTCTGGGGAGAAGCGCTGGGCATTCCGTCGCCCGGCATCCACGACAACTTCTTCGCGCTGGGCGGCGATTCGATTCTCAGCATGCGCATCGTGTCGCTGGCCGCGAAGGCGGGCCTGAAGCTCACCACCCGGCTCATCTTCCAGCATCCGACGGTTGCCGAGCTCGCCGCCGTGGCCACCCGCGGCGAAGCCAAAGCGGCGGAGTTCGTCGCGTCGTCCGGCCCGCTGCCGCTGACGCCCATCCAGAAGCGTTTCTTCGCGCTGCGCAAGGACGACCCGGACCAGTACAACCAGGCGGTCCTGCTCGACGTACCGGCGGATCTCGATCCGGTCTTGCTGCGCCAGGCGCTGCGGCATGCGGTCAAATGGCACGACGCGCTGCGGCTGCGCTTTCGCGCGGGCGAGTCCGGCTGGATCCAGGCAGTCGTCGACGATCCGGAGGTTCCCGTCGGCGTGTTCGACATTCCGGGCGACCAGCTCGCGCAGCACGTCGCGCAGTCGCATGCGAGCCTGAATCTGTCGGACGGCCCCGTCTTGCGTGCGGACCTGTTCCGCCTCGACGAAGGCCGTTCGCTTCGTCTGCTGCTGGTTGCGCATCATCTGGTCGTCGACGGCGTGTCGTGGGGGGCGCTGCTCGAAACCCTGTACGACGCCTATACCCGCCTGCGCAACGGCAAAGCGCCCGAATTTGCGGGCGGCAGCGCGACGTGGAGCGCATGGACCCGGGCGATCTCGAGCTGGGCCGGCTCCGGCGCCGCCGACGCCGATCTCGCCCATTGGCAGGCCCTGGCGCGTTCCGCCCTGCCCGGCCTGCCGCTCGATCGCGCCGCGCCGGCCGACGCCAATTCCGTGTCGTCCGCCGAAACGATCGTGGTCGAGCTGGGCGAATCCGCCACGACCGCCCTGCTGGGCGCCGCGCCCCGGGCCTACGACGCGCAGATCAACGACGTGCTGCTGGCCGCGCTCGCGCGTGCCGTCAGCGACTGGAGCGGATGCGCCGACGTCCTGCTGGATCTCGAAGCGCACGGGCGCGAGGAACTGATCGATGACCTCGACATCTCGCGCACGGTGGGCTGGTTTACGTCCGTCTTCCCGGTCGTGCTGACGGTCGATGCCGGCCCGCACGATCCGGCTCGCCTGGTTGCGTCGGTCAAGACGCAACTGCGCGCCGTGCCGGGCGCGGGCATCAGCTACGGCATGCTGCAAGACCGGCTCGACGGCCCGGCTCCGCGGCCGCAACTGCTGTTCAACTACCTGGGCCAGACCGACCAGCTGTTCACCGCCGCACGCGACTGGAAACAGGCCGCGGAGCCGAGCGGGGACGGCCGCCATGCGAACCAGCTGCGCGAGCACCTGCTCGACATCAACGCGTACGTGAGCGGCAACCGCCTGCACGTTGCATGGGAATTCAGCCGGGCCTGCCACGACACGGACACCATCCGGCGCGTCGCGCACGCCTACCTCGCGGCGCTCGAATCGCTGGTCGCCGACCATGCCGTCCAGTCCGCATCGACCCGGCCCGCGGCCGGCCTGCCGCAGGCGCCGGCCTCGGTCATGCCGGACGAGGTCGCCGACGTCTACGCGCTGACGCCGACCCAGCAGGGCATGCTGTTCCACGGGCTGTACGAACCCGCGTCGGACGCCTACTTCAGCAGCCTGAATTTCCGTATCGACGGGGCGCTCGACGTCGAACGGTTCCGCCGCGCGTGGGATACCGTGGCGCACCGGCACGACATCCTGCGAACGTCGTTTCACTGGGAAGAAACCGAAAGCCCCGTGCAGGTCGTGCATCGCCGTATCGACTTGCCGTGGCACGACGAGGATCTGCGCGCGGCGTCCGCCGTGGAGGCCGAACAGCGTCGGGCAGCCTACGACGCGCAAGACCGGGCGCGCGGCTTCGACTTTACCCGGGCGCCGCTGATGCGGCTCGCGCTGTTCCGCGAAGGCGATCACGCATGGCGCTTCCATTGGAGCCATCACCATATCCTGCTCGACGGGTGGAGCTCCGCCCGGCTCCTGAGCGAAGTGGCCGCCGCCTATCAGGCGCCGCCGGCCGAAGGCGCGCCGGAGCGGGACGCGCCGCCCGCCTTCGCCGCTTACGTGCGCTGGCTGGCGCGCCAGGACGCCGCCGCGGCGGAACGCTTCTGGAAGACGAAGCTGGCGGATTTCCCGGCGACAACGCCGCTCGTGCTGGGACGCCCGGAACTCGACGGCACGGCCGCGCCGGGCGCCTATGTCGAAGAGCCGCTGCTGCTCTCCGAAAGCGACACGCAACGGCTCGTCGCCTTCGCGCAAACGAGCCGCCTCACCCTCAACACGCTCGCGCAGGGCGCGTGGGCGCAGTTGCTGGGCCGCTATAGCGGCGAAGCGGACGTCGTGTTCGGCACGATCGTTGCCGGCCGCCCGGCGTCGCTGCCGGCGTCGGACGAGATGGTCGGGCTGTTCATCAATACGCTGCCGGTGCGGGTCCGCATCGACGCGCGCCCGACCTCCGCGTGGCTCGCGCAGTTGCAGATGGATCTCGCGCAGCTGGAGGACTATGCGCACTATCCGCTGGCCGACCTCCAGAAATTCGCCGGCCTGCCGCCCGGCGTGCCGCTCTTCGAGAGCCTGCTGATCTTCCAGAACTATCCGGTCGAGGAAGCGCTGGCCGATGCACTGCCGGGCCTGCGGATCGGCGAATTCCAGGTGGCCGATCCGA
Source organism: Burkholderia pyrrocinia (assembly GCA_001527685.1). Classification (GTDB taxonomy): domain Bacteria; phylum Pseudomonadota; class Gammaproteobacteria; order Burkholderiales; family Burkholderiaceae; genus Burkholderia; species Burkholderia pyrrocinia_D. The sequence continues at coordinate 80,591 of LOZU01000053.1, forward strand.
ACAACTACCCGCTGACGCTGGTCGTGACGCCGGGCAAGCGCCTGTCGCTGCAGGTGCTGTACGACGACGGCCGGTTCGATCGCGACACGATCGTCCGCCTGCTGCGCCATGTCGAAACCCTGCTCGTCGGCCTGGCCGGCGCGGAAGATCGCCCGAACCGCGGCGTTGCGCTCCTCACCGCCGCCGAGCGGGACGCCATCGTGCTGGGATGGAACGATACGTTCGCGCCGGTTCCGTCCGACCGGACGCTGCTCGAACTGATCGAGGCCGTCGCCGCCGCGCACCCCGAGCGCATCGCGGTGCGCTGCGGCACGGAGGTCCGCACCTATCGGGATCTCGTCGACGGCGCCAACCGGATCGCCGCTCATCTTCTGCACGTCGCGCCGATCCGGCCGGACGACCGGATCGCCGTCTGGATGCCGCGCTCGCCGCTGATGCTGGAAACGATCCTGGCCATCTGGAAGTGCGGCGCGGCGTACGTCCCCGTCGATCCGGCCTATCCGGCCCAACGGGTCGAGACGATCCTGACGCTGGCCCGGCCGGCCCTCATCGTCGCGACAGACTGCGTGCCGCCGCCGACGCTGGCGTCGATCCCGCGGGTCGATCCCGCGCGCCTGCCCGACCCTCGCGACGCCGGCGCGCCAGCGCCGCGTTGCCGGCCTGCGGACCTTGCCTACGTGATCTTCACGTCAGGTTCGACCGGCCAGCCGAAGGGCGCGATGGTCGAGCATCGCGGCATGCTCAATCACGTGCTCGCGATGGCGCGCAGGGTCGGGCTCGGCGCGCACAGCGCGGTCGCCCAGACCGCTTCGCACTGCTCCGATATTTCGGTCTGGCAGTGCTTCGCGGCGCTGGTGTCGGGCGGCACGACGGTGATCTATCCCGATGCCGTCATCCTCGAGCCCGCGCGCCTGATCGACAGCCTGCACCGCGACCGCATCACGGCGATGCAATTCGTGCCGTCCTATCTGGCGACCTTTCTCGGCGAGCTGGAACGGCACGCGGCGCCGACGTTCCCGCACCTCGACACGCTGCTGACGATCGGCGAAACCCTGCAGCCCGCCACCGCGCAAGCGTGGTTCCGCCTGAATCCGGCGGTCCGGCTCATCAACGCCTATGGGCCGACCGAAGCGTCGGACTCCGTCGCGCATTACAGCATGGCGCGCGCGCCGGATCTGCCGGCGATTCCGATCGGCCGACCCATCGAGAACCTGCGCCTCTACGTCGTGGACGCCGACATGAATCCGTGCCCGGTCGGCGTCAAGGGCGAGATCTGCATCGGCGGGGCCGGCGTCGGGCGCGGCTACCTGTTCGACGAAGCCCGCACCCGGGCGGTGTTCCGCGACGATCCGTTCAGCCCGGAACCGGGCGCGCGCCTGTATCGCACCGGCGACATTGGCTGCTTCGGCGCGGACGGCACTCTCCACTTCTTCGGACGCCGCGACTTCCAGGTCAAGATTCGCGGATATCGCATCGAGCTCGGGGAAATCGAGGCCGCGCTGACCGGTCTCGCCGGCATCGCCAACGCCGTCGTGGTCGCCCGCGAGACGTCGGATTCGGAGAAGACCCTGTGCGGCTACGCGTCGGGAACCGGCTGGACGCCCCAGCGCCTGCGCGACGCACTGCGCGAAAAACTGCCGGCGCATATGGTGCCCGACACCGTGATGCTGTTGCCGGCGCTGCCCGTCATGCCGAACGGCAAGATCAACCGCGCCGCGCTGCCGCTCCCGGATGCCGCGTCCGTGCCCGACGGCGTGCCGGCCGAACCGCAAACGCCGGTCGAGGCGGCGCTGCTGCGCATCTTCGCCGAGGTGCTCGGCCGCCGTCCGAACGGCGTCGACGACAATTTCTTCGAGCATGGCGGCCAAAGCCTCAAGGCGATCCAGATGGTCAGCCGGATCCGGCGCGAACTGAAACTGAACGTCGCGGTCGCCGATATCTTCCATGCGCCGTCGCCGCGCGCGCTCGCGCAAAAGCTGGCGTCCCTCGCCGCCGACGGCGCCGCCGGCGACGCGCTCATCCCGGCGCTTGCCGCGCAACCGTCCTACGCGGTGTCGCGCGCGCAGAAGCGGATCTGGCTCGCCAGCCGCAGCGCGGATCCGTCCACGTACAACATGGCCGGCGCGCTGCAGCTGGACGGCGCCGTCGACACGGCGCGCCTCGTCCGTGCGTTCGACACGCTGGTCGATCGCCACGAGAGCCTGCGCACCGTGTTCGCGATGATCGAAGGCGAGCTGCGGCAACGCATCCTCACCCGCGAGGCATCCGGATTCCGGGTCGAGCACATGGATCTCGCGGACGATGCCGGGCCGCACGCCATCGATGCGCTGATTCGCGCGGAAAGCGAGCAGCCATTCGATCTCGCGTCGGGGCCGCTGTTTCGCGTCAGGCTGGTCCGGCTCGCGCCGACGAAACACCTGCTGCTGTTGAACATGCACCACGTGATATCGGATGCGTGGTCGATCCGCGTGCTGACCGACGACCTGCATGCGCTGTATGCGGGACGCGACCTGCCGCCGCTTTCGATCCAGTATCGCGACTACGCCGCGTGGCACAACGCGAGCCTCGACGGTCCGCACGCCGCCGCGCATCGCGCGTACTGGCTCGAGCAGCTGGCGCCGCCGCTGCCCCGCCTGCAACTGGCGTCGGACTTCCCGCGTCCCGAGCGGCCCGGTCATGCCGGGCAGACGCTCGACGTCGAACTGTCGGATCCGCAGGTGGCAGGGCTCGCGGCGCTGGCCCGCGCGCACCATACGTCGCTCTACACGGTGCTCCTGGCGTCGTTCTGCGTGCTGATGCACCGCTATACGGGGCGTGAGGACATCGTGATCGGCAGCGTGTCGGCCGGGCGCGACCGCGAACAGCTCGAATCGCAGATCGGGGTATTCCTCAACACCGTCGTGCTCCGCGTCCCGGTGCGGCAATCCGCGACTGTCGACGAGGTAATCGACGGTGTGGCGAAAGCCTCCACGGATGCGCTGGCGCATGCGTCCTATCCGTTCGACGTGCTGCTGGAAGACCTGAAGATTCGCACCCCGGCGGGCCACTTCCCGATCTTCGACATTCAGGCGAACCACATCTCGATGCCGGCGCCGCAGCCGGGTCTTCGCATCACGGACCGCTCGCAGGCGGACACCACGGCCAAGTTCGACCTGTCCTTCCAGATCGTGGAAAGCGAAGGCCGGCACCTCATCCAGTTGATCTACAACGCCCACCTGTTCCGCCCCGCGACCATCGCCGCGATGCGCGACCGACTGCTCGCGATCCACGACGTGTTCCGCCGTGATCCGACCATGCCGGTCGATCGCATCCCGCTCTCCGGCGATGCGCCCGCCGCCGGCCAGCGGGTCCGGGTCGGCCTGCGCCTGACGCGCGCGCCCGAAGTCACCGCCGACGACGCGCTCGAGGAGAAGACGTGATGCGGGCCGGCCGGGGTTCGAGCAGCGGGCGCCATGCGCGCTGCTTCAGGTTGTTTCAGGTGAACAAAACGTATCGAGGAGTTTCCTGTGCAAGACAATAACGTGCTGGTCACCGACCATCGCTATGCGCACACCGCGCGATTCTGGCGCGAAAGCCTTTCCCGGGTCACCGGCGTCTACCGGATCGCCGCGCACGCCCCGAGCCCGCAGCCGGGCCGCCTGCTTTCCCGCACGGTGCCGCTCACGCCCGCGTCGCTCGACCTGCTGCGGCGCATCGGCGACGGCGAGCTGGCCGAATTCGCCGTCACGGCGGCGGGCATTGCGTTCCTGCTGTGGAAAACCTTCCGGATTCCGGTCACGGTGCTCGGCACGCCGGGGCTGGCCGAGCACCCGCCGACCCATGCCGCCACCGTTCCGCTGATCATCGAGGTCCGTCCCGAGGAGCGCATCGAGGATTACCTGTCGCGCGTGGCCGGGATCGTCGAAGACAGCTACGCCGAGCCTCATTTCCCGCTGGAAACGCTGGTGCGCAACGAAAAGGACATGGCGCTCGCGCAGCTCACGAAGGTCTCGCTGGCGGACGATCGGGTGCACCACGCGCTGACCGGCCAGGACGACGACCTGCAGCTGCACCTGCGGCTGGCGCGCGGCGAAATCGAGATCCGACATACCGGCGCCATCGAGCCGTTCATCATCGACGGTTTCGCCAGCAGCCTCGCCGCGGTGCTGCAGGCATTCGAGCACCTCGACAAACCGGTCGGCGACATCGAATCGAGCCCGCCGGCAGCGCGCCGGCTGCTGGCCGCCTTCAACGAAACCGCGGCGGCCGGACCCGGCCACTCGACGGTCGTCGACATGTTCGAAGCGCAGGTCGCCCGCACGCCGGCGGCGCCGGCCCTGGTCACCGACAGTTCGCTGATGACCTACGCCGACCTGAACGCCCGGGCCAACAGCCTCGCGCAGCAGTTGCGCGACCATCACGGCGTCGGGCCGGAATCGCTGGTCGGCATCATGCTCGAGCGTTCCGAATGGATGATCGTCGCGATTCTCGGCATCCTGAAGGCGGGGGCGGCGTTCGTTCCGCTGGACCCGGCCTATCCGGCCGAACGGATCAATCACATTCTCGGCGACACCGGCCTGTCGCTGCTGGTGACCCAATCGAGTCAACTGGCGCAGTGGTATGAATTCTCCGGCGTGACGCTGCTGCTGGATCAGGAACTCCCCGGCTGGACGCCGCTGCCGGACAATCCGCCGCGCCGCGCCGAGCCGGCGCACCTGGCCTACGTGATCTACACGTCCGGTTCGACCGGGAAGCCGAAAGGCTGCCTGCTCGAACACCGGAACCTGGCCCACTACATTGCGTGGGCCGCCGGGTATTACTTTCCGGAAAGCACGACCGGCAGTTTCGGCCTGTACAGCTCGCTGTGCTTCGATTTCACGCTGACCAACATCTTCTGCCCGCTGGTGCGCGGCAAGACGCTGCGCATCTATCCGCAGTCGGAAAGCATCGACACCATCCTGGCCCGGATGTTCCAGCCCGGCAGCGGCGTCGACACCCTCAAGCTCACGCCGACCCACATTCACCTGCTGGAATACATGAACCTGGCACGCTCCGGCGTGCGCAAGGTGATCGTCGGCGGCGAGGAGCTGACGCCCCAGCACATCGCCACGCTGCGCAAGATCGATCCGGCGATCGAAATCTACAACGAGTACGGTCCCACCGAGGCGACGGTCGGCTGCATCGTCGAGCGCGTCGAGGACGCGCCGGCTTCGGTGCTGATCGGCCGGCCCATCGCCAACACCCGGATATACATGCTCGACGAAGCCCTGCGGCCGGTCCCGATCGGCGTGCCGGGGGAAATCTGCATCGCCGGCGCCGGCCTCGCGCGCGGTTACCACCAGCGACCCGACGTCACCGCCGCGAAATTCGTCGAGCATCCGTTCCCCGGCGAGCAGCGCATCTATCGCACCGGCGACATCGGCCGATGGCTGCCCGACGGACGGATCCAGTGCTATGGACGCGTCGACGACCAGGTCAAGATTCGCGGGCACCGCGTCGAACTCGGCGAGATCGAGGCCGCGATCACCGCGCACGCGGATGTCGTCGGCGCGGCGGTCATGCTGCGCGAATCCGCCCACGGCGTGCGCAAGCTGGCGGCCTATGTCAAGGGTTCCGCCAGCCTGAATGTGCCGGACCTCAGGGTCTTTCTGGCCGGGAAACTGCCGGACTACATGGTGCCGTCCGACCTTGTCCTGATCGCCGAATTCCCGCTCAACGCCAACGGCAAGCTGGATCGCCCGGCGCTCCTGGCCATGGAGCCTGCCGCCGCGCCCGACGCCGCCCCGCTCGACGCCACGCCGATCCAGCTCGAGCTGTTGCGCATCTGGCGCGACGTGCTCGACAATCCGGCCGTCGATCTCACCGGCCGCTTCTTCGACTACGGAGGCGATTCGCTGCAGGCCATGCAGCTGGTCTCGCGGATCTGGGGCAGCTTCTCCGTCGAGATCGGCATCGACGCGATCTTCGAACTCCAGACCATCAGCGCGGTGTCCGACCTGATCGAAGCGTCGTCGCCCCGCGCCGGTTCGACGGCCGGCAACATCGTGCCCCGCTCGCGCGCGAACGACCTGCCGCTGTCCTTTCCGCAGCAGCGCCTGTGGTTCCTCGCGCAACTGGAAGGCCCGTCGGCCACCTACAACATCTCGAGCGCGCTGCGTTTCGACGGCGAACTGGACATCCCGCGCCTGCGGGCTGCCGTGTCCGAAATCAGCCGGCGTCACGAGATCCTGCGCACGACGTTTCCCGCCGTCGACGGCCTCGGGGTCCAGCGCATCGCGCCGCCGGCGCCGGTCGCGCTCGACGTCGTCGACGTCGCCAGCGAGTCCGACACGCTCGCGCTGCTCGCGGAGCAGGCCGATCGCCCATTCGATCTCGCCGCCGGGCCGCTCTATCGCGTCGTGCTGTATCGCGTGCATGAGCGCCTGCATGTCTTCGGCATCGTGATGCATCACATCGTGTCGGATGCGTGGTCGTCAGGCATCCTCATCGGCGAACTGGCCGCGCTCTATGCAGGCCGGTCGCTGCCGGAACTGGCCGTCCAGTACGCGGACTACGCCGTGTGGCAGCACGAGCGCCTGGCGTCCGCCGATACGCATCGGGAACTGGCGCTCCTGAGCGCGGCGCTGGCGGACGCGCCGGACCTGCTCGAACTGCCCGCCGACCGCCCCCGGCCCGCCATCCAGCAGTTCCGCGGCGCGGTTCTGCCGTTCCAGCTGGACGGCGCACGCGCCGACGGCCTGCGCGCGATCGCGCGCGCGTCCGGCACCAGCACGTTCATGGTCATGCTCGCCGCGTATGCCCTGCTCCTGTCGCGGTACAGCAACCAGCAGGACCTCGTCATCGGGTCCCCGATCGCCAATCGGCGCTCCAGCATGACCGAGCCGCTGATCGGCTTCTTCGCGAACATGCTCGCGCTGCGCGTGGACCTGTCGGGCAACCCGACCTTCGGCGAACTGCTGGCGCACGTGAAGCGCGTCGCGCTGGACGGCTACAGCCGCCAGGAAATTCCGTTCGAGCAGGTGGTGGACTCGCTCAAGCTCGAGCGCAACCTGAGCCGCACGCCGGTGTTCCAGGCCGTGTTCGCCTACGAGAAGGCGCAGCCTCATGCGGTGAACTTCCCCGGTCTCGTGGCGACGCCGGTGCCGGTGGAGACCCACACCGCCAAGTTCGATCTCACGCTCCATATCCAGGATGCCGACGACGGCCTGGCGGGCTCGCTGGAATACAACCTGGACCTGTTCGACGCCGTCACGATCGATCGCATGGCGGACCACTTCCGCACGCTCCTCGATGCCGTGATCGCCGATCCGGACCGGCCGCTCGGCGGGCTGTCGTTGACGAGCGACGCGGAGCGGAACCTGCTGAGCGTCGAGTGGAACCGGACCGGGACGGATTTCGGCGATGCCGCCGCGCAGCCGCTGCACCGGTTGTTCGAGCAGCAGGTCGAGCGCACGCCCGACGCCGTCGCCGCCGTCTACGACGACGAGGCGCTCACCTACGCCGAACTCAACCTGCGCGCCAACCGCCTCGCCCACCACCTCATCACGCTCGGCGTCGCGCCCGACGCCCTCGTCGGCGTGGCCATGGAGCGCTCGCTCGACATGATCGTCGCGCTGCTCGCGATCCTCAAGGCCGGCGGCGCTTACGTCCCCGTCGACCCCGACTACCCCGCCGAGCGCGTGCGCTTCATGATCGACCACGCGCAGCTGCGCTGGCTCCTCACCCAGCAGCATCTGCTTGCCGCGCTGCCCGACACCGGCGCCCGCGTGATCGCCATCGATCGCGACGCGCTCGACCTCGACGCCGCGCCCGCGTCCAACCCCGCGCCCGCGCTGAACGGCGACAACCTCGCCTACATGATCTACACCTCCGGTTCGACCGGCAGGCCCAAGGGCGCGCTCAACACCCATCGCGCGATCACCAACCGCATCCTCTGGATGCAGCAGGCCTACGCGCTCGATGCCGGCGATGCCGTCCTGCAGAAGACCCCGTTCAGCTTCGACGTCTCGGTCTGGGAATTCTTCTGGCCGCTCGTCACCGGCACGCGCCTCGTGTTCGCCCGCCCCGGCGGACAGCGCGAGACCGACTACCTGGCCCGACTCATCGAGCGCGAACGGATCACCACGATCCATTTCGTGCCGTCGATGCTGCGCGCCTTCCTCGACCATCCGGACCTCGACGCGCACTGCGCATCGCTGCGCCGCGTCGTGTGCAGCGGCGAGGCCCTGCCCTACGACCTGCAGCAGCGCTTCTTCGAGCGTCTGGACGCCAGCCTGTACAACCTCTACGGCCCCACCGAGGCCGCCGTCGACGTCACCGCATGGCAATGCCGGCGCGACGACCCGCACCGCATCGTCCCGATCGGCCGGCCCATCGCCAATACCCGCGTCCATATCGTCGACGCGCAGATGCAGCCCGCGCCGATCGGCGTGGCGGGCGAGCTGCTGATCGGCGGCACGCCGGTCGGGCTCGGCTACCACGGCGAACCCGAACTGACCGCCGAGAAGTTCATCGCCGATCCGTTCTCCACCGACCCGCATGCGCGCCTCTACCGCACCGGCGATCTCGCGCGCTACCGGCCCGACGGCAACATCGAGTTCCTCGGCCGTATCGATCACCAGATCAAGCTGCGCGGCCTGCGCATCGAACCTGGTGAAATCGAGGCGGCGCTGCGCACGCATCCATCGGTCGACGACTGTGTCGTGATCGCGAAAACCGCAGGAACCCGAACGTTCCTGATCGCCTATGTCGCGACCGCGGCGACGGACATCGCCGAGCTTCGCGGCTATCTGGGCGGCAAGCTCGCGGACTACATGGTGCCGTCGCAGTTCGTCGCGCTCGCGTCCTTGCCGATGCTGCCCAACGGCAAGATCAACCGCAAGGCGTTGCCCGTGCCGGCGGACACGACCGACGCGGCCCAGCCGCACGCGCCGGCCGTCAAGCCCCGGGAAATCCTGCTGGCGTCGATCTGGCAAGACGTGCTGCAACTGCCTTCCGTCGGCATCCACGACAATTTCTTCGAACTGGGCGGCGATTCCATCCTGAGCATTCAGGTGATCGCGCGCGCCAATCAGGCAGGACTTCGTGTGACGGCAAAGCAGCTGTTCCAGTATCAGACGATCGCGCAGCTGGCCGCCGCGCCGGAAGAACGGGCGGCGCACGCGCCGAGCGTCAGCCCGCTGGGCGATGCGCCGCTCACACCGGTGCAGCACTGGTTCTTCGAACAGGAGACCGATGCGCCGTCGCACTACAATCAAACGGTCCTGATCGAGGTGCCGGCGGATCTCGACGCGTCGAGGCTTGCCGACGCGTTCCGGCAAGTCTACGAACATCACGATGCGTTGCGCCTGCGTTTCTCGCGCAGCGCGGGCCGCTGGACCCAGGCAGTCGTTGCCGGCGGCGAGACGCCGGCGCTCTTCGCGAAGCAGGCGATCGCAGGCGACGCCGGCGAGCGCCTGGCGGCGATGCGCGACGCCGCCGCCGAAGCGGAACGCGGCATCGACATCACGCACGGCCCGTTGCTGGCGGCCCGGCTCTTCTGCCTTGCCGACGAGCCGCTTGCCCGCCTGTTCGTGTCGGTCCATCACCTGGCGATGGACGGCGTGTCATGGCGCGTGCTCCTCGAGGATCTGCATGCCGCCTACCACGGCCAGCCGTTGCCCGAGAAGACGACTTCGTTCCGTGAATGGGCGTTGCATCTGCAGCAACTGGCCCGGTCGCCGGCCATCGGCGACGAAGCCCGACTGTGGCAAACCCTCGTCGCGCAGCCCGTCGAGCCGATGCCGGTCGACTATCCGGCCGCGGGCGCGGCCAACAACGGCGCCAACAACGCGGTCGGCGACGCGGCATCCGTTTCATTCGAGCTGGACGAAGCCGACACCACGGCGCTGCTGCGCCGGCTGCCACGCGCCTACGACACCCGCATCAACGACGTGCTGCTCGCCGCGCTCGCGCAAGCCTGCAGCATGGTCACGGGCAACGCCCGCACCCGGATCGATCTCGAAAGTCACGGCCGCCACGTGTCGGATGCGCCGCTCGACCTCACCCGGACGGTGGGCTGGTTCACCGCCATCTACCCCGTCGTGCTCGAGGCCGACGCGATGCATACGCCAGAGGAAGCGCTGCGTGCCGCGCGGCAGCAGCTGCACCGGATTCCGGCCGACGGCCTCGGTTATTCGCTGCTCCGCTACCTGAGCCCCGACGACGCCGTGCGCGACAGCCTCGCCGCGCTGCCGAAGGCCGATATCCTCTTCAACTATCACGGACAGCTCGATACCGTGTTGCGGCAATCCGATGGCTGGCGCCCGGCGGCCGAGGACCTCGGTTCGCTGCGCGCCGAGCGGTCGCAGCGCACGCATGCGTTCGAGATCGTCGCCGCCGTCGTCGACGGCAAGCTTCAGGTGGACTGGCGCTACGGCGAGCGGCTCCACCAGCGGCAGACGGTCGAGAACCTGGCCGCGCACTTCAAGGACCGATTGCTCGACTTCGCGGCGTCGGTCCCCGACACCGCATGGGACGACATCGAGGACAGCTACCCGCTCTCGTCGCTGCAGCAGGGCATCCTGTTCCATTCGCTGTACGACCTCGATCCTGCCGCCTATTTCCAGCAGTTCAGCTTCGTCGTCAGCGGCCCGCTCCAGGTGCCGGCGCTCCGGCAAGCGTGGGCCAATGCGCTCGCGCGCCATGCCGTGTTGCGCACCGCGTTCGCGTGGGCCAATCGCGAGCAACCCGTCCAGACCGTGCTGCACGCGGTCGACCTGCCGTGGACGTTCCTCGACTGGCGATCCCGCGATGCGTCCCGCCGCGCGCGGGACTTCGACGCGTTCCTCGCCGACGACCGGCGGCGCGGCTTCGATCTTCAGCGGGCGCCGTTGTTCCGCTGCACGCTGATCCAGGAAACGGAGGCGCGCCATCGCTTCTGCTGGAGCGCGCACCACATCATTCTCGACGGCTGGAGCACCGCCACCCTGATGAAGGAGGTGTTCGCCGACTACCTGTCGCTCGCCCGCACCGGCGCGCCCGCGGTCGCTGCATCGGCGCCGGGATACCGCACGTACATCGACTGGCTCGCGCGCCATCCTCGCTCGGCCGACGAAACCTGGTGGCGCGCCGAGCTGGCCGGGTTCCATGCCGCCACGCCGATCGCGGCCAGTCCGGCCCGGCAGGCCGCCGGCGACGCCGCGCGGCAGGACAAGCGCAGGAAACAGCAATTCCTGCTGGACGAGGCCCTGACCGCGCGGCTGCAGGCGCACATGCGCGCCCATCGCCTCACCCTCAACGTGCTGATACGCGCCGTCTGGGCGTTGGTGCTGCGGCGCCACGCCGGCACGGACGACGTCGTCTTCGGCGTCACCGTGTCCGGTCGCCCGCCGATGCTCGACGGCGTCGAGTCGATCGTGGGGCTGTTCATCAACACGCTGCCGTTGCGCTTGCGCATCGCGCCGGAGCGCCCGTTCCTCGAATGGCTGGCGGCGGTCCACGCAGCCCAGACGGCAATGGAGCCGCATTCGTACAGTTCGCTGGTCGATATCCAGTCATGGAGCGAACTGCCCGCCCGCGACAGTCTGTTCGACAGCCTGCTGGTGTTCGAGAACTTCCCGGTTGCCGCCGCCCCCGATCTCGGGCCCGACGACATCGAGATCCTCGACACCCGCGCCTTCGCGGAATCGAATTACCCGCTGACCCTGACCGTGCACCCGAACGAGCGCGTCGGCTTCCATATCTCGCACGATGCGCACCGCGTCGCCCCCGACGTGGTGCGGCAGATGCTGGACACGCTCCGCGCGTTGCTGGAACGATTCGCCGACGACCCGCACCAGCTGACCGGCCAGCTCGCCGATGCGCCGGCCGCCGGCGGCCAGCCGAACGCGCCGCGCGGCGCGGCCGGCCCGGCCGTCGAACCCGCCACCGGTCCGGCCACGACGGCACGCGCCGTCGCGCCGACGGCGGACGAAAGCACGTTGCTGGAGATCTGGCAGCGGATCTTCAAGCGAAACGACATCAAGGTCAGCGACAACTATTTCGAGCTCGGCGGTCACTCGATCATCGCGATCCAGCTGATGGCCAATGTCGAGAAGGCGTTCGATCGCCGGCTGCCGATTTCCTGTCTGTTCGAGAATCCGACGATCGAGAAACTGGCGGCGGCGCTGGCCACGAAAGAACCGTCCGCGCCCACCGGCGGATTCGTGCCGATCCGCGACGGCGGTCCCGCCGCGCCGCTGTTCCTGCTGCCGGGCGCCGGCGGGAACGTGGTCTACTTCCACCCGCTCGCGAACCACCTGGCCGAGGCCCACGCGATTCACGGGCTGGAAGCGCTCGGCCTCGACGGCGCCTGCCTGCCGCTCACCCGCGTGGAAGACATCGCGGCCCGTCATATCGAACGCATCTGGCCCATGGTGGGCGCGGGCCCCTACTACCTGGCGGGCCACTCGTTCGGCGCGCAGGTGGCGCTCGAAATGAGCCGGCAGCTCGTCGCCAAGGGCGCCGTCGTGAAACTGCTCGCGATCTTCGACGCGTCCGCGCCCATCGACGGCCCGGCCGCTACCTACTGGCAGGACTGGGACGACACCGAATGGCTGGTCGCGATCGCCCACGAAATCGGCACCTTCCTCGGGACCGATCTTCAGGTGACGCGAAACGACCTCGTCCATCTCGATCCCGACGGCCAGGCCGGCCTGATCCTCGATCGGATCGGCGACCGCGGCAGCTGGTTCGCGGACGCCGGGTCCGACCGCCTGCGCGCCTACCTGCGCGTCTATCAGGCCAACTTCAAGTCGCACTACGCGCCGCAAGCCGCCCCGCTGCCCGTGCCGATCGCGTTGTTCCGCAGTACCGAGCGCGACCCCGGCGACTACGATCCGTCGCCCGAGATCGCGCAGCTCCGCCTGGACCCGACCTGGGGGTGGTCCCGCTTCTCGGCGCTCCCCGTCGTGGTGACGGACGTCCCCGGCGACCACCTGACCATGCTGCTCGATCCGCATGCCAGTGTCCTCGCTGCCCATGTCAATCAGTTTCTGGAAAAAACGCCCTCATGAAATCAACGCCGACGATCGACAACGCTTTCGCCCGCAAGGTCTGCATCAACCTGGACCGGCGTCCCGACCGCTGGGAAGCGATGCAGCGAAAATTCGCAGAACAGAACATCCTCACGGTGGAACGGCTGCCCGCGGTCGATGCCCGGCTGGTGAGCGTGCCGGAATCCTTGAGCCACATGCGTCCGCAGGACTACGGCTGCACGATGAGCCATCTCGCCGCCGTGAAACAGGCCAAGGCCGCCGGCGCGAGCGAAGTCCTGATCTTCGAGGACGACGCGTTCTTCGCCGCCGATTTCGCCGCGCGCTTCCCCGAGTTCATCGCGCAAGTGCCGGACGACTGGCACATGCTGTTTCTGGGCGCGTATCACTTCACCCCGCCCATTCCCGTCGCGCCGAACGTCGTCAAGGCCGTGGAGACGCTGACCGCGCACGCGTACGTCGTCAGGAGCTCGCTTTACGACGCGTTCATCGCGATCAACGAACACCCGCCGGCGATCAACGACCGCAACAACCTCGTCCTGCAGCAGACGTTCAATTGCTACTGCTTCGAGCCCAATCTGGTCGGACAGGAATCCGGCTACTCCGACATCATGGACGAAGTCATGCCGGAAAAGCCGCTGACCTATTCCATGCCCATTCCGGACGGCTGGTAACACCTGCGGCCCGTGCCCGCCACGATCCATCACTCGACAGGCCATTGAAGATCATGCAAATCACTACCGTTGACCTCGAAGCGGCGTTCGTCCAGGCCGCGCTGGATGCGCTTCACCAGGACTGCAAGCTCGGCGAGGCGATTTCGCTGGCCTATGGGAAATGCGAATCGACCGCCGGCGTGATCGACCTGATTTTTCCGTTGATCACGAAGAAATTGCGGATCGATTACATCCTCATGTACAGCATCGAAAGCAATCCCCGCACGCTCCTGCAATTTCTTCGACTGGTCGAGTCGCGGCTGACGCGGAACGACAGCTGGACGGTCGCGTCGGTCGAGGCCGCGTTGCGTGGCGTGGCCGATTCCACGGGCATCGGCTGGGACCGGGCGCAGCGCCTGCTGAAGTGCTGCATCCTGTTTTCCGATTCGCCGCTGGAAATCGTCGAAAGCATCACGTTCCTCGGAAAGCACGCCACCTCGTCGAGGTTGAGATCGGCGGCAAACAATGTCGAACTCAGCCACCTGGTCAACTGAGCCATCCCCGTTTTCACGCCTCTCCTCATAGCCACTCATGAACTCCGCGCAAAGCAAATCGCCGCCGTGGCACTCAGCCGTCACCCTGATGTGGCGCAGTCATCCCTGGTTGACCCTGGGCACGGTCCTGACGGGCCTCATCAGCGGCGTGGCGTCGATCGTGGGCGTCGGCCTGATCAGCAGGGTGCTTCATGACCAGGACGATCGACGGACGCTGTTGATGATATTCATCGCGGTGAATGCCGTTGCGGTGATCTGCCGGAGCGGCGCTGCCGTGATGCCGTCCTACGCGTGCATGAAAATCATGACGAGATTGCGCGTCAACCTGTGCAAGCGGATCCTGGCGACCCCGCTGGAAGAAATCGACAGGCGCGGCGCGCCGCATGTGCTGACGATGCTGACGCAAGACATTCCGCAGCTGAGCCAGACCCTGCTCACCATCCCGACGATCATCGTTCAATCCGTCGTCCTGACATGCAGCATCGTCTATCTCGCCTATCTGTCGTGGATCGTTTTCGCGTCGACGCTCGCGCTGACGATCGTCGGCCTGGTGCTCTACCTGTTCTTCTATCGAAAGGCGGCCAATTTCACGGAAAGAGTGCGCGACGAGTTTGTCCAGTTCAACGAATACACGCATAGCCTCGTGTTCGGCATCAAGGAACTCAAGCTCAACCGGGCCAGACGCCGCTGGTTTGCCAAGGCGGCGATCGAAGTATCGTCCAGGCGCGTGGCGGGCTACAACTACATCGAACGCTTCTGGTTCATGGGCGGCGACAGCATCGGCCAGATCACCGTGGCGGTCCTGCTCGGATTCCTGCTGTTCGGCGTGCCGTCGCTCGGCGTCGTCGACCCGTCCGTACTCACGGCGAGCATCCTGGCCGTGCTCTACATGATGGGGCCGCTGACCATGCTGATCAACATTCTGCCGATCGTGGCCGAAGGCAGGACCGCCCTCGCCCGGCTGGCGGAATTCGGCTTCCTGATCGACGACACGCAGGATTCATCCGGGGAGCCGTCCTCTCCGGGCATCAAGGCATCCTCACCGGTGAAGCCATGGCGGCGCATCGAGTTGCACGACGTGACGATGAAATACCGCGACAACGAATCGTCGGTCGACTTCGTGCTGGGCCCCATCAACCTGACGCTTCACGCCGGAGAACTGGTCTATGTGATCGGTGGAAACGGCAGCGGCAAAAGCACGTTGGCGAAGGTGCTCAGTGGCCTCTATGCGCCAACCGAAGGCCATATTGCCCTTGACGGAAAGGTCATCGACGACGATGCGAGGGAACGGTACCGGAATCTGTTTTCCGCGGTGTTTACCGATTTCCACCTGTTCAATCGCATCATCGGGCCCGACCAGGAAAATGCGAGCATCGCGCTTGCGCAGGAATACCTCGAAACCCTGAAATTGGCGGGCAAGATCGAGATTCACGGCAAGACCTACTCGACGACCAAGGCTTTGTCGACGGGACAACGCAAGAGACTGGCGCTGCTTTGCGCCTACATCGAGGATCGCCCGATTTATATCCTGGACGAATGGGCTGCCGACCAGGATCCGGTTTTCAAGAAATTCTTCTACGAAGTGCTGGTTCCCGATCTGCAATCGAGGGGGAAATGCGTCGTCATCGTGACCCATGACGATCAGTATTTCAGGCTGGCCGGTCGGGTCATTCGCCTGGATAGCGGCCGCATCTTCTCCGATTCGGCCATGTGTTCTGTCGACGCCGAAATGGCAGGATGATCGGTGACCCAGATGCGGTCGTCGCACCATCATCCGCGTCATGAAACTGTTGCGAACCGGCATCCTCTTGCTGCGCTGCGCGGCGCTGCCGATCAGTGGGCCGGCAGCCAGCGGCTTGACCGCGAGTGTCCGAGCAGCTATCCATGTGCATGAACACGGGCTCCGTTCGCGCCAGCCCGGAAGCGGCCGTCGAAGCCAGCCAGTTGCCCGACCCGATGCCCAAGGCGGGCATCGACAACCTGCCGGTCAACCACGGCCAGCGCTTCACCATCGGCCAGGACTTCAAGACGATGCGGCGCATCGGCATCGAACAGGAATGGGATGCCGGCGAGAAGCGGCGGCTGCGCGCCGCACTCGCGAGCGAAATGGTCGGCCGCGAACGCGCCGGCAATCCGATGCAACCCTCCAATGTCCGGCAGCGAACCGCGACGGCGTGGCTGAGCGCTGTCTGCGCGAAGCGTGCCGTCGCGCTTCAGCAGGCATTGCTGGCGCACATGACGCCAGTCGAACCGGACGTGTCGATCCCGCAGGCGAGATCGTCGGGGCCCGACGCCGGTTCGACGCCGCGTGCCATGTAGCGGCCGACGAGCGCGCCGCGCACGACACCGTCGTCGCGCACCGTGCGCGCGAACGCGGACGACAGGGGTCCAGTTCCGCATACGTCGGCCTGTCGCGGAAAAGCGGGACAGTCGCCGCGCGCCGCAACGGATTCGGTGGCCGGCGCTTGGTCGGGTTGTCCCGGCTATCCGTTACAGACGCATTGGCGGCCGGGTGTTCAAATCATGTCGGCAGCCTTGCGCGCGAGCGCAGCTTCAATGTCTCATCAGGAATCCTCTCATGGCGTTCAACAGATTGTTCACACACGTCGGCGAAGCGATCTCGAGCAGCGGAAGCCGACGCTTTCCCCGAATGATGTACAGCCTGATCTCCGCGGCGGTCCCCGTCGACGGGATCCGCATCCTGGAACTTGCGGTCGACGGCGCGCCGCACGGCGATCTCGAGGTGCGCAGCCTCGGCGCGGTCGGCGCGGCGCTCGCGCAGGCCGGCCCGGCCGCCGCCGCATACGGGCCGCTTATGCCGCCGCGCCCGGATCCGGGCCGCCTGCACGTCGGCGACGCGCTCGCCGGCCACGGCCCGACCCACGCGCTGCTCGACCGCTTCTTCATGACACAGGCGGCGATCGTGCCGCCGCGTTGCGCGCAATTCCACCTCGCGACCCGCAAGGGGGGCCACTATTACCTGATCTCGCTGTATCGCACGAGCACGTTCGACGATTTCGCGCCGCAGGAGCGGACCTTCCTCAAGGAACTCTCGCACGTGCTGTTTCCGATCGTCGAAAGCCATGTCGCGGCGCTCGATTCGGCTCCGCCGGCCGCCCGGCCGGCCGCCGCCGCGCCGGCAACGCAATCCGGCCGGGAACGCCTGGCGCGACGGTTCGCCGACCGTTTGCGGCAGGCCGGCGTCAAGCTGTCGACGCGCGAGATCGAGGCATGCACGGCGCTGCTGGCCGGCGACACGGTGCTCGCCATCGCCGAGCGGTTCGCGCTGCGCGAAAGCACCGTCGAGACCTACCTGAAACGGGCGGCCGTCAAGCTCGGCTTCGGCGGGCGTCATGGCCTCACGCGCTGGATGATCGATGAAACGGCCGGCGCCAGGGCCGCGACCGGATCCGCGAAAGGAAGCCGCGTCACGAGCAGCGTGCGGCGCGGCTGCGCATCGCCCCGCATGGGCACCTGAACGCGCGCGCCATGCGGCGCGACGCGCATCATGCTCATGCGTGGCGCGTCAGGAACTGCAGCGCGCACTCACGGCATCCTGGGGCGATGGTTCGGCTTCGTCGACGCCGCCGCCCCCAACGTCACCGCGCTTCACGCCGCCGATGCGCACGGCACGCAATCGTCGATCATCCATTTCGTGAGCCCGTGCCGGCCGCTGATGCCGAGCTTCACCGCGGCACGCTTGATGTACGTCTCGATCGTGCTCTCCTTGACGCCGAGCTCGCCGGCCATTTCGCGCAGCATCTTGCCCGCGAGCAGGCCGAGGCACACTTCGCTTTCGCGCGCCGACAGCACGACCGATGCGCGCGCAAGCCGCGATTCGAACTCGTGGCGCAGCGCCTCGACACCGGGCACGCCCTCGATCGCCCCGCGCGGCGTCACGCTTTCAAGCGCGTCGTGCCGGCGCGTCGACGCATGCCACTCGACCAGCGGCAGCAGCGTATCGGCGAAATTCTTCAGGAACGACATCTCCTGCAGCGAGAAGTCGCAATGCGACGCCGTGCGATGCAGCGAGATCACGTAGCGGCGATTCGCCTTGCGCGACACGAGGTGGCACTGGAATCCCGCACCCGGCCCGCGCGGCGGCGCGACCTCGCCGCCGTTGTCGCGCCGCATCAGCGGATCGACGTGAATGAGCTGCCGGTCGCAGGCGGCCACGATCCGGTTGCGCAGCGGATGCGCCGCCGGTTCCCGCTCACCGTGCACGACGGGCGCGCCGCCGCGTCCGTCGTCGCGCGGCGCGCCGAACGCGCCGAGCGATTCCACGTGCACGACTTCGCCCGCCGGCTCGTCGAGCGTCCATTCGGTCATCCTGGTGATCGAGAGCGGAATCGATTCGACCAGCAATGCATGCATGTCGGATGCGAACCGCTCGCTGCCGGCGCTCGAAATCACCTTACCGAGCTTCGCGAAGATCGCGACCATCTGACTCTCCTTGTTGTGCGTGCTTGAGGACGGCGGCGCAACGCCCACGCTGTCGGGCCGGCGAGCCGGCGCTTGCGCGGCGCGCGCTTCGTCACGCTTCGTCGTGCCTGTTGGCGCCGCGGTGTGCCGCCGCCCTCGCGCGCCGATGCGTTCGGCTCACGCGCAAATGCCGCGGCTCGCCCGACGGGTCGGCGACCGGTTCGCGCACGCGCCAGCCCGCGCCGCGTGGCTCGGCAACGCGCCGCGCGCCGTCGGGCAAGCGTCCATAGCCCGCGATCCAGACAACGCCGTGCTGCTGCGAACGATCATCAGGCGCGGCGAACGCGGCCTCGTCACCGACGATCGAACGGCCCGCTGACAAGCGTGAAACAGGCACGACGTTTCCTCCGTATTGGACGGCGCCATGCGGCCCGCGTCGCAGTGATTGGATTGTTGCTGGCGAACCCTGCAAGAAGCTGAAACGTCCATTTCAGTCATCGAGCGTGGCTGAATGAAATCGCGCTGCCGCCGGATTCGCTGAAGACCTGAATCGGAAAACCCTGGGGCAAGCGCGTTCCCGGCGGATAAAATGCAACAAAAATCGAAACAATTCCCCTCATTGAATTTGATGCACGAATACCCCAGCCGCGTATGATAGCGATGATTTAAACTGTTTGCAGTTAACTCGACATTTATCTTCAAACCGCGCCACTCACCGAGCGGAAATCGATTGGCTCGCCAGTTTACATACATCGACTAAACTCACCATTATCTACTACGAAATTTCGTAATAACCCCCGTGCGCTGCGCACTGGCGTTTTCGTTTGCGAAGCGTTATTCGATAGAGGAGCCGGCGGATTTCATCAAGGCTTCTCCGTTCACCGGCGTGGCTTCGGCTCCGAGCATGGCCTTCCGGACAATTGTTTCGATTCGCTCAACGATCGATTACACCTGTGCGATGACGCGCCGCAATGTCCGTTGCGAACCCTGCAGCCTCGCTGCCAATCGCCATGAATAACATTCCCGGGCACTACTTAATATGTGCGTTGCAGAATATCCACAAATAACGAAATCATCGCCCGTCACGAAATAGTCACGCCGAAGCGCAAGCAATTTATCTATTCCGCCGCTTGCCACCCTGCGGACAAATTGCTACCCTTTCGGCGAAGTAAGCGTTGAATCATCAACCAATCCAGAACTGCAATCGGCTTTATTTAAAAAAACGAAACATGGGAATTAATGTTCACGTGAAATCAACCTTTATCGATCGTCGCGGCTAGCGCTTCGTCACGCGATATTCAGTCGAATCTCCCTACCTGCCGGCAGGCAGGCCGGTGGCCAGTTGAAAGCCGCCCGGCGGCTTTTCGATTTCCTTCCAGACGTCCGCGATGATGCGCGTCCGCGCATTGCCGAGCCCATCGTCTTTTCAATCCTGGCCCGCCAACGTTTTACCTCGCATCGCCCCTGCTCGAATTGCCGCACCCCGGTATCAACGCGTCATTTGTCGTCTTTCCGATCGTCAGAACAATTCCGAAAAACTGGAGCACACCATGAGTCACGACTTCCGAGACGAACCTGCGCCGCGTCGCGCCTTCCTCGCCGACATGGCGAAGCTCGCGGCGGCAGGCGTCATCACCGGCTGGACGCCGCTCTACCAGATTGCGGCAAACGCGCGGACGGCCGGCGCGACACCGCCCGGCTTCCCGGCCGACATTCCGCTTTACAAGCAGGCATTCCAGAACTGGAGCGGCGAGATCGCCGTGCAGGACGTATGGACCGCCGCGCCGCGCTCCGCCGACGACGTCGTCGCGGCGGTCAACTGGGCGCGCGCGAACGGCTACCGGATACGCCCGCGCGGCTACATGCACAACTGGTCGCCGCTGACGCTGGATCCGAGCGCCGGCGCCGCGAACCTCGTGCTGCTCGATACGACGAAGTCGCTGACGGCCGTCTCGGTCGACACGTCGGCACGTCCGGCGCGCGTCACCGCGCAAACGGGCGTCTCGCTGGAATCGCTGCTCGCGACGCTCGAGCAGTATGGCCTCGGCGTGATTGCCGCGCCTGCGCCGGGCGACATCACGCTCGGCGGTGCGCTCGCGATCGATGCGCACGGCACCGCCGTGCCGGCGGCCGGTGAAACCTTGCAACCGGGCCACAGCTACGGCTCGCTGAGCAACCTCGTGGTCGCGCTGACCGCGGTCGTGTTCGATTCGGGCCGGCAGCAATACGTGCTGCGCCGATTCGAGCGCAGCGATCCCGAGATTGGCGCATTCCTCGCGCACATCGGGCGGGCGTTCGTCGTCGAAGTCACGCTGACGGCAGGCCCGAACCAGCGGCTGCGCTGCCAGAGCTTCGTCGACATTCCGTCATCCGAACTGTTTGCGCCGGCCGGCACACAGGGCCGCACGATCGCGTCGTTTCTCGATCGAGCGGGCCGGGTGGAAGCGATCTGGTTCCCGTTCACGACCCGCCCGTGGCTCAAGGTCTGGACGCCGACGCCCAGCAAGCCGTTCCTGTCGCGCGCCGTCACGCAGCCGTACAACTATCCGTTCTCCGATTCGATCCCGCAGTCCATCTCCGATCTCGTCAAACGGATCGTGATCGGCGGCGAAGGCGCATTGACGCCGCTGTTCGGCCAGACGCAGTTGGCCATCACGACCGCCGGTCTCGCGCTCACGCTCAGCGGGGACATCTGGGGCTGGTCGCGCACCGTGCTGCAGTACATTCGGCCGTCGACGCTGCGCGTCACCGCGAACGGCTACGCGGTACTGGCGCGGCGCGACGACGTGCAGCGCGTGATCAGCGAATTCGTGCAGTTCTATCAGAACCGCGTCGACACGTACAAGGCGCGCGGCGAGTATCCGATGAACGGCCCGGTCGAGATCCGTATCACCGGTCTCGACAAGCCGGCCGATGCCGGCGCCGGCGCGGCCGTGCCCACGTTGTCCGCACTCAAGCCGCGCCCCGACCACCCGGATTGGGACGTCGCCGTATGGTTCGATATCCTGACGTTGCCGGGCACGCCGGGCGCCGATCGCTTCTATCGCGAGATCGAGCAATGGATGCTCGCGAACTACACCGGCTCGTATGCGACGCTGCGCCCCGAATGGTCGAAGGGTTGGGGCTATACCGACTCGGCCGCGTGGCAAGACGACACGATGCTCGCCACCACGATTCCGAACCTGCATCGTGAAGGCCAGCCGCCGTCGAGCAGCTGGGATGCGGCGCGCGCGACCCTCGAACGCTACGACCCGCACCGGATCTTCCGGTCGCCGCTGCTCGATCGGTTGATGCCGTAGCAATCCCGGCGGACGCCGGCGCTGCGTGCTGCCTTGCACGCAGCGTGCCGGGGCTCGAACAGCCGGCCGGTGGCGGTTTTGCTGCCAGCCAGGCGCCCTGCATTCCGGCCTGGCTCGGGTAGCAGACCCATTCGCGGGTTGTAAATGAAAAGGCCCACACCGACAAGCTGTCGATGTGGGCCTTTCGAATTTCCAGCGGTCCCGCCCTATGTGCTCAGTCCGAACACATGAACGGGTGTCCTGGGACGCTTACGCCTGCCCCTGGCTCGCCAGGAAGTCCTCGTAATTCCCGCCGAAGTCGGTCAGCGTGCCATGCGTGGTCACTTCGATGATCCGGTTGGCCAGCCCGCTGACGAATTCACGGTCGTGCGACACGAAGATCAGCGTGCCTTCGAACTTCTCGAGCGCGATCTGCAGCGACTCGATCGATTCCATGTCCATGTGGTTGGTCGGCTCGTCCATCAGCAGCACGTTGTGGCGGCCGAGCATCAGCTTGCCCCAGATCATGCGGCCCTTCTCGCCGCCCGACAGCACCTTCACCGACTTCTTGATGTCGTCCGCCGAGAACAGCAGGCGACCGAGCGTGCCGCGCACCATCGTCTCGTCGTCGCCGTCCTTGCGGTACTGGTCGATCCAGTCCATCAGCACGACGTCGTCCGGAAACTCCTCGTACGTATCCTGCGGCATGTAGCCGACGTTCGCGTTCTCGGACCACTTTACCGTGCCGTGATCGAGCGTCAGGTTGCCCAGCAGCGAACGCAGCAGCGTCGTCTTGCCCGCGCCGTTCTCGCCGATGATCGCGATGCGCTCGCCCGGCTGCACCGACAGGTTGAAGTTCTGGAAGATCGTGCGCTCGTACTTCTTCGTGATCGAATCCGCGACCACCGCGATGTTGTGCAGCTTCTTCTCGAACTCGAAGCGGATGAACGGGTTCTGGCGCGACGACGGCTTGAATTCCTCGATCTTGATCTTGTCGATCTGCTTCGCGCGGCTGGTCGCCTGGCGGGCCTTCGACTTGTTCGCCGAGAAGCGGCGCACGAAGTCCTGCAGTTCCGCGACGCGCTCCTTGGCGCGGGTGTTCGCCGCGGCCTGCCGCTCGCGCGCCTGCGCCGACGCAAGCATGTAGTCGTCGTAGTTGCCCGGCCAGACCTTCAGCGTGCCGAAATCCATGTCGGCCATGTGCGTGCACACCGAGTTCAGGAAGTGACGATCGTGCGAGATGATGATCATCGTCGAGTTGTACTCGTTGAGCATGCTCTCCAGCCAACGGATCGAGTTGATGTCGAGGTTGTTGGTCGGTTCGTCGAGCAGCAGCACGTCCGGCTTCGAGAACAGCGCCTGCGCGAGCAGCACGCGCAGCTTCCAGCCCGGCGCGACGTCGCTCATGGGGCCGGTGTGGAATTTCTCGTCGATGCCGATGCCGAGCAGCAGCGCGCCCGCGCGCGCCTCGGCGTCGTAGCCGCCGTACTCGGCGAACTTCGCCTCGAGCTCGGCAGCGTGCATGTAGTCGTCATCGGTCGCTTCGGGGTTCGCGTAGATCGCGTCGCGCTCGGTCATCGCGGCCCACATCTCGGTGTGGCCCATCATGACGACGTCGAGCACGCGCACGTCCTCGTAGGCGAACTGGTCCTGGCGCAGCTTGCCGAGGCGGACGTTCGGCTCGAGCGCGACGTTGCCGCCGCTCGGCTCCAGATCGCCGCCGAGAATCTTCATGAAGGTCGACTTGCCGCAGCCGTTCGCCCCGATCAGACCATAGCGGTTGCCCTCGCCGAATTTGACCGAGATGTTCTCGAACAGGGGCTTCGGCCCGAATTGCATCGTGATGTTGGCAGTAGAAAGCACGGCAGATCCCGTTAGGAGATAGATCGACGGAAAACCGAGCATTTTAGCAGGTGTCGGTGAATCGCTGGCGCATGCAGCGTCCGGCCGCCCTGTAAACGGGGGCGCATCGCGCCGTCACGCGCGCGAGCGCGTCACTTGCCGCTGTTCGCCGATACCTTGGCCGCGCCCTTCGCCGGCGCCTTCAGCTGCGCGAACAGCTCCGCGCACGGCACGTCCTTGTTGTTGCTCGGCGCGATCAGCGGGATCAGCGCGGCCAGCGGATTGATCAGCCCGAGGCCGACCATCGCGCCGGCGCGCAGCGCGAGCGCGCCCGCATCGACGCCGACGTCCGGGTTCTTGAACGTGCCCTTCACGTACAGCGGCGAGCGCAGCGAGAACACCCGGAAGCCCTTCGTGTGCGGATGGACCTTCAGGTTCATCGATTCGTCGCGCAGGCTGATCGGCCCGTCGACGTTGATCAGCGCGTCGTCGGTGTCGAACGCGAACACCTTCGTGTCGAGCACGCCGTTGGTCGCCTGGAAGTCGACCGCCGCGCAGTTGATCTTCACGTCGCGGTTGCCGAACATCTTCTCGTAGACGACGTTCGCGACGTTCAGGCCCGCCGCTTCCATCAGCAGGCGGCTGATCCGCCCGTCCGTCACGAGCGCCTTCACTTCGCCGTTCGCGGTCGCGGCGAGCGCGGCCGGCGAGTTGCCGGTCGCCGACAGCGACGCGTCGCCGTTGATCTCGCCGAGCGCGGACTGCATCACCTGCTGCGTCGCGAACAGCTGCTTGAGCTTCAGGTGCCGTGCGGCGACCGTGAAGCGGCCCTTGAGCGGCGCGGCGCTGCCGTCGAGGCGCGCGGTGGTCGCGAGCGAGCCGCCCGCGACGCCGAACTTCAGCGGCTCGAGCGACAGCACGCCGTCCTGCAGCACGATGTGCGTGTACAGGTCGGTGATCGGCAGGTCCGCGCTCTTGACGAGCTTGCGGCCGGTGAACTTGACGTCCGCGTCGAGCGCGCGCCAGCGGTCGGTGCGGAACGTCTCGACCGGCAGCACGCGGCCCGGCGGCTGGCGCGTCGTGTCGCCGCGCTGCGCCTTGCTCGCGGCGGTATCCGCGCCGATCACCGGCGCGAGATCGGCGAACCGCAGCAGGTTCGACACCAGCTCGCCCGACAGCAGCGGACGCGGCTCGCGCTGCGCATACGCGAGCGTGCCGCCCAGGTCGCTGCCGCCGACCCGGCCGTTGAAGTTCTCGTAGCGGAACGTGCTCGCGTGCGGCTTGAAGTTGCCGACCAGCCGCCCTTCGGTCGCATACGGCGGCGTGTCGGGCAGCGTGATGCCGGTCAGCGCGTACAGGTGCGACATCGTCGTGCCCTGCAGCCACAGGCGCAGGTCGAGCGCGGCGAGCGCGCGCGGGTCCGTCAGCGTGCCGACGATCGCGAGCCGCGTATCGCCCGCCTTCACGTCGGCCTGCAGCGGGAACGGCCGCGACGCGTCCTCGAGCGCGAGCACGCCGCCGAGCTTGCCGGTGCCGGCGATCGGCACGTTCTTGTAGCGGCCGTCGACCGTCACGCCGAACGCATATGCGGGGCCGGCCGGCTTTGCGGTGGATGTCGCGGTGGATGTCGCGGCCGCGCTCGCGCCGGACGACGCCGACGCCGGCGCGGCGGAAGCGGCCTGCGCTGCAGACGAAGCGGACGCGCCCGACGCCGCTTCGGCATTCGCCTTCGCGCTGAGCTGCGCGGCGCCGTGCTTGCCGACGCGCTGCGCCGACGCGGCCCGCGACGTTTCTTCCTGCTGCTTCATCACGTCGCCGAGCGGAATCGGCTGGCCGAGCGTATCGATCGCGATCGTGAGGTCGGCCTTCGTCACCGCGTCGCGATACGTGACCGTGCCCTTCGCGAAGCCGAAGCTGTCGAGCCGCACCTTCCACGGCGACGGCTGGTTCGACTGCTTGAACTGGAACGTCCACGTATTGCGGCCGTCGGCGAGCCGCTCGAGATCCACCGCGGGATTGACGACGTCGATCGACGGAATGACGATTTCATGCGCGAGCAGCGGCAGGATCGCGAGATCGAAGTGCGCGGCGTCGAGCGTGACGAACTTCGGCGCGCTCGCCCAGTCGGGGTTGCCGATCTCGATCTGCGCGGCCGAGAAGCTCGGCCACGGCACCCACGCGCGCCAGCCGGTTTCGCCGTCGGGGCGGCGCCAGCCGACCTTGAGGTCGCCGTTGATCGCGAACGGGCGGCCGAGGGCGGCACTCACCTGCTCGTTGACCCACGGTTTCACGTGGTTCCAGTCGAACGTGAAGAAAAAGACACCGGCCGCCGCGATCACGACCGCGACGATGCCGACGATCCATGCAGCCGATTTGCCGATGGCTCGGGTAAGCGTCATGGCGGTTCCGTTGTTGTTCTCGATACTTGTCGCGCCATGCCGGGCCGCTTGCGTGGTCGAGCGGCGCACGACACCCGCGCGAGCTTTTCGATCGTATTATGACGCACGCGTCGGCGCGCTTCGGCGCCATTAACGCTTTTTTTCATTTGTGACATGACAGCTACCACCGGTCTCATCGATGCGCGGGGTATGACCCGGCGGGACGCCACGAGCGGCAAGGTTCTGCTTGCCCCCACCGATTTCAGCCTGCGCGCGGGCATGCGCGTGGCGGTGACCGGCCCGTCGGGGTCGGGCAAGAGTGTGCTGCTGCGCGCGCTCGCGCTGCTCGATCCGCTTGACGGCGGCCGCGTGCTGTGGCGCGGCAAACCGATCCGGCGCAGCGCGATTCCGCGCTACCGGCGCAGCGTCGCGTATCTGCGCCAGCGGCCGGCGCAGACGGACGGCACGGTCGAATCGCAACTGCGCTATCCGTATTCGCTCGCGATCTACCGCGACCTGCGGTTCGATCGCGCACGCGCCGAGCAACTGGCCGCGCGCGCGGGCCGTGGCGCCGACTTCCTCGACAAGCGCGCGAGCGAGTTGTCGGGCGGCGAAGCGCAGATCGCGGCGCTGCTGCGCGTCCTGCAGCTCGATCCCGACGTCCTGCTGCTCGACGAGCCGACCTCCGCGCTCGACCCGGAATCGGCGCGCGCGATCGAAGCGCTCGTCGGCGCATGGTTCGACGCGGCGCCCGATGCGCGCGCATCGATGTGGATCTCGCACGATCCGGCGCAGGCGGCGCGGATCGGCACGTCGCGGATGACGATGCGGGCCGGCGTGCTGAGCGCCGCGCCGGCCGTGGAGGTCACGCGATGAACGGGGTATTGCAGGATCTGAGCCTCGTCGACGTCGGCATCGCGGCGGCGCTCGTCGCGGTCAACGGCGCGATCTCGGCCGCGCTGTCGCTCGGGCTCGGCCGCCAGCTCGCGCTCGCGGCGGTGCGCACCGTCGTGCAGTTGCTCGCGATCGGCTACGTGCTCGGCTGGGTGTTCGGCCACGCGCACTGGTACGTCGTGCTGCCGCTCACCGCGCTGATGACGCTGATCGCCGGTTTCGCGGGCGCCGGGCGCGGCAAGCGCACCTATCGCGGGCAACGCGCCGACAGCATCCTGTCGATCTGGTTCAGCAGCTGGTTCGTCGCGGCGATCGGCCTGTTCGTCGTGATCCGCATCCATCCGTGGTATGCGCCGCAGTATGCGATCCCGATCCTCGGCATGATCCTCGGCAACACGCTGACCGGCGTGTCGCTCGGCGTCGAGCGGATGACCGAGGAACTCACCGCGCGGCGCGACCGCGTCGAGACCGCGCTCGCGCTCGGCGCGACGCGCTGGGAAGCCGCGCAGGACGCGGCGCGCCAGGCCGTGCGCGCCGGCATGCTGCCGACGCTCAACCAGATGGCCGTGGTCGGCGTCGTCAGCCTGCCGGGCATGATGACCGGCCAGGTGCTGGCCGGCCAGTCGCCGCTGCAGGCGGTGCGCTACCAGATCGTGATCATGTTCCTGATCGCCGCGGCGTCCGCGCTCGGCACGGTCGGCGCCGTGCTGCTCACCTATCGCAGGCTGTTCTCCGCCGATCATCGCTTCCTGGCCGCGCGGCTCGAAGAGCGCGCGCATTGACGCGCGGCGCGTCCGCCACGCGCGCCGCGGTCAACGCGCGCCGCGGCGCTTGCCGATCGCCTGCCGCAACGCGGCCGTCACGTTCGCGTCGGGCGCGAGCCCGTCGACCGACGCGACGAGTCGCACCGCGCGCGCCGTCGTCACATACGCCTGCGCGCCGACATAGCCGCCGCTGCCGGCCGAGCGCGTCGTCACGACGAGCGCCTGCGGCGCGCGCGCGCCGAGATCGGCCGTGAATGCGTCTGCGACGGTGCCGTCGCGCGCGTGCAGCACGCCCGTCACGTAGTCGTCCGTATCGAAGCCGGGCGCCGCATGCGCGGTCGAATACACGCGCACCGCATAGCTGCCGGTCGAGCACGGTTCGAGCGCGCCGCTCGACACGACGGCCGTCTGCTGCCGTGACGGCAGGTCGACTTTCTTCACGAAGCTGCAATCGTCGGCCGCCTGTGCGTGTGCGGCGACGAGCGCAGCGGCCGACAGCAGCGCGCGCATGCGATTTTTCATCAGGATTCCGTTCGGGGGTTGGTGGAAGGTGCCGGAGAGGAGAGGATAGCGTGACATCGGCATGACGTCACGCAAGCGGCCGTGCGCCGCCCGATGTGAAGCGAACGGCTGCGATGCCGCCGCCGGCGCGCGGCGACAGGCGGCATCACGACGGCGATGCAAGCAACGCCGGCGACATCAGCGACACGAAACGGTCACGCGATGCCGTGCGCCTGCCTGCCGCACGGGCGCGCACCGCTAGCGCTTGATCGACACCGACACCTTCGTGCCGTCGCTCATCGTGACGGTTTTCGCGCCGCCGTTGGACGAGATCGTCAGCCACTTCACCTGGCTCACCGACACGACGTTCGGGCACTGCAGCGGCTTGCCGCCTGCCGTCACGCTGCGCGTGCCTTTCGGCGCGGCCGCCTGGAAGCTCATCTGCACGTTCGCCATCCCCTTCGCGTCGATCGACGGCGCGAGCCGGACCTGCGTCTGCCGGACCATCGCGCCGTTCGCGTCGCGCGGCAGGTTGTCGGCGTTCGGACAGCCGTCCGGCATCGCCACCGCGCCGTCGGGCGGCACCGACTTCCAGTTGAAATCGTCCGTCTCGCCGGAGCGGATCTTGCGCGTTTCCTGCGCACTGCCGAAGGTTTTCGAATCGACCTTGACGGTGTATTCGAGCTGCCCGGTGCCGCCGCCCTTCAGGCTGCCCTTGACCGGCGGCGCCGCGTACACGCTCGCGCTGACACACGCTGCCGCGACGAACACGGCCGACCACGATACGGCGACCGACAAGCTGCGTTGGCTCATGCTGACCTCCTTGTCATGCGGCGGCGCTCGCGCGCCCCGCGCAGTTTTTTCGATGCATGACGCGTTGCCAGTCTACCGCCAAGCGGGCCGCCATGCGCCTCGATCGCATCGGGTGTTACCCCGCTTGCGTCCGACGCGCGGCGCGTGCCGTGCGCGTTCAGAAGCCGCCCAGCACCAGCTTGCCGATCGCCCGCCCCGCTTCGAGCAGCCGGTGCGCGCGCCGCAGGTTGGCCGCGTCGATCGCGCCGAGGTGCTCGCCGAGCGTCGTGCGCAGCACGCCGCCGTCGACGAGCCGCGCGACTTCGGTCAGCAGCTTGTGCTGCTCGATCATGTCCGGCGTCTCGAACATCGCGCGCGTGAACATGAACTCCCAGTGGAACGCGGCGCTCTTCGCCTTCAGCAGCTCGACGGGCACGGGCTTCTCGTTCTCGACGATCGTGCAGATGCCGCCCTGCGGCCGGATCACGTGCGCCGCCGCCGGGAAATGGCGGTCGGTGTCGTTGAAGATCAGCACGTAGTCGACCTGCGGATGGCCCGCGTCGCGCAGCTGCGCCGGCAGGTCGCCGAAGTGGTCGACCACCTGGTCCGCGCCGAGCGTGCGCACCCACTGCGCCGATTCCGGCCGCGACGCGGTCGCGATCACGTGCAGCTTGCCGAGCGTCTTCGCGAGCTGGATCGCGATCGAGCCGACGCCGCCCGCGCCGCCGACGATCAGCACCGACTTGCCCGCGTCCGTGCCCTGCGGCGACACGCGCAGCCGGTCGAACAGCGCCTCCCACGCGGTCAGCGCGGTGAGCGGCAGCGCGGCGGCCGCCGCGAAATCGAGCGTGCGCGGCTTCAGCGCGACGATGCGCTCGTCGACCGCGTGATACTCGCTGTTCGCGCCCGGCCGCGTGATGCTGCCCGCATAGAACACCTCGTCGCCCGGCCGGAACAGCGTGACCGCCGCCCCCACCGCGACGACCGTGCCGGCCGCGTCCCAGCCGAGCACGCGCGGCGCGTCCTCGACCTGCGGCTTCGGCGCGCGCACCTTGGTGTCGACCGGGTTCACGGAAATCGCCTCGACCTTGACGAGCAGGTCGCGCGGGCCCGGCACGGGCTGCGGCAGCTCGACGTCGAGCAATGCATGAGGATCGTCGATCGGCAGGTAACGGGTCAATCCAACGGCTTTCATCGTTCGGCTCCTTGCGGGGGTTCAGGCGGGCCGCGACGGCGGCCCTGTGACACCGCATCGTAGGCCGCCCGATCTTTCGAGAAAACCGCTATATTTCCTGAAACATTTTCCTGATTTTCCGAAGAATGCCTTCCGACCCCTCCATACCGATCCCCGGCCGCGACAAGCCGCTCGACCTGCTCGACGTCGGCCTGTTCGTGCGCGCCGCGCTGCTGGCCAACGTGACGGCGGCCGGCCGCGAATTCGGCGTGTCCGCGGCGGTCGCGAGCGCACGCATCGCGCAGCTCGAGCGCCAGCTCGGCGCTCGCCTGCTGCACCGCACCACGCGTCGCATCAGCCTCACGCAGGACGGCGAGATCTTCATGGCGCGCGCCGAGGCGCTGCTGACGGCCGCCGACGCCGCGCGCGCGTCGGTCGGCCATGGCCGCACCGAGCCGTACGGACGGCTCAAGGTGTCGATGTCGTCGTCGTTCGGCCGCCAGCACGTCGCGCCGGTGATTCCAGCGTTCCTGCGCCGCCATCCGTCCGTGTCGCTCGACCTGCGGCTGTCGGACGAACTCGTCGACCTGGTCGACGAAGGCTTCGACGTCGCGATCCGACTCGGCGCGCTGAAGGATTCGACGCTGGTCGCGCGCAAGCTCGCCGCGAACCGCCGCGTCGTGTGCTGCTCGCCCGCCTACCTCGCCGACCATGGCGCGCCGCGCCATCCGTCGGACCTCGCGCGGCACGAGTGCGTGATCCTCGGCGACCAGCGCGACTGGTCGTTCGTGACGCCGCAGGGGCCGCTCACCGTGCGCGTCGGCGGCCGCCTCGTCGCGAGCAACGGCGAAGCGATCCGCGAGGCGCTCGTCGACGGCTTCGGGATCGCGATCAAGTCGACCTGGGACGTCGCGCCCCATCTGGCGAGCGGCGCGCTCGTCACCGTGCTCGACGACTACCCGCTGGCCGACGAAGTCGCGATCTGGGCCGTCTATCCGAGCCGCGCGCACGTGCCGCTGAAGACGCTCGCGTTCATCGCGTTCCTCGCCGATCATTTCGGCGACCCGCCGTATTGGGATCAGCGAGGGGATCAACGCGGCGCGGCATAGCGCGCGGGCCGACGACCCGCGGCGGATGCCGATCGGTGTCCGCCAGTTACCAACCGGCTACAATGTCGCGTTCGCGGCGGCGCCGGCCGCCCACGCATTCCGTTTGCCTCCCAACCAATCCGCCATGACCCAGAATCTCGTCATCCAGAGCCTCGCGCCGCTGTCGGACGCGCATCACAAACCGCTGCTCGCACTCGCGCGCGGCGCCCGCGTCGTGCAGATCGATGCGTACGCGCTGCGCATCGAGGGCGCGAATCCGGCGCAGCGGCCCGACATCGACGCGTACTGCGGCACGCATGCGCTCGATTTCGCGTTCGTCGACGCGGGCCGCGCGCTTGCCGATTTCGGGCTCGTCGTGATGGACATGGATTCGACGCTGATCACGATCGAGTGCATCGACGAGATCGCCGATTTCTGCGGGCTGAAGACCGAAGTCGCGGCGATCACCGAGGCGTCGATGCGCGGCGAGATTCGCGATTTCAACGAAAGCCTGACGCGCCGCGTCGCGCTGCTCGCCGGCCTCGACGCGCAGGCGCTCGAGCGCGTGTACGAGGAACGGCTGCGGCTGTCGCCGGGCGCGGAATCGATGCTCGCCGGCGCGAAGGCCGCCGGCCTGAAGACGCTGCTCGTGTCGGGCGGCTTCACGTTCTTCACCGAGCGCCTGAAGGCGCGCCTCGGCCTCGATTTCGCGCACGCGAACACGCTCGAGATCGTCGACGGCAAGCTGACCGGGAAGGTGCTCGGCGAGATCGTCAACGCCGACGTGAAGGCGCGCCTGCTGCGCGATACGTGCGCGGCGCTCGGCATCGCGCCGAGCCGCGCTATCGCGATGGGCGACGGCTCGAACGACCTGAAGATGATGGCGGAAGCCGGCCTGTCGGTGGCGTTCCACGCGAAGCCGGTGGTGCGCGAGTCCGCGACGGTCGCATTCGATCACGTCGGCCTCGACGGCCTGCTGCGCCTGTTCTGAAACGACAACGCCTGCGCGACCGGAGGTCGCGCAGGGCTGTTGCTTACCCTACCCGAGCGCCGCTCAGCCGAGCGTCGCGTGCAGCGCGCGCTCGATGTCCGCGCGCAGGTCGGCTTCGTCCTCGAGGCCGACGTAGAACCGCACCAGCGTGCCGCGATGCGGCCATTCCGGGCGCATCGACGCGACGTCGTACGGCATCGCGAGACTGCATGCGCCGCCCCAGCTCCAGCCGATCGCGAACAATTCCAGCGCCTCGACGAAGCGATCGACCTGCTCCGCACCGTAGCGTTCGTCGAAGATCACCGAGAACAGGCCGCCCGCCCCCGTGAAATCGCGCACGAACGACGCGTGGCCCGGGCAATCGGGCAGCTGCGGATGCAGCACGGCCGCGATTTCCGGCCGCGCCTTCAGCCACTGCGCGAGCGCGAGCGCGCTCTTGCTGTGCACGTCGAAACGCGCCTGCATGCTCGGCAGGCTGCGCAGCACGAGCGAGCAGTCGTCGACCGACACGCCGATCCCGCAGCGCATCCGCGCGAGCTTCAGGTGCGCATGCAGCGCCGGATCGGCCGTGATCGTCGCGCCCATCAGCAGGTCGCTGCCGCCCGACTGATACTTGGTGAGCGCCTGCACCGAGATGTCGACGCCGTGCTCGAACGGCTTGAACGCGAGCCCGGCCGAATAGGTGTTGTCGATCGCGGTCACGACGCCGCGCTGCTTCGCGACCGCCGTGATCGCCTGCACGTCGGGCACTTCCATCGTCACCGAGCCGGGCGCCTCGATCCAGATCAGGCGCGTGTTCGGCTGGATCAGCTCGGCGATGCCGGCGCCGACGAGCGGATCGTAGAAGCGCGCGGTAATGCCGAAATCCTTCGCGAGCCAGTTGCCGAAATCGGCGTTCGGGCCGTAGACGTTGTGCGGGATCAGCACGTCGTCGCCCGCCTTCACGAAGCCGAAGTAGACGTTCATGATCGCCGCGAGGCCCGACGGCTGCAGCAGCCCGTGCGCGCCGCCCTCGATCTCGGCGAGCCGCTGCGCGAGCGCGAGCGACGTCGGCGTCGCGTGCAGCCCGTAGCGCCACTGGCCGTCCTGGCGCCAGTCGAGATTGCGCATCGTCGCGAGATCGGGAAACACGACCGTCGACGCGCGCGCGACCGGCGGCACGAACGAGCGGAAGCCTTCCGGAATGACGTCGTCGGGTTGAACGATGCGGGTTTGCAGGCCGCGCTTTGGAGTGGATGCAGTCATGGCAAAAGGCTGGAAAGACAGCCGAACGGTTGCAGGATGAAGCGCCTAGCTTAGCCAAAACCGGCGCGCTTGGCCCGGTACGATGCGCGCCGCGCCCACCGAGCCAGCGCGGCAGCTCAGTCGCCGGAGCGCAGGTTGACGACGCCGCCCACGGTCTCGATTTCCTGCACGCGGCCGTCGCGCACCTGCAGCGCCGTGCGCGCACCGTGCGCCGGGCGCAGCACGATCGGCTGCGGATCCGATTCGTCCGAGTTCATCCGGTCGGCCTTGAGGCCGCCCGATGCGTCGAAGCGGCCGATCCACACGCCGGTGATGTTGGTGCCGTCGTTCGATTCCTCGACCTCGAGCGTGTCGCCGTCGCGGTCGCCGGCCAGCAGGATCACCTCGCCGGTGTCCGCGAACTGGTACTCGCCGTGCACGCCTTCTTCGTTCTCCTTCGGACCGAGATGCGCGACGATCGGCCGGCCGCCGAGCGTGCCTTCATAGCGCGGCAGGCGGGCGAATTCGGGATTCGGCTTGAGCGGCCGCGCGGGCGCGCTGTCGTCCTGCTGCGCGTCCGGCGCGACGACCTGCGCCGCGCCCGCGCCGTGCGCCGCCACCCCCGCCGCCAGCGCGCATGCGACGACCAACGCCCGTTGCCATCCAGAATATCGACCCACCAACGTGTACTCCCTGTTTCAGATTCGCTCGAAAATCGCGGCGATGCCCTGCCCGCCGCCGATGCACATCGTCACGAGCGCGTAACGGCCGCCGATGCGCTGCAGCTCGTACAGCGCCTTGACCGTGATCAGCGCGCCCGTCGCGCCGATCGGGTGACCGAGCGAAATGCCCGACCCGTTCGGATTCACCTTCGCCGGGTCGAGACCCAGCTCCTTCGTCACCGCGCAGGCCTGCGCGGCGAATGCCTCGTTCGCCTCGATCACGTCGAGATCGGCGACCGTCAGCCCGGCGCGCTCGAGCACCTTGCGCGTGGCCGGCACCGGGCCGATCCCCATGTAGGCCGGATCGACACCCGCGTGCGCATACGCGACGAGGCGCGCGAGCGGCTTCGCGCCACGCTGCTCGGCCGTGCGGCGCTCCATCAGCAGCACCGCGGCGGCCGCGTCGTTGATGCCCGACGCGTTGCCGGCCGTCACCGTGCCGTTTTCCTTGACGAACACCGGGCGCAGCTTCGTGAAATCGTCGGCGCTCGCATCGTGGCGCACGTGCTCGTCGCGGGCGAACAGCACCGGCGTGCCCTTCTTCGAGCCGATCAGCTCGACCGGCAGGATCTGGTCCTTGAAGTAGCCGGCCTGCGCCGCGTGCGACGCGCGGCGATGCGATTCGAGCGCCAGCGCGTCCTGCGCGTCGCGCGAGATGCCGTACTTCGCCGCGACGTTCTCCGCCGTCACGCCCATGTGGATCGCCTGGAACGGATCGTTCAGCGCGCCGACCATCATGTCGACCGCCCGCATGTCGCCCATCCGCTGGCCGAAGCGCGCGGCCGGCATCGAGTACGGCGCGCGGCTCATGTTTTCCGCGCCGCCGGCGATCGCGATGTCCGCATCGCCGAGCAGCACGCCCTGCGCGGCCGACACGATCGCCTGCAGGCCCGACCCGCACAGCCGGTTGACGGTGAGCGCGGGCGCATGCTGCGCGACGCCGCCGTCGATCGCCGCGACGCGTGCGAGGTACATGTCCTTCGGCTCGGTGTGCACGACGTTGCCGAACACCACGTGGCCGACCTCGTCGCCCGATACCTGCGCGCGCTGCAGCACTTCGCGCACGACCTTCGCGCCGAGCGCGGTCGGCGGAAAGTCCTTCAGGCTGCCGCCGAAATCGCCGATCGCGGTCCGCACGCCGCTCACCACCACCACTTCACGCTGCATGTTGCCTCCTCATCCTCGTTCGGAATGAAAACATCGTGTGGCCTGGCCGACGTGCGGCATCCGCGGGTCAGCCCTGCATGAATCGCTCCACGGCGTCCCGGCGCGGGATCGGCGCGACCGCGCCGTAGCCCGTCGTCGACAGCGCCGCTGCCGCGTTCGCGTAGCGCGCCGCCGCGAACGGGTCGTCGCCGGCGACGATCCGCGCGACGAACGCGCCGCCGAAGCAGTCGCCCGCGCCCGTCGCATCGATCGCCTCGACAGTGAAGCCCGGCACCACGCGCCGCTCATGCGGCGTCGCGACGTACGCGCCTTCCTTGCCGAGCTTCAGCGCGACGACCTGCGGGCCGAGCGCGAGCATCGCGTCGACGATCGCATCGCGATCATCCGCGCCCGTGAGCGCGGTGACATCGTCCCAGCTGGGCAGGCAGATGTCCGTCTGGCGCAGCGCCTCGCGCATCACCGCGCGGGCGCGCGGCAGCGGCCACAGCTTCAGGCGCAGGTTCGTGTCGAAGCTGACCTTCGCGCCCTGCTTGCGCGCGTGGTCGATCGCCGCGAACGCGGCGTCGCACGCGGCCGTGCCGATCGCGAGGCTGATACCCGACAGGTGCACCGCCTTCGCGGCGGCCAGCGCGTCGAGCGGCAGGTCGCCCGGCGCGTAGCGGCTCGCCGCCGACCCCGCGCGCAGGTAGTCGAACTGGTGGCCGTCCGGGCCGTGCGTGACGAAATAGACGCCGGTCGGCGCCGAGCGGTCGACGCGCACATGCGTGGTGTCGACGCCTTCGGTGCGCCACAGGCCGTTCAGCAGGCGGCCGAAATGATCGTCGCCGACCGCCGACACGAAGCCGGCCGACGCGCCCTGGCGCGCGGCCGCGATGCAGAAGTTCGACGTGTCGCCGCCGAAGCCCTGCAGGAATTCGGGGCGCCCCGGCTGGGACTGGTTGAATTCGATCATCGCCTCGCCGAGCGCGAGGATGTCGGGAAACGGCGCGGCCATCGCTTACACCTCGCCCCACAGGTCGTGACCGTCCGCGCCCGTGATCTTCACGGAGACGAAATCGCCGACCTTGTAGCGCTTCGACGCCTTCTGCGCGGGCTCGACGTAGACGACACCGTCGATTTCCGGCGCATCGGCGGCCGTGCGGCCGATGCCGCCTTCGTCGCTCACTTCGTCGATCAGCACCTTGAGTGTCTTGCCGATCTTGCGCGCGATGCGCTTCGCCGACACTTCCTCGGCGACTTCCATGAAGCGCGCACGGCGTTCCTCGCGGACGTCGTCGGGCAGCGCGCCGTCGAGCTCGTTCGCGGTCGCGCCCTCGACCGGCGAATACGCGAAGCAGCCGACGCGGTCGAGTTCCGCTTCGCGGATGAAGTCGAGCAGCGTCTCGAACTGCGCTTCCGTCTCGCCGGGGAAGCCGGCGATGAACGTGCTGCGGATCGTCAGATCCGGGCAGATCTCGCGCCACTTCTGCACGCGCTCGAGCACCTTCTCGGCGTTCGCCGGGCGCTTCATGCGCTTCAGTACGTCCGGGTGCGCGTGCTGGAACGGCACGTCGAGATACGGCAGCACGTGGCCCTTGAAGGGGCCTTCGGCCATCAGCGGAATGACTTCGTCGACGCTCGGATACGGATACACGTAGTGCAGTCGCACCCACGCGCCGTACTGCGCCGCGAGCTCGCCGAGCGCGGCGACCAGGTCGGTCATGCGCGTCTTGATCGGCTTGCCGTTCCAGAAGCCCGTGCGGTACTTGACGTCGACGCCGTACGCGCTCGTGTCCTGCGAGATCACGAGCAGTTCCTTCACGCCCGACTTGAACAGGTTTTCGGCCTCGAGCATCACCTCGGCGACCGGGCGCGACACGAGGTCGCCGCGCATCGACGGGATGATGCAGAACGTGCAGCGGTGGTTGCAGCCTTCGGAGATCTTCAGGTAGGCGTAGTGGCGCGGCGTGAGCTTGATGCCGGCCGCGGGCACGAGATCGACGAACGGATCGTGCGGCTTCGGCAGGTGCGAATGGACGGCCTGCATCACCTCGCCAACCGCGTGCGGGCCGGTGACGGCGAGCACCTTCGGATGCACTTCCTCGATGAGGCCGGAGCCGCTTGCGCTCTTCTTCGCGCCGAGGCAGCCGGTGACGATCACCTTGCCGTTCTCGGTCAGCGCCTCGCCGATCGCGTCGAGGCTCTCCTGCACGGCTTCGTCGATGAAGCCGCAGGTGTTGACGACGACGAGGTCGGCGCCGTCGTAGGTGCCGGAGATTTCATAGCCTTCGGCGCGCAGCTGGGTGATGATTTGTTCGGAGTCGACCAAGGCTTTCGGGCAGCCCAGCGAAACGAACCCTACTTTGGGGGATTGGGACATCTGGAATGTGGGGGCGTGGCAGCAAAAACGAGAGTTTACAGCCATTTAGGGTTCGGCGAGGCAAAACAAGCGGGTGTTGGTGGCGAGGGCTGTCGGCTCGAATATGCCGCAGATGGGCGGTCGGGCACGAAATGGCAATTGATGCGGCCCTTTCACTACAGGGAAGTCGTGTCGGCCTGCCGCCGGCGACGTATCGGGCAAAGCGCCCCCGGCGCCCTCCTGAGTGGTCGAGGACGCCGAGGTGCCCGCGGGCTCCGTTTTGATCGCCGAGGGTTTGAACCGCCTTTGTCGCGTCAAGTCGCTGCCGGCTCAAGCCTCGCCTGCCCAGATCGCAATCGGCAGCTCACGGCAGCTCACGGCCGTTCATGATCCGAGCGCGGTCGGAACCCTTGATCATCCCCCGATGAAGGATTTCCGGGCCTGATGTATCGTGGCGCGAAGCACACGCCGGACGACGGCCATTCGTCGCCGCATGCGACCGACAATTCGCCACACCCGCCTCCCGAACACGAACTCCATCGAACGCGCGAGCGCATTCGACCGAGCCCCTCTCACCCGCCCTGAACCTGTCGCCATGAAAAAACTTGTCAATCGCCCGTCCGACGTCGTGCGTGAAATGCTCGAAGGCATCGCGCGTCAGTCGCCGCATCTCGCGATCCTCGGCGACGAGCACGTGCTCGTTCGCAAGACGCTGCCCGAACCGTCGCAGCGCCCGGTCGCGGTCCTTTCCGGCGGCGGCAGCGGCCACGAGCCCGCGCATGGCGGCTACGTCGGCGACGGGATGCTGAGCGCGGCCGTCTGCGGCGAAGTGTTCACATCGCCGTCCACCGACGCCGTGCTGGCCGCGATCCGCGCGACCGCCGGC
The DNA here is from genome assembly GCA_001527685.1 of Burkholderia pyrrocinia. GTDB lineage: Bacteria > Pseudomonadota > Gammaproteobacteria > Burkholderiales > Burkholderiaceae > Burkholderia > Burkholderia pyrrocinia_D. The sequence goes on from LOZU01000053.1 coordinate 119,251, forward strand.
CCGAACGGCGCGCTGCTCGTCGTCAAGAACTACACGGGCGACCGGCTCAATTTCGGGCTCGCCGCCGAGCTCGCGCGCGCGGAAGGCATTCCGGTCGAGACGGTCATCGTTGCCGACGACGTCTCGCTGCGCGACCGCGTCGAGCGCGGGCAGCGGCGCGGGATCGCGGGCACCGTCCTGATCCACAAGCTCGCCGGCGCGGCCGCCGCGCTCGGGCTGCCGCTCGCCCGCGTCGCCGCGATCGCCCGCGAGGCCGCTGCCGACCTCGGCACGATGGGCGTCGCGCTCGACGGCTGCACGATACCGGGCGCCGACAAGTCGGGCTTCAGCCTCGCCGACGACGAGATCGAGCTCGGCCTCGGCATCCATGGCGAAAAGGGTGTCGAACGCACTACGCCGCTGCCGGCCGATGCGCTGGTCGACACGCTGCTGTCGAGCATCGTCGCCGATCTCGTCCTCGACGGCGGCGAACGGGTCGCCCTGTTCGTCAACGGTCTCGGCGCCACGCCCGACATGGAGCTGGCGATCGTGCTGCGCGCGGCGTACGACAACCTGAGCCGGCGCGGCATCGCCGTCGAACGCGCGTGGGCCGGCACGTTCCTGTCGGCGCTCGACATGCCCGGCTGCTCGATTTCCGTGCTGCGACTGAACAACGAGAGAGAAAAACTGCTCGACGCGCCGACGCAGGCGCGCGCGTGGCCGGGCGGCGGTGCCGTCAACCCGCAGATCCGGGTAGTCGCCGCGGACACCCGCGACGCGCCGCCCGCACCGCTCAACGCAAGCGGCCGCGCGTGGGCCGCGCGCCTGCAGCCGGCGCTGCACGCGGTCGCACGCACGCTGATCGACAACGAGGCGACGTTGACGGAACTCGACGCGGCGGCCGGCGACGGCGATCTCGGCGCGAGCATGCATCGGGCCGCGGAGGCGATTCTCGCGTTGCCCGAAGCCGCGTACGGCACACCGGCAGGCGCGCTCGCGGCGCTGGGCGCCGCATTGCGTCGCGCAATCGCGGGCAGCTCGGGGCCGTTCTATGCGACCGCGCTGCTGCGTGCGTCGCGCCGGCTTGCCGACGTCGCCGAGCCGTCGACGCGCGAGTGGGCCGCGGCGTTCCGCAGCGCGGTGGAGTCGATCGGCGAGCTGGGCGGTGCTCGGGCGGGCGACCGGACGATGCTCGATGCACTCATGCCAGCCGTCGACGCGCTCGACCGCGCGCTCGATGACGATCGGGACGGCGCTGCCGCATGGGCGGCTGCCGTCGCAGCCGCCGAACGCGGTGCGCAGGAAACGACTCGCATGACGCCACGCGCGGGACGTGCGAGCTATCTGGGCGAACGCGCCATCGGCACGCCCGACGGGGGCGCAGTCGCGGTCGCGTATTGGTTGCGGGCGCTGCAGCCGCACGTGCGGTGAGCTGCGACGCTGCCGGGCTCGTCGCCCGCTTCGACGTAGTGTGCGCACGGAGACAAGACTTGTCTTGTGTGCCTGTTCCCAGCTTGCCGCCAAGCCGCACGAGACCGAGCCGCAGCGCCACATAGACGCGCCGTGGCTCGTGAGCAAGACCGAATCGGACAAGCTCCGCGCGCACCTGCTGTCGCAGGGCATCGACGGCATTCCCGGCCGATGACGGACGGCAAGGCGATCCAGAAGACAATGGCTGGTCGCACGCCGTCCCCTACCGCCATCGACTGCCAATTCAACACTCGCGCTTATTGCTCAAAACCCCAGTTAACCAATAAAAACAAAAAAATAAATTAAAAAAATTCCACAGACCACGCCAAGATCACAATTCATCAATTCAAATCACCGATAAATTTATTTTATTGGCGCCACCCAATTCCACCTCCTAGCCTTTATTGTGCTCCGCAATACACAATTGACTCGAATAGTTTAAAACAATCGACAATCCACAAAAATCATTTCCAAATCCGCCACCCCCATTCAACATCCAATTAATCACCCATATATTCCAGATCGATCAGGCGTCGGCATCCCATTCAGCCAGGCAACACTGAACCGTGCATCATCTGCATCACAACCCAAGCAATCCACTTATTCATCAAGGAAAGACCATGAGAAAACTCGCGACCGTTCTCTGTTCGGTCATGATGCTTGCCGCGTCCTCGTACGCCTATGCGGAATCGCTCTGCAAGGCAGGCAAGATCGACAAGATCGAAACCGATACGAGCGGCAATCTGCTCGTCTCCATCAGCGACGGCATTTACTCGTTCAGCGCCAAGGAGGTTTTTCCGATCATCTATTCGGCATTTTCCGAAAATAGAAACCTCTTTATTTACGGAAACAACTGCGCGAACGGATCGGCGGCAGGCCGCTTCGCGGTTCGATAAATCGGCAAAAAATACGATTATCGACATCTTTTGCAATCAGCGCTTTATCTGATAGTCGGCCGACCGGCATTTGCTGGTCGGCCCTGTCTGTTTTAATTTGCACTGATGCACTGCAGCGTTACAACGCCCATGCGCACGCGGACACTGCCGCCGCGCGAACGATCGCTCCGCGACACGGCCCATTGCCGTCCCGCGCGATGCGGCGCGGCGCTTCGCGCGCCCGCGCCGGATAAGCCGCTTACTTCTTCTCCGGCTCCGTCGATCCCGGCTGCTTGAACGGGAACGAGCTGAACATCGACTTCGCCTGATTCTGCATCTGCTCCTGCATCTGCACGAACATGTTCTTCGACTGCTCGATATAGCTCGTCATCATCCCCTGCATCATCGGCGCCTGCATGTTCATGAACTGCGACCAGATCTCCGGATTCATCGCATTGTTCTCGTACAGGTTCTTCGACTGGTCGGCGAGCTTGTTCTGGATGTCGATGAACGCCTGGATGTTCTTCTCCAGGTAGGTGCCCATCATGCCCTGCATCGCATGCCCGTAGAAGCGGATGATCTGCGACAGCATCGACGACGAGAACATCGGCACGCCGCCGCTTTCCTCTTCGAGAATGATCTGCAGGAGGATGCTGCGCGTCAGGTCTTCGCTCGATTTCGCATCGACGACCTTGAAGTCCTCCTGGTCCAGCACGAGCTGCTTCACATCGGTCAGCGTGATGTACGTGCTTGTCTCGGTATCGTAGAGCCGGCGGTTCGGGTACTTCTTGATGAGCCGCTCGGCCGTTTTCTTTGTAGTAGTCATGTAACGCCTTTAAGTGCCAGCGTAGCGCAGTGACAAATCCCCGCCGCCCGAAAGACGGGTGGCGGGGCCCCTTGGGAAACACCGAACCGCGCGGCCGCCCGGCCCGCGCGGTTCGCGGGCTCAGCCCATGTGCAGGCCGCCGTTCAGCGAGAAGTCGGCACCCGTCGCGAAACCCGAATCGTTCGACGCGAGCCACGCGACGATCGAGCCGATCTCCTCGGGCCCGCCGAGACGGCGCACCGGAATCGTTGCAACGATCTTCTCGAGCACGTCAGGGCGGATCGCCTTGACCATGTCGGTGCCGATGTAGCCCGGCGACACGGTGTTGACCGTCACGCCCTTCGTCGCGACTTCCTGCGCGAGCGACATCGTAAAACCGTGAATGCCGGCCTTCGCGGTCGAATAGTTGGTCTGGCCGAACTGGCCCTTCTGGCCATTCACCGACGAGATGTTGATGATCCGGCCCCAGCCGCGCTCGACCATCCCGTCGATCACCTGCTTCGTCACGTTGAACAGGCTCGTCAGGTTGGTGTCGATGACGGCCGTCCAGTCCTCGCGCGTCATCTTGCGAAACACGACGTCGCGCGTGATGCCCGCATTGTTGACCAGCACGTCGATCTCGCCAACCTCGGCCTTGACCTTGTCGAACGCTTCCTTGGTCGAATCCCAGTCGCCGACGTTGCCTTCCGATGCGATGAAGTCGAACCCGAGCGCCTTCTGCTCCTCGAGCCACTTCACGCGGCGCGGCGAGTTCGGGCCGCAGCCCGCGACCACCTTGAAGCCGTCCTTCAACAGGCGCTGGCAGATGCTGGTGCCGATGCCGCCCATACCGCCCGTTACGTAAGCAATTCGCTGAGACATGAATCTCACTCCATTTTCTTGGTTTCGAGAGTTGCCGAGCGGCGCCCTCTGACTACACGCGGCACCTGCACGGCATACGGCCCGGCAGGCGCCGAGAGACGATTACGGACGCTCGAGCGCGAGCGCGACGCCCATCCCGCCGCCGATGCACAGCGACGCCAGCCCGCGCTTCGCATCGCGCTTGAC
>LOZU01000054.1:0-993 GCA_001527685.1 Burkholderia pyrrocinia
TGCAGCCCGGACAGGAACATGTTGACCCCGAGGAACGCGAAGGTCGTGACGATCAGGCCCGTCAGCGCCCACCAGGCCGCGACCGTGCCGCGCAGGCCCTTCATCAGGCGCATGTGCAGCCACGCCGCGTAGTTCAGCCACACGATCAGCGCCCAGGTTTCCTTCGGATCCCAGCTCCAGTAGCCGCCCCACGCTTCGGCCGCCCACAGCGCGCCGAGGATCGTCGCGATCGTGAAGAACGCGAAGCCGACCGCAATCGACTTGTACATCACGTCGTCGAGCACCTCGAGCGCCGGCAGGCGATCGGCGAGCACGCCGCGCGCCTTCATCAGGTACGCGACCGACACCATCGCCGACAGCGCGAAGCTGCCGTAGCCGATGAAGTTCGCCGGCACGTGGATCTTCATCCACCAGCTCTGCAGCGCCGGCACGAGCGGCTGGATCTGCTGCGCGTCGCGCGCGATCGAATACCACATCAGGAAGCCGACCGCCGCGCTGATGATCAGCAGCACGAACGCGCCGAGCGCACGCGTGCCGTAGTGGCCTTCGTAATACAGGTAGAGCAGCGCGGTGATCAGGCTGAACAGCACGAACACTTCATAGAGGTTCGACACCGGGATATGGCCGACGTCGGCGCCGATCAGGTACGACTCGTACCAGCGCGCCATCAACCCGGTGAAGCCCATCAGCACCGCGACCCAGGTGAGCTTCTGGCCGATCGCGCCGCCGGTCGCCGAACGCGTCAGCGTGCCGATCCAGTAGAAGATCGTCGCGAGCACGAACAGCGCGCTCATCCACAGGATCGCCGACTGGCTCGACAGGAAATACTTGAGGAAAAACGCCGAATCCGCGCGCGCCAGGTCGCCCTGGTAGATCTGGATCGACAGCAGCGACAGCACCGCGATCGACGCCATCAGCAGCCGGGCCGGCTTCCAGCGCCAGCCGAGCACGGCGAGCGCCGGCACGGTGCCGATCAGCACCGCCTTGTCGTAG
>LOZU01000055.1:0-2028 GCA_001527685.1 Burkholderia pyrrocinia
CGGATGATCGCCTGATATTGCGCGGACACGACGGCCGGAATTGCGACGGCCGCCCCGAGCTTCGCCGAGTCGGCGGCGGCATTGCGCATGCCATCCATACCCGCGTTAAACCGTTCATGACCACGCGCACGCAGTTCCAGCCCGCGAATCGTGCGTCCGAGTCGCGCATACGCCCGATCGAGCCGATCCACCTCGAACCCGGCAGCGCGTAGCGCGCTCAGGTTCGTTTCCAGCCTGCGTCGGATCCCTTCAGCTGCGCTGTCGCCGGCCAGGTGCAGCCGGCGAAACTCGGCCTGCAGCCTGATGGTCTCGCCGATCTGCCGTTGCCACATGCCGCGCTCGCTCGCGGCCCTGCGCAACCCTGCGATCCTCGAGCTTGTGTCAGCGACCGCCCTGCCGAGCGTCGCCGACACGGCACCGCCGATCACGATGCCAAGTCCAATATCCCGTGCCATGTCAGCCTCCGCTCAATCCCAGCTCAATCCGTCAACCACCACACCACATCGTCGAGCGCCATGTCGTCAATCGACTGCGGCGTCACGTTGAACTCCCGCATCATCCGCTTTGCCAGCGCCTTCACGGTCGCGATTGGAAGCCGGACGAGCGGATCGAAAGGAGCTGTACGCACGCTGCATGGCCTCGTAATCGGCCATGTCCATTGCTTCCATGTCGTCGGGAGCCACATCCGCGAGCAGCGCGAACAGGATGATTTCCTGTTGCTCTTCATCGTCGCCTGCCTGCTTGCTGGCGGTACGCACATCGCGCACCTTCGGTCGGCGCATCACCAGCTCGTCGCGAATGACGCCGTCGAATTTGACCGGATACCGCAGCTTGATCTTGGTCGTTTCCATCGTATGCCTCAAATGAAACGGGGCGACCGCATGGCCGCCCCGTTGTTGGTTGAAAAGTAACTTTGTCCGTCGATCCAGTCGGCGTCACATGCCGAGCGCTTTGCGCACTTCCGCGAGCTGATCGACGCCGTCAATCACGCGGATCATGTTGAACGCGTCGATTTCGTGGATCACTGCGCCATCGATCTCAGCCTTGTAATAGCTCAGTTCCGCCGTGTATTTGATTTCCGATTTCTCCCCAGGCTTCCAACTGCCGGGATCGTATTCGGACAGCATGCCGCGCATGATGAGCGCCACCGCCTTGGTCTTGCCCTTGGTGTCGCGAAACGCACCGCGAAAAGTCGCATTGAACGCCGAACCGTCCGCCACGCCGAAGTACTTCAGCACGTCGCGCTCGATCGTGGCCATCGTGAACGATGCCTGCAACGCCTCCATGCCTTGATCGATCTTGACTGCGACGTCCATGCCGCCCGCGCGATAGTCCTCCGTCTTGAGCTTGAGCTTCGGCGGCGATACTTCGGGCGTACGCTGCAGAAAACCCCGACCATCGACGTACATACTCAGGTTGTACAGTGTTTCCGGGACCACGTTTCACCTCCTACGATTGGGTGTCGAGAACTTCCGTCAGCCACTGGTTCGTGACCTCGAATCGGAAGATCGGGTTTTCGGCCGGCGGTACATCGGTGAACCGGATATTCCAGTACACCTTGCCCTGCTCGAGCTGCGACGCCGAGTTGAGCTTCGGATCCGGGTAGACCTCGAAATTGATGATCGCCCCCTGCGCGCGCAGATCGCGCATGAACGCCTGCAGCCCCTCGGTCACGTCCTTGACATACGTCGCCGTGATGCCGCGATCGACCGCCCATTTGTGGCCGGCCTGCACGGCATCCATGACGATGTCGAGCGTGCGAACGCGCGTCACGAACGACCACTTCGGATCGGCCGACAGCGTGCGGTTGCCCCACATCCGATAGCCGCCGTCGCGAATGATCGTCGCGATGAACGAGTTGTTCAGCAGGTTCGCCCGGCACGTCTCGTCGCCGTCGAGGAACTCGATCGGGCGTTTCGTGCCGCTGATCCCGACGATCTCCTTGTTCGACGGCGACGCCCAGAAGCCGATCGCCGCGTCGGTCTGGCAGAACAGGCCGGCCGCGTATGCCGATGCCGGTGCGTCGAC
>LOZU01000056.1:0-1814 GCA_001527685.1 Burkholderia pyrrocinia
GCATGGCATGCGCTCAGGAGCAGAAATCAGACATTTCTAACGAGCCCAAACCAGACATTACTAAAAAGCTCTAACACCAAATGTCATACCCAGATTCAAATGTCGTAGCGGCAGCCAAATACAGATGTCGCATGTTTCATCGGTTTGCCCATCATTCAGCGTTGAAGGATTGGGCTTGAAGCAGCAGAGCGCTTACGCTCGATCAGCCAGCCCTCGCAGACCGCCGACGTGATTTGGCATCAGGGGTTTGCGCCGCCAGATTCAGAATGGCTGCTTCAACGTCCGCCGCCGTGAACGCGCGCTGCTTCTTGGTGCCGGGTGGCGATGCCTTGGCACGTACCGGCATGCCGCGGTTGGTGCGCGATGGCGATCCTGACGCACGTCGGTTGTCGCGCTGCGCCTGGATCGCTTCCGCCACCTGCAGCGCATGACTCAGGCGTTTATGCTCGACCACCGCGCCTTGATCGACCTCCGCCAGCTTGTCGTACTGCCGACAGACCAACACGCGGCCGTCGGCGCGAACCTCGATCCGCCCATCCGGGTACTCCCACACGTCGATGTAGCGATGAATCAGCTTGCGGTTGGCCGGCGTATCGTCCAGCAAGTACAGCACCCGGTCGTACAGCACCGTCAGCGACTTCGAGACGCGCCGCGTTTCGCGCCAGGTCAGCAACTGATCCAGATCCTCGTCGGCCCGCAACGGCCGGTGCGCGTTGAAGTCACTGCGCGGCGGCTTCGCAAAGCGTGCGTTATAGGCGGCGATGAAGGAGGGCGCATAGGCGTTGGCGTCGGCCACCGTGCTGATCCCGCGTAATCTCAGCTCCTTGACGAGCCGGTCCTGCAGCGTCAGGTGCGCACGCTCGACCCGCCCCTTGGCCGAACTGCTGTTTGCGCAAAACGTGTCGATGTTCAGCTCGTACATCGCCCGGCCGAAGTGCGTCACGCTGCGGCCGGTCTTGCTCGCATTCGTGCTGCGGAACACGCTCGCCTTGTCGCTGTAGAACGCCACCGGCTTGCCGTACCGCTCCAGATACGCGCGCGTCGCCTCGAAATAGCTGAAGGTCGATTCCGTCGCCGTGAAGTGCAACATCATCAGCCGGCTGGTCGCGTCGTCCACGTACACCAGCAGCGTGCACTGCGGCGCCCGGCCCTCGAACCACCGATGCTCGCTGCCGTCGATCTGGATCAGTTCGCCCAGGCATGCGCGCCGCGCCCGGGGCTGGTAAACCTTCGGCGGGCGCTGCCGGCGCGGAATCCACAAGCCGGCGTCCGTCATCAGCTTGCGGACCGTTTCCTTTGATAGCTGCAGGCCGTGGCATTCCCACAGCTTCTCGCAGGCCAAGGTTGGCCCAAAATCGGCATAACGCTCGCGAATCACGCTCAAGGCGCGATGCGCCAAATCCTCCGGCAGTTGATGGTTGCTCGGTTGGCCGCGCCGCTGGGATACCAGACCGGCCGGTCCCGAGGCCCGATACCGGGCGACGAGCCGCTCGACCTGTCGTCGACTGACATCGAGTCGCTCCGCGGCTCGCCACGGCATCAGCCGTCCTTCGACGACCGCTTCGACAACCTTGAGTCGATCCAGCTCTCGCATGCTCATGGTGATCGTGTTGGTGTTGTTGGCCACGGGCGGCTCCTGGTTGACCATCAGGAGCCGCTCAGGATGAACCAACCCGCGGCCAACTACGACATTTCAACTTTGCCCAGATACGACATTACAACTTTGCTCTTACACCAATGTCAAAGCCATTCTCAAATGTCCGCTTCCTGGCTATTTAGAAATGTCCGGTTTTACGGTTGGTTTGGCTGCCTGT
>LOZU01000057.1:0-118285 GCA_001527685.1 Burkholderia pyrrocinia
CGCGCCGCGTTGCCGTTAGCGCGAAAGAGGCGTGATTCTAGGCATCCCGCGCCGCGAGCGCAAGGGGGTTCGCGAAAATATTCAAGAGGCCGCGCGCGCGCCGACGAATCGCCATGGCCGGCCCTCGAGCACGCCAACGGCCGTGATACACGGCAATGCCCCGAGCGCCTCGATGCGCACAGGGCAGCCATGCTGCGGCGTTTACCGACGCTGCCGGCCTACCTTCGGTGGTTGCGCGCGCGGGCGTAACGGCACACCGCGCCATGTCCCAACGATGAAACGATTCTCGGCCGCATTCCGGCCCGGTCGATCAAGATTGAAACGTTTTTGGCGGCCAAGCTTTCATTACGTCAAATTACTTCAGGGAAATGAGGCGCTTGCGGCGCCTGGCACGGTGTTCGCTTGATCTGTCCTCGATACGGCCGCGCGCGAGTCATGGCGATCGCATGCGCAGCCGGTTCACCGTGCGTTGCCGCCCCGCTCCCCCAAGCCGGGCCGGCAGCGCCCCCGTTCGATCCATTCTGTCACGCGCCGCATGACGCGCGCCGCGTCGGGAGGACACCATGCATACCCCTGGACCCAAACGTTCGTCACGCTGGCCTCGCGTGATGCTCTGCAGCCTGTTCCCGGCACTGATCGCCGCCACGGCGATCGCGCCGCCGAACGCACTCGCGGGCGGCAAGTTCGCGCCGCACGGCCACGGCCAGGCGCCATCGGGCAAGGAAGGCTGGGGCAAGCCCCAATATCCGCCATCGGGCCCGCACCCGGGCGACACCGTCAACAAGTCGACGACGAATAATCAGACAACGAAGCAATAAAGACAGGCACCACACCTTTTTCGGATTGTCGGGGGACTCGTCCGAATCATCGGACACGATGCGTGAGGTTTGACATGAGCGCTTTGCGAACCCTATTCCGCCAGTTCAGGCAGTTGGCGCGCTGCATCGTCGCGACAGGACTCCTGGCCGCGGCCGGCGTCGGCCATGCGGTGCCGAGCGATGCCCAGATCGACCTGAAGATCCTGATCATCGCGAGCCAGCAGGCCGGCAGTTCGCCCGAACTGGCAGCCGCCCAATCGATCCTCGATCGCGTGGGCATCCCGTATGCGGTCTACACGTACGACACGAACAACCCGACGCTGCCGCCGCTCGAAACCGGCGACCATGCGCTGTACCAGGGGATCGTCCTGCCGGTCAGCGACTACCGCTACATGAACCCGTTCGCCGGCGGCGCGCTTGCGCAAACGCTCGCGCGCTACCAGTTCAAGTACAACGTCCGGCTCACGAGCTTCTATACGTGGCCGAGCGACAGCGCCTGCCTGCAGTACGCGAACTACCAGGACACGACCGCGACGCCGCTGTCGTCGCTGCTGACGACGTCGGGGCAAGCCCTGTTCCCGTACATGAACGCCGGCACGGCCACGAGCAACCCGCTCACGATCTCGAACGCGTGGACATACTTCGCATCGCCGGCCAGCCCGCTGCCGACCGGCACGACCGTCACGCCGATCGTGCAGGCCACGGGCCCGGGCAACACGACGTACTCGATCGGCGCCACCTGCCTGTTCGCGAACACGACGCCGCTCGCCGGCGACAGCACGACACGCGAGACGATGTCGCTGATGTTCGACAACAGCCAGTACCTGACGCACTCGATCACGCTGTCGTACGGGATCGCGAACTGGCTCACGCGCGGCCTGTTCGTCGGCAGCCGGCATGTCTACATCGATCCGCAGGTGGATGACAACGGCATTCCCGACGAGATCTATCCGTACGCGCAATCCGACGCCACCGGCCTGTGGTACGACGTCCGGACCGGCGCCACGACCAGCACGAGCCCGCCCGGCGAATGCCCGCTCGGCAGCCCGGTCGGCTCGACGAACCCGGCGACGGGCCTCACCGCGTGCGAATACCGCACCACCGGCGCGGACTTCGCCAACATCGTGACCTGGCAGTCGCGCCTGAACCTGACGACGCCGAACGCATCCGCGGTCAAGCTCACGCTCGCGTACAACGGCGAAGGCTACAGCAGGACGTTCGGCGGCCAGGGCGACTACCCGCCGAGCGGCACGGATTCGCTGTCGCTGCAGACCGCGCTGCTGCAACGCAATTTCAAGTGGATCAGCCACACCTACGACCACGAACTGCTGGATCCGCCGTACACGACAACCGCCGCGCAGGTCACGGCCGAGATGCAGAAGAACCTCACCGTCGCGAACCGGTTCGGCTTCACGACCTTCAGCGCGAGCACGCTGGTGACGCCGGAAATCTCGGGCCTGTACAACCCGACGACGCTCGGCGCACTCGCGTCGTTCGGCACGCGCGTGCTCGTCTCCGACAGCTCGAAGCCGACGCCGCCCGTCGGCACGTCCGGCTGCCCGGTCAACAACGGCGGTGTGGCCTGGCCGCTGCCGGCGTTCAACGCGGGCAAGTACAACTGCGTGAACCAGACGATTTTCGAAGTGCCGCGCTACGCGACCGCGCTGTTCTACAACGTGTCGCAGCCGTCGGAATGGGTCGCCGAATACAACTACTTCTATGGCGCGAACGGGGTCGACCCGACCCGCTGGGGCTATGACCTGACCTACGCGCAGGTGCTCGACAAGGTGTCCGACCAGCTCGTCGTCTACCTGCTCACGTACGACAACCGGCCGATGATGTTCCACCAGTCGAACCTGCGTGCGTACAGCGGCACGAGCACGCTGCTCGGCGACCTGCTGAACGCGACGTTCGCGAAGTACAACAAGTACTACCGGAACCTGCCGATCCAGAGCCCGTACCTGTCGACGACCGGCACGCTCGCGAACCAGCGGATGGTCTACAACGCGTCGAACGTGGCGGCCACGCTCACGCCCGGCAAGTCGATCGTCGTCAGCGCATCGCGCTCCGACGGGCAATCGGTGGTCGTGCCGGTGACAGGCGTCACGTTCGGCACGTCGACCGAAGTGTACGGCGGCCAGAAGATTTCCAACCTCACGCTGCTGCCGGCAACCGCCTATACGACGCAGATCACGCCCGCGCCCGCGTGGCAGTAGCCGCGCGATCGGCACATCGCAGCGCAGCACGAACGCCCGCCGCGAGGCGGGCGTTCCGCTGACTGTATCTTTCCCCCCGCGAAATCGAGGCCGATAATGTCGGTGTCCCCGCTCCGGGAGGAGAGCTGCCATGACCGACCACGCTTCGTCGCCGGGCGACCCCGATCTCGCTCGAGGCATCCCGCTGGCCGACCTTCCCGACGGCGGCATGGTGACCGGCCATGTCGGCGATGCGCCGGTCCTGCTGGTGCGCCGGGCAGGCACGTGCCTTGCAGTCGGCGCGACCTGCTCGCATTACGGTGCGCCGCTCGCGGACGGGCTCGTGGTCGACGACACGATCCGCTGCCCGTGGCATCACGCGTGCTTCAGCCTGCGTACCGGCGACGCGCTGCGCGCGCCGGCGCTGTCCGGCCTGACGTGCTGGCGCGTCGAGCAGCACGACGGCAAGGTCTTCGTGCGCGACGCATTGCCTGCCGCCGCGCCGCCGGTGTCGCCGGCTGCCTCGCATCCCGCGTCGGTGGTGATCGTCGGCGGCGGCGCGGCCGGCAACGCCGCGGCACAGACATTGCGGCAGCAAGGGTATCGCGGCCCCGTCACGCTGCTGAGCGCCGATCCTGCATGGCCGTACGACCGGCCGAACCTGTCGAAGGACTATCTCGCCGGCACCGCGCAGGCCGACTGGCTCCCGCTGCATGCGCCGGAATTCTACGCAGAGCGGCAGATCGACGTGCGCCGCGGCGCGCGTGCGGTCAAGCTCGACCCTGGACAGAAAATCGTCACGCTCGCCGATGGCGGCCAGCTCGCGTACGACGCGCTGCTGCTCGCCACCGGCGCTGATCCGATCCGGCTCACGACCCCCGGCGCGACGCTGCCGCACGTGGCCGTGCTGCGCACGCTCGCCGACTGCGATGCGCTGATCGCGCGCGCCGGCAGCGCACGCCGATGCGTCGTGGTCGGCGCAAGCTTCATCGGGCTCGAAGTCGCGGCCGCGCTGCGCACGCGTGGCGTGGAAGTCCATGTGGTCGCGCCCGAAGCGCGTCCGATGGAGCGCGTGCTCGGCGCTGCGCTCGGCGACATGGTCAAGGCGCTGCATGAAGCGCACGGCGTGACGTTCCATCTCGGCGCGACGATCGCGGCGATCGACGCGGATCGCGTGACCCTGTCGACGGGCGCCGGATTGGCCGCCGATCTGGTCGTGACCGGCATCGGCGTGCGCCCCGACATCGCGCTCGCGCAGGACGCGGGCCTCGCGATCGATCGCGGCGTGACGGTCGACGCGTTTCTGCAAACGAGCGCGCCGGGCATCTACGCCGCGGGCGACATCGCACGCTGGCCGGACCCGAGAACCGGCGAGCGCATCCGCGTCGAGCACTGGGTGGTCGCCGAGCGCCAGGGCGCGGCGGCCGCGCTGAATATCCTCGGCCAGCGCCAGCCCTTCGCGGCGGTCCCGTTCTTCTGGAGCCAGCACTACGACGTGGCGATCAACTACGTCGGGCACGCGGAGCACTGGGATCGCGTCGATGTCGACGGCGACCCGGCCGCGCACGACTGCACCGTCACGTATCGTCGCGACGGCAAGCCGCTCGCGGTCGCGACGGTCGGGCGCGACCTCGCGAGCCTTCATGCGGAGGTCGCATTCGAACAACAGACGCCGGCGTGACGCGCGCGTTTGCCGAAAGCAGGAGGATCCGCAGGATGACGACGAGGTTCCAGCCGGGCGACCGGGTCGCATGGAATTCCGAGGCCGGCCACGTGACGGGCACGATCATCGCGATTCATACGCAGGATTTCGATTACAAGGGCCATCGGCACCACGCGTCGCCGGACGATCCCCAGTACGAGATCAAGAGCGACAGGACCGACCACGTCGCCGCGCATCGCGGGCGCGTGCTCACGCGCGTTTCCGGAAAGGGGGAAGCGTGAAGCTGCCGTTCTTCACGATCGGTCATTCCGACCGCACACTCGACGACTTCATCGGCATGCTGACCGACGCCGACATCGCGCTGCTCGCGGATGTCCGGAAGATGCCGCGCTCGTGTACCAATCCGCACTACAACGAAACGACGCTCCCGGTTGCGCTCGCCGCATTCGACATCGCGTACGAACACGTCGCCGCGCTGGGCGGGCTGCGCGGCAAGACGCGGAGCGTGTCCGACGACGTCAACACCTTCTGGACGAACGACAGCTTTCATCGCTACGCCGATTACGCGCTCACCGCGGCGTTTCGCACGGGGCTCGACCACCTGATCGAGCAAGGACACCGGCGGCGCTGTGCGGTCATGTGCGCGGAGGCCGTGTGGTGGCGCTGTCACCGGCGCATCGTCGCCGACTACCTGATCGCGCGCGGCGAGACCGTCTTCCATATCATGGGGCCGAACCGCCTCGAGCCTGCCCGCCTCACGCCGGGCGCCGTCGTTCAGCCCGACGGCACGATCGTCTACCCGCGCACGGCCAACCACACCGACGAGCCGGCCCCGGCCGAACGCCCGCGCAGTTGAATCCCGGGCGCGACCACACGAACGGCCGGTGCCGGCGCTTCCGGCGCCCGCGATCCTGCATTACCATCTTGCGTCCGCCGCGACTGCCCGCCCCCGGCACGCCGGCCTCGCCAACCTCTCGTTCCCGCACCGATGCTCACGCTCGTCATCCTCGCCGGCCTGTGGGCCGGCCTGCAGAACTCCCTCGCCGGCGGCGGCTCGTTCGTCACGCTGCCCGCGCTGATCGTGTCGGGCATGTCGCCGCTGGCCGCGAACATCACGTCGACGGTCGCGCTGTTTCCCGCGCAGGTCACGACCGGCTGGGCCAGCCGCCAGATGGTGCGCGGCGCGGGCAAGCTGCCGTTCCGCGCGCTGTTCGCGATCAGCATCGTCGGTGGCGCGCTCGGCGGCCTGCTGCTGCTGAAGACGCCATCGTCGATCTTCTCGCGGCTCGTGCCGTGGCTCGTGCTGTTCGCGACGGCCGTGTTCGCATGGGGCAGCTTCTTCCGCAAGCCGAGCCAGGAAACCATCCATCTCGGCCCGGTGACGACGGCGGTCGCGCAGTTCGCGATCGCGATCTACGGCGGCTACTTCGGCGGGGGCATCGGTTTCCTGATGATGGCCGCGCTGACGATGGCGGGCCTGTCGCCGCGTCATGCGGCATCGACGAAGAACGCGCTCGCGGGCGTGATGAACGCGTCGGCGGTCGTGCTGTTCCTGACCTCGCCGCTGCTGCACTGGCCCGCCGCGCTGGCGCTCGGCGGCGGCGCGATCGTCGGCGGCCTGGTCGGCTCGTGGGCGCTGCACCGCGTCAACGAGCGGATCCTGCGGATCGGCATCGAGTGCATCGGCGTCGCGCTGACGATCGGGCTGTTCGCCAAGCCGTTCTGACCGGCGCCGTAACGGGCCAGCGCCAGGGCTCGGCCCCCGCTCAACCGAACGGCCGCACGCCGATCAGCCAGCCGTGCAGGAACAGCGCGAACACGGCCCAGATCACGAGGCCGGCGACGACGGCGATCGCGTCGCCGGACGTCTTGCCGGCCGGGTAGCGCACGCCGTCCCGGCGATCGCGCGCGCGCGACACGACGTAACTCGCGAGCGACCAGACGAAGAACGCGCCGAACAGCACGACCGCATGCAGCGTGCCGTTCGCGAGCAGGTGCGCGATCGCCCATACCATCACGCCGGCCACCATCGGATGCCCGACGAGCGCCTTGATGCGGTTCGCCGGCACGTGCGACGCCGCGATCAGCACGAACGCGATCGCGGTCAGCATCCCGGTCAGGTGCCGCACGCCGGCCGGCGACACCCACAGCAGCGTCGCGCCGCCGCGCGCGATGCCGTAGCCCCAGACGATCAGCACGAAACCGACGAGCGACGCGACCGAATAGCGCGCCTTCCAGCCCTTCTCGCCGAGCCGGGCGATCTGCGCGGATCGCCAGCCGTCCGCGACGAGGCGGATCGAATGCACGCCGAGGAAGATCGCCAAACCGAGAATCAGCACGAGCATCGGTTGTCTCCATCTGGATGATGAGTGGGGAAGCGTGCCGCGTGGCGATCTGCGCGCCATTTGCGGGGCACGACCGCGCCGATCATAAACGCCGTGCCGCCGGTTGTGAAGCGCGAGCGTCGGCGAAACCGGACTGCGGACAAGGCATCGGGCCTGCCGGACAAACAGGCACGCGCGATGCACCAAAAGGAAGGAGGAGGGACAGCCGACTGCGACGCCCCCGCGGGTCACGCCGCGCGCCTGGGCTTCGGCTTGCGCTTCGCCGGCCGCGGGCCGGCCAGCAGCGCCGCGCGATACGCGCCGCGGCACCAGTCGAACAGCGCGCCCGCATCCTCGAGCACGTCCGCCGGGGTTTCGTAGTAGCCCTCGAGCGCGACGGTGCGCGTGCGCCCCGGATAGGAAAACGGCCCCATCCCCGCCGCGACGAACGCCGGGCGGTTCACGTCGTCGACGCGCAGGAACAGCGACCCGCGCGACATGAAGCCGAACATCACGCCGTCGATCCGCAACGACGCGCCGCTGAAGAACCGCGCGACCTCGACCGCGCCGAGGCTCGCGAGCTGATACGCGATCTCCTCGCCGTGCGCCTTCTCCGACTGCCAGCTCATGCGGGCGCCGTGCAGCGCTGTGTCCACGCGTCGAGTTCCGCGTCGGCGAAACCGACGGCCGCCGCGCTGTCGCGGATCTGCCGCCAGGTCGCCGGATCGACCGGAATCCCTTCTGCGCCGCGCGCGGCGCGGCTCGCCTCTTCCGGCTCGCCGGGCATCCGCACCGGCGCGTCGCCCGCCTGCGGCGACGCCTTCGCCCACGCGACGAACGCGTCGGCTTCGCGCTGCGCGTCGGCTGCGTCGAACGCCTGCGGATCGATCAGCACCGACAGCATCCCGTTGATGATCGCGCTCGTCTTCTGCAGCGTGCCATCGTGCGTCGTGTGCCCGCCGACCAGCGCGCCGCCGAGGATCTCGCACATCGCCGCGAGCGCATAGCCCTTGTGCAGGCCGAACGGCAGCAGCGCGCCGAACGGCTGCTCGTGCATCACGGCCGGATCGTCGGTCGGCCGGCCGCGATGGTCGATCAGCGACCCGGCCGGCACGCGCTTGTGCTGGTTGTACGCGACGCGCGTCTTGCCGTATGCGATCGCGCTCGTCGCGAAATCGAGCAGCAGCGGCGCCTTGCCCGCGCGCGGATAGGCCGCGCAGAAAGGATTCGTGCCGAAACGCGGATCGGCGCCGTTGAGCGGCGCGACCAGCAGGTCGCCCGGCACGTTGACGAAATGGAACGACACGAGGCCCGCGCGCGTGCATTGCTCGGCCCAGTGGCCGATGCGGCCGAGGTGGTGGACGTCGCGCAGGCCGAGCGCGCAGATGCCCATCCGCCGTGCCCGCTCGATGCCCTCGACCATTGCCTCGAAGGCGATCACCTGGCCGAAGCCGCGCCCGCCGTCGATCGTCAGCACCGCGCCCGCGTCGCGGACGATCGATGCATGCGCGTTCAGCTCGAGCTGCCCTTCCCGCCATGACGCCACGTAGTTCGGGATCATGCCAACCCCGTGCGAATCGTGGCCCGCGAGGTTCGCGCCGACCAGATGATCGGCGACGAGCCGCGCCTCGCGTTCGCTGCTGCCCGCCCGCGCCCAGATCGCGGCAACGAACGCGTGCAGCGGGTCGGCGCGCACGCAAAGCGGGTCGGTGGCGGGCGGCTGCTGCGGGTCGCTCATCGGCGTGTCTCCTCGCGGTGAGTCAGTGGTCAGATGCTCAGCGTGCGGAAGCGATCACGTCGGCGACGGCCGCCGTGAGCTTCTTCGCATACGGCACGTGCAGGAACTCGTTCGGGCCGTGCGCGTTCGACTTCGGCCCGAGCACACCGCACACCATGAACTGCGCGGCCGGGAAACCGGCCTGCAGCACGCTCATCAGCGGGATCGTGCCGCCGAGGCCCATGTACGCGCAATCCGCGCCGAAGTGGCGGCGCGACGCGGCGTCGAGCGACGAAGCGAGCCACGGCGCGAGATCGGGCGCCGCCCAGCCGGTCGCCGCGCCCGCATCGGGCTTGAACGTGACCTTCGCGTTGTACGGCGGATCGAGTTCGAGCAGTGCCTTCAGCTGCTGCACCGCCTGCGCGGCGTCGACGAGCGGCGGCAGGCGCAGCGACAGCTTGAACGCGGTGCGCGGGCGCAGCACGTTGCCCGCGTCGGCAAGCGGCGGCAGGCCGGCCGCGCCGGTCACCGACAGCGACGGCCGCCAGGTCGAGTTCAGCAGCGCCTCGCGCGGATCGGTCGTGGTCGGCAGCACCGGCTTGCCGTCCGCGCCGCACGCCCACGGCAGCCCCTTCCACACCGCGTCGCCGAGGATCGCGGCGGTGGCGTCCGCTTCCTGCAGGCGGCTCGCGGGAATCTCGCAATGGAACGCGCCCGGCAGCAGATTGCCGTTCTTCGCGTCCTCGAGCCGTTCGAACAACTGGCGCATCACGCGGAAGCTCGACGGCGCGATGCCGCCGAACACACCCGAATGCACGCCCTCTTCGAGCACCTCGACCTGCAGGTCGCCGGACACGAGCCCGCGCAGCGACGTCGTCAGCCACATCTGGTCGTAATTGCCTGCGCCGGAATCGAGGCACACGACGAGCGACACCTGGCCGAGCCGGTCGCGCAGCGCGTCGACGTACGGCAGCAGGTCGTAGCTGCCCGACTCCTCGCAGGTCTCGATCAGGCCGACGCAGCGCGGCCGCTCGACACCCTGCTCGTCGAGCGCGCCGAGCGCCGCGAGGCTCGCGTAGATCGCGTAACCGTCGTCCGCGCCGCCGCGGCCGTACAGCTTGCCGTTCTCGTACTTCGGGGTCCACGGGCCGAGATCCGCGCGCCAGCCGTCGAATTCGGGCTGCTTGTCGAGGTGGCCGTACAGCAGGATCGTGTCGGTGCTGCCCGAGCGCGTCGCGGGCGTCTCGAAGAAGATCACCGGCGTGCGGCCCGGCAGCCGCACGATCTCGAGCTTCAGGCCCTTGACCGGCTGGCGCTCGGCCCATTGCGCGGCATCGGTGACGACGCGCTCGAGATAGCCGCGCTTCGCCCAGTCGGGGTCGAACGCGGGGCTTTTCGCGGGGATCGCGATGTAGTCGGTCAGCGCATGGAGGATTTCATCGTTCCACTTGCGCTCGACGAAGGTCACGAGCTTGTCATGGTCGAGGACGGGGGTAGTGTCGACGGAAGTCATGGTGGGGTGCCTGGATCGGGCTGATGAAAACCAGGATGATACGCCGACGGCCCCCGGCTGCCCCCTTTCGGCCGGCGCTCAGCCGGCCGCCGGGAACGCCGCGCCGAGCCCCGCCGCGCACGCGAGCGCGTCGTCCCACAGGCGGCGCGTCAGCACGCCGGCATCCTCGTCGCGCGCGAGCGCCGCCGCCTCGCCCGACCACAGCAGCGAGAAATCGTCGCGGCCCTGCCGCTCGAACGCACCGCGCAGCGGATCCACCGCGGCCGTCGCGAGCGGAAACGCGGGCGCGAGCGCGCTCATCGGCCCCTGCTCGCGCATGAAGCGCGTCATCAGGCCGCGCGCGGGGCGACCGGTATACAGGTTGGTCATGCGCGTGCCGTCGTCGCGTGCCGCGCGCACCGCCGCCTGATGCAGCGCGGAACGGCCGGCCTGCGGCGTCAGCAGGTAGCCGGTGCCGATCTGCACGGCCCGCGCGCCGAGCGCGAACGCGGCCGCGATGCCGCGGCCGTCGGCAATCGCGCCCGCCGCGATCACCGGCGCGCGCACCGCGTCGACGATCTGCGGCAGCAGCGCGAACAGGCCCGGCTGCGCGTGGATGTCGTCGGTCAGGAACATGCCGCGATGGCCGCCCGCTTCCGCGCCTTGCGCGACGATCGCGTCGACGCCGCGTGCATCGAGCCAGCGCGCTTCCTCGACCGTCGTCGCGGACGACACGACCCGCGCGCCGGTGCGCCGCACCCGCTCGAGCAGCGCGTCGTCCGGCAAGCCGAAATGAAAGCTCACGACGGCCGGCCGCAGATCCTCGACCACCGCGCACATCGCGTCGTCGAACGGCGCGCGGCCGGGGCCGCCCCGCACGTCCGCCGGATCGAGCCCGGCCTCCGCGTAGTAGCCGGCGAGCGCCGCGCGCCAGCGCGCCTCCACCGCCTCGTCCGGGGCGGGCGGCGTGTGACAGAAGAAATTGACGTTGAACGGCGCCGGCGTGTGCGCGCGGATCGCCGCGATCTCGTCGCGCAGCTGCTGCGGGCCGAGCGCCGCGCAGGCGAGCGACCCGAGGCCGCCGGCTTCGCACACGGCGATCGCCAGCGGGCTGAACGAACCGACCATCGGAGCCTGAATCAACGGCAGGCGGGAAGGCAAAATCGACATGAGGTCACCGTGCGGAACGTCGGGAAACGCGGGCGCCCATCGCGCCCGAACGGAGCTCGATATTAAACGACACGCGCGTTCGCCGAATGCGGATTCACTCGTCGTGGATATCCGGCTTGACCGGCCAGATAAACCCTACTCGAAACATTCACGTTCGATTAATCGACCTGACACACATCGAGCGCCCGCGGCCGCACCCGGCAACGCCGCCGGCGGGATCATGCCACGCAACCCGCCGCATCCGCCTCGGCCGATCAATTCGCAATCTTCAATGATCAGCATCAATATTTAAATAATTAAAAGAAAGCGATCGTTCAACGCCGGGCTGATTACGGGATAACATCGGGACGATTCAACAAGAAGGCGATCCGCACAGGAATCGTCGACCGGCGCAGGGCCGCGCCACCTCAACCGCTTCACGTCCTTTCAAGGAGACTTGCATGTCCGATGCCAGTTCGTCCTCCTCAGCATCTTCTTCCACTGTCACCCCCGCCGCAGCATCCGCGCCGAAAATCGGCGTCGTTCCCGCCACGCTGATGGTCGCCGGCAACATGATGGGCTCCGGCGTCTTCATGCTGCCCGCGAACCTCGCCGCGACCGGCGGCATCGCGATCTTCGGCTGGCTGATCACGGTGGTCGGCGCGGTGTCGCTCGCGCTCGTGTTCGCGAAGCTCGCGGCGATCGACCCTGTCGCGGGCGGCCCGTACGCGTATGCGCGCAAGTCGTTCGGCCCGTACATGGGCTACCAGACCAACCTGATCTACTGGCTCGCGAACGTGCTCGGCAACGTCGGCCTCGCGGTCGCGGGCCTCGGCTACCTCACGCACTTCTTCCCCGTGCTGAGGGATCCGCTCGTGTTCGCGCTCGCGCAGATCTTCGTGATCTGGCTGTTCACGTACGCGAACATCCTCGGGCCGAACGTCGTCGGCAAGGTGCAGTCGGTCACGACGATCTTCGCGCTGGTGCCGATCCTCGGCATGGCCGTGTTCGGCTGGTTCTGGTTCAGCAAGGACGTCTACTTCGCGGGCTGGAACGTGTCCGGCGCGAGCAGCTTCAGCGCGATCGGCGCGACGCTGAACTTCACGCTGTGGGCGTTCATCGGCGTCGAGAGCGCGTCGGTGTCGGCGGGCGTGGTCGAGAACCCGTCGCGCAACGTGCCGATCGCGACCGTCGGCGGCGTCGTGCTGGCGGCCGTCTGCTACGTGCTCAGCTCGACGGTGATCATGGGGATGATCCCGAACAAGGCGCTGCTCGCGTCGAGCGCGCCGTTCGCGGACGCCGCGCGCCTCGCGCTCGGCAACACCGCGGCGAACGCGGTCGCGCTGTGCGCGGCGCTCGGCTGCCTCGGCTCGCTCGCGGGCTGGACGCTGCTGGTCGGCCAGACCGCGAAGGCCGCGGCCGACGACGGCCTGTTCGCCGGCGTGTTCGCGCGCGTCAACTCGAAGAACGTGCCGTCGGCGGGCCTCGCGATCGTCGCGGTGATCATGTCGGTGCAGGTGCTCGCGACGATGTCGCCGAGCGCGAGCGAACAGTTCGGCAAGATCGCGTCGATCGCGGTGATCATGACGCTGCTGCCGTACATCTACTCGTGCATCGCGATCAAGGTGCTTGGCTACGGCAAGATGCCGTCGCACCAGTTCACGTTCTACACGATCGTCGGGCTGATCGGCGCGGTCTACGCGCTGTGGGCGATGGTCGGCTCCGACGGCCAGCAGACGCGCTGGTCGCTGATCTTCGTCGTCGCGACGATCGTGTTCTACGAGCTGTCGATCAACCGCCAGCGCGAGATCGAGGAAACCCACGTGCATCCGGGCGGCCGCTCGCCGCGCTGGGTGCGCTACGTCGCGCTGTCCGTCACCATCGCCGCGCTCGTCGCGGCCTTCTGGATCTCCGTGGGCCGCCACCAGGCCGACACCCTACACGCCCGTTCGCCGATCGCCGCGGCGGGCGCCCAAGCAACCCAGCAAACGGGGGAATAACACATGACCGCTTCCTTGACCCAACAGGCATTCCGTCGCCTCGGCATGAAGGCGCTGCTGGTGCAGCACGACATCGACGCGCGCACCGCCACCGGCCGCGCCGCGACCGCGCTCGCGGAGGAACTGCGCGAACGGCTCGTCGACGTCGTGATCGCGACGTCCGCCGACGATGCGCGCGCGGTCGTCAACGCCGACCCGGCGATCCAGTGCCTGCTGCTGAACTGGGAGCTCGGCGGCGACGCGACCCACGCGCAGGCGCAGTCGGTGCTCGACGCGATGCGCGCGCGCAATGCGACCGTGCCGGTGTTCCTGCTCGCGAGCCGCGCGAGCGCGGCCGCGGTGCCGGTCGAAGCGATGCGCAAGGCCGACGACTTCATCTGGATGCTCGAGGACACCACCGCGTTCATCGGCGGGCGCATCGTCGCGGCGATCGAGCGCTACCGCGAAACCGTGCTGCCGCCGATGTTCCGCGCGCTCGCCAAGTTCTCGCGCGTGTACGAGTATTCGTGGCACACGCCGGGCCACACCGGTGGCACCGCGTTCCTGAAATCGCCGGTCGGCCGCGCGTATTTCGAATTCTTCGGCGAGGCGCTGCTGCGCTCCGACCTGTCGATCTCCGTCGGCGAGCTCGGCTCGCTGCTCGACCACTCGGGCCCGATCGGCGAAAGCGAGCGCTATGCGGCGCGCGTGTTCGGCGCGCATCGCTCGTACCACGTGACCAACGGCTCGTCGATGTCGAACCGCGTGATCCTGATGGCGAGCGTCACGCGCAACCAGGTCGCGCTGTGCGACCGCAACTGCCACAAGTCGGCCGAGCACGCGATGACGATGTCGGGCGCGATCCCGACCTACCTCATACCGTCGCGCAATCACTACGGGATCATCGGGCCGATCATGCCCGAGCGCCTGACCGCCGCCGCCGTGCGGCTGTCGATCGAGCACAACCCGCTCGTGAAGGGTCGCGACGGCATCGACCCGACGCCCGTGCACGCGCTGATCACGAACTCGACGTACGACGGCCTGTGCTACAACGTCGCGCGGCTCGAGGACCTGCTCGGCCAGAGCGTCGACCGCCTGCATTTCGACGAAGCGTGGTACGGCTACGCGCGCTTCAACCCGCTGTACCGCGACCGCCACGCGATGCACGGCGACCCCGCGCGGCACGACGCGAGCAAGCCGACCGTGTTCGCGACGCAATCGACGCACAAGCTGCTCGCCGCGCTGTCGCAGGCATCGTTCATCCACATTCGCGACGGCCGCAACCCGATCGAGCATGCGCGCTTCAACGAGGCGTACATGATGCATGCGTCGACGTCGCCGCAGTACGCGATCATCGCGTCGAACGACGTGAGCGCCGCGATGATGGACGGCCCCGGCGGCGAGGCGCTGACCACCGACGCGATCCGCGAAGCGGTGGCGTTCCGGCAGATGCTCGGCCGCCTGCACGCGGAGTTCGAGGAAAACGACGACTGGTTCTTCAACGGCTGGCAGCCCGACACGGTGGTCGACCGCAAGACGGGCCGGCGCATGCGCTTCCATGAAGCGGACGAGGCGCTGCTGGTCGCCGAGCCGTCGTGCTGGGTGCTGCATCCGGGCGACGCATGGCACGGCTTCGGCGACATCGAGGATGACTACTGCATGCTCGACCCGATCAAGGTGTCGATCGTCACGCCGGGCGTGTCGCCGAACGGCGGGCTGATGCCGGTCGGCATCCCCGCAACGATCGTGTCCGCGTATCTCGACCGGCACGGGATCGTCGTCGAGAAGACGACCGACTTCACGATCCTGTTCCTGTTCTCGCTCGGCGTGACGAAGGGCAAGTGGGGCACGCTCGTCAACACGCTGCTCGACTTTAAGCGCGACTACGACGCGAACGCGCCGCTCGAGCAGGTGCTGCCCGATCTCGTCGCGGGTCATCCGGACCGCTATCGCAAGCTCGGCCTGCGCGATCTGTGCGACCTGATGTTCAACGCGATGAGCGACCTGAAGACGACCGAGATGATGTCGCGCGGCTTCTCGACGCTGCCGAAGCCGGATTTCAGCCCGGCGGAAGCGTTCGAGCGCCTCGTGCACAACGAGATCGAGATGCTCGAGCTGTCGGAGATGGAAGGCCGTACCGTCGCGACCGGCGTCGTGCCGTATCCGCCGGGCATTCCGCTGCTGATGCCGGGCGAGAACGCGGGGCCGTCGGACGGGCCGCTGCTCGGCTACCTGAAGGCGCTCGAGCAGTTCGACCTGCGCTTCCCCGGCTTCACGCACGATACGCATGGCGTGGAAGTCGAGGACGGCGTGTATCGGATCGCATGCATCAAGCTACCTGCAAGCGACGCCAACACGCGCTGATCGCGCGGCGCGAGCGACGCCCCGCCTGCTTGCGGCGGGGCGTCGCCATCATCGCGCTACCCCGGCTGGCGGTCAGCCGGCCGGTTTCTCCTGCAGTTGCCCGATCCACGCATCGAGCTGCGCCTCGCCGTCGTCGTCGAGCTTGCCCTTGAGCGCGCCGTACCACGCTTGAACTGCCTCGGCCGGTTGCGTGGCCTTCAGGATGCCGAGACTGTTCTCCAGGAACGCCGAAAAGAACGGAATCCCGCGCATGTAGAGGAACGTCGAATCGGTGATGCGCACGTGGCCATACACGTCGCGCACCCAGGTCAGGTGCGGGAGCGCCTCGGCGAGATGGCCGCTCTGCATCAGCGCGGAAATGAAGTGGGTGCGCGCGGTGACGTCGGATTGCTCGTGCGTTTCGTGGTTGACCTCCGCGGCCTTCTGCAGCCACGCCTCGCCGCGTTCCACTTCGCCGCACATCACCGACGTGGTCGCCAGTTGCACCGCGTTGTGCGCGCTCGGCTCCTTGTCGAACAGCGCGAGCCAGTACGGAAACGCCTCCGGGTAGCGGTGCATCGCCGAATAGGCCAGCGCGCACAGGCGGCTCGCGTCCGCGATGCGCTCGGCATGCGGCGCGGCGGCGGCGATCGCGGCCTCGTGCTTCCCGGCCTGGAATGCTGTCAGCGCAGGCGCCAGTTCGGGCGCGATGTCGGGTTCGTCGCGCGCGGCTTCGGATGGCGTCCGCGACGCGTGCGGTTCCGGTGACGTCGACGCGGACGCTTCTTCCGCTTCGCGCGGTTTCTTGCCGAACAGTTTTCCCAGCAGGCCCATCAGATGTTTTCCTTTTTCGTCGTGGTGCGTGCGCATCCGGCAGGGCGGGCCCTCCGCCCCGTGCCGGGCCGTCAGGATCTTACGCCACGATCCATCCCCTTCCGGTAGGCGGCCGGACTCGTCGCCGCGATGCGCCGGAAATGCCGGCGCAGCGACTCCTCCGATCCGAAGCCCGCGCGCATCGCCACCTGCGCGAGCGGCAATGCCGGATTCGCCTCGAGCAAATCCTTCGCGACGTTCACGCGTTCGCGGATCAGCCACGTGACCGGCGACATCCCGGTGGCGTCGGCGAACTGCCGCTGCAGCGTGCGCGGACTCATCGCGGCATGCGCGGCCAGCGACGCGAGCGTATGCGGCTCGGCCGCATGCGCGCGCATCCAGTCGATCAGCCTGGCGAGCCGGTCGCTGCCGCCCGGCGCGACCGGGCGCGGCACGAACTGCGCCTGGCCGCCGTCGCGATGCGGCGGCAGCACGAGCCGCTGCGCGACGCGGTTGGCGATCGCGCCGCCGTAATCGCGGCGCACGAGATGCAGCAGCATGTCGAGCCCGGCCGCCGAGCCGGCCGACGTGACCACCTGCCCGGCGTCGACGTACAGCGCGTCCGGATTCACCTGCAACGCCGGATAGCGCGCCTGCAGCCGCTCCGCGTAACGCCAGTGCGTCGTCACGGTCAGCCCGTCGAGCACGCCCGCCGCCGCGAGCACGAACACGCCCGAGCAGATCGAGCACAGCCGCGCGCCGCGCCGGTGCGCGGCGCGCAGCTTCTTCAGCAGCGGCTCGGGCGGCAATTCGTCGGGGTCGCGCCAGCCGGGAATCACGATGGTGTCCGCGCGATCGAGCATCGCGAGCCGGTACGGCGCGGCCACCGTGATGCCGCCCGCCGCGCGCACCGGGCCCGGCTCGCTCGCGCACACCGCGAAGCGATACCAGTCGACGCCCAGCTCCGGGCGCTCGAGCGCGAACAGTTCGACCACGCAGCCGAATTCGAAGGTGCAGAGGCGATCGTAGGCGAGCGCGACGACGAGATGGTTTTGCATGGCGCGATGTTACCGGAACTTGTCGATCGCGCCACTGCCGCGCGGCGCGCCGAACCGCGATACTGGCCCCAAGTTCATCGCGTCCCGCGCGCCCTTCAGGAGAAACCTCGCATGTCCTGCGTCACCGACGTTCCCGCCGCCGACAGCCCCGCCGCCCTCGCCCATTTCGAAGCGTCGCTGCGCTTCGAGACCGATTGCTGGGACGTGCACGACGCACTCGCGTCCGGCGCGCCCGATTTCGTGCTGCTCGACGTGCGCAGCCCCGGCCAGTTCGCCGCCGGCCACGTGCCCGGCGCGCGCAACCTGCCGCACCGCAAGATCGTCGCGGGCAAGCTGGCCGGCTATCCGGCGGATACGCTGTTCGTAGTCTACTGCGCCGGGCCGCACTGCAACGGCGCCGCCCGCGCCGCGATCCGCCTCGCGCGGCTCGGCCGGCCGGTCAAGCTGATGATCGGCGGCGTCACCGGCTGGTGCGACGAGGGTTTCGCGCTGGGCAGCGACGTCGATCCGACGGACAGCCTGGCCGCCTGATCGTCACTAAAAGCGCAACAATCAATTGTCTGCACGTCAACGGGAAAAGCGCGACAATCGGTCCCATTGCAGTCCGGATGGAGCAGCAACATGCAGACCGAAGTCCTGATTCAAGTCGCCGGCTCAGCCGCCGCGATCGCGCTCTACTTCCTGCCGGCGATCATCGCCGACCGGCGCCGCCGCCACGACAAGCTGACGGTCGCGCTGTTCAACGCGCTGTTCGCGTGGACCGGAATCGGCTGGCTGATGACCCTCTACTGGGCCTGCCAGCCGAACCCGCACGCCGACGTCGCGCAGGACATCCTCGCGAAGCGCCGCGGCATCAGCATGCGGACCTTCTCCACCGGCCTCGTCGAACGCGTGCAGCGGCGCGTCGCCGCCCAGGAACAGTGGGCGCAGAAGCAGGGCTGCCGCTGAGGCTCCTTTCCCCCTCCCTTAGCCCGCCGCCTCGAACGTCGGCATCCTGACGTTGGTCGAGGCCCGGTAGCGCCAGCTCAATGCGTCGCGCGGCGGCAAGCCGCCGGCGCGCAACAACGCCCCCGCCGCCCCCACCGTCACCGCCCGCGCGATCCGCTCGCCGGGGCAGCCATGCGGCCCCGCGCCGAAACCGAATGCCGGCCCCGGCGGCCGGCCCGGTACGAAACGGTGCGGGTCGCGGTGCACCGCCGGATCGCGGTTCGCCGCCGCGAGCACCACCAGAATCGCGTCGCCCGCGTCGAGCGTCACGCCGGCCAGCGTCGTGCGCGCCGCGATGAAGCGCCGGGTGTTCTGCACCGGCGCGTCGAAGCGCGCGACTTCCGCGACGAACGCGTCGAGCGCCGCGTCGTCGTCCACCGGCCTGCTGCCGCCATCGAGATGGTGGCCGGGGTCGAGCCACGCGACGAGCGTATTGCCGAGCCACGCGGCCGTCGCCTCGCAGGTTTGCGACAGCAGCCCGACCAGGTTCGCGATCAACGCGCCGCTCGCGTGCCAGCCGACGTCCCGCGCCGTATGCTGCACCGCCGCGACCAGGCTGCGGTCGTCCGCGCGCGTCGCGGCGACGAGCGCCGTCATCCGCTCGAGCAGGTGCGCGGCCGCGTCGCTCGCGCGGGCCAGTTGCGCATCCGTCGACAGCGGCGACAGCGCCGCGACGAAGTCGGTCACCCATGCGGCGACGCCGTCGAGCCGCGCGTCGTCGAAGCCGAGCAGGTCGGCCACCGCGCAGACCGGCACCGTCATGCACCACGCGTCCAGCGCGTCGGGCCCACTCGCCGGCCGGCGCTGCGCGGCGAGCGCGGATGCGCGGCGGCGCAGCGCCTCCGTGTCGACCGACGCCAGCGCAGCCTGCATCGCGCGCTTCGGCACGTCGTGCCGCAGCGCGCCGTCGTTCATCCGGATCAGCTGCGCGAACAACTCGCCCGCCGTCGTGCCGCGCAGCGCGGGCGGCACCGGGGCGGCGAGCGGCCGGACGCGGCACGCGGCATGGCCGAGCACGGCGCTCACGCTGTCGGCACGGCTCGCGACCCACAGGCCGAGCGCGGCATCGAACGCGAGCGGCGGCCCGTCGACGAGCGCCGCATAGTAGGAATAGGGATCGCGGTGCGTCACCGCGGCAATCGGATCGGTCGGGTTCATGCGTGCAGTATCGGCCCCGCCGCACGCGCGATGTTTCGGCCCCGCGTGAAACGTCGATGCGGCCGGCGCCGCAGCCGCCGAACCGGCCGCGCAAACCGCTCCTAGGCGGCGGACCGGCAGCGATGGGCCTGCATCCGCACGCGCACCCGCCCGGCCGAGATCGCGCGCGGCTCGGCGACGCACGTCTCGTGATGGAACATTTCCTGCCGGAAGTGCCCGCTGTCGTCGAACCACTGGCAAATCAGCCAGTCGGCCTCGTCGAAGACGACCGGCCCGGCATAAATGACCGTCATGCGCGGCCCGCCCGTTTTCAGCGTCACGACATCGCCGACGCGAAACCGGGTACGGAGAATATCTCGGATCGTCATGGCTCTCTCATTACTTTTATATTGATTTTTCCGGCATCGTAGCGGCCGGCATTTTTCAGCTGCCGTGAAGATTATCAATCAGAAATAAAACCGGCAACTCCCATTCGGCCCAAATTGCAAAAAAAATGCCGGAAACGCCCGCCCTGCGGGCGATTTCCGGAATCTTTCCATCAAATTGATGCGCTACGCTTAAATGAACCTGATCGAAAATACAGGGTGCGGCGAATTTGCCGGGCGCGCGGTCCATCGTCGGTTACTTAATCGAAAGCCGCCGCACTTGATTAGTGTCAATCAAAGTTTCAACTGGGAACGATCCCACATTATTTTCGGCGTCAGTTTTCGAATGAGCGCAGTGAATTATTCTCCGCGGCGAACCAATGATCGAGCCGGGTGCCCGGAACGGCTGCTTTGGCGAACGTAAACGTGCCGTCCTGCACCATTTCGGTGACTCCACGCAGGAACGCGCCGAGGGCAGCCCGCGCGAGCGCGCTGCCGACGCTCACGCGCTTCACGCCAAGCGCCGCGAGCGCGTCGAGGCTCAGCAACGGGCCCGACAGCCCCATCACGACGTTCACCGGCGAGTCCACCGCGCGCGTGAGCGCGGCGATCTCGCCGGGATCGGTCACGCCCGGTGCGTACAGCACGTCGGCGCCGGCGTCGCGATACGCGACGAGGCGCGCGATCGTGCCGGGCAGATCTCGCCGACCGTACAGGTAGTTCTCGCAGCGCGCGGTCAGCGTGAACGGGAACGGCAGCGCGTGCGCCGCGTCGACGGCCGCCGCGATGCGCGCCACCGCTTCGTCGCGCGGATAGATCGGCGCGTCGGGGCGGCCCGTCGCATCCTCGATCGAACCGCCGACCGCACCGGCGCCGGCGGCGAGCCGGATCGTCTCGGCCACCGTCCGAGGATCGTCGCCGAAGCCGTTCTCGAGATCGGCGCTCACCGGCAGGCCGCCGGCCGCGACGATCTCGGCGATGTGCGCGAGCATCGCGTCACGGCCGATCGCGTTGTCGGGCAGGCCGCGCGAATGCGCGTAGCCGGCGCCCGTCGTCGCGAGCGCGCGAAAGCCGGCCATCGCGAGCAGGCGCGCGGTGCCGGCGTCCCACGGATTCGGCAGGATGAACGCGCCGGGCTGCGCATGCAGCGCGCGCAATGCGTGCGCGTGGCGGATCTGAAGGTCGGAAGGGATCATCGCGGGCTCCGTTGGAACGTGGAAAGCCCCAGCGTACGCGCGTGGCGTGCAACGACGCTTCGGCGTGCGCTGAAATGTCGATGCGCGGGATGGTGACGCACGGCGACGGCACCGCGCGTCGCGATCCGTCAGACCACGTACGCGCCCTTCGCGTGCAATTCGGCTTCCGCGTGTTCGAGCGCGGCGATCGCATCGCTGCCCTCGAGCGCGAGCAGCTGCGCGACGAGCGCCTCGGCCAGCGCATGCGCGGCGACCAGCGACGGAAAGAACGACGGACTGTCGTGCGTGAAGATCAGTTGCGCGTCCGCATGCAGCGCGATCGGCGACACCGCGCTGTCGGTGATCGCGACGATCCGGCTGCCCTGCGCCTTCGCAGCCTGCGCGACGCGCGTCGCTTCCGCCGAATACGGCGCGAAGCTGACGATCACGGTCGCGCTGTGCTTCGCGATCGTGCGCAACTCCATCTCGAGCGAGCCGGCGACGCCGGCGAGCAGCGACACGGTCGGCCGGAACAGCCGGTAGCCGTACACGAGCCCGAACGCGACCGGATAACACGAGCGAAACCCGGCGACATGCACGTGCGACGCCTTGCGGATCAGCTTCGCGGCCTCGGCGAGCGCGTGCGCGTTCTGCGCGGCGGTCGCGGAGAGATTGTGCTGCTGGGCGGCGAGCAGGTCGTGCGCGAGCGATGCCTTCGCATCGGGCCGCACCAGCGAGCGCGCCCGCTGCGTGAGCGGCTCGGGGCGCGTGCGCACGCGCGCGACGCACAGGTCGCGCAACTCGTTCCAGCCGGGAAAGCCGAATTGCTGCGCGAGCCGCACGAGCGACGCGGGCTGCACCTGCGCGCGCTGCGCGACCTTGCGCATCGACGACACGGCGACTTCGTCGGGATGATCGAGCAGAAAAGCCGCGCCCGCCTGGAATTGCGGGCTCAGCTCGGAAAATTGCGCCCGGATCCGGGACGCGAGTTCATCGAAATTGGCGGCCATCTTGGTGAAAGCGGAAACCGGTCGCCCATGGTATCACCGGCCCCGCGCGCACCGGTCAGCGCAGCACGTCGATCCGCTCGGCGTCGACCTTCACGCGGCCCGACCACTTGCGTTCGAACTCGCCGGTCAGCTTCACCTCGTTGCGTTCGCCGACGGGCTGGCCGCCGGCCCACAGCTTGTCGTCGATCTCCACGCGGATCGTGCCGGTCGCGTCGGCGAAATCGTAATCCTCGCCGCCGACGTGCTTGACGATGCGCCCCTGCAGCAGCACGTGCTGGTCGTCCTTGCCGTTGGCGAGCAGGTCCTTCACGGTGGTCGCCGTCACGGCGGACGGCCCCGTGTATTGCGCATGGGCGGCGGCCGGCAGCACGGCGAGCGCGATCGTCAGAATGGTGGCCAGTTGCTTCATGATGTCGTTCCTCTTCTTCGTGTGACGCGCGTTCCCGATGAACGCGGCACCCGCAGATTACGGAGCGTAAGATTAAGCAAAGCTGAAGACCGTGACGACGCGACACGACGCCGCTCAGGCAGCGCCGCTCGCGCCGGCGCCCTGCGCGATGCTCGACGCAATCAACTGCTGATAGACGTCCTGCTGGCCGGCCGGAAGCACGGGGCGCAGCGTGTCGCGGCGCAGCGCGTCGCCGAACAGGCGCTCGACCACCCAGCCGACCAGGTACAGCGCGGCCAGGCAGCCGCCGGCCGTCGCGACATTGCCGACGCTGGCGAACGGCCGGTCGTCCGGCGTCACGCCAGTCTCGCGCAGCGCGTGCCGCGCATCGGGGTGGGTTGCGGCCCGGCGCCCCGGCAGCAGGCCCAGCCGATCGAGAATGAACGAACCGGCGCAGATCGAGCCGATCAACTGCCGCCCGGGCTGCAGCCGGAAGGCGCCGGTGAAGGCCGGATCCGCCAGCGCGGCCGGCACGCCCTCCCGGCCGCTCGAAAACAGCACGACGTCGGCCTGGTTCGCGTCGGCCAGCGCGCCGTGGGTATCGATGGCAAGGCCGTGGGCCGATCGCAGCGTCGGCTGCAGGCCGAGGATCCGCACGTCCCAGTCGCGGCGATTGCGGCACAGGATGTCCCACATCAGGAACAGGTCGATATCGGTGAATCGGTCGAAAGCGACCAGGGCGATTTGCTTCATCGGCGGCTCCATGGGTCGACGGTTGCCCGTCGCGCATCACAAAAAGGAAGCCGCAGCTTAGCGACGCAGGCGATAACATACACAGCCTGTATGTTTCTCGGGATACACCGCATGTTGACGCGAGACCACTGGATCGCCGCCGGCTTCGACGCCCTCGATCGCGAGGGCTATCCGGGCGTGTCCGTCGAGCGCCTGGCGCGGCGCCTGAACGTGACGCGCGGTTCGTTCTACCACCACTTCCGCAGCCGCGACGCGTTCGTGCACGCGCTGCTCGCGCAGTGGGAAGCGGATTACACCGAGCGCATGCTCGCGCACGCGGCGCAGGGCCACAGCCTCGAGGACATCCTCGCGCGCTACCTCGCGATCGCCGCGGAAAAACAGCCCGGCCGGGAAATCGCGATTCGCGCGTGGGCGCGCCGCGATCCGCTCGCCGCCGAATACCAGGACCGCGTCGACCGCACGCGGCTGGCGTTCGCGATCGACACGTGCCGCGCGCGCCTCGCGGATC
This sequence comes from Burkholderia pyrrocinia, assembly GCA_001527685.1. Lineage (GTDB taxonomy): Bacteria > Pseudomonadota > Gammaproteobacteria > Burkholderiales > Burkholderiaceae > Burkholderia > Burkholderia pyrrocinia_D. The sequence continues at coordinate 23,896 of LOZU01000057.1, forward strand.
CGGGCCATGCCGAACTCGTCGGCCGCGTCGCCCACCTGTGCCTGATCGGCGGCCAGCAATCCGGCGACCGGCACCACGCGGCGTCGTTCGCGCAATTCGTCGGCACGGCGCTGACGCAGTTGCGCGATACGCCGCGACCGAACCGCGCGTGAACGATCGCCGCGGCGCGCATCGCGCCGGCGCGCCTTAAGCCTCCGCTAAGACGGCCGCGCCTATCATCACGCCAACCGGCGCCGCATCGCGCCGCCACGGAGAAACACGAACACCATGCGCGTACTGCTCGTCGAGGACGATCCGCTGATCGGCAGCGGGCTCGAACAGGGTCTGAAACAGGAAGGCTTCGCGGTCGACTGGGCCAGGGACGGCGACGCCGCGTCGCTCGCGCTGCGCACGACCAGCTACGGCCTGCTGCTGCTCGATCTCGGGCTGCCGAACCGCGACGGCCTGTCGGTGCTCGCCGCGCTGCGCCGCCGCGACGAGAACGTGCCGGCCATCATCATCACCGCGCGCGACGGGCTGTCCGACCGCATCGCCGGCCTCGACTGCGGCGCCGACGACTATCTCGTGAAGCCGTTCGCGCTCGAGGAACTGCTCGCGCGCATCCGCGCGGTGAACCGCCGGCACGCGGGGCGCGCGCAGACCGTGCTCGCGATCGGGCCGCTGCGGCTCGATCCGGTCAAGCACCAGGTGTGGCTCGGCGACGACGAAGTGGCGCTGTCGCCGAAGGAATTCGTACTGCTGCACGAGCTGATGCGCGAGCCGGGCGCGGTGATCTCCCGCGAGCAGTTCGAGGAGCGCCTGTACAGCTGGGGCGAGGAAATCGAAAGCAATGCGGTGCAGGTCCACATCCACAACCTGCGCAAGAAGCTCGGCCACGACATGATCCGCACGGTGCGCGGCGTCGGCTACCGGATCGGTGACGCCACATGACGGGCGTGCGGCAGGCGATCGCGCGCTGGCGCGCCGCATCGCTGCGCCGGCGGCTGCTGTTCTGGCTGCTGCCGGCCGCCTGCGCGATCGGCCTGCTGGCGAGCGCGGGCACCTACTGGGCCGCGCTGCGCGAGCTCGACGACCTGCTCAACGACCAGATGCGCAGCATGTCGAAGCAGATCGTCGTCGGCCCGAACGGCGAGCTGTCGTTCAGCCGGCGCGGCGACGACGACGGCGAGCACCATTTCAAGACCGACGATCCGGATGCGGTGCTGCTGCAGGTGTGGCGCAAAGGCGCGCTCGTCTATTCGACCGACCGCGATTCGAAGCTGCCGCCGCCCGCGCAGGCCGGCTTCGCGAGCGTCGACGTCGATGGCCAGATGTGGCGCACCTATGTGACCGAGCGCGGCGGCACGACGATTCGCGTCGCGCAGGCGCGCCTGGCGCGCCGGGAAGCGATCGCCGGCATCGCCGTGCACCTGCTGTGGCCGGTGTTCTCGATGCTGCCGGTGCTCGCGATCGGGCTGTGGTTCGGCATCGGCGCGGGGCTGCGGCCGCTGCGCACGATCGCCGCCGGGCTCAAGCGCCGCAACGCGAACAACCTCGAGCCGGTCGACGTCGCGTCGATGCCGAACGAGATGCGCCCGCTCGCCGAGGCGATCAACGACCTACTCACCCGCCTCGACCGTTCGTTCACGCTGCAGCGGCACTTCATCGCCGACGCCGCGCACGAGCTGCGCACGCCGATCATGGGCCTGTCGATCCAGGCGCAGTTGCTGCAGCGCGCGACGACGCCCGGCGAACGCGAGCACGTCCTCGCGCAGATCCACGCGGGCACGACCCGGCTCAGCCACCTCGCCGAGCAGTTGCTGACGCTCGCGCGCGTCGAACCGGATGCGCAGGCGGCCGCTGTCGCGCCGGTCGATCTCGCCGCGCTGTGCCGTGCGGTGGTGGCCGACCGCGCGCGCGTGGCCGACGCGCACCGCGTCGACCTCGGCGCGACCGGCGCGTCGCGCGTGATGGTCGCCGGCCATGCCGACACCCTGCGCGTGCTGCTGAACAACCTGGTCGACAACGCGATCCGCTATGCGGGCGACGGCGCGCGCGTCGACGTCGGCGCGCGCCTCGACGGCGCGACACCGGTGCTCGAAGTCTCGGACGACGGCCCGGGCATCCCGGACGCGGAGCGCGCGGACGTGTGGGAACGGTTCTATCGCGGCGCGGGCTCCCAGGCGGCGACGACGTCGGGCAGCGGCCTCGGCCTGTCGATCGTCAAGCGGATCGCCGAACAGCATCGGGCGACGGTCGCGCTCGGCACGAGCGCGGGCGGACGCGGCCTCACCGTCACGGTGCGCTTCGATGCACCAGCGTGAAGCCGCGCGGATGCCCGGTTTGTCCACAGATTTTGTTGGCAAGCTTGTGGATATCCTGCGCAACATCGCCCTAAGCCCTTGATCCGACGGGCTTTGGCATGCGTGATGCAGACGGGGCTCGCGATCGCGGCACATTGCGCGTCATTTTTTCGGGAATCGCACCACGGCTGCACCGGCGATGCACCGGAAAGCATCACGGTCGCGCGAGCGCCAGCCCCTCCACTTACCCACAGTTTTTGTTGGCAAGCTTGTGGATATCCTGCGCACGCCTGCGCTAACTCCTTGATCGGACGGCGATTCGCGTTGCGCGTCAGCGATGCGGCACCGAGGCGGGCCGCAACGGCTTGACGCCCCCGCGCGCGACGCGTCACCATCACGCCAGCCGGCATCCTGTCCACGCAGCACGCAGTACAACCACAATCAATTTGCTCGAGGGGAAGGCCATGCATCATTTCAGCACGCTGAAGCTGCTCGTCACGCTCGTCATCATCGCGATCTGCATCTATCCGTATGTCCGCATCGTCCGGCGCACCGGCCACTCCGGCTGGTGGGTGCTGACGATGGCCGTGCCGATCCTGAACTTCATCATGCTCTGGGTTTTTGCGTTCGCGCGCTGGCCGGCCGTCGACGACCAACGCGGCTGAGCGCCGCCGCTTCGCCATGGCCGGGCTTGTCCACAGATTTTGTTGGCAAGCATGTGGATAGCCTGCGCATACCGCATTCAACTGCCTGATCCGAAAGGCTTTCCTTGCGCCGTCGCGAATGAGGCACGCGACGCGCAACGAGCCGGCGCGCGCCCTCAGCTTGTCCACAATTTTTGTTGGCAAGCATGTGGATAGCCTGCGCATACCCGGCTCAAGCGCTTGATCCGAAAGGCTTTCCCGGCGCCGCCACGAATGAGGCACGCGACATGCCGGGGCAGCGCGCCCCGCTATCCACAGATTTTGTTGGCAAGCATGTGGATATCCTGAGCATGCGCGAGCTAAGTGGTTGATCGCACGACGTTTCGCACCGCGCATCAGATTCGCGTCACGCCCGGCGCGCCACGCACCGATCAGCCGAGCGCCGCGATCGCGATGCGCGTCGCCGCCGCGATCACGTCGTCCTTCGCCTGCGCATCGGCGCGCGCCTGCGTGTAGTACACCGCCAGCGCAACCGGCCCGCCCGCGGGCGGCCACAACACGCCGACGTCGTTGGTGGTCCCGTAGTCGCCGGTGCCGGTCTTGTCGCCGACCTGCCAGCCCGCCGGCACGCCCGCGCGAATCCGCTTGTCGCCCGTCTTGTTGCCGCGCAGCCATGCCGCGAACTGCGCGCGCTGCGGCGCCGGCAATGCGCCGCCGAGCGCAAGCACGCGCAGGCTGGCGGCCATCGCGGCGGGCGTCGTCGTGTCGCGCGGATCGCCCGGCAGCGCGGTATTCAGTTCGGTTTCCCAACGATCGAGCCGGAACGTGTCGTCGCCGATCGTGCGCGCGAACGCGGTCACCGCCGACGGCCCGCCGAGCACCTTCATCAGCAGGTTCGCGGCCGAGTTGTCGCTGTACTGGGCGGTCGCCTCGCACAGCTCGCCGACCGTCATGCCCGCGCCGACGTGCTGCTCCGTCACCGGCGAATAACGCACGAGATCGGCCTGGCGATACGTCACGCGCTGCGCGAGCAGCGCCGGACGTGTCACGCTCTGCGCGAGCACCGCCGCGATCAGCATCGCCTTGAACGTGCTGCAGAACGGGAAGCGCTCGTCGGCGCGATACTGCACGCGCCGGCCGGTCGCGGTGTCGATCGCGCACACGCCGAGGCGGCCGCCCGCCGCGCGTTCGAGCGCATCGAACGACGTCGCGGACGCGACGGACGGCGCGCCCGCCTGCGACGACGCGCATGCGTTCAAGGTCAGGACGAGCGGCGCCGTCGCGGCGGCCAGCAGCAAGGTTCGGCGTTGCGATGAGTAGGTCATGGGGTGTGTCTCGTAGTGGAAGGGAAGCGTGATGCCGGCCCGGCGAGACGAACTATCGTCAGTTTACGGTTGACTGACAAGCAACGATAATTGAGCACTAACGAAAGAATTTCTTATGACCAAGCTCCGCCCCCATCTTCCGCTCAATGCGCTGCGCGCGTTCGAATCGTCCGCGCGCCACCTGAACTTCACGCGCGCCGGCCTTGAGCTGAGCGTGACCCAGGCCGCGGTCAGCCAGCAGGTCCGGATGCTCGAGGAGCGGCTCGGCTGCACGCTGTTCACGCGCCTGCCGCGCGGGCTCGGGCTCACCGACGAGGGCCGCGCGCTGCTGCCGGTGCTGAGCGACGCGTTCAGCCGCATCGAGACGGTGCTCAAGCAGTTCGACGGCGGGCGTTTCCACGAGGTGCTGTCGCTCGGGGTCGTCGGCACGTTTGCCCTAGGCTGGCTAATGCCGCGCCTGAAGCGCTTCCGCGACACCCATCCGTTCGTCGAGCTGCGGCTGCGCACCAACAACAACGTCGTCGATCTCGCCGCCGAGGGGCTCGACTTCGCGATCCGGTTCGGCGAAGGCAACTGGCCGGCCACGCGCAACGAGCCGCTGCTCGACGCGCCGCTCAGCGCGTTGTGCGCGCCGGAGATCGCCGCGCGCCTCGCGCAGCCGGCCGATCTCGCGAACGAAACGCTGCTGCGCTCGTACCGCACCGACGAATGGCTCGGCTGGTTCGCGGCCGCGCAGCTCGAGCCGTGGCCGGTCGGCGGGCCCGTGTTCGATTCGTCGCGGCTGATGGTCGAGGCGGCGATGCAGGGCGCCGGCGTCGCGCTCGCGCCGGCCTGCATGTTCGCGCGCGAGCTGCAGCTCGGCCTGCTCGCGCGGCCGTACGACATCGACGTGCGGGCGGGCGGCTACTGGCTCACGTCGCTGAAGTCGAAGCCGCTCACGCCGGCGATGACGCTGTTTCGCGACTGGATCGTCGACGAGGCGGCCGGCTCGATGCCGGCGGCGTAGTCATCGCGAGCGCACCGCTTGTCCACAGTTTTTGTTGGCAAGGATGTGGATATCCTGGGTACCCGGCGCCTAACCCATTGATCGCGCACGATTTCCCGCCGCGACACCTGCATCGTGCAGGCCGCCCGAGCGGTGCGGCCAACACACGCGCGGCGCTCCCGCATTGCCAACCATGGCGACGCAATCGCGCACGAGTTATCCACAGATTATGTTGGCAAACCTGTGGATATCCTGCCGATGCGGCATGTAAGCAGTTGATACGACGGGAGATTCGCCCCCGCACCACCGCGGTGGCACGGACTAGGCACGCACGATCCGATCGCCGCGCCCCCTTCCGGCGGCATGCAGGTTCTCCACAATTTTTGTTGGCAAGCTTGTGGATATCCTGCGCACGCAACGCCTAACCCATTGAGCACACGGCATTTTGTGCGCGTGCGCAATCGGGCGGCTGGCGGGCAGGCGCAGCGGCGCGCGCGCCGCCACGCAGGGGTTCAGCGCTTCTCGAGCGAGCCGCGCAACTCGCGCGCCTTGTCGCGCAGTGCCTCGTAGCCGGAACGCGCATGTTCGGGCAGGTCGGGATCGCCGATCAGCGCGCCGAGGGTTTCGATCAGGCTGAAAAGAATGCCCTTCGCCGCGCCGACGGCGATGCTCTGCGATTCGATCGACTCGTGCAGGTGGTTGACCGCCGCTTCGAGATGCTCGAGCTTCTGCTCGCCGTCGTCGGGCCGCTTGTCGGTCGTCATCGTGTGCCTCCGGAAAGGTTCGAGGGTCATGTCGCGATTCTATGCCTGCGTGCGCGAACGTGGCGCGACATCGCGCAACGTTCGCGCATGCCGCGCTACAGCACCGCGACGACCTTCACGCGCCCCGGCTCCGCCGCCGCGACCACCTGGCCGTCAACGCGCCGGAAGGTGAGCGACACGCTGTCGTCGCCCACCCGCAGGCCGTCGATCCGCAGCCAGTCGATGCCTTCCGGCAGCGCCGGGCGCTCGACCCGCACTTCGTGATGCACGGCATCGACGCTCACGCCGAGACAGGCCTGCAGCATCATGAACGGCGCGCCGGCCGCCCACGCCTGCGGCAGGCACGCGACCGGATACGCGGTGGGCGGCTCGCCGCGCCGGCGCGGGAACCCGCAGAACAGCTCCGGCAATCGCATCTCGAAGCTCACCGCGGCCTCGAACAGCGCGCGCAGCAGGTTCAGCACGGCGGCCTTGTCGCCGTAGCGTGCAAGCCCGCGCGCGGCGAGCGCATTGTCGTGCGGCCACACCGAGCCGTTGTGATACGCCATCGGGTTGAAGCGCGGCTGGCCGGCGGCCAGCGTGCGCACGCCCCAGCCGGTCTGGAACAGCGTCGAGCCGAGCACGTCGGCGACCGCCGCGCCGCGCGCCGGATCGGGCAGGCCGAACGCGAGCAGGTGCCCGGCGTTCGACGCGAGCACACGGCACAGCTCGCCGTGGCCGTCGAGCGCGATCCCGTAGAAATTCGCGTCCGGCATCCAGAACAGCGCCTCGACCTGTTCGCGCAACTGCTTCGCACGCAGCGCATAGCGCGTCGCATCGGCCGCGTGGCCGCGCCGCTGCGAGCACGCCGACATCGCGTCGAATGCCGCGCATGCATACGCCTGCACTTCGACGAGCGCGATCGGCCCGTCGGGGAAGCGGCCGTCCGCATGGAACACCGAGTCGTGGCTGTCCTTCCAGCCCTGGTTCGCGAGGCCGCGCTCCGACGTGCGCTGGTAATCAAGCAGTCCGTACGGATTGCGGTCGCACTTGTCGGTCACCCACTGGATCGCGCGTTCGAGCGCGGGCCACAGCTCGTCGAGCAGCGCATCGTCGCCGGTGCGCTCGACGTACGCGCCCGCCAGCACGACGAACAGCGGCGTCGTGTCGACGCCGCCGTAGTACAGCGCGAACGGCACCTCGCCCGTCGCCGCCATCTCGCTCTTGCGGAACTCGTGCATGATCTTGCCCGGCTCGGCATCGCGAAACGCGGAGGTCTCGCGCGCCTGGTGCGCGGCGAGAAACCGCAGCACGCCGCGCGCGAGCGACGGCTGCAGCCACAGCATCTGCAGCGACGTGATCACCGCGTCGCGGCCGAACGGCGTCGAGAACCACGGAATGCCCGCATACGGATACGGGCCGGTGTCGAGCTGCGTCGTCAGCAGCCCGAGATCCGCGAGCGAACGGTCGAGCCACGCGTTGAACAGCGGGTTGCCGGTGCGCACGCGGGTCATCGTCGCGCGCCGCGCGCGCATCGCGCGGTGCACCGCGACGAGCGCCGTGCGCAACGCGGGGCGGCCGCACGCGGGCGCCTCGCCCGGCGCAGCGCCGACCGTCGCCTCGACGGTCAGGTAGATCGACACGCACGCCTGCGCGGCGATCGCCAGCGTGTAGTCGGCGCGATCGACCGACAGCGCGTCGGGCGCCGGCGAGAAATTGAGCGTCACCGCGCGTTCGACGCCGTCGAGCCCGTCGTAGCGCAGGCGCACCGCGCCCGCGTCGATGCGCGGCGCCGCGACCGTGCCGCGGCGCGCGCGCTGCGTGCCGCGCACTTCGAACATGTCCTTGAAGTCGGCCGAGAACGACAGCGACAGCGGCACCTCGGCCTCGCTCGCGCCGTAGTTCGTCAACGTCAGCGCCTCGTACAGCACGTTGTTCGCGAGCACGCGCATCCGCTCGATGTGGATCACGCCCTCGGGCGTCTCGTGGCCGCCGAGCGGCGGCAGCGGCCGGTTCGTCAGGTGCGCGGTGAACGATGCGTTGTCTGCGCTCGTCGCGCCCGACAGCAGCGACGGCGCGCGGCCGCCGAACGTCAGGCGCCAGTTCGACAGCACGCGCATGTCGTCGACGAACAGGCCGTCGTCGTGGCCGCCGATGTCGCCGAGCGCATCGCTGACCACGAACGCGTCGCCGGACTTCAGCACGTACTGGTTGTTGCGCGCGGCCGCCTGCGGATCGGCTTCCGGCGCGATGAACGCGGGGCCCGCCGTTCGGGTCGGGGGAAGCGGCGCGGCCTGCGGCGGGCGCGCCGTCGTTGCGTCGGCTTGATTCGGCATCGATGCTCCTGGGTCGGACAGGACGCGCGGCGCGCGTCGCCGGTTCCGCACAGGATAGGCCAGATTGCGCCGGGCGCGCAGCAAGCCGGATGGATAGCGGCCCCGCGCGGCGTCGATGCCGGGCGGGGCCGCTTGCGTGAGCCGCCAGTGCCGGCGGCGGCTCGGAGGGGGCTCAGGGGAGGCTCAGAAGCGCCACAGGATGTTGCCGAGCACCGCGTTGTCGCGCACGCCGCTGCCGAACTGGCCGCTGTACGACACGCCGAGCGTCAGGTTCTTCGTGACGCTCGCGTCGAGCCCGACCTCGAGCACCGCGCTGTCGCGCGCGATCGGCACACCCGCGACCTGGAACGACGAACTGCCGCTCGCGAACGCGAACGTCGACGTCGGCCGCGCGTTGCCGAACGCGTGCCGCCAGCCGACCGTCCCGCGCGCCGTCAGCGCGCCCTTCGCGAGCACGCCGAGCTCGGTCGCCGCGCGCACGCCGACGGTCGAGAAGCCGACGTGGCTCGTGTCCGCATCGGTGCGCAGCGCGGCCGCGCCGCCGGTTTCCGTGTAGCCGCTCGTGTGCAGCCGCACGTACGCGAGCCCGGCGAACGGCTCGAGCGCGACGCGCCCGACCGGAATCGCGTAGCCGACCTCGCCGAACACCTGCGCGGTGTTCGCGTCGTAGCCGGCCGAGTTGCTGTCGCTGAAGCCCGTGTACGACGGATGGCGGTCGCTGTTGATCCGGTGCCACGTGTACGCCGCGCCGCCGCGCACGCCGAGCGCGTCGAACTGCGCGCCGCCGTACAGCACGACCGAGTAGCTGTTCAGCGATGCCGACGAAGCCTGGTCGTTGTCGAGCGAGCTGTGCGTGACGCTGCCCGCGAGGCCGACGCGCGTGCGCTCGTCGAGCGCCATGTCCGCGCCGGCGATGAAGCCCGTCATGCTGCGGTTGATCGTCGACGCGTTGCCGTCGCCGGCCAGCCGGCTGCGGCCGCCGAAGCCCTGCCCCCACACGACCGGCCGGTACGGCACGTTGCTGACGCAGCCGGCGTGCGAGCCGAGGCGCCGCTCGGGCGCCAGCGTGTTGCCGCGCGCCGCGGCCGCGCCCGTGTCGTCGCACAGCGCCGAGCCGCCCGACGACAGCGCCGCGAGCGGCCCCGAGCCCGCCGCGAGCCCCTGGCGCACGCGGTCCGACACCGCGTCGCGCACGTAGCGGCTGTCGGTCATCAGCATGCTCTTCGCGCTCGCATGGAACTCGCCGCCGAGTTGCCGGAACGCGGTGCGCGCGGTCGGCGCGTCGGCGATGAGCACCGAGTCGTACACCGGGTTGCCGTCGCCCAGCGTGCCGATGGCCGTGGCAACCGCCACTTCGTTCGGCGTCGTCGCGGCCGACGCGAACGACTTGCCGTTCGGCCCCAGCTGCAGGTACACGTGGGTCGGGTCATAGGTGAGCGTGGGCGTCAGGAACGCGTAGTTCGAGCTCACGCCCGTGAACTGCCCCTGCACGCCGCCGACCGCGCTCAGGATCGTGTACGGCTGGTTGGCCTGGTACGACGCCTGGCTCGCGACCACCTGCACGTTGCCGCCGTTCAGCGTCGCGCCGCCCGTCGCCGCGACGCTGCCGCTCTGCTGCGGCGTCGTGGCGACCTGCATCGTCGAGCCCGGCTGGAACGTCACGTTGCCCGTGACGTTCAGCGCCTGCCCCGCCTGCGACAGCGACGCGGTGCCGCCGCTCACGACGACGAGGCCGCCGATCGTGCCGGTGCCCGTCACCGTCGCGCCGCCCTGCACGGTCACGGTCGATGCGGCCAGCGAGCCGTTGACGGCCAGCGTGCCGGCCGCGACCGTCGTCGGCCCGGACAGCGTGTTCGTGCCGGTGAGCGTCAGCTGGCCGCTGCCCGCCTGCGTGAGCGAGCCGGTGCCGGACAGGATGCTGGCGACCGTCACGCTGCCGGACTGGTTGAACACGAGCGCGCCGTTGTTGGCGATGTTGCCCGCGACGCTGCCCGACGTGCCGCCGTTGCCGAGCTGCAGCGTGCCGCCGGCCGCGATCGTGGTGCCGCCGGTGTACGTGTTGCTGCCGGTCAGCACCTGGGTGCCGCTCGCCACCGTGACGCCGCCCGCGCCCGCGATCGTGCCGCCGAACGCGGTGCCGGCGCCGTTCAGCGCCAGCGCGTTGCCGCCGAGATTCACGTTGGTGCCGGCCGCGCCCGACAGCGCGCCGATCGTCTGCGCGCCCGTCGCGCCGCTCACGTCGAGCGTCGCGCCGGTGCCGGCGAGGTTCACCGCGCCCGTCGACGCAAGGCTGCCGCCCGCGCCGAGCGCCAGCGTGCCGGCGCTGATCGTCGTGCCGCCCGTGTACGTGTTCGCGCCCGTCAGCGTGGTCGTCGCGGCGCCGGTCTTCACGAGTGCGCCCGTGCCGGAAATCGCGCCGCTCAGCCCGAGTGCATTGCTGCCGCCGAGCGTCAGTGCCGCGCCGGTGCCGAGGTTGACCGCGTTGCCGAGCGTCAGACTTGCGTTCGTATCGAGCGTCGCCGCGCCGCCGACGTTCAGCGCGCCGGTGCCGAGCGCCGCGTTGTTGCCGAGCACCAGGCCGCCACTGTTCAGGGTCGTGCCGCCCGTGTAGGTGCTCGCGCCGTTCAGCGTCTGCGTGCCGGTGCCGGCCAGCGTCAGGCTGCCCGCGCCGTTGATCGCCCCGCTGAAGGTGCCGCTGGCGGTGCCGCCCAGCGTCAACGCGTTGCCACCGATATTGATGTTCGAGCCCGTCACGCCCGACAGCGCGCCCAGCGACTGGGCGCCCGTCGCGCCGCTCAGGTCGAGCGTCGCGCTCGCGCCGGCGAGGTTCACCGCGCCGGTCGACGCGAGGCTGCCGCCCGCGCCGAGCGCCAGCGTGCCGGCGTTGATCGTCGTACCGCCCGTGTACGTGTTCGCGCCGGTCAGCGTTTGCGTACCGGTGCCGGCCAGCGTCAGGCCGCCCGTGCCGGAGATCGCCCCGCCGAACGTATTGCTGTCGCTGCCGTTCAGCGTCAGCCCGTTGCCGCCGAGGTTCACGTTCGTGCCGGCCACGCCGGTCAGCGCACCGATCGTCTGCGCACCCGATGCCCCGCTCAGGTTGAACGTCGCGCCCGCGCCGGCCAGGTTCACCACGCCGGTCGACGCGAGGCTGCCGCCCGCGCCGAGCGCGAGCGTGCTGCCGCCGTTGATCGTCGTGCCGCCCGTGTACGCGTTGGCGCCGGTCAGCGTCTGCGTGCCGGTGCCGGACAGCGTCAGGCCGCCCGTGCCGGAGATCGTCCCGCCGAAGGTGCCGCTGGCCGTGCCGCCGAGCGTCAGCGCGTTGCCGCCGAGGGACACGGTCGAGCCGGCGACACCGGACAGCGCACCGATCGACTGTGGGCTCGTCGCGCCGCTCAGGTCGAGCGTCGCACCCGCGCCGGCCACGTTCACCGTGCTCGTCGGCGCCATGCTGCCGTCCGGGCCGACCGCAAGCGTGCCGGCGTTGATCGTCGTACCGCCCGTGTACGTGTTCGTGCCCGTCAGCGTGGTCGTCCCGGCGCCGTTCTTGACAAGATCGCCCCCGCCGGCAATCGTACCGCCCAGCGTGAGCGCGTTGCTGCCGCCGAGCGCCAGCGTCGTGCCGGTGCCGAGGTTGATCGCGTTGCCGACTATCAGGCTCGCGTTCGTATCGAGCGTGACCGCGCCGCCGACGTTCAGCGCACCGGTGCCGAGCGCCGCGCTGTTGCCGAGCACCAGGCCGCCGCCGTTCAGGTTCGTGCCGCCCGAATAGGTGCTCGCGCCGTTCAGCGTCTGCGTGCCGGTGCCGGTCAGCGTCAGGCTGCCGGCGCCGTTGATCGCACCACTGAAGGTGCTGCTGGCGGTGCCGCCCAGCGTCAATGCATTGCCGCCAAGGTTGACGTTCGTGCCCGCCACGCCCGACAGCGCGCCGAGCGACTGGGCGCCCGTCGCGGCGCTCAGGTCGAGCGCTGCGCCGGCGCCGGCCAGATTCACCGCGCTGCCCGCCGCCAGGCTGCCGGCGCCGCTCAGCGCGAGCGTGCCGGCGTTGATCGTCGTGCCGCCCGTGAAGGTGTTCGCGCTCGTCAGCGTGGCTGTCGCCGCGCCGTTCTTCACGAGGCCGCCCCCGCCGGAAATCGTGCCGCCCAGGCCGAGCGCGGCGCTGCCGCCGAGCGTCAGCGTCGTGCCGGTCGCGATGTTGATGCCGTTCGCCAGCGACACGCTGGTGCTCGCGTCGAGTGTCGACGAACCGTTCACGTTCACCGCGCCGGTGCCGAGCGACGTACTGCTGCCGACGACGAGACTGCCGCCGTTCAGGGTCGTGCCGCCCGAGTAGGTGTTCGTGCCGGTCAGCGACTGCGTGCCGGTGCCGGCCAGCGTCACGCTGCCGGTGCCGTTGATTGCGCCGGCGTACGTCGCATTGCCGCTGCCGTCGAGCGTCAGCGAATTGCCGCCGAGACTCACGGTCGTGCCGGCCGCGCCCGCCAGCGCGCCGATCGTCTGCGCGCCCGACGCCGCGCTCAGGTCGAACGTCGCGCCCGCGCCGGTCAGGTTGACCGTGCCGGTCGACGCCAGGCTGCCGGCGCCGCTCAGCGCGAGCGTGCCGGCGTTGATCGTCGTGTCGCCCGTGTACGTGTTCGCGGCCGTCAGCGTCGTCCTCCCCGAACCGTTCTTCACGAGGCCGCCGTTGCCGTTGATCGTGCCGGCCAGCCCGAGATCGTTGCTGCCGCCGATCGTCAGCGTCGCGCTGTTGTTCAGATTGACCGTGTTGCCGAGCGTGACGTTCGTGCTCGTGTCGAGCGACGCCGACGCATTGACGTTCACCGCGCCGGTGCCGAGCGACGCATTGTTGCCGACCACCAGGCCGCCGCCGTTCAGGTTCGTGCCGCCCGTGTACGCGTTCGCGCCCGACAGCGTCAGGATGCCGCCGTCGTTCTTCGTCAGCGCGCCGCCGCCCGACACCGTGCCCGACAACGTGAGCCCGGTCGCGCCCTGCACCGTCAGCCCACCCGTGCCGAGGTTCACGTCATTGGCGACGTTGAGCCCCGCCGTGCCGGCCTGCAGCGCGCCGCCGGTGGCCGTGATGATGCCGGTGCCGAGCGACGCGTTGTTGTTGATGATCGCGACGCCGCCCGCCAGCGTCGCGTCCTGCGCGGTGGATGCGCCGTTGATCGTCCAGTTGCCGGTGTTGACGTTGAGATGATTGAAGTTGATGTAGTTGTTGACCGCGATCGTGCCGTTCGCCGACGTCCCCTGCTGGAGCACGAGCGTGTTGTTGCCGCCCGCGCCGCCGTCGACGATGCCCGTCTGCGCCACGTTGAGCGTGTTCGGGCCAACCGTGATGTTGAACGCGCCGCCGGTGCCGCCCGCCGTGTTGACCGACGAGCCGGTGACCGCGGTGAACGTGTTGTTGCTGTTCGCGCCCATCGACACGCCGCCGTTGATCGTGCCCGAGTTGACGAACGTGTTGCCCTGCCCCGGCGTGCCGTTCGAACCGAACGACACGCGGCCGTTGATCGTGCCGCTGTTCGACATCTGGACCTGGCCGCCGCCGTACGCGGCAACCACCGGCGCATCCGCGCCGACGAGGGTCGCGCCGACCAGCGGGTTCGAGCCGATCGTGCCGGTGTTCGTGATGTGCGACGTGCCGCCGGTGCCGTTCTGGACCGACAGCGCCATGCCCGTCACGCCGCTGATCGCCACCCCGGTCGAACCGTTCATCGTGCCGTTGTTGACGACCGTGGTATTGGCGCTCGCCGACGCATTGCCGACGACCGCGCCGCTCGACAGCACGCCGAGCCCCGAGCCGAGCGCCGACGGGTCGATCGTGCCGTTGTTGGTCAGCGTGGTGTTGTTGCCCGTGAGCGACATCGCCGTGCCGCCGACGCCGAGCAGCACCCCGACGCTCGCGCCCGGGTTGACGGTCGCATTGATGTTGTTCGCGCTGTTCGCATAGCTCGGCTGGAGCGGGTTGGCGACGCCCGAGCAGGTCACGGTGGTGCCCGCCGTGCTGCAGGTCGCGTACGCCGGAACGATGCCGGCGCCGGAGAGCGCGAGGCAGACGCCGGTCGGCAGCAGGAAGCGCGGGAATGTCTCTCTGGTTTGTCTCGAACGCGTGCGGCTCATGCTGATTCTCTCCTGTCAGCGGGTACGGGCGGCAAGAAACGGCTCGACGGCTCTTAATGGCAACGAGGCTGAAAATCGCGGGCAAGCAATGCCCCTCCGACGTTGCGGAAAACGTGGTCGGATTGATTCAGGATGTGAAGATTGAAATCGGCCCGGAAATACGAACAGCGACGCTAGCCAAATGGCATGACGGCGACCCCTCTGGCAGCGACATTCTGGTTGATTTGATGACTGCCCTGCGTTTTGTCAGACAAGGCTATATCAAACCCACCCCGTTTGCCAAACGATATGTCGCGACGAATTGACTTGTCGCAGCCGGCCGGAATTTCCGCTGGCGATTCAGCAGGCGGCGCGGGCGTATACCCTATGTTTCAGGCTGAATAAATTGCCGATTTCATTGGTGAATCGCCGATATTAATTAAATATTCGATTAACGGCGAAAATCATTATTTTCAGGCTTTTCGTTTCGGATTTCAGTTCACCCGATCGAAGTGTGGCGTGAAATGTGCAATTCAAACTGGCGGTCGATGCGGGAGCCGGCGTACGCGCCGTGAAAACCGCGCAGGAAAGGAAGTGGGGCCGAATTAACCAACGGCGGCCCCGGGCCGTGCCGTGCGTCAGGCCGCCGCGCGCACCGGGAACTGCCCCATCGCCGCGCCGGCGCCGCGCACCGCGCAGGTCAGCGGATCGTCCGCGACCCGCGCCGCGAGGCCGGTCTCGTCGTGCAGCCGCTTGGCGAGATTCGCGAGCAGCGATCCGCCGCCCGTCAGCACGATGCCGCGATCGGCGATGTCGGTGATCAGCTCGGGCGGCGCGTTCTCGAGCGTGCGCTTGACCGCGCTCACGACCGCGTTCAACGGCGCGGCGAGCGCGTCGGCGATATCGTGGTTGCTGAGCTCGATCGTGCGCGGCAGGCCGTCGACGACGCTGCGGCCGACTGCCCGCATCGTGTCGCGCGGCACGTCGGCGCTTGCGGTGCCGACCGTCTTCTTCACGTGCTCGGCGGTCTGCTCTCCGAGCTGTACGCCGTACAGCGTGCGGATATGGTTGACGATCGCCGCGTCGAACTGTTCGCCGCCGACGCGGATCGCCTCGCGATAGACGATGCCGCCGAGCGCGATCACAGCGACCTCGGTCGTGCCGCCGCCGATATCGACGACCAGCGAGCCGATCGCGTCGGTCACCGGCAGCCCCGCGCCGAACGCGGCGGCGAGCGCCTCGTCGACCAGCGTGACGCGCGCGGCGCCGGCCGCGAGCGCCGCCTCGGACAACGCATGCCGCTCGACCGCCGTCGCGCCGGACGGCACGCACAACGTGACCTCGACGCGCCGGCCGAAGCGCGAGCGCGTGCGCGACATGTCGATGAAGTGACGGATCATCTGCTCGGCCGCGTGCGCGTCGGCGATCACGCCGTGCTGCAGCGGCCGCACCGCTTCGAGATGCACCGGCTCGCGGCCGAGCAGCGCCTTCGCGCGCTCGCCGACCGCCTCGAGCGTCGGCCGGGCGACCGCACCGTCCGGCTTGCGAAAGCAGATGACCGACGGCTGGTTCACCACCACGCCCCGCTCGTGCGTGTAGATCCGCGTGGTCGCGGTGCCCGTATCGATCGCAACGGGTTGCGCAAACAGCTTTCCGAACAGCGGTGTCGCCATGATCAGGCCCTTTACAGACGGGTGAAACGTTTTCGGCGACGCACGGCGTGTGCCCGCCCATCTTCGGCTTAGCGGCAAATTGTGCCGATACTTTAATCAAATGTCGTGATTTTTTCGCGACTAAATGACCGGTGTCCGCCCCGCCGGCACTACCGTGCCTCGCTCCGTCCCCCCAAAACACGTTAATCTCTCGGTTTTGCCTGCTCCCGTCAGGCACCCGACGCCCGATCACGCCAGGTAAACACGATGTCAGCGCCTGATTCCTACCGCTGGCGGGGGCTGTACCGCCTCTGTCCGATATTCGTTGCCGTCTGGTGCTGCGCCGCCGCCGCGCAATCCGGCCCCGCCGCCAACGGGGCCGCCGCAACCGGCGCCGCCGTTCCGCCCCCGAATGTTTCGCACGCCTGCACACCCAACGGCGGCGCCGCCGGCCGGCCGTCGGTCGGCCTCGTGCTGTCCGGCGGCGGCGCGCGCGGCTATGCGCATCTCGGCGTGCTGAAGGTGCTGGAGGAGAACCGCATCCCCGTGGACTGCATCGCGGCCACCAGCATGGGCGCCGTGGTCGGCGGCCTGTACGCGAGCGGCATGGCCGCCGCCGACATGCAGAAGCGGCTGTCGGAAGTGAACCTCGCCGACGTCGCGTTCGACGTGACGGAGCGCGCGGACCTGCCGCAAAGCCGCCGCGAGGACGAGCGCCTGTACGTGAACGGCCTGGCGCTCGGCTTCGGCGCGAAGGGCGTGAAGGCGCCCGCCGGGCTCGTGCAGGGCAATCGCCTGCAGGCGATGCTCGCCGACTGGACGGCCGCGGTGCCGACCAACCAGCAGTTCGACCGGTTGCCGATCCCGTACCGCGCGGTCGCGACGGATCTGCAGACCGGGCAGATGGTGGTGCTCGATCACGGCTCGCTGCCGCTCGCGATCCGCGCGAGCATCGCGATGCCGGGCCTGTTCGCGCCCACCGAGATCAACGGCCGCGCGCTGGTGGACGGCGGCCTCGTCAGCAACCTGCCGGTCGAGACCGCGCGCGACATGGGCGCGGACGTCGTGATCGCGGTCGACATCGGTTCGCAGCTGCGCCCGCTCGACGCGCTCGCGTCGCCCGCCGACGTGATGCAGCAGATGGTCGGCATCCTGATCCGCCAGAACGTGGCGTCGCAACGCAAGGAGATCACGCCGCGGGACGTGCTGCTCACGCCCGAGCTCGGCTCGCTCGCGTTCACCGATTTCCAGAACGCGAGCCAGGCGATCGCCGCCGGCGAAGCCGCCGCGCTCGCGGCGCTGCCGAAGCTGAAGCGCTACGCACTGACGCCCGAGCAGTACGCCGAATACCACGCGGCGCACGCGCAGCCGCTGCCGCCGCCGGTGCGCATCGCCCGCATCGAGATCCGGACCAGCGGCGGCGTGCCGAAGCGGGTCGTCAGCAGCGCGCTGCACGTGAAGCCGGGCGACATCTACGATCCGAAGGCGGTCAGCAAGGACCTGCTCGCGCTGACGACGAGCGGCAATTTCGAGAGCGTCACGCAGCAGGTCGTCAGCGAGGGTGACGAGAACCGGCTCGTGATCGACGCGCGCGAAAAATACTGGGGGCCGAACTTCCTGCTGTTCGGCCTCGGCATGTCGAGCAGCTCGACGGACGAAGGCGGCTTCCGGCTGCACGTCGGCTACCGCCGCCCGTGGCTCACTGAATCCGGCCTCGAATTCCGCGCGGACGCGACGGTCGGCAGCGATCTCAATGGCGTGCGCGTCGAGCTGCGCCAGCCGCTGTCGGTGAAATATGGCGATTACATCGCGCCGTACGCCGAGTACCAGCGCCGCTATGCGAGCCTGTACGACGGGGCCACCGGCGTGAAGCTCACGCGATACCTGATCCAGACGTCACGCGCCGGCATCGACTTCGGCATGCCGATCGGGCGCCTCGGCGACTTCCGGATCGGCCTCGCGTACACGCACACCCACGGCTCGCCGACCTACAACCTGCCCTTCCCCGACTTCGACACCGAATCCGGCACGTTCCTGCTGTTCCCGAGCTACTCGGCGGATTCACTGTCGGCCCGCGCGCGGCTCGTGATCGACCAGCTCGACGATCCGAGATTCCCGCGCAAGGGCTATTACACGGAGTTCCGCGTCGAGCGCTCGCTGATCTCGCGCAACGGCACGTCGTCGGACGCATTCGACCCCAGGATCAGCAACACGCCGTACACCGAGCTCTACGGCAAGGCGATGGTCGCGCACTCGTTCGGACGACACAGCATCAGCGCGTCGATCGAGGGCGGCAAGAGCATTGGCGGCACGAACCTGGTCAACGCATTCAACTTCACGCTCGGCGGGTTCCAGCATCTGTCCGCCTATGGGGCCGACCAGTTGAACGGCGATTCGCTCGCCTACGGACAGGTGACCTATATGAACCGGCTCGCGACGTTCAACACGTCGCTGGTCAAGGCGCTCTACGTCGGTGCGAGCGCGGAAGTCGGCAACGTGTGGGTGGGCGGCGAGCGGATCGGCAGCGGCACGATGAAGCAGAGCTATACGTTCTTCACCAGCATGACGACTGCGGCCGGCCCCGTGTACATCGGCGTCGCGCTCGCGCCGGGCGGCCGGCGCAACTTCTATATCCAGCTCGGCCGCACGTATTGACGCGGCCGGCGGCGCCGCTCAGGTCGGCCAGCTGATCTCGAAGCGCGCGCCGCCGAGCTCGGTCGGATCGACGATCGCGATCCGGCCGTTGTGCGCGTGCAGCACCTGCCGCGTGATCGCGAGGCCGAGCCCGTAGCCGCCGGTGCGGCGGTCGAGCCGCACGAACGCGTCGAAGATCCGCTCGCGCTCGTCCACCGGCACGCCGGGGCCGTCGTCCTCGACATAGATGCGGATGTTGCCGTGCACGCGCGCGATGCCGACCGCGATGCGCGAATGCGCATACTTGCTCGCATTGCGCAGCAGGTTGCGCATCGCGTAGGCCATCAGCCGCCGGTCCATCGCCACGCGCAGGTCGGTCGCGATCGCGATGCGCGTCTCGATCGCCTTCTCGGGATACAGCAGCGACGCATCGTTGACCTGGTGCTCGAACCACGCGGCGAGCGCCGTCGGCTCGAGGCTCGACTGCAGCGAGCTGTATTCGAGCCGCGCGTACGTGAGGCTCATGTCGATCAGCTCGTCGAGCTCGGTGACGTCCTGCGCGATGCTGTCGAGCGCGCCCTGGTACTCGGCCGCGGAGCCGGGCTCGCGCAGCATCTCGAGCGCGAAGCGCACGCGCGCGAGCGGCGTGCGCAGTTCGTGCGAGATGCCGTTGGTGAGGTCGCGCTGCGCGGCGATCAGCCGCTCCATGCGGATCGCGAGCGCGTTCAGCGTGCGCGCGAGCGGGCCGATGATCACGCTGTGCGATTCGCGCGCGCGCGTGTTGAAGCGCCCGCCGGTGAAGTCGATCGCGCGCTCGCGCACCATCACGAGATCCGACCATACCGGCCGCATCCAGCGGTACGCGGCAAGCGCCGGCAAGGCCAGGATGAACGCGAGCACGATCCAGATGTCGCCCGGCAGCACATCGAACGCATGCCACACCACCTGCGGCGACAGCACGAAGCAGAGTGCCAGCGCCGGCACGAGCGCCGTCAGCAGCACGAGGCCGAGCAGGTGCATGTAGGTGCGCACGTAGAGGCGCGACCAGCTCGGAATGCGATCGGCGCGCGTGTCCGTCCACGCCCGGCGGAAATGCAGCCAGCGCCACTTCACGTAGCGCGGCGGCGACAAGGGGGGCGCGTCAGCGCGCGCGCGGAATCGGTTCAGCATCGCGGCTCCCGGCTGTCGGACCGGCCGTGCGCGGGGGGCGCGCGACCGGGTGCGGCGTCATTCCCACGCATGCTTGCTGAACTGATAACCCTTGCTGCGGATCGTCTTGATCCGCTGCGGGTTGCTCGCGTCGTCGCGCAGCTTGCGGCGCAGCTTCGAGATGCGCCCGTCGATCGTGCGGTCGAGCCCGTCGAACTCGACGCCACGCAATTGCAGCATCAGGTCGTCGCGGCTGACGACTTCGCCCGCGTGGCAGACGAGCGCCCACAGCAGGTCGAACTCGGCCGACGTCAGGTCCGGCACGCTGCCGTCCGGCAGCACCACGGTGCGGTCGGTACGGTCGATCGAGAACTTGCCGAACGTGTAGCGCTCCGGCTGCGCGGCCGTGCTGTCGATGCCGCGCGCCGGCGCGCGGCGCAGTTGCGCCTTGATCCGCGCGAGCAGGATGCGCGGCTCGACCGGCTTGTGCACGTAGTCGTCCGCGCCGAATTCGAGGCCGAGCAGCTCGTCGAACGGCTCGTCGCGCGCGGTCACCATGATGATCACGCCGTCGTACTGCTTGCGTGCCTCGCGGCAGATCTCGAAACCGTCCTTGCCCGGCAGGTTCACGTCGAGAATGACGAGGTCCGGGCGGAGGGACAGGATCGCCGGCACGGCGGCGTCGCCGTGCAGCACCGTCTCGACTTCATAGTCGTTCTTGCGCAGATAGCCGGCGATCAGCGTGGATAGGCGGGTGTCGTCCTCGACGAGCAGGATCCGGAAAGACATGGGTCAGCTTTGAATCACACGGGAAACAGCGGCGGCCGCGCCGGCGGATGCCGGGCGGTTCGCGCCGCGAAACGTACCGCATGATACTGCGCCTGCCGTTTGCTTTCTTGCTTGTCTTGAAAATCGGGGCGCGAAGGCCGCCGCGCGGCCGCATGCCGCGCGTGCCGAAGGCTTGACGAATCCGCGCCGAAACGGTTCCATACGGGCTCGCCGCAACCCGGGCGCCACGGCGCCCCCGCCTGACTTCATGAATTACCAAACGATCCTCGAACGCATCCACACCGAACTCGCCCCCTGGATCGGCCAGGGCCGCGTGGCCGACTACATCCCCGAGCTCGCGACCGTGCCCGCCGACAAGTTCGGGATGGCGGTCGTCACGCTCGACGGCAACGTTTACACGGTCGGCGATGCGCAAGAACGCTTTTCGATCCAGAGCATCTCGAAGCTGTTCGCGTGCACGCTCGCGTTCCAGCTGCTCGGCGACGCGCTGTGGGAACGGGTCGGCCGTGAGCCGTCGGGCAACGCGTTCAATTCGCTCGTGCAGCTCGAGAGCGAGCGCGGCAAGCCGCGCAACCCGTTCATCAATGCGGGGGCGCTCGTCGTCACCGACGTGCTGTGCCGCCGCTTCGTGAAGGCCGAGACCGCGCTCGTCGAATTCGTGCGACGGCTGATCGGCGCCAACGACGTCGACTACGATTCGCGCGTCGCGCTGTCGGAGCTGCAGCACGCGGAGCGCAATCGCGCGATGGCGCATTTCATGGCGAGCTTCGGCAACATGCAGATGCCGCCGGACACCGTCGTCGACGCGTACTGCCGCCAGTGCGCGATCACGATGAACTGCGTCGAGCTCGCGCGCGCCGCGCTGTTCCTCGCGAACGGCGGCGTCGCGCCGGTCACCGGCGAGCGCATCGTCGATTCGAGTTCCGCGAAACGCCTGTCGGCGCTGATGCTGACCTGCGGCACCTACGACGCGGCCGGCGACTTCGTGTACCGGGTCGGGTTGCCCGCGAAGAGCGGTGTGGGCGGCGGGATCGTCGCGGTGCTGCCCGGCGAGATGGCCGTGTGCGTGTGGGCGCCGGGGCTCGATGCGAACGGGAACTCGCTCGCAGGCACGCTGGCTTTGGAATGGTTGACGACCTATTCGGGGCGGTCGATCTTTTGAAGCAGCGAAGTCAGGCGTAACTCATTCTTTGTAATGGTGACGGATCTATTCGGCACGCACCAGCACACTGAACGGGGAATTCGTCCTTTGGCAGCGCTCTCCCCAATATAGAGGTCCAAAAAGCCAGGGGATCATGGCGCTGATATCGGTTCGTTCGAGCGACACAATCCCCCAATTGCCGGCGAAAATTACGCGCCCAGCTGGATCATTTTGTGGATGCCCGAAAGCGCCCGCTGCCACTCAACGCTATTGCGCCGGGCGTCGCCGTTGTCAATCAGCGGTTTGAGCAACGCGAGCAGGTCCGACGACCGGGACGTTTTTTCCGGCGTGGTCACATCCGAAATCAGCGTGCCTGCTATGTACTTCGAATCGCGTGTCTTCCGATCGGATGACTGATTCAACGTCGCATTCAGCAGCACACCGCGTTGCGTTGCGATCTGCGCCGTGCTGCTGGTGCTATCGTCGATTTGCACGTAGTCGTAGTTCTGCGACGAACGTGACAACGTCAATACCGGTTCGCCGCCTGATGGAGCCTGATGATAGCTCGCGCTCAGATGGGACTGCTGGTGCTGGATTATCTTTCCGTCGTGTTGCGAGCCTGCGAGCTTCGTGGCTTGCGATACCTGATAGGAAAACGAGTTGACTTCACCTAGGCGCATCGGATTGGGAGCAGTCGTCGCACCCGTGATCGATGCGCTGAAATCGCCGAGTCCTGTCAACATCGCCTGATTCGCCTGCTGCAGCGCGGGCGCGTAGGCGGTACCTGGCAACACTTGCCCCGACGGCGTCCCGTAGTCCTCGTTCATCTGAGCGAAACCGTCTTCAAACATCGACATGAGCGCCGCATCGCCATGTCCGGCCGAATTCGCCCGATCGAACTGCTTTAGATAGTTGGCAACGGACGCGGCACGCTGCGAACTCGTCCCCCAAAGCGCCGAATTGCTCGTGTCGACGCTGACGTCAATGGCACCTTCTGCGCTCTTGATACTCAAGCTTCGAGAGGCGCGACTTTGCGAATAGCTGGCTGAAATATTCGCGCTGCCGGCCTTGGTGACGTTGTACTTAAAGTTCACGGAAGCGAGCGCCGACGTGTCGAATTGCGTCAGGCCGCTCAGGTCGAGTTTTGGCGGCATGGCGCCCAAGCCATCGATGGCATGCTGAAAACCGTCGGCAAGTTGCGCCAGGGCGCTGCGTTCGCTGTCGCTGAGTTTGCTGCTGCTCTTGATGCTGGCCGAGAGGCTGCCGCCCGCGCTGTCGATCTCGATGTCGACCTTCACGCCGCTTTTCGTATTGACCGTGAGGTGGATCTTGCCCTCGGGCCCTTGCGTCGACGACGAAGCAATGCCGCCCGTCGTGCTGACCGACTGCGAAAAATCGCGGCCCGTCGTCTTGAAACGATCGAGCAACGCACTGCCGACACCGGAGAACTGCCCCGTCATCGTCTGCGCGGTGGTGTAATTGCCCAGCATCCGGAGCGTCACGAGGTCGCGACTGTCGCTGGTCGTGGTGACCGCAGGCGTGGCGCCGGCCAGCATCCCTTCCGGCGTATAGGTTGCGAGCGCCGCAACGCCGATGGAGGAAGGAATCGTGACAATGGTCGACGGCGAAGACGGCGCCACACGCCGCCCGTCGATTGCGTTCGCCGATACGACGGGAACAGGGCTCGCAGAATCCGCGAGTGGAATAAGCGCAACGGTCGTGGCAGCGTTCAGGGACGATAGAGTAGCCATGGCTTTCCAATGCGTTCTTGTTACTTGTTTGTAGTGTAAGCGCACCGATACAGCGGAATGCCCATTCCGTCTTATCGTCAGACAATACGGATTCTTTAGCCCGATCTTTCGTATGCCGGATCAGGCATGGAATTCACAGCAGATATTCCAGTTTGGGCCCGAGGGAGACCTGTCGCTTCGTTCCGCAAGAAAAATGCTTCAGCGACGAAGCACCCTGCATAATCGGCGGGCTGAATTCGCAAAGCAAAAGCGACATTCGAATGTCTTGTAAGTGCCCTGGGTGGGCGACACCTGATGGCCGATCTCGGACGTCGAAGGCGGCGTGGCGCTCGCCCGTCCGGTCGGTGCCGCAGGAATCACATGCGAGTTTATATTTCCGGAGTGCCAGCACGCTGGCGCTGGAGTGGTTGACGACTTATTCGGGGCGGTCGATTTTTTGAGGGGCGCGGGGGCGCAAGCGAGTCCGGGGCCGCGCCTGATCGGCACGGCCGCAACCCGGTCGCGCGGGATGCGCGGCCCCTCCCCGCGTTACCGCGCGATATACACCCCCGTCGTCGGGCACGTGCCCTGCGTATTGCCGTCGGTCACGAGCGACGCCGCGCTCGGGAACTGCGTGGCCGCGTTCGTCTTCACCGCGATCCACGCCTCGGTGAAGTAGCTGACGCCGTTCGCCTTCGTGCATTTCAGCGACACCGCGCCGCGCGTGTTGCTGCCGAACGCGCCTTCGAACGCGGACAGCAGCTGGTTGCGGGTCACCGTCCGGCCCGCGTTCGCCTGCAGGAACGCATTGAACGACGTGTTGCCGAGCCGGCTGATCATGCCGCTCGCCTGGTTCCAGTACGCATCCGGCGACGCGGCGTTCGCGCAGGTGCCGTGCTTGAACCACTCGTGCTTGTCCAGACACGACGCGACGCCCGGCATGTAGGTCGACAGCGTGCTGCGCGTCGCGCTGCTGATCGGATAGGCATCCATGCTGCACCACGCGTGGCTGTTGTCGAGATCGATGTCGCGCTGCGGCACGCCGCAGTAGAACGGCTGGTTGCCGTCGTAGTTGTTCGGCCACAGGCCATGCAGCGACAGGCTGGTCGCCGCGTAGGTGCCCGCGAGGTTGTCGCACTCCGGCGTGCTGTGGGTCGCGCAGAAGCCCGGCTCCCATGACGAAGCCAGCAGCAGGTAGTCGTAGCTGGTCTGTGCGGCGGCGTGCAGCGAGACGGCGGTGACGGCGAGCGCGGCCGCGGCGCGGAGAAGCGTCTTGAGCATGTCATTCCCTCGGGTAAGGCTCGCGGTCGCGGGATGCGCCACGAGATCGTCTACGTCTGCCCGCGATTGTCGCCGCGACACCATGGCACGAATATGAAGGCGCCGCGACGGGCGAAGCAACAATCGCGCCGATTGCCGAACGCGCCGTTCGACAACGCCAGGCGAATCCGCCAGAATCGTCGCCTCCGAGGGCGCAAGCCACCCAGACCGCACCAGACGGAACCACGCCATGGCAGACTCGCCGCTTCAAACGCCGCCGCTCGGCCCGCTGCTGAAACGCTGGCGGCTCCTGCGCCGCGTGAAGCAGCACCACGCCGCCGAGCTGTTCGGCGTCGCGCAATCGACGATCTCGCGCTGGGAGGCCGGCGTGCAGCAGATGTCGCCGGGCGAGCGCGCGCTCGCCGAGCGGCTGCTCGCGACCCGCCTTGATTCCGCCGGCGACCGCGCGCTCGCGCGGCTCGTCGATGCGCATCCGGGGCGCGTCCACCTCGTGTGCGATCTCACGCATCGCCTGCTCGCGAGTTCGCGCCTGCGCGCCGCCGAATTCGGCATGCCGCTGTCGACGCTGCTCGGCACGTCGCTGTGGCGCTATGCGACGCCGGAAATCGCGCGCGTCGAAGCGTCGCTCGACGCGCTCGGCTGGCGCGACCGCGCGGGCCCGCCGAGCGTCGAGTTCGGCAGCGGTGCGAAC
Organism: Burkholderia pyrrocinia; assembly: GCA_001527685.1. Classification (GTDB taxonomy): domain Bacteria; phylum Pseudomonadota; class Gammaproteobacteria; order Burkholderiales; family Burkholderiaceae; genus Burkholderia; species Burkholderia pyrrocinia_D. Next base: position 49,377 of record LOZU01000057.1, read on the forward strand.
GCGTCGCGCGTCGTGCCGATCCGCCGCAGCACCTGCCGCTGGACGCGGATGATCCTGTCCGACGGTTCCGCCGCACGGCTCGTCGAGACGCTGTGACGCCCCGCGCATATTTCATGCGTGGACGGCGGGCCGATGCGCGGCGTACGCTTGGCGGCTCCCTGAAGGAGCCTGACGATGACCCCCGACACGATCCGCGCGCGGATCGATTTCCTGCGCGAAGCGGAACGCCTGAAGGACGTGCTGCGCAGCGGCCGCACGTCGCAGGGCCGCCCGGAAAGCACCGCCGAGCATAGCTGGCGGCTGTGCCTGATGGCGCTCGCGTTCGCCGACGCGCTGCCCGGCGCCGATCCGCTGAAGCTGCTGAAGATGTGCGTCGTGCACGATCTCGGCGAAGCGCTGCACGGCGACATTCCCGCGATCGAGCAGGCCGCGCATCCGGACCGGCACGCGCACGAGCGCCGCGACCTGCTGACGCTGACCGCCGGCCTCGACGCCGCGCTGCGCGACGAGATCGTGGCGCTGTGGGACGAATACGAGCAGGCCGCGTCGCCGGAAGCGCAGGCGGTGAAGGCGCTCGACAAGCTGGAAACGATCCTGCAGCACAACCAGGGCGACAATCCGCCCGATTTCGACTACGCGTTCAATCTCGGCTACGGGCGGCGCTACACGAGCGCGGAGCCGCTGTTCAGCGCGATCCGGGCGATCGTCGATGCGGACACGCGAAGCCGGATCGCCGGCGCCGCACCGCATGCGCCTATCCCGGCGACACCACGACCCTGACGACGAAAAACGGCGCGACGGCCCCGCGTTCGTTCGTCATCCATGTCGATTTCACGGTTCGAAACCCTGTCGGCCGCCCGGCGCACCGCGTTGCACACCTGCGCACAATTGAAGACAAAAATCGGCTCGATATCGTCCGACATATTCGCTTACCATGAGCGGCCGCGACGAAACCTGACAGTTACCTTGCCGTGCTTGCGGCCGGCGCGTCACATCCGCCGCGGCCACTCGAACGACTGATCGACCACCCGCTTAGCCGACGCACGACCCCTCGCCGCCGTATGCCCTCATGAAACAGAACCGCCGCCGCTGGCGCATCGCGCTCGCAAGTCTCGCCGCCGTCGCGCTCGTCGCCGGCCTCGCCCTGCACTTCCTCACGCCGGACAAGCGCCCGGAATACCTGAGCGCCCCCGTCACGCGCGGCGACCTCGAAAATGCCGTGCTGGCGACCGGCGCGCTGCAGGCGTTCCGGCAGGTCGACGTCGGCGCGCAGGTGTCGGGGCAGCTCAAGACGCTGAAGGTGAAGCTCGGCGACAAGGTCACGAAGGGGCAATGGCTCGCGGAAATCGACCCGGTGATCTCGCGCAACGCGCTGCGCCAGGCGCGCACCAGCGAGGAGAGCCTGCTCGCGCAGCAGCGCGCGACCGCCGCGCAGCTGAAGCAGACCGAGCTCGCGTTCCGCCGCCAGCAGGCGATGCTGCCCGACGACGCCACGTCGCGCGAAGCGTTCGAAAGCGCCCGCGCGGCGCTCGACGTGGAGCGCGCGACCCTCGCGTCGCTCGACGCGCAGATCCGCGCGGCCCGCATCCAGATCGAGACGGCGGAAGCCAATCTCGGCTACACGCGCATCGTCGCGCCGATCGACGGCCAGGTGGTCGCGATCGTCACGCAGGAAGGCCAGACCGTGATCGCGCAGCAGCAGGCCCCGGTGATCCTGAAGCTGGCCGACCTCGACACGATGACGGTGAAGGCGCAGGTGTCCGAGGCGGACGTGATCCGCGTGCAGCCCGAGCAGACCGCGTATTTCACGATCCTCGGCGACCCGGACAAGCGCCACTACGGCAAGCTGCGCGCGATCGAGCCCGCACCGCAGAATTTCCTCGAATCGCAGGGCACCCTCGGCGGCATGTCGGGCGGCGGCACGAAATCGAACACCGCCGTGTTCTACAACGCGCTGTTCGAGGTGCCGAACCCCGGCCACCGGCTGCGCATCTCGATGACCGCGCAGGTCAACATCCTGCTCGGCAGCGCGCGCAACGCGCTCAGCATTCCGGCCGCCGCGCTCGGCGCGAAGGACAAGGACGGCAAGTACGCGGTGCGCGTGCTGCGCGCCGACGGCACGCTCGACACGCGCGCGGTGCGCACCGGCATCAACACCAACGTCAAGGTCGAGGTGCTCGCGGGCCTGAAGGAAGGCGAGCGCGTCGTGATCGGCGACGCCGCCGACGCCGCCGCGGGCGCCGCGTCCGCGCCGGGAGCGTGACGATGGCCCGGCCGCTGCTGCAGCTGACGAACGTCACGCGGCGCTTTGCCACCGGCGACAAGGACGTCGTCGTGCTGAAGGACGTCAGCCTGTCGATCGACGCCGGCGAGATCGTCGCGATCGTCGGCGCGTCGGGTTCCGGCAAGTCGACGCTGATGAACATCCTCGGCTGCCTCGACCACCCGAGCGAAGGCCGCTACACGGTCGGCGGGCGCGAGACCGGCACGCTCGACGGCGACGAGCTCGCGCGCCTGCGCCGCGAGCATTTCGGCTTCATCTTCCAGCGCTATCACCTGCTGCCGCACCTGAGCGCGGTGGGCAACCTCGAGATGCCGGCCGTCTACGCCGGCAGCCCGCAGGCCGAGCGGCGCGCACGCGCGTCGCGCCTGCTCGCGCGCCTCGGGCTCGCCGATCGCGAGGATCATCGGCCGAGCCAGCTGTCGGGCGGCCAGCAGCAGCGCGTGAGCATCGCGCGCGCGCTGATGAACGGCGGCGAGGTGATCCTCGCCGACGAGCCGACCGGCGCGCTCGACTCGAAGAGCGGCCGCGACGTGATGCGGATCCTGCTCGAGCTGAATGCGCTCGGCCACACGGTGATCCTCGTCACGCACGACGAGCACGTCGCCCGCCACGCGCGGCGCATCGTCGAGATCAGCGACGGCGAGATCGTCGCGGACCGGCCGAACCCGCACCCCGCGATCGACACGGCGGAAGCGGATACGGATGCCGAAGACGACGCCGGCGGCGTCGCAACCTCGGTCCGGCCCGCACGCGACACCGCGCACGCACACGCGCGCACGCACGGCGACGACGCGCTGTCGGTCGTCGCGCCGCCGCGCGCGCGGCGCCTGTCGGCCGGCACCGGCCGCTTCGCCGAGGCATTCCGGATGGCGTGGATCGCGCTCGTGTCGCACCGGCTGCGCACGCTGCTCACCATGCTCGGCATCATCATCGGCATCATGTCGGTGGTGTCGATCGTCGCGATCGGCGAAGGGGCCAAGCGCTACATGCTCGAGGAAATCGGCAGCATCGGCACCAACACGATCAACCTCTACCCGGGCCTCGACTGGGGTGACAGCCGCGCGGACGCGATCCAGACGCTCGTGCCGGCCGACGTGGCCGCGCTCGCCGAGCAGCCGTACGTCGACAGCGTGACGCCCGAGACGTCGCGCTCGCTGTTGCTGCGCTACCGCAACGTCGACGTCAACGCGCTCGTCAGCGGCGTCGGCGATCGCTTCTTCCAGGTGCGCGGGATGCGGATGGCGCAGGGCGTCGCGTTCGGCGCGGACGAAGTGCGCCGCCAGGCGCAGGTCGCGGTGATCGACCAGAACGCGCGGCGCAAGCTGTTCGGCGCGAACCGCAACCCGCTCGGCGAAGTGATCCTGATCGGCAACCTGCCGTGTGTCGTGATCGGCGTCACGGCCGACAAGAAGAGCGCGTTCGGCGACGTGAAAAGCCTCAATGCATGGGTGCCGTACACGACCGCGAGCGGCCGCCTGTTCGGCCAGCAGTATTTCGACAGCATCACGGTGCGCGTGCGCGACGGCCAGCCGAGCCAGGCGGCCGAGCAGAGCGTGACGAAGCTGATCGCCCAGCGGCACGGCCGCAAGGATTTCTTTACCTACAACATGGACAGTGTCGTCAAGACGGTCGCGAAGACCGGGCAGTCGCTCACGCTGCTGCTGTCGCTGATCGCGGTGATCTCGCTCGTGGTCGGCGGCATCGGCGTGATGAACATCATGCTGGTGTCGGTCACCGAGCGCACCCGCGAGATCGGCATCCGGATGGCCGTCGGCGCGCGCCAGGCCGACATCCTGCAGCAGTTCCTCGTCGAGGCCGTGCTGGTGTGCCTGCTGGGCGGCGCGATCGGCATCGCGCTGTCGTTCGGCGTGAGCATCCTGTTCTCGCTGTTCGTCGAACAATGGAAGATGGTGTTCTCCGCCGGCGCGATCGTGTCGGCGTTCCTGTGCTCGACGCTGACGGGCGTCGTATTCGGCTACATGCCGGCACGCAACGCATCGCGGCTCGATCCGATCGATGCGCTCGCGCGAGACTGACGGAGCCCGCCCATGACGACACCCTCCTCCCTGCTTCGTCGCGCAGCCGCGCTCGCGGCTGCGCTCGCGCTGGCGGCCGGCTGCACCGCGGCCCGCAACGGGCCGCTGCCCGCCGTCGCGATGCCCGCGAACTGGGCCTCGCCCGTGGCGCCCGCCGCGGCCGACTGGTGGCGCAGCTTCGGCGATCCGGTGCTCGACGGCCTGATCGACGACGCGCTGCGCACCAACGGCGATCTCGCGATCGCGGCGATCCGCGTGTACCGTGCGCGGCTGCAAGCCGGGCTCGTCGACACGAACCTCACGCTGAACGTGACGCTCGGCGCGTCGGGCTCGGCCTCGCGCACGCTCGACACGCACCAGACGTCCCGCGCGAGCGGCGTCACCGGCGCGCTGAGCTACGAGCTCGATTTGTGGGGCCGGCTCGCGGCGCAACGCGACGCCGCGCGCTGGGAAGCCGACGCAACCGAGGCCGACCGCGAAGCGGCGCGGCTGTCGCTGATCGGCACGACGGCGTCGCTCTACTGGCGGCTCGGCTACCTGAACCGGCTGTTCGCGCTCGGCGACGCGAACATCGCGTATGCGCAGCGCACGCTCGCGCTCGTGCAATCGCGCCATGCGGCGGGCGCGGTGTCGGGGCTCGACGTCGCGCAGGCGGAACAGAACCTGTCCGCACAGCGCGCCGCGCAAACGCAGCTGATTCAGCAGCGCACCGAAAGCCGCCACGCGCTCGCGATCCTGTTCGACCGGCCGCCGCAGCAGCTTGCCGCCGAGCCGCAGGCGCTGCCCGGCGGGCCGCTGCCCGAGGTCGCGGCCGGCCTGCCCGCGAACCTGCTCGGCCGCCGCCCGGACCTGCGCGCCGCGGAATTCCGCCTGCGCGAATCGCTCGCGAACGTCGACGCGACCCGCACGAGCTTCTACCCGGCCTTCACGCTGACGGGCAACGTCGGCACGTCGAGCACGAGCCTCGAACGCGTGCTCGCGAACCCGGTCGGCACGCTCGGGCTCGGGCTCGCGTTGCCGTTCATCCAGTGGAACACGATGCAGCTGCAGATCAAGGTGTCGAAGACGCAGTACGAGGAAGCGGTGGTCGCGTTCCGCCAGCGCCTGTACGGGGCGCTCGCCGAGGTCGAGAACGCGCTGTCCGCGCGCGTGCAGCTCGAACGGGAGGCCGAGCAGCGCACGTTGTCGCTCGCGCAGGCGCAGCGCGCGGAAACGCTCGCCGGCACGCAGTTCCGCGCCGGCGCGACCGGCGTGCAGCCGTGGCTCGACCAGCAGCAGCGGCTGCGGGACGCCGAGAGCACGGAGGCGCAGAACCGCCTGAACCGGCTCAACAACCAGATGACGCTGTACCGCGCGCTCGGCGGCGGCATGCGCTGAACCACCGCGCACGGCGCGGCGGCGGCCACGCAAGCGCGCGGCCCCGCCGGCTGCGCGTCATTCCGCCACCGCCGCCCCGCGCCGCGCGGGCGCGAACGCCAGCGCGCTTGCCGTTGCCAGCACCGCCACGCCCAGCGCGCCGTACGTCATCACCCAGCCGAACCCGTGCACGAGCGCCGCGTGCAGCGCCGCGCCCGTCGGGTCCGCACGCGCGAGTTCCGGCGCGAACGCGTGCAGCCCGTCGGTGCGGCCGGCCGCGACTTCCTGCGCGAGCGCGCGCAGCGCCGCGTCGCCCGCGCCACCCGAAACGCCAACCTCGCCCGCCTTCAGGCTCGACACGATCCCCGCGACCAGCACGAAGCCCATCACCGCGATGTTCAGCGCGAGCGAGATCATCCGCGCGCTCATGTCGATGCCCGACGCCATCCCCGCGCGCGCGCTCGGCACCGCGCCCGTCGTCGTGTTGGTGACCGGCGTGTTGGTCAGGCCGAGCCCGATGCCCGCGATCACGCAGCCGGGCAGCATCGTCAGCCAGCTCGCCGGCGCGGCCGCGCTGCCGAACCGCATCAGCGCGAAGCCGGCCGCGATCGTGAAGAGCCCGGCCGGGATCACGACGCCCGGCCCGACACGCAGCGCGAGGCGCTCGCCGAACGGCGGCGCGACCAGCGTCGGCAGCGTGTACGCGAGCAGCGCGAGGCCCGCCGTCACGCTGTCGTAGCCGAGCGCGACCTGGAAGTAGATCGGCAGGTAGATCATGAACGGCCAGAAGCTGAAGTTCATCCCCATCGAGCCGAAGATCGCGCCGGTGAACGCGCGGATCCGGAACACCGAGAAATCGAACATCGGATGCGCGCTGCTGCGCTCGGCCACGACGAATCCGGCCAGCGCGAGCACGGTCGCGCCGAGCACGCCGAGCCCCGCCGCGCTCGTCGGGCCGAGCGTGTCGCCCTGCGTGATATAGAACGCGAGGCCGAACACCGCGAGCGACAGCGTGACGATGCCCGCGACGTCGAGCGTGCCCGCGTGCGGATCGCGCGACTCGCGCACCGCGCCGGCGATCAGCGCGAGCGCGACGGCCGCGAGCGGCGCGTGCACGAGAAACACCCACGGCCAGCTCGCGAGCGCGACGATCGCGCCGCCGACGATCGGCCCGAAGCCGAGCCCGATGCCGAACACGATCCCCCAGATGCCGAACGCGCGGCCGCGCTCGCGCCCTTCGCGAAACTGGTGCGACAGCACCGCGATCTGGCAGATCAGCATCGCGCCGCCGCTCGCGCCCTGCAGCAGCCGGCCCGCGACGAGCACCGGCACGTTCGGCGCGAGCCCGCACAGCAGCGACGTCGCGCCGAACAGCACGGTGCCCGCGACGTAGACGCGCTTGCGGCCGAAGCGGTCCGCTAGCGTGCCGGCCGCCATCAGCACCGTCGTGCAGGCGATCGTGTACGCGTTCATGATCCATTGCATGCCGTTGAAGTCGCCCTGCAGCACGTGCTCGAGCGTCGGCAGGATCACCGGCACGCTCGAGATCTCGAGGCCGAACATCAACGAAGTGAGACAGACGGCCGCGAGCGCGACCGCGTTGCGGCGGGAAGCAGAAGACGTCATCGATATCGCGGCATCGCCCGGCAGCCGGGCGATGCACACCTCCAGGAGTCGAAGAAGGCGTTCGCTGCGCACGGGCCGCGGCGTCGCACGCGATGAACGGGAGTCGGTACTATAGTGAGAATCTTGCTCCCCATTGAGTCATCTGCTTCGCATGACTCGGGACTCCCAGGAACCAATAGGCAATCCCCAGCGATGACCGACAAACTCGACGGCGTGACGACCTTCGTGCAGGTGGTGGAATCCGGCAGCTTCGCGCTCGCGGCGGAGCGCCTCGACATGACGCGCTCGGCGGTCGGCAAGGCGATCGCGCGGCTCGAGAAGCGGCTCGGCGCGCGGCTCCTGCAGCGCACGACGCGCAGCCAGAGCCTGACCGACGACGGCCAGGCGTACTACGACCGCTGCGTGCGCGCGCTCGCGGAGCTGGAAGCGGCCGAAGCCGATCTCGACTGCGGCCGCCACGAGGCGCGCGGCAAGCTGCGGCTGAGCGTACCGCTCGCGTTCGGGCATCACTGCGTGACGCCCATCGTGCTCGATCTCGCGCGCACCTATCCGCATCTGCGGATCGACGTGTCGATCACCGACCGCTTCGTCGATCTCGTCGAGGAAGGCATCGACCTCGCCGTGCGGATCGGCACGCTCGCGGACAGCACGAGCCTCGCGGTGCGACGGCTCGGCACCCAATACGGCAGCCTCGGCGCGGCACCGTCGTATCTTGCGCGCCACGGGATGCCGAAGTCGCTCGACGATCTGAAAAATCACCGGACGATCGCCTATTCACGCTCGGGCGTGCCGCAGCCGTGGGAGCTGCGCGCGCCTGACGGTTCGACGGTACGCGTCGACATGCAGCACCAGCTCAGTTTCGACGACGTGCAGGCGATCGCGGCGGCCGGCGCATCGGGGTTCGGGATCGCGTGGCTGCCGAGCTGGCTGCTCGACTATTACGTGAAGCGCGGCGAGATGGCGGTCGTGCTCGACCGCTGCTTCGTCTGCGAAGGCGACATTCACGCGATCTGGCCGAAGACGCGCTACCTGCCGCGCAAGACGCGCTGCGTGATCGACGCGCTCGCGCAGGCGATTCCGCCGATGATCGAGCGTCAGGACGACACGGGATGAAGAGACGAGAAGGGCCCGCCCCGCCGCGCGGCGCGGCGGGGCCTCACGCGCCGCCGAGATCGACCAGCGGATGCGCGAACAGCTTCCACGGCGACGTGAGGAAGTGCCGCACGCGCTCGGCGCGCAGCTCGACGAGCGACGCGGGCGCCCAGCGCGGCTTGCGATCCTTGTCGATCAGGTGCGCGCGCACGCCTTCGCGGAAGTCGCCCTCCTCGATCGACCGCGCGACGATCCCGAGCTCCATCCGGAAAGATTCGGCCAGCGTCATCTGCCGGCCGCGCAGCAGCGCCTCGCGGGTCACCGCGAGCATCGTCGGCGAATGGCCGAGCAGCGCGTCGAGTGTCGCCTGCAGCCACTGGCGATGCTCGCGCGACAGCTCGTCGCGCGCAAGTTCCTGCCCCAGCGTCGCGACGATCCGCTCGAGCGTCGAGCGCTTGTCGAAATGGCGGACGATCCACGGCATCTGGCTCGCCAGCGTCGCGTGCGGCACGATGTTGCACGGCGGCTCGAACACCTTGCGCAGCGCGGCGAGCACATTGCCGTCCCACTTCACGTTGCCGATGCGCGCCTCGAACGTGTCGAGCCATGCCGACGGCACGCACAGATCCGCGAGCTTCGCGGTCAGCGCATCGGCGCCCGACAGCATCGCGCCGGTCAGCCCGACGTACAGCGACAGCTCCACCGGCATGCGCGCGAGGAAATGCGTCGCACCGACGTCCGGCAGCAGGCCGATGCGCGTCTCGGGCATCGCGATCTTGCTGCGCTCGGTCGCGACGCGCAGCGCCGCGCCCTGCGCGAGCCCCATCCCGCCGCCCATCGTGATGCCGTCCATCAGCGCGACGACCGGCTTCGGGAACGTGTGGATCGCGTAGTCGAGCCGGTATTCGTCGACGAAGAACGGCAGCCACGCGTCGCGCCGCGCCGCCATCTGGTGCAGCGCGCGCACGTCGCCGCCCGCGCAGAAGCCCTTCTCGCCCGCGCCGCGCAGCACCACGGCGACGATCTGGTCGTCGTCGCGGCAGCGCGCGAGCAGCGCCGCCAGCTCGCGCACCATCTCGTGCGACAGCGCGTTCAGCGCGGCCGGCCGGTTCAGCGTGATCAGCGCCACGCGGTTCAGCACGCGGAACAGCACGTCGGGCGCGGCTTGCGCGAGCGCGTCGTGCGTCGTGATCGGGGTGCTCATCGGCCTGGCTCCCCGTCGGGTTGCCAGTTCGGCGCGCGCTTGCCGAGAAACGCGGCCACGCCTTCGCGCGGATCGTTCGTGTCGAACAGGTCGACGAAACGCTCGCGCTCGACCGCGAGCGCCGCGCTGCGCGGCACGCCGCGGCGCGCGAGGCCGATCAGTTCCTTGCTGTAGGTCACCGCATGCGGGCTCTGCCGCGCGACGTTGCGCGCGAGCGCGAGCGCCGCGTCGCGGGCCGCGCCGCTGTCGACCACGTCCTCGACGAGGCCGATCCGCAGCGCGGTGGCCGCATCGACGCGCACGCCGGCGAGGATGATCTTCTTCGCCCAGCCTTCGCCGACGAGCCAGGGCAGCGTCTGCGTGCCGAGCCCGCACGGCAGCAGCCCGACCGACGGCTCGGGCAGCGCCATCTGCGCATGCGTCTCCGCGATCCGCAGGTCGCACGCGAGCGCGCATTCGAGCCCGCCGCCCATCGCATAGCCGTTGATCGCCGCGATCGTCACGAAGCGCGCTTCGGCGAGCGTCTCGAACGCGGTGCCGAAGCGGATCGCCATCGCGCGCGCGACCGCCGGATCGCCTTCGGCGAACGTGTTCAGGTCGGCCCCCGCGCTGAAGAACTTCGGGCCGTCGCCGGTGATCACGAGCGCGCGCACGCGCGGGTTCGCGTTCAGCTCGGCGACGATCTGCTGCATCTGCAGCAGCCCGTCGGCGGTAAAGGCGTTCGCGGGCGGACGCTTGAGCGTCGCGCACGCGATCGCGCCGTCGTCGACGTAGTCCAGTTCGATCATTGCGCGTCCTTCTTCGTGGCCGGTTGATAGAGGCGGATCACCGCCGAGAAATCGAGCTGCCCGTCGCCGCGGCTGCTCATCGCCTGATACAGCTGCTGCGCGAGCGCGCCGAGATAGACGGGCTGGCGCGCCTGCTTCGCCGCGTCGTTCGCGAGGCCGAGATCCTTCAGCATCAGGTCGGTGCCGAAGCCGCCCGTGTAGCCGCGCGACGACGGCGCGGTCTCGATCACGCCCGGATACGGGTTGTACGTGTCCGAGCTCCAGCAGCGGCCCGTCGACGTGTTGACGATGCCCGCGAGCACCTTCGGGTCGATGCCGAGCGCGACGCCGAGCGACATCGCTTCCGACACGGCCGCCATCGAGATGCCGAGCACGAGGTTGTTGCAGACCTTCGCGACCTGCCCCATGCCGGTCGCGCCGCAATGGACGATGTTCTTGCCCATGCCGGCGAGCACCGGCTTCACGCGCTCGAAATCCGCGTCGCTGCCGCCGACCATGAAGGTCAGCGTGCCGGCCGCCGCGCCGCCCGTGCCGCCCGACACCGGCGCATCGACGAACGCGCCGCCGTGCTCGCGCACCAGCGCGCCGAACGCCTGCGCGCTCGCCGGGTCGATGGTGCTCGAATCGATCACCGTCGCGCCCGCGCCGAGCCCGGCCAGCACCCCGTTCTCGCCGGTCAGCACCGAGCGCACGTGCGGCGCGGCCGGCAGCATCGTGATCACGCACTCGGCGCCGGCCGCCGCGTCGCGCGGCGAGCCGGCCACCTGCGCGCCCGCGTCCTGCAGCGCGCGCAGCGCGTCGGCGCTCAAGTCGAATGCATGCACTTCGTGGCCGGCCTTCAGCAGGTTCAGCGCCATCGGCGCGCCCATGTGGCCGAGGCCGATAAATCCGATCTTCATTGCTGCCTCCCTATTCCTGTCAGTGCAGGCGGATCGTCGTGTTCACCGGGCCGGCCGTCGTGTCGTCGTCGAACCAGCGCGCGGTGACGGTTTTCGTCTGCGTGTAGAACTGCACGACCTGCTTGCCGTACGGGCCGAGATCGCCGAGCTTCGAGCCGCGCGAACCGGTGAAGCTGAAGAACGGCACCGGCACCGGGATCGGGATGTTGATGCCGACCTGGCCGATGTCGATCTCGCTCTGGAACTTGCGCGCGGCCGCGCCGCTCTGCGTGAACAGGCCCACGCCGTTGCCGAACGGGTTCGCGTTGACGAGCGCGATCGCGTCGTCGAGCGAGTCGGCTTCCAGCACGACGAGCACCGGCCCGAAGATCTCGTGCGTATAGATCGACATGCCGGTATTCACGCCGGAGAAGATCGTCGGGCCGACGAAGTTGCCGCTCTCGTAGCCGGGCACCGTCACGCCGCGGCCGTCGAGCTCGAGCTTCGCGCCTTCCTTCACGCCCGCTTCGATCAGCGACAGGATGCGCGCCTTCGCCCCCCGCGACACGACCGGGCCGACGTCGGTGCCGGCTTCGGCGCCCGCGTTGACCTTCAGCAGCTTCGCCTTCGTGACGAGATCGGGCAGCCAGTCGCGCGCCTCGCCGACCAGCACCGCGACCGACGTCGCCATGCAGCGCTGCCCGGCCGCGCCGAAGCCCGCGCCGACGAGCGCGTTGATGGTCTGCTCGCGATTCGCGTCGGGCAGCACCACCGCGTGGTTCTTCGCGCCCATCATCGATTGCACGCGCTTGCCGTGCTCGCTGCCGAGCTTGTAGACGTGCGTGCCGACCGCGGTCGAGCCGACGAACGAGATCGCCTTCACGAGCGGATGCGTGCAGATCGCGTCGACCACGTCCTTGCCGCCGTGCACGACGTTCAGCACGCCCTTCGGCACGCCGGCCTCGACCGCGAGTTCGACGAGCTCCATCGTCGACAGCGGGTCCTGCTCGGACGGCTTCAGCACGAACGTGTTGCCGCACACGATCGCCATCGGGAACATCCACAGCGGAATCATCGCGGGGAAGTTGAACGGCGTGATGCCCGCGCACACGCCGAGCGGCTGGCGCAGCGTATAGGTGTCGACGCCGCCCGCGACGTTCTCCGCGAACTCGCCGAGCTGCAGCGTGCCGACCGAGCACGCATGCTCGACCACTTCCAGCCCGCGGAAGATGTCGCCTTCGGCGTCGGGCAGCGTCTTGCCCTGCTCGGCCGTCAGCGTCTTCGCGATCCGCTGCAGGTTGGTGCGCACCAGATCCTGGAACTTCAGCATGATGCGCATGCGCGCGGAAACCGGCGTGTTCTTCCACGTCGCGAACGCGGCCTGCGCGGCCTGCACGGCCGCATCGACCTCGGCGACCGTCGCGAACGGCACGCGCGCGAGCACCTGCTGGGTCGCCGGGTTGACGATGTCGCGCCACTCGTTCGTGGCGGACTCGACGAATGCGCCGTCGATCAGCAGCTTGACCGTCGGCACGTGTTGCCCCGCCTGGGGCGTCGGATTCGCGTTCATCGATTTGCTCTCCTTGGGAGTGCCGCCGCGCGACGTCGCGCGCAGGCGGCCGGTTCGGTTCGATCTCGGGCGGCGCGCGCCCGCGTCATTTCAGTTCAGCCGCAAAATCCTCTTCCCAGTATTCGCCGGGCATCCGCGCGCTCGCGTCGTCGCCGCGCTCGATCTCGCGGCGGCGCAGCTCGACGCGGCGGATCTTCCCGGAGATCGTCTTCGGCAGCTCCGCGAACTGCAGCCGGCGGATGCGCTTGTACGGCGCGAGCTTCTCGCGCGAGAACCGGAAGATCTCGAGCGCCAGCGCCGGGCTTTCCTCGTAGCCCTGGCGCAGCGTGATGAAGGTCTTCGGCACCGCGAGCCGCACGGGGTCCGGGCTCGGCACGACCGCCGCCTCGGCGATCGCCGGATGCTCGATCAGCACGCTTTCGAGCTCGAACGGGCTGAGCCGGTAGTCGGACGACTTGAACACGTCGTCCGCGCGGCCGATGTAGACGAAGTAGCCGTCGTCGCGGCGCATCGCGATGTCGGACGTGCGGTAGTGGCCGTCGCGCATCGCATGCGCGGTCGCGTCGGGGTTGTTCGCATAGCCTTTCATCAGGCCGACCGGGCGCTCGGCGCCCGCGCCGACCGGCAGCGCGACTTCGCCCTCGCTCACCGGCGCGCCGTCCGGGTCGAGCAGCGCGATCCGGTAGCCGGGCATCGGGCGGCCCATCGACCCGGCCACCACCGGCTGTCCCGGCGAGTTGCCGATCAGGCAGGTGGTCTCGGTCTGGCCGTAGCCGTCGCGGATCGCGATGCCCCACGCCTTCTTCACGCGCTCGATGATTTCCGGGTTCAGCGGCTCGCCCGCGCCGACGATCTCGCGCAGCTTCACGTCGAACGACGCGAGCGGCTGCTGCACGAGCATCCGCCACACGGTCGGCGGCGCGCACATCGTCGTCACCTGGTATTGGACGATCGCATCGAGCACGACCTTCGGCTCGAAGCGCGCGTAGTTGAACGCGAACACGCATGCCTGCGCGTTCCACGGCGCATAGAAGCAGCTCCACGCATGCTTCGCCCAGCCCGGCGAGCTGATGTTCCAGTGAATGTCGCCCGGCTGCAGGCCGACCCAGTACATCGTCGACAGGCTGCCGACCGGATAGGTGCGGTGCGTATGCTCGACGAGCTTCGGCTTCGACGTCGTGCCCGACGTGAAATACAGCAGCATCGGGTCGCTCGCGTGCGTGACGCCGTCCGGCGTGAACGCGGCGGGCGCCGCGTAGCCGTCGCTCATCGCGAGCCAGCCCGCGCGCGGCGCGCCGGCGACGATCCTCTGCTTGAGGGCGAGGCCCGGCTGCTCGAATTTCGCGGTTTCGTTCTCGTCGACGATCGCGTAGGTCGCGCCGCCGATCTGCACGCGGTCGCGCACGTCGTCGGCCGACAGCTGCGTGGTGGCGGGCAGCACGACCGCGCCGAGCTTCATCGCGGCGAGCATCGCGTCCCACAGCTCGACGCGGTTCGGCAGCATCATCAGGATCCGGTCGCCGCGCACGACGCCGATGCCGCGCAGCCAGTTCGCGATCCGCGACGAGCGCTCGGACATCTGCGCGAACGAATACGGGTCGCCTTGCCCGGTCGCCGCGTCGACGATCCACAGCGCGGGCTGGTCGTTGCCGCGCGCCATCGCGTCGAAGTAGTCGAGCGCCCAGTTGAACGTGTCGAGCGCCGGCCACTGGAAATCGCGGTAAGCGGTTTCGTAGTCGGTGCGATGGCGCAGCAGAAAGTCGCGTGCTTCCAGGAATGCCTGTACCGTCATCGTGTCGTCTCCTGTTGATGCCCTGTTGTTTTATGTGCTCGCGGGCATGCTGCCGTTGCGGTGGATCGCGCTTACAACTGCCGCGCGATCACCATCCGTTGCACTTCGCTGGTCCCCTCGTAGATCTGCGTGATGCGCGCGTCGCGGTAGTGACGCTCGACTTCGTAATCGGCGAGATAGCCATAGCCGCCGTGGATCTGGATCGCGTCCGAGCACACGCGCTCGGCCATCTCCGACGCGAACAGCTTCGCCTGCGACGCTTCCGACAGGCACGGCAGCCCGGCGGTGCGCAGCTTCGCCGCGTGATGCACGAGCAGGCGCGCGGCGTTGATCTGCGTGGCCATGTCGGCGAGCTTCTGCTGGATCGCCTGGTGCTCGGCGAGCGGCTTGCCGAACTGCACGCGCTCGCCCGCATAGCGGCGCGCCTTGTCGAACGCGGCGCGCGCGATGCCGAGCGCCTGCGCCGCGATGCCGATGCGGCCGCCCTCGAGGTTCGACAGCGCGATCTTCAGCCCTTCGCCGCGCGCGCCGAGCAGGTTCTCCTCGGGAATCGCGCAGTTCTCGAACGTGATCGGGCACGTATCGGACGCCTTGATGCCCATCTTTTTCTCGGGCTTGCCGACGATGAAGCCCGGCGTGTCGGTCGGCACCAGGAACGCGGAGATGCCGCGCTTGCCGGCCTCCGGATCGGTGATGGCAAAAACGATCGCAATGCCCGCGCGCTGGCCGTTGGTCACGAACTGCTTCGCGCCGTTCAGCACCCATTTGCCGTCGCGCAACTCCGCGCGGGTGCGCAGGTTGTGCGCCTCGGAGCCGGCCTGCGGCTCGGTCAGGCAGAACGCGCCGATCGTGCGGCCGGCGGCCATCTCGCCAAGCCAGCGATCCTTCTGCGCGGCCGTGCCGAAGCCGAGGATCGGCCCGCAGCCGACCGAGTTGTGCACGCTCATCATCGTCGCGCACGCGGCGTCGCCGGCGGCGATCTCCTCCATCGCGAGCGCATAGGCGACGTAGTCGGTGTACGAACCGCCCAGCTCCTGCGGCACGATCATCCCGAGCAGGCCCAGCTCGCCGAGCTGCGCGACGATCTCGTCGGGCAGGTGCGCGTCGCGGTCCCACTGCGCGGCGTTCGGCGCCAGCACCTCGGTGGCAAACACGCGCGCGGCGTCGCGGATCATCCGCTGGTCTTCGGTGTAAAGCTCGTCCATGGCGCTGCTGTCTCCCGGCGGCCACGCGTGGCCCGGCCGCAATGTGTTTGGATGAAACAAGTGTAGGCAAGCGTGCGCAACTGTTCGATGCTCGCCCCGCTCAATTACACTGAGCGTTTTTGCCATAGCGGCGCCGTCGATGAAGCAGGAAGAAAAGGGAACCATCGCGATCAGCCTGGTCGCGTACAGCGTCGCGCTCGCGACGCGGCGCGGCGTCGCGGCCGAGCCGCTGCTCGCGCAGGCCGGCATCGCACCGGCGCTGCTCGACCAGCCGCGCGCGCGGGTGTCCGCGCAGCAGTACGGCGCGCTGTGGAACGCGATCGCGCGCACGCTCGACGACGAGTTCTTCGGCCAGGACCGCCACCCGATGCGCAGCGGCAGCTTCATCGCGATGAGCCAGGCGGCGCTCACCGCGCGCGACGGGCTGCACGCGATGGCGCGCGCGGTGAACTTCATGCACTGCGTGCTCGACGACCTGCACGCGGAGCTCGACGCGAACCCGCAGCGCGTGCGGCTGCGCTTCGTGCACCGCAACAACGGCCAGACGCCCGCGATGTTCACGTACGCGACCTATTTCATCATCGTCTACGGGCTCACCTGCTGGCTGATCGGCCGCCGCATTCCGCTGTTGCACGCGAGCTTCCGCTGCGATACGCCGCCCGCCGAGCACGAGTACCCGTCGATGTTCTGCGACGACATGCGCTTCAACCAGCCCGATTCGTATGTCGATTTCGATCCCGAATTCGCGGCGCTGCCGGTCGTGCAGACCCCGAAGACACTGAAGACGTTCCTGCGCAACGCGCCGGCCAGCTTCATCGTCAAGTACCGCAACCCGAACGCGCTCGCGCAGCGCGTGCGCACGGTGCTGCGCGGCATGCCGCCCGCCGCGTGGCCGGGCGCCGGGCAGATGGCCGCGCGGCTGCACGTGGCCGAGGCGACGCTGCGCCGCAAGCTGCACCAGGAAGGCCACGCGTACCAGTCGATCAAGGATGCGCTGCGGCGCGACCTGGCGTTCGAGGCGCTCGCCGATCCGTCGCGCACGATCGCCGACGTCGCCGCGGCGGCCGGCTTCGCCGAGCCGAGCGCGTTCTACCGCGCGTTCCGCAAGTGGAGCGGGCGCAGCCCGGCCGAGTTTCGCGACGAGGCGCTGGGGCGCACGGGCGGCGCGGGCTGAGATCGCACGGCCCGCGCGGCGGCGCGCCATCGCGCTTTGCGCGGAAACCGCCTAATCTTTAAATATCGGGCCAGCGCCCTTCCTGCGGGCCGGATGGCGTGCGCTCGCGCGCCGCCCGGACGCCCCGATGCGCTTTCACCGTTCCTGGCACCTGCCGACGCACGACGCGTCGGGCCGCCCTCTTCCTCACCCGCTGCCGACGCGGGTCGCGCGCGCCGCGTTGTTCGCGGCGCTGCTCGTCGTCTGCGCGGTGGCCGCGGCGCCGCCTGCCGCCAACGCGCCTGCCGCGCACCCGCCCGTCATCGTGATTCCGATCAACGGTGCGATCGGGCCGGCCAGCGCCGATTTCATCGTCCGCTCGCTCGGCCGCGCGACCAGCGAGCACGCGCCGCTCGCGATCCTGCAGCTCGACACGCCCGGCGGGCTCGACTCGTCGATGCGGGTGATCATCAAGGCGATCCTCGGCTCGCCGGTGCCGGTGGCCGCGTTCGTCGGGCCCAGCGGCGCGCGCGCGGCGAGCGCGGGCACCTACATCGTCTACGCCAGCCACATCGCGGCGATGGCGCCGGGCACCAACCTCGGCGCGGCGTCGCCGGTCCAGTTCGGCATCGGCGGCGGCCCGCCCGGGGGCAACCCGCCGTCGCCGACCGGAGTGTCGCCCACGTCGCCCACGTCGCCGGCATCGGGCGCATCGGCCGCGTCGGCCGCGTTGCCCACCGACACGCAATCGACCGAGATCCGCAAGGCGATGCAGGACGCCGCCGCGTACATCCGCGGCCTCGCGCAGCTGCGCGGCCGCAACGCCGAATGGGCCGAGCGCGCGGTGCGCGAGGCGGTCAGCCTGTCGGCGACCGAGGCGCGCACGCAGCACGTGGTCGACCTGATCGCGCAGGATCCGGCCGACCTCGCGCGCCAGCTCGACGGCCGCACCGTGACGACGTCCGCCGGCGCGCAGCGGCTCGCGACCGCGCACGCGCCGCTGATCGTCGTCGAGCCCGACTGGCGCAGCCGCTTCCTGTCGATCATCGCGGATCCGAACGTCGCGCTGATCCTGCTGACGCTCGGCATCTACGGGCTGTTCTTCGAATTCGCGAACCCGGGATTCGTGCTGCCGGGCCTGGTGGGCGCGATCTGCCTGCTGATCGGGCTGTTCGCGATGCAGCTGTTGCCGATCAGCTACGCGGGCCTCGGCCTCGTGCTGCTCGGCCTCTCCTGCCTCATCGCCGAGGCGTTCCTGCCGACCTTCGGCGTGCTCGGCTTCGGCGGCATTGCGTCGTTCACGATCGGCGCATTGATGCTGATCGACACCGACGTGCCCGGCTACGGGATTCCGTGGCCGCTGATCGCGGGCCTCGCGCTCGGCGGCGGGCTGCTCGTCGCGGGCGTGTCGAGCCTCGCGCTGCGTGCGCGGAACCGGCCGGTCGTCACCGGCTCGGAAGCGATGGTCGGCAGCATCGGCGAAGTGCTCGACGACGGCCTCGTGCCCGACCAGCCGCACACGGCCGCCGGCCCCGCGCCGTCCGCCGCCGGCTGGGCGCTGGTGCGCGGCGAGCGCTGGCGGGTCGCCAGCAATGCGCCGCTCGCGGCGGGCTGCCGGGTGCGCGTGACGGGCCGCCAGGGGCTGATGCTCACGGTCGCCCCGCTGTACGACCGGCCAGAATCCGCGCTGCGTGGGACCGCCGTAGGCGCTGAAGCGCCAACGCCGGTCGACTCCCGCCTGGGTGGGACCGGCCTAGGCGCTGAAGCGCCAACGCCGGTCGACAAAGGAGAAAAACCATGATCGGCTACACCTTCGGCTTCAGCAGCCTGCTGATCGTCTTCGCGGTGATGCTCGTCGCGTCGTCGATCCGCATCTTCCGCGAGTACGAGCGCGGCGTCGTGTTCATGCTCGGCCGCTTCTGGAAGGTCAAGGGGCCGGGGCTCGTGCTGATCATCCCGATCGTCCAGCAGGTGGTGCGCATCGACCTGCGCACGGTCGTGTTCGACGTGCCCGCGCAGGACGTGATCACGCGCGACAACGTGTCGGTGAAGGTGAACGCGGTGGTGTATTTCCGCGTGGTCGATCCGGAGAAGGCGGTGATCCAGGTCGCGCGCTTCTTCGACGCGACGAGCCAGCTCGCGCAGACCACGCTGCGCTCGGTGCTCGGCAAGCACGAGCTCGACGCGCTGCTCGCCGAGCGCGAGCAGCTGAACGCCGATATCCAGAAGACGCTCGATGCGCAGACCGACGCGTGGGGCATCAAGGTGTCGACGGTCGAGATCAAGCACGTCGACCTGAACGAGACGATGGTGCGCGCGATCGCGCGGCAGGCGGAAGCCGAGCGCGAACGGCGCGCGAAGGTGATCCACGCGGAAGGCGAGCTGCAGGCGTCCGAGAAGCTGCTGCAGGCCGCGCAGCGGCTCGCGCTGCAGCCGCAGGCGATGCAGCTGCGCTACCTGCAGACGCTGACCACGATCGCGGCCGACAAGAACTCGACGATCGTGTTCCCGCTGCCGATCGACCTGCTGACTGCCGTGCTCGACCGGTTCGCGCCGCCGCACGAACGCTGACGGCCGCGCATCACGCCAGCAGCTTGCGCTCCGTCTTGCCGTACTTGATCGACTTCTCGTCCGGGATCATCAGGCCCGTGTGCTCGTCGCGGCCCTGCAGAATGAAGCGCGCGTCCGGGTTGCCGATCTGCGCGGCCGCAAGCTTGCTGTCCGCGCCGATCTCGCCCTTCTTCATCCGGTTGACGATCACGCCCACCGCGGTGTCCTTGAAGTCGCGCAGCATCCACGCGTCGCCGTCGCTGTCGCCCGCCACCAGCACCGGCCCATAGCCCTTCTTCGCCTGCAGCACGTTGCGAATGCCGACGGTCTTGCCCGGCCCGTAGTTGAAGTGCCAGCCGTCCGGGTAATGGCTCACGTACTTGCCGTCCTTCATGTCGAGGCGTAGGCCGATCACGTTCTCCGGCGGCACGCCGTAGCCGTAGTTCGGGTGGCCGGCGAACACGCGCACCACGTCGTCGATCGACGCGGTGCTCACGTACACGTCGATGCCGTTCGCGCGCAGCGTGTGCATCAGCCCGCGGATTTCCTCGTGGATGCGGATGCCGTGGAAATGCGTGGCGGCGACGACCCCGGCCTTGCCCGGCAGCGTCTTCGGGCTTTCGTACTTCACCTTGCGCAGCGCATCGCCGATGCCGCGGTTGTTCGACGCCTGCGCCATCGCCTGCAGCTCGGCGGTCGTCATGTTCCGGTAGAAATAGATGATCCACTTGTAGCCGATCTCGAGCGGATGCGTGTCGCAGATCGCGTCGTACATGAAGTACAGCTTCGTGCGGAAATCCTTGAACTGATCGGTCTCGCGGATCTCGTCGAGGCTCTTGCCGCCGCCGAATCCCTGGTAGTTCGCGTAGAGCCAGCGATAGTCCGCCTCGACGTCGGCGGCGAGATCCTCCATCGTCACCGGCTTGCCGTCCACCGTCGTGTAGTCCTTCGCGAACGCGCCCTTCGGCACGTCCTGCCACATCACGTCGACGAATTCGTCCGGCGTCAGCTTGTACTGCAGATGGTCGATCTGGTACATCAGCAACGCCTCTTCGCAGTCGTTCATGATGCAGGTGTTGTCCCAGTCGAACACCGCGTACGGGCGGCGCTTCGCGTCGTAGTGCTTGCTGCCGACGCCATGCTGGTCGAGCACCGTCTGCAGGCGCGCGGCATTGAACGGCGACCAGCGGCCCGAGTCCAGCGCGTCCGGCGAGGCAGCGTTCCTTGCGTCGGCCGTGCCGGCCTTGAGCATGAGCGACGTCGCGGCGGTGGCCGCGGCAAAGGTGTTGATGAACGTGCGGCGTTGCATGGTCTCTCTCCGTGGAAATGACGATTCGGATGCGGTCGCTACCCCGCTCGACGCGCGGCGCGCATCGCGGCGCACCGGCGGCTCATCGGCCCGGCGAAGCCAGGGTGGCTACGAAATGGGGGCGAATGATCTGCCGAAAATATTGCGGCAATATGACAGCGTCTCGCCACGACGCGACGTCAAGTTGATCCGAAACGACATGGGTGCGCCACGGTCCGGCGACGCACACGAGTCAACACTCCGGCGCATTGAACATGGAATCCGAAATATCGAAAGCCAGCGTCAATCAGGAAGCGCACAAGCCGAAGCGCGGCAGCAGGTCGTGCAACACGAACAGCCGCTGGTATTGCACCGCGTCGTGAAAGCGTTTCCAGTCGGAAGTGAGAAAGCCCGGCGTGAATGCGAAAGTCTCGTTTTCTTCGGCTTCGGGATCCTGCGGGTCCTTGCCGAGGGCCAGCATTTTCCACGAGGTCGGGCCCTGGCTGGCGTAGGTGATCTCCGCCGCGCCGAACGAGAACCTACCGTTCGCGATCGCCGCTAGCCAGGTTTGATGCCGCGTTTCGCCATCGATCTCCTGGGTGCCGCGCAGCAGAGCGTCGATCGCGGCTTGATCGGCGGGTGGCAGCGGCACGTCTCCCAACGTCGCGTCCCCGGCGGCGTAGCGCCGCACCATATTGAAGGCGCCGCGCGCCGCGGCGAGGAAGTCGGTCGGGTTGTCGCGCTGCACCCTTTCGCCGTTCTTGCGCGTGAAGTGCCACCGAATGAACGGGATGTCGGGAAACGTCGTGGCCGCCGCGTGCCCCACGGGCAGGAAGTCGGCGAGGAATTCCGCCAGCTTCTGCTTGAGGCCCGTCATCTCGGCATAGGCGGACGAACCGTTGTAGGCGGGATCGTCGTCCACACCGACATCCGCGAGGTCGTTGAGATCGCACAAGCCGCCGACGAACTGCTGGTGTGCCCAGGTATCGACGTAGGTGTGCAGCGCGACGCCGAGCCGGTGCAGCGCAAACGGCAGCTCGCGGTGATGGATGCAATCCGCGACCATCGCGCGCGCGATGTCGCTATCCGGCTTGCATATCAGCCGATGCTGAAAAGCCTCATTGGAATTGCAGCCCGGCGGCGGCTCGGCATTGCCGGGCAGAAAGTGGAACGGCAGCCAGACCAGCCGGTTGTCCGCCGCTTCGGCGTTCTTCGTGATGTCCTGCATCTTGTGCGACGACGTGACCCGCACGTAGCGCTCGCCGCTGTCGAACTGCAACGGGCCGTCGCAGGTTGCGTCGTCGACATATTGGGCGGCCTGGGCCACCGTGCTCGCCTGATCGTGCGGCAATCCGCCGAGCCGGGCGGCCACGTAGGTGACGGCGTGATGGAAGTCGATTTGCATGCGGTCCTCCGGGAAGGAGACGACGAGCACGAAAGAACACGCCGGCACGGTCGCGTGCATGAATCGAGGCCTTATACGGCGCGTTTGACATTGTCAAATATATGGACAATGCTGTCCACATAAGAAGTAAGAAGGGGGCTCCCATGCCGAAAGAAGAAGTTGTTGCGTTTCGCGCTGACGACGGCCATGGGTGCAACCTCATTCACGTCCTCGGCGCCGGCCGGCCGACGAAGGCCCCCGTCCTCCTGGTGCACGGAGCCGGCGTTCGCGCCAATATCTTTCGTCCCCCTAACGACACGACTTTCGTCGATGCGCTGATCGACGAGGGTTACGACGTCTGGCTGGAAAACTGGCGGGCCAGCATCGATCTTCCGCCATGCGAGTGGACGCTGGACGACGCGGCCCTGTACGACCACCCGGCCGCGGTGCGCAAAGTCGTCGAGCTGACGGGCGCGCCCTCCATCAAGGCGGTGGTGCACTGCCAGGGCTCGACCAGCTTCATGTTGTCGGCGGTGGGCGGCCTCGTTCCGCAAGTCGACACCATCGTGTCCAACGCCGTGTCGCTGCATCCGCGGGTCTCGACGATCTCGCATCTCAAGGGGCGCTACGCGCTGCCCGTCGTCGGCGCGATGACCGACTACCTCGATCCTCGATGGGGCGAGCACGCGACGGGTGTCGTGCCGAATCTGCTCAAGGGCCTCGTGCTGCTCACGCACCACGAATGCGCAAACGGCGTCTGCCGCTTTTCCAGCTTCACCTACGGCACCGGCTTCCCCGTGCTGTGGCGCCACGAAAACCTCAGCGACGCGGTGCACGACTGGATCCGGCAGGAATTCGCGCAGGTCCCGATCTCGTTCTTCCGGCAGATGACCCGGTGCCTGGACGCCGGCCACCTGGTATCGAAACTGCCCGGGCTGCAGGCGGACCCGACGGCGCAGCCGCCGCGGACGCAGGCGCGCTTCGCGTTCATCGCCGGCGAGCTCAACGACTGTTTCAAGTGGCAGAGCCAGCAAGCCACGTTCGACTGGTTCGAGCGCCACCGGCCGAACTATCACGATCTTCACGTACTGGGCGGCTACGGCCACCTCGACATCTTCATTGGAAAGCACGCCGCGCGAGACGTATTTCCCGTCCTGCTGGCGGCACTGGCTGCGCGTCACTGACTCCTGGCGAACCAGGGAGGCCGGACATGGCTATACCGATGCGACAGACGCGGCTCGCGGGCCGCCATGCGCTGGTCGACGACATCCCGTTCCGGATGCCGGTCGCCTCCGACACGTCGCCGGCGCTGATGGCGGTGTTCTCGATCGATCTCGACGCGGCGCGCCGCATGATTCCGGGCAACGAGGTGCATCCGTTTCAGCTCTGGCGCCGCGGCTTGCTCGTCGTGACGGTGATCGACTATGTCGTCACCAACATCGGCCGCTACGTCGAGTACTCGATCGCCATCGCGTGCACGCACGGCAGGCGCCCTCCTCCGCGCCTGCTGCCGGGCCTGCTGATGAAGGCCTTCGGCACCGGGCAATACGTCGTGGACCTGCCCGTGTCGACCGATATTTCGGTGAAGGGCGGCCGCGGCATCTGGGGCATGCCCAAGCACCAGGCCAATCTCGACTTCGTGATCGGCGAGCGCTGGGTGAGCAGCCAGTATGACCTCGACGGCCAGATGATGATGCGCATCGACGTGACGAAACCGAAATCGGCATGGCTGCCGGTCAGCACGGGCGCAGTCAATTACTGCTGCTTTCGCGGCATGCTCATGAAGTCCTACATCTATTTCAAGGGCAGGCTCGGCTTCTCGCTGTTCGCACCCGGCTCGGCGCGCCTGTTCATCGGCGACCATCCGCGGATGGCCTGGCTGAAGGCACTGGATATCCATCCCACGCCGGTCGCCGCCGGGTTTTTCCCGTCCACGGCGGGCGTGCTCGACGACTATTTCGAATGCTGGTTCGTGACCGAGGCCGAGCCGCCCGCGCAGCCGATGCCGGGCCTCGAGACCACCTACCCGCTCGACCCGTCGCAGCAATGGCTCGCACCGCCGGCCCGCCCGGCCGACTGGGAGTCCGCGCCATGAGCG
The DNA here is from genome assembly GCA_001527685.1 of Burkholderia pyrrocinia. GTDB lineage: Bacteria > Pseudomonadota > Gammaproteobacteria > Burkholderiales > Burkholderiaceae > Burkholderia > Burkholderia pyrrocinia_D. The sequence goes on from LOZU01000057.1 coordinate 73,681, forward strand.
GCCGCCCGCCGATCGCCAAGCACGCGTTCCTGCTGCCGTGCGCGTCGATGTGCCTGGGCACGGGCGCCTCGCTCGTGCTGTTCTCGTTGGCCGTCGCGCCGCAACTCGCGACCAACGACGACGACCTGGCGCGTGATGCACGGCGTATTCGTTGACGCGGCGCTGCGGGTGGCGGCATTCGACGGAGCCAGCGGCCTGCTCTATCTCGACTTGCGACGCAAAGGGGGTTGTCCGATGAAGCGCTCGCGCACGTTCATTCGCGGAAGGGCGTCATGAGCACCGCGCATCGCCCCCCGATCGCCGCCGACGATCCGATGGAACGACGCGCGCTGGTGCTGGCGGGCGGCGGCATGCGCGTGGCCTATCAGGCCGGCGCGGTCAAGGCATTGTTCGACGAGGGCATGCGATTCAGTCACGCCGACGGCGCGTCGGGCGGCACGATCAATTTGTCCGCTCTGCTGTCCGGCGTGCTGCCGGACGAACTCTGCGCGCGTTGGCGCGCGCTGCCCGTCAAGGCGTTCGCCGCGCTCAGGCCCGTGACCAGATATCTGCATGTGGCCGACATGAGCGCGCTGGGCAGTGCGTCGGGTCTGACGGAGCACGTGTATCCGGCGCTCGGGATCGCCGTCGATCGCATCCGCACGGCCATCGGCATCGACGGCTCGTTCAGCGTCTGTTGCTTCGACGACAAGACCGTGGTGCCGATCCCCCACCCGCACCTCGACCTGCAGCGCCTGGTCGCGGCCGCGTCGCTGCCCATCTTCATGCCGGCCGTGGTGGCCGACGGCAAGACCTGGACCGACGCGGTGTGGATCAAGGACGCCAACCTGATGAGCTGCGTCGAGCGCGGCGCGCGCGAACTGTGGCTCGTCTGGTGCATCGGCGACACGCCCGTCTACCACAACGGCGCGTTCAACCAGTACGTGCACATGATCGAAATGAGCGCCGTGGGCGCGCTGAACGGGGAGCTGGCCATGATTGCCGACATCAATCGACGCATCGCGCGGGGTGAGACCGTGCTCGGTCACGATCAGCCGATCGTCGTGCACGTGATCAAGCCGGAAGTGCCGCTGCCGCTCGATCCGGATTTCTACCGCGGCCGGATCGATGCCGCGACGCTGATCGACATGGGCTACCGCGACGCGCGGCGCACGCTGCGCACGGGAACAGCGGCGCCGCTGGATCCGACGGCATCCGCGATGCGCGAGCCGGGCGTGGGCCTCGGCTTCCGCGAGACGATGGCGGGCGACTTTTGCCTCGGGGCGACGGACCCGCAAGCGGGCGAACGCGATGTCCGTGCGTTCGCATTGACCCTGCACGCGACGATCCACATCGAGGATATCGCGGCCTTCATCGACGATCCCCGGCACGTGGGCGGCCTGACGGGCCACATCGACTTCGCGCCGCTGGGCGCCGCGATGCCTTCGGAGTCCGGCGTGTTCGGCTTGTTTACGCCGAGCGGCGATCCACGGCTGACCTATATGGTGTACGAGATCGGCTTTCGCCATGAAGGCCGCTCGTACTACCTCGCGGGCAAGAAGCATGTGCGCATCGGCAGCCCGTTCAGGATGTGGAGCGAGACGACGACGCTTTATACGACGCTGCACGAAGGGTGCGACGCGAGCGGCAAGGTGGTCGGCGCCGGCGTGCTGCATCTCGGCGTGCCCGAGCTCGTGCGGCTGATGGGCACGGTGCATGCGACGAACGCCCGAACATCGGGTCGCGCGGCGAATGCCATCTGGCGGTTCTTCAGGTTTTTCGCATCGGAACTGTGGCGCACCTATGTCAGGAGATCGCCAACATGAGCGCGATGGAATACGACTTCATCGTCATCGGGAGCGGCTTCGGCGCGGCGGTGGCGGCTTGCCGTCTCGCGGAGGCAGGACGCAGCGTGCTGGTGCTGGAGCGCGGCCACCGCTGGACGCCCGATACGTATCCGCGAGACGCGTCCGACCCGTGGCTTTGGAACCAGCAGGACCCGCAGCGATTCCATGGCTGGGCCGACTTCCGCGTTTTTTCCAATATGTCGGTGGTCGCGGCCGCGGGCGTGGGCGGCGGCTCCCTGATCTACGCGAACGTCTCGGTCGAGGCCAAGCCCGACGCCTTCGACCGCGGCTGGCCGCCGGAGATCACCTACGACGCGCTCAAGCCTTACTACGAGCGCGTGGGCTGGATGCTGTCGGTCCAGGAGGTGCCCGACAACCAGATCAGCGCACGCACCCGCTTGTTGCGCGATGCCGCCGACGCCTGCGGTTGGGGCGATCGCTTTCGCAAGCTGCCGCTCGCCGTGTCCTTCTGCCCGACCTACGATCCGTCCTTGCCCGACGCGCGCGACGACCGGCACTCAGTCAAGTTCGTCAATGTTCACGGCGTAACGCAAGGCACGTGCGTGCACTGCGGCAATTGCGACATCGGATGCCAGGTGTCGGCGAAGAATACGCTCGACCTCAACTATCTGGCCGTGGCCGAGCGCCACGGCGCAAGAATCCTGCCGCTGCACGTGGTGCAAAAACTCGAACCGCTCGGCCAGGGATGGCGCGTGCATTTCAACGTCATCGATCCTGTCGCCGGCAGTAGCACACCCGGAACCGCCACGGCGTCCAGGGTGATCGTCGGCGCCGGCTCGATCGGCAGCACCGAATTGCTGCTCCGCTGTCGCGACGAGCATCGCACGCTGCCGAATCTGTCGCCGCGGCTTGGCTGGGGCTGGGCCTTCAATGGCGACTTCGTCACCCCCACCTTCTACAGCCGCCGCAAGATCTCGCCGTCGCACGGCGTCACCATTTCCGCCGCGATCGACCTGCTCGACCGGAGCGCCGCCAATGGCCAGGCGCTGTTCGTGGAGGACGGCGGCGTGCCCGATCTCGCGCACGATTTCGTGCGCCGCCGCCTGCAGCGTTCGCATGGCGGGGTGATGCGAACGTTCTGGCGGGCCTTCGCGCGCCATTTCGATTGCGATGACCCGGTCGACAACATGATGCCGTGGTTCGGCCAGGCGGTCGACCCGGGGGACGGACGCATGCGTCTCGGTCGCAGCTGGCTTGCCCCATGGCGCCGCGAGCTGCGGCTCGACTGGTCGTACACGCGATCAAAGCCGGTCGTCGACGCGATGGTCGACGTGCATCGGCGCCTGTCGGCCGCCACGGGCGGCGACCCCTTCGTCCCCCCGACATGGAGCGATTTCCACAAGCTGATCACGCCGCATCCGCTCGGTGGCTGCAACATGGGCCTGACGCATGCGGACGGCGTGGTGAACGCGGACGGAAAAGTATTCGGCTATGACGGGTTGTACGTGATGGACGGTGCGACGATCCCGCGTGCGCTGGGCCTGAATCCTTCGCGCACGATCGCCGCACTGGCCGAGCGCAATGTCGCCGTGTTGCTCGGCAAGATCCGGGAAGGCTGAAAAGACGACGCCCGAGCAACGAGACGCGATCACGAAACAGTTCGAGCAGTTGCCGATCCACACCTGTTCGAGCGCGCCCGGGCTCGTGACGCCCGACCTGGCGTTCCGCTATCCGCCGTCCCACGGGCCGTCTACAACGGAACGCTGACCCTAGAGCGTCCCCTCCAATTCCCCGCTCCATTGGGAGAAATCCTCATCTCCTGGGGCTGGCGCGTCCGGCGGAACCGTCTATGATGATTACATTGTTCAATGGCACATTTAAAGCTGACTGAATAACCCGGCGGCGGCAACGCCCGGCGGGCGCGTTCCGGATCAGCGACGACAAGCCCGCATGAAACCGGAAACGCCACGATGACCGACCATCCCCTGCCGGAAGTCCACCTGGACGAACTGCCGCAGTTCCGCGCCGTCCAGCAGCTCGCGTACCGCTGCGTGGAAACCGTCGGCGGCCTGCTCTACCCCGGCATCACCGAGAAGGAAGCCGCGCGCCTGCTCGCCGAATGGCTGCAGGACCATGGCGTGCGCGACTGGCTGCACAAGCCGTTCGCGTGGTTCGGCAACCGCACCGCGTTCGACGGCTTCTCGGGCCTCACGCACCTGGGCGGCTTCAATCTCGCGTTCTTCCCGAGCAACCGCCAGCTCGAGCCCGACATGCCGGTGATCCTCGACGTCGCGCCGGTGCTTGACGGCATCGTCGCCGACGTCGGCTACGCGCACTGTCTCGGCACGAACCCGATCCTGGAACAGCTGCAGGACGACCTGATGGATCACCGCGAGCTGATCGTGCGGCTCGTGAAGGCGCGCCGGCCGATGGCCGAGGTCGCGCAGGAAGTCGACGCGCTGTGCCGCCGCCAGGGCGTCGAGCCGCGCCACAAGGCGTATCCGTTCAAGGTGCTCGCGCATCGCGTCGCGAAGATCCACGCGCTGTCGAAGCCGCGCTTCGTCGCGCGCTTCGGCCTGAACGCCACCCGCAACCTGCTGCTCGACCAGGGCCGCGCCGCGAAGCAGCAGGGCTGGTCGCCGCTGTGGTCGATCGACCGCCGCTCCGAGCACGCGCCGGTGCCGGGCCTGTGGGCGGTCGAGCCGCACCTCGGTTTCGCCGGCGTCGGCGCGAAGTTCGAGGAGCTGCTCGTGATCACCGACGACGACGCGTACTGGCTCGACGACGACCTGCCGCACGTGCGCCGCTGGGCGCGCCGCCAGGCGGCGCGCACGCCCGCGCCGGCCCCGCTGCCGGTCGCCGCCGCCCCCGCCGCCCCGGCCGCGGCCTGACGTCGCGCGCGGCCTTCCCCTTTCCGAACGAACGTGTACGGACCCACGATGCAGCCACTTTCCGACGAAGCGCCGCTGGCCCTGTTCGATGCCGTGTTCACCGAAACCGCGGTCGCGTCCGGCGACCTGACGCTCGCGGTCAGGACCTGGGGCGACCCGTCCCGCACGCCGGTCGTGCTGGTGCACGGCTATCCGGACACCAGCAGCGTCTGGCAGGACGTCGCGCCGCGGCTCGCGCGCCAGCACTACGTGATCGCGTACGACGTGCGCGGCGCGGGGCTGTCGAGCGCCCCCGCGCGCACCGCCGACTACCGGCTCGCGAAGCTGACCGACGATTTCATCGCGGTGATCGACGCGCTGTGCCCCGGCCGCCCGGTCCACCTGGTCGCGCACGACTGGGGCGCGATCCAGGGCTGGGAATTCGTTACCGAGCCGCGGCTCGCGGGCCGCATCGCGTCGTATACGTCGTGCTCCGGCCCGTGCCTCGACCACGTCGGCCACTGGCTGCGCGCGCGCCTGCTGCGGCCGACGCCCGCGTCGCTCGGCAAGCTTGCCGGCCAGCTCGTGCGGTCGTGGTACGTGTACCTGTTCCACCTGCCGTTGATCCCCGAGCTCGGCTGGCGGCTGTGGCTCGGCCGCGCGTGGCCGGGCCTGCTGCGCCGGATCGAGAAGACGCCGGTTGCGCCGCGCGCGACGCAGGCCGACGACGGCGCGCGCGGCGTGCGCCTGTATCGCGCGAACTTCATCCGCTGCCTGTTCGCGCCGCGCGAGCGCTATGCGCATGCGCCGGTGCAGACGATCGTGCCGCTCGGCGACAAGTACGTGAGCCCGGCGCTGTCCGAGGACCTGTCGCGCTGGGTGCCGCAGTACTACCGGCGCGAAGTGGCCGCCGGCCACTGGCTGCCGCTCGCCGATCCGGCGCGCTTCGCGGGCCTCGCGCAGCAGCTGATCGACGCGGTCGAATCCGGCGACGAGCCGCCCGCGCTCGCGAACGCGCGGCGCCGCGCGACGAGCGGCCGCTTCAGCGGCAAGGTCGCGGTCGTCACCGGCGCGGGCAGCGGGATCGGCCGCTGCGCGGCGCTGGCGTTCGCGCGCGAAGGCGCGACAGTGGTCGCGGTCGACATCGACCTCGCGAGCGCCGAGCGCACCGCGCTGCTGCTCCGGCTGATCGGCGCAGCGGCGCATGCGCGGCGCGTCGACGTCGGCGCCGCGGACGAGATGGAAGCGCTCGCCGGCTGGGTCGGCAGCGAACTCGGCGGCGCGGACGTCGTGATCAACAACGCGGGCATCGGCATGGCGGGCGGCATCCTCGACACGAGCGCCGCGCACTGGGAGCGGATCCTGCACGTGAACCTGTGGGGCGTGATCCACGGCGCGCGCCTGTTCGCGCGGCAGATGGCCGCGCGCGGCGCCGGCGGCCACATCGTCAACACCGCGTCGGCGGCCGCGTTCGGGCCGTCGCGCGACCTGCCCGCGTACGCCACGACCAAGGCCGCGGTGCTGATGCTCAGCGAATGCATGCGCGCGGAGCTGGCCGGGCAAGGCATCGGCGTGACCGCCGTGTGCCCCGGCTTCGCGGAAACGGGAATCATGGCGTCGACGCAATACGCGGGCGCCGACGCGCAGGACGAAGCGCGCCTGCGCAAGCGCGCGACGAAGCTCTACCAGATGCGCGGCCTGAAACCCGAGACCGTCGCGCAGGCGATGGTCGACGCCGTGCTGCGCAACCGGCCGGTCGTCGCGGTCGGCACGGAGGCGCACGCGCTGCGCTTCGTCGGCCGCTTCATGCCCTGGCTCGGCCGGATGATCGCGCGCGTCAGCATGGCATCGCATTGACGGCGCAACCACCCAGCAACAACGCCGCACACGGAGACACCCATGACCGCCCCCGCCGACTACCACCCGATCAAGGCCCGCCACGTGAAGTTCGACTTCAGCGCGACGCCGGTCACCTGGGTGCCGGACGACCCCGGCAGCACGCACATCATCAACACGCTGAACCTGCTGTTTCCGGAAGGCGAGCTGTGGTTCTGCCGCGTCTACAACAAGGCACTGCCGAACATCACCGATGCGCGGCTGCGCGACGAGGCCGAGGGCTTCCTGCGCCAGGAAGCCGTGCATTCGCGTTCGCACGGCAGCGTGCTCAAGCACTACTACGACCGGCACGGCATCGACACGAAGCCGTTCACGCAGCGGCTCAACTGGCTGTTCACGCGCGTGCTCGGCGAAGCGCCGCTCGGGCTGAAGATCGGCCATACGCGCTTCTGGCTGCGCCAGCAGCTCGCGGTGATCGCGTCGCTCGAGCATTTCTTCGGCTATCTCGGCAACTGGGTGCTCAATGCGCACGGGCTCGACGAAGGCCGCGCCGATCCGACGATGGTCGACCTGCTGCGCTGGCACGGCGCCGAGGAAGTCGAGCACCGCACCGTCGCGTTCGACATCTATCGCCACCTCGGCGGCTCGTACCCGGAGCGCTGCGTGCACATGGCGTTCGTGATCGTGCTGCTGCTCTACTACATCACGACGGGCGCGAAGTTCATGTACCGGCGCGACCCGGGCGCGGGCCGCTATCCGGGCTTCGTGCGGGCGTGGGCGCAAGGCGCGCGGCGCGGGCACCTGCCGTCGTTCTGGAAGGTGATCGGCGCGGCGCTGCGCTACTTCAAGCCGGGCTATACGCCGCACCACGAAGGCTCGACCGAACAGGCGCTTGCATACCTCGCGCGCTCGCCGGCCGCGCAGGCCGCCGCGCACGGCGGCAACTGGGGGACGACGAAGGCGCAGTGACGCCGCCCCGCCGCCGCGCGCGCACGGCCCGGCGAAATGCGTACAATCGCGGCTTCATTTCCCTGGAGGTGCCGCGATGGCCATGAAGAAAACCGATCTCGAGAAGAATAAGGCGCTCAAGCTGACGCACGCGATGAAGCAGTCGGGCGCCGCGCGCTTCGGCAAGGGCGCCGACGACGCGGCGAAACTCGACCGCCGCGCGCAGCGCAAGCTCGACCAGGAACAGGGGCTCGTGCCGTTCGCGTGCAAGCTCAACGCGGAACTCGTCGAACAGCTCAAGGTGCGCGCGGCGACGCATCCGAACGGCATGACGGGCCTGCTGAGCGAACTGCTGGTGAACGGGCTCGCGCAGCGCGACGCGTGAGCGCCGGCCGCGTATCTCGAAATATCCGTTGACAGCGCCGCGCCGCGACGACACACTCGTTCGCATGCCTATGCTCAAGCCCATCGCCATCGCGACCAAAACACCGGTGAACACCCATACGGGTCGATCACCGGAGGCGCTTGTGCGTTAGCATCGAGAGCAGTACTGCATGTCACAAGGCCTCACCGGAAACGGATGAGGCTTTTTTGTTTTGGTGCGCGTCATCCCGCCCGGCTCAACGGATGGAGTTGACGATGGACCAAGCAAGCCCGCTGTTCGTTCGCCCCGATCTGCGCCGCGCCGACGCGCTCGCGTTGCCGCGCGTCGTGCTGCATTTCGCGGTCGCGCCGCGCAAGACGCTGACGTGGCGCGCGCGGCACGACGCCGAGCTCCGCGTGCACGACGCGACGCTGTGGCTCACCCGCGTCGGCAGCGTCGACGATTACTGGATGCAGCCCGGCGACGTGCTGCGCCTGCGGCGCGGCGATCGCATCTGGCTGAGCACGGACGAAGACCGGCCGGCCGAGGCGTCGATCACCACCGTGTGCGTAGCGCGCGGCGCGCGGCTTCAGCGCGCGCTCGCGCGGATGCGGCGCATGCTGCGCGGACGATGGCGATGCCGGGAATCTCGGGAATGAAGGAAGCGTCGCCGGCACGCGATGCGCGCGCCGGCGACGTCAGGGAAGCACCCGGCTGCGATGCGTCGCATCGCGGGTGTGTACCGAATGACGCGGCACGCCGCTGCGTGCCGCGAGCGATCGCGCGCCGCGCACGAACATCAGGTGCTGGCGGCGAGACGCGGGCCCGTGCCGCGGGGAGTCGTGGACTCGACGTCCGGCCTTTGCGACGCCTGCGCGCTCACCCAAGGATCGATGCCCTGCTTCTGCACTTCCTCGAGAAAGGACACGCGTGTACGCCAGTAGTCCGCCTGCAGTTTTGCATCGATCACGCGCTGCTCGGCAGTGAACAGCTCCATGCGCGCAGTGACGAGCATCGACGCGGCGGTTTTCTCCGGCGTGGGGGCGTGACGCATTGCCCAACGGCTGATCCAGTTCAGCATACTGACCTCCGTGATAACGGACGAACCCGCATCGGGCAATCGCATTCGGCCGCGCGCTGCCCGCACGCGCATCGGCCGCCGCCGCACGTCACTGCCAGGCGCTGCGCGGGCCGCCTGCTCCCCCGCATCGGCGGCGATCGGCCCGGTGTGCGTGCACGGTTTCTCTATCCTAGAAACAGTTGCCGGTTAACGCGATGCGGTCTTGCATTCTTTTACACAGAAACCACAGTCCGCACCGCAGCACGAAATGACAGTTGCGCACGGAACTGCTTCGGCGCAGGATTCTCGGATGCCCGCGCGGCAATGGACTGACGAATAATTTACCGCGGGAATCACCGCTTCCCGCCCCTTGCATGCAGGATGCGGACGCTCCTCCGTTTCAGCCGCGTGTCGGCTGCCGCCCTCGCACGCGGCAGCGCATGCCGCGCCCCCATTCCGCCGTACTCCCCCGGTTTTACCGCCGCTTCCCGCCCGAACCGGTAAAATGCGCGCCGCCGTCGCGCGGCCATGCCGCCGGCACGCGTGCCGCGGCCGATCGTGCCCCACGACTATATCGTCCGACCTATCCCGGCTATTACAATCCGCCGATAGTCGCGCAATAGTGGCTGGTTACAGTACGCCGGCCCTACCCGGCTGGCCGCACCGCTACAACAAATCAACGCAACAAGCAACACGACAACCCGACCGGAGAAACGCCTACATGGAATCCATCAAGCGGTATTTCGGCTTCGATGAAGCCGGCACCGACTTCCGCACCGAAATACTCGCGGGCGTCACCACGTTCCTGACGATGGCCTACATCATCTTCGTGAACCCCGCGATCCTCGGCGACGCCGGCATGCCGAAGGAATCCGTGTTCGTCGCCACCTGCCTCGTCGCGGCGCTCGCGTCGATCATCATGGGGCTGTACGCGAACTACCCGATCGCGTGCGCGCCCGGCATGGGCCTCAACGCGTACTTCGCGTACACGGTGGTCAAGGGGATGGGCTTCACGTGGCAGGCCGCGCTCGGCGCGGTGTTCATCTCCGGCTGCCTGTTCCTGCTCGTCACGCTGTTCCGCGTGCGCGAGGCGATCGTCAACGGCATTCCGAAATCGCTGCGCATCTCGATCACCGCGGGCATCGGCCTGTTTCTCGGCATCATCTCGCTGAAGACCTCCGGCGTGATCGTCGGCAGCCCGGCCACGCTCGTCACGCTCGGCGACCTGCACAAGCCCACCACGATCCTGTCGATCATCGGCTTCTTCACGATCGTCACGCTCGACCACCTGCGCGTGCGCGGCGCGATCCTGATCGGCATCCTCGGCGTGACGGTGCTGTCGTTCTTCTTCGGCGGCAACGAATTCCACGGCGTGTTTTCCGCGCCGCCGTCGATCGACGCGACGCTGTTCAAGCTCGACATCGGCGCGGCGCTGTCGACCGGCGTGATCAACGTGATCCTGGTGTTCTTCCTCGTCGAGCTGTTCGACGCGACCGGCACGCTGATGGGCGTCGCGAACCGCGCGGGCCTGCTCGTGCAGGGCAAGATGGACCGCCTGAACAAGGCGCTGCTCGCCGACAGCACGGCGATCGTCGCCGGCTCGGTGCTCGGCACGTCGTCGACCACCGCGTATATCGAAAGCGCGTCCGGCGTGCAGGCCGGCGGCCGCACCGGCGTGACCGCGCTCACCGTCGCGGTGCTGTTCCTCGCGTGCCTGTTCATCGCGCCGCTCGCGGGCGTCGTGCCCGGCTACGCCACCGCGCCCGCGCTGCTGTACGTGTCGTGCCTGATGCTGCGCGACATGGTCGACGTGCCGTGGGACGATGCGACCGAAGCCGTGCCGGCCGCGCTCACCGCGCTGCTGATGCCGTTCACGTATTCGATCGCGAACGGCGTCGCGTTCGGCTTCATCGCGTACGGCGGCCTCAAGCTGCTGACGGGCCAGGTGAAGCAGGTCAAGCCGATCGTGTGGATCATCGCGGCCGTGTTCCTGTTCCGCTTCTTCTATCTCGGCAGCGAATGAGCGCGACCTGACGCACCGCGGAAACGAAACGACGACGCCACCTTCGGGTGGCGTCGTCGTTTTTGCGCGCAACGCGCATGTGAAAACACCGCCCGGCATCGGCCGAACGGCACGGAATCATCAGGAAGAAGGGTTCACCGGCATGCGCGGCAGCGGACGGGAAACCGCCGCGCGCGTCGCTCGACGCGCGCAGTCTCGATGCCGTCCGGGCGCCCGACCGATCGGCGCCGAACGTGCTGCGCCGGCTCGACCGTCAGCGCCAGTTCGCCTCGTAGAAGCGCACGTAGCCGCTGCGCAGCGTCACGCATTGCGCACGCGTTTCCGACAGCAGGCGCCGGGCAGCCGCCTCGATCCGGTCCCGGTGCATGTCGAACGCGCCGACCATATCCTCGAAGCGCGGTGAAGCCGCGCCGAAGTGATCCTCGAGCGCTTCCGCGGTGATGTGGCACTGGACTCGCTCGCCGTTGACCAACGCCGGAAATGCGAGCATCAGTTCGCGCCCCGAATACTCGGGCGCCTCATTCGGGAAATGAATCTGCATGAGCGCCTCAACCGTCCGGTAGAAAATGAATGACCGCGTACGTCGTCCGCTACCGGCCGGACGAAGTGTTCGCGGGCTGGCCGGCCACGGCATGACGCGCGGGGATTGGCGCGGACAATGCGTACCGGTTGCATTCACTTTAGACGGTTTCGCGCAGGAGGCAAATATTGCGACGCGCGACGTTCCGACGCGGGTTTCGTCAGGTCAATCGGGGGGCCGGCAGCGGGGCCGGCGTGGCGTCAGTGCGGGTCTTTCGGCCACACGTTGAGCGTGACCGCGGCGGTCGTGACGCCCAGCGCGATTGCCGCCGCGCCGTATCGCAACGCATCCTCGACATCGAAGAGCAGGCCGTGGATCGCGACGGCAATGCCGCCGAGCATGATGAACGTGGCGATGGCCGCCAGTACGATCCTCAGTTCCGTCCGAACCATGATGGTTCTCCCGCACGGAGGCATGTCGCGGCGCATGCGTGCTGCAATGCGGAACCAGGCGCGGCGTGCTCCATTTCCATCATTGCAGCCGCCCGCTCAAAAGCAAGCAGAATTTGCCCGTGGTCGCGCATCCGGCGCGGCGCTTGTATGATGAAGCGTTGTCCGCGCGGCCGGCCTGGTACTCGCGCGTCGCGAGCGGGGAACGTACCCCGCCGACGGCTTCAGGACTGGAGACACGTCATGCCCCAATCTTCCGTGCTGCCCGCCACCGCGGGCCGCGTCGACCTGCTCGCGCAGGCGCATGCCCGCTCGAGCGCGGTCGGCCTGCGCGCGGCCGAGCTGCCCGATTTCTCGCCGCTGTCGCGCGTCGCGCTGCGCGAGCTGATCGACGTCAATCATTCGCTGTTCGCACACGCCCGCCCGGTGATGGAGAACCTGCACGCGCAGATCGCCGACACCCAAAGCCTCGTGCTGCTGACCGATCCGCACGGCGTGATCCTGCACAGCATCGGCGATGCGGATTTCATCGAGAAGGCCAACCGCGTCGCGCTGTGCCCGGGCGTGTCGTGGGCCGAGGGCGCGCGCGGCACCAACGCGATCGGCACCGCGCTCGCGTCGGGCCAGGCGCTGGCCGTGCACGGCTCGGAGCACTTCCTGCGCGCGAACCGCATCCTCACCTGCTCGTGCGCGCCGATCGTCGATCCGTTCGGCCGCACGCTCGGCGCGCTCGACGTGAGCGGCGACCCGCGCGGCTTCAGCTCGCACACGCTCGCGCTCGTGCGGATGTCCGCGCAACTGATCGAAAACCACCTGTTCGCGAACCAGTGCGCGGACGCGCTGCGCGTGCGCTTCCACGCGCACGAGGAATGCGTCGACTCGCTGTTCGCCGGGCTCGTCGCGTTCGGGCCCGACGGCGGGCTGATCGCCGCGAACCGCAGCGCGCTGTTCCAGCTCGGCGCGCCGTTCGACGCGCTGCAGCATCAAGGCTGCGATGCATTGTTCGGGATGTCGTTCGGCATGCTCGCGCAGCAGGCCGCGCGCGCGGCCGGCGCGATGGTGCGGCTGACCCTCGCGAGCGGCGTGCGCGTGCTCGCCCGCTGCGAATTCGCGGATGCGCAAAAGACGGCCGTCGCCGTCACGCCGGCCGCCGTGCAGATCGCGCGCGCCCCGGCCGCCGATCCCGACGCGATCACGTTCGCGACGCTCGACACCGGCGACGCGCGGATGGCCGCGGTGCTGGAACGGGTCGCGAAGATCCGCGGGCGCGACCTGCCGCTGCTGATCCTCGGCCAGACCGGCACCGGCAAGGAGTGGCTGGCCCGCGCGCTGCACGATGCGTCGCCGCGCGCGGACGGCCCGTTCGTCGCGGTGAACTGCGCGGCGCTGCCCGATTCGCTGATCGAGGCCGAACTGTTCGGCTACGAGGACGGCGCCTTCACCGGCGCCCGCAAGCGCGGCAGCCCCGGCAAGATCGCGCAGGCCGACGGCGGCACGCTGTTCCTCGACGAGATCGGCGACATGCCGCTCGCGCAGCAGGTGCGCCTGATGCGCGTGCTGCAGGAGCGCGCGGTGATGCCGCTCGGCGGCGCGCGCGCGGTGCCGGTCGACGTGCGGGTGGTGTGCGCGACGCACCGCGACCTGCGCGCGATGATCGCGGACGGCACGTTCCGCGAGGATCTGTTCTACCGGATCAACGGCCTCGCGGTGACGCTGCCGCCGCTCGCGACGCGCACCGACCTGCCGGCGCTCGTCGAACGGATTCTCGACCGGCTCGCGCACGGCGAACCGATGCCGCGCCGCATCGCGCCCGACGTGCTCGCGGCGTTCGCGCGCCATCGCTGGCCCGGCAACCTGCGGCAGATGACCAACGTGCTGCGCACCGCCGGCATGCTCGCCGAGGACGAATCGGAAATCGCGCTCGCGCACCTGCCGGACGACTTCTGGCTCGATTGCGACGCGGCGCCGGACACATCGGCGGTGCCGGAAGCGCCGGCAAGCCGCGCGGCGAAGCCCGAGGCGACGACGCTGCTGGACCATCAGGCGGCCGTGATCGACGCGGCGCTCGCGCGCCACGGCGGCAACGTGTCGGCCACCGCGCGCGAGCTCGGGCTCGCGCGCAATACCGTGTACCGGCATCTGCGCAGGCACTGACGGCGCCGGCCGCGGCCGGCCGCTTCGGGTATGCTTGGCGGCTTGCCGTGGCGCACCGCCGCCTTGTTCCGACATGACCGATTCCGCCCCCCCTCCCCTCGCCCGCATCGAACCGCTCGGCATGAGCTTCGATGCGCCCGATTCGCTGACGCTGCTCGAAGCCGCCGCGTTCGCGGGCGTGTCGCTGCCGCGCTCGTGTCGCAACGGCACGTGCCGCACGTGTTTGTGCCGGATCGTCAGCGGCAGCGTACGCTATACGATCGAATGGCCGGGGCTGAGCCGCGAGGAAAAAGCTGAAGGCTATACGCTGCCGTGCGTCGCGATCGCGACCTCGGACGTCGTGCTCGACGTGCCGGATGCGGCGATGCGCTGACGCGTACGCAAGACAACGCGACGTTTCATCTACCCAAGGAGAGCGTCATGACACAGCAGACCGATCGCATCGAAAAGCAGACCCTGTTGGCCGCCACGCCGGATCGCGTGTGGGAAGCCGTCAGCAACGCCGGCGAGTTCGGCATCTGGTTCGGCGTGACCTTCGACGGGCCGTTCGTCGCCGGCCAGCGGCTGTTCGGCCGGATCACGCCGACGCGCGTCGACGCGGATGTCGCGAAGGCGCAGGAGCCGTACGCCGGCACGGTGTTCGAGATCGTCGTCGACCGCGTCGAGCCGCAGCGCCTGTTCTCGTTCCGCTGGCATCCGTTCGCGATCAATCCGTCGGTCGACTATGCGAGCGAGCCGATGACGCTGATCGAGTTCGTGCTCGAGGAACAGCCGGACGGCACGCTGCTGACGCTCACCGAATCCGGTTTCGACCAGCTCTTCGCGGAGCGGCGCGCGAAGGCGTACGAAATGAACGAGCATGGCTGGACCCTGCAGATGATGCTGATCGGCAAGTACCTGGCGAAGCACGCGTGAACGCGATGCGCGGCGCGGGCCTGCGCCTTGCAGCGCACGGCGGCCCGCGCCGGCCGTCCATTGTTGACCATGGATCAACACTGCGACGAATATTCACCCAAGATAACCATCCGGATATTGAATACGCTGTGGACACCTTTCTGTCTCAAGAGACCACAGCCACATGTCCCGACTCGATTCACCGCCCGCCGGCGCGCCGCAGGCCAGCGCGTTCTCCATCGCCATGCTGGCGATCTCCGCGTTCGTCATCGTCACCACCGAGTTCCTGATCGTCGGCTTGCTGCCGGCGCTCGCGCGTGACCTGAAGATCTCGATTTCTTCCGCCGGGCAACTCGTCACGCTGTTCGCGTTCACGGTGATGCTGTTCGGCCCGCTGCTCACCGCCACCCTGTCGCATATCGAGCGCAAGCGGCTGTTCGTCGCGATCATGATCGTCTTCGCCGCCGCCAACGCACTGGCGGCCGTCGCGCCGAACCTGTGGATTCTCGGCATCGCGCGCTTCATTCCCGCGCTGCTGCTGCCCGTGTTCTGGGGAACCGCCAGCGAAACGGCCAGCCAGCTGGTCGGCCCCGAGCGGGCCGGCCGCGCGGTGTCGCAGGTCTATCTCGGCATCGCGGCCGCCACGCTGTTCGGCATTCCGCTCGGCACCGTCGCGGCGAACGCGATCGGCTGGCGCGGCTCGTTCTGGGGCCTCGCGGTGCTGTCGCTCGCGATGGCGATTTCGCTCGCGCTGTTCATGCCGACGCTCGCGCGACCCGCGAAAATGCGCATCGCCACGCAGTTGAGCATCCTCACCAACGGGCGCTTCATCGCGAACGTAGCGCTGTCGGTCGTCGTGTTCACCGCGATGTTCACCGCGTACACCTATCTCGCCGACCTGCTGGAACGCGTCGCGCACGTGCCGCCCGCGCTCGTCGGCTGGTGGCTGATGGGCTTCGGCGCGATCGGCCTCGCGGGCAACTGGCTCGGCGGACATTTCGTCGACCGCAACCCCGCCGGCGCGACCGCCGTCTTCGCGTTGCTGCTGGGCATCGGCATGGCGGCCAGCGTGCCGTTCGCGGGCTCGCTCGCGTGGCTGTGCGCCGCGCTCGCCGTCTGGGGCATCGCCTACACGGCGCTGTACCCGGTCTGCCAGGTGCGCGTGATGAAGGCCGCGTCGCACGCGCAGGCGCTGGCGGGCACGCTGAACGTGTCCGCGGCGAACGCGGGCATCGGCCTCGGCGCGATCATCGGCGGCTATACGATCGAGCGCAGCACGCTGGGCAACATCGGCTACGTGGCCGCGGCGGTCGCGCTGCTCGCCACGCTGATCGCGGTCGCGATCGGCCGGGCAGGCAACCCGCGCACCGAGGCCGAGTATCGTTCGGCCAGCGTCGCGGGACAGTAACGCGATGAGCGATCCACAACGGCAGGCATTCGATCCTGCGCCACCACGCGCCGCGCTTCCCGCCGAACTCGCCGCGCATCCGGCCTATTCGCGGGTGTTCCAGCCCGGCCGGCTCACCTTCGGCCTGATCGCGCCGCTCGACGCGTATCGCGACAGCATCGTGCCCGATCTGCGCGATCACGCGGCCTTGGTGGACCGTGCGGAATCGCACGATTTCGCGGCGATCTGGCTGCGCGACGTGCCGTTCGTCGATCCCGCGTTCGGCGACGCCGGGCAGGTGTTCGACCCGCTCGTCTACGCGGGATGGCTGGCCGCGCGCACGCGGCGCATCGCGATCGGCACCGCCGGCATCGTGCTGACGCTGCGCGACCCGGTGATGGTCGCCAAGCAGGCCGCCACGCTCGACCAGTTGCTCGACGGACGCCTGCTGCTCGGCCTGTCGACGGGCGACCGCCCCGCCGAGTATCCGGCGATGGCCGCCGACTTCGACAATCGCGCCGATCGATATCGCGACGCGCACGAAATCGTGCGCGTGTTGACCGAGTCGCGTTTTCCGATTCACGCGTCGCGTCATTACGGGCAACTCAACGGGCGGCTCGAGCTGTTGCCGAAACCGTTCGGCGCGCGCATGCCGACACTGGCGATCGGCCGCTGCGGCCAGAGCCTCGAATGGCTCGCGCGCCACACGGACGGCTGGATCTGGCATCAGGGCGATTTCACGCAACTGCCGCACATCGTCGCCCACTGGCGCGACGCGCAGGACGATCCGTCGATCTTCAAGCCCTATGGCTACGGCGCGTTCTTCGACCTGGACGAGGATCCCGACGCGCCGCTGCAGACCGGCCGCGGCGTGCGCGGCGGCCGGCACGCGCTGATCGACATGTGGAAGCAGCAGCAGGCGCTCGGCGTGTCGCACGTCGCGCTGAACTTCAAGACGCTGCGGCGGCCCGCCGTCGACGTGATGGACGAGCTGGCCGAATACGTGCTGCCGCACTTCCGGAACGCATAGCAAACGCGGCCGGCCCCACGGCGCGCGCGTGGCGCGCGCCGCTCGCTCGCCGCCGGCACTCCCGTCTACCGCCCCCTCCGTCCGGCACCCCGGGAAGGACGAGCATCCATTCGAATGTTGACATTTTTTTCACAAAGCAAAGCCTGTTGCGTGGAGAATTGAAATTTTTTCCACGATCAAGCAAACCATGACGCCAACCGAACGGCTCAAAGGCATCGAAGTGTTCGTCTCGACCGCCGATGCCGGCAGCTTCACCGCAGCGGCCGCGAGACTCAATCTCACGACGTCCGCGGTCAGCAAGAGCGTCGCTCGGCTGGAAGCGCGGCTCGGCACCCGCCTCTTCGAGCGGACCACGCGCAGCCTCGCGCTGACCGATACCGGCGAAGCGTTCTATCGCACCTGCACGCGCATCCTCGCGGATCTCGAGGAAGCCGAGATGGTGCTCGCCGCCGAGCGCAACGAACCGGCGGGCCGCCTGCGTGTGGACGTTCCCGTGACGTTCGGCCGCCTGCACGTGCTGCCGCTCCTGCTCAACTTCACCGAGCACCACCCCCGGCTGCGGCTGCACACGTCGTTTACCGACCGCTTCGTCGACGTGATCGAGGAAAGCATCGACCTGGCCGTGCGGATCGGCAGCATCGACCAGCTGTCGGGCCTGCTCGCCCATCGATACGTCGGGCAGGAACGCGTGATCTTCTGCGCGTCGCCGCAATATCTGCGGCAGCGCCCGCCGGTGCGAAGCGCGACGGATCTCGAGCAGCACGACTGCGTGATGTACGGCCGCGCGGACGGCAGCGTGAGCCCGTGGCTGTTCGTCGGTTCGAACGGGCAGGTCGAGCGCCGCGCGATGAACAGCCGGATCGTCGTCGGCAGCGGCGAGGCGCAGGTTCACGCGGTCAAGGCCGGATACGGCATCGCGCAACTGGCGACCTGGATGATCCGGGACGAACTCCAGAAAGGCGAACTCGTCGACGTGATGCCCGAGCTCGCCACGAAAGGCCTGCCGATCCACCTGATCTGGCCGCGCAGCCGGCAGCTGCTGCCGAAGGTCGATACGATGCTCAATTTCCTGGCGCGCCATCTGAGCCTCGTCTGCGCCGACAGCTAGCCGTACCCCAGCCGCCGGCCCGCCATTCGGCGGCGCCACACGCCCCGCTTCCCTCCCCCTCTCTGGTATGCCGCTTGACGCGGCATACCGCCACGCACGTTTCGCGCGCTCCCCACCCGATTCCCTCACGCACGCCCCCTCGACGGCCCGCCGCACGCGTATCCGGCGCATCCGATCGAATATTCCGAAATGGCGTATGAGTTTGTTTACCAGCCCTGGAAATCTAAATCACAAAATTAGATAATCGAATGTAATGTTATTGAAAATAATTCAATCGATATTGGAAAATATATCAACTGTATTTTCCTTGATTTCAACATTAACGCGTGATAATTTCCACCGTGCATTCAATCTTTCATTTATTGAACTCAATTCAATTAGAGTTTTCACTCAATCGTCATGAAACAGATTGTTATTGCGGGCGCCGGAATCGCCGGACTGACGCTCGCGCTGTCGCTGCATGCGCGGGGCGTCGCCGTGAAGGTATTCGAAGCCGCGCCGCGCATCGAGCCGCTCGGCGTGGGCATCAACATCCAGCCTTATGCGTCCGGCGTGCTCCACGAGCTGGGCCTGCTCGACGCCCTGGCGGACCAGGCCGTGACCACGCGTGAAATGGTGTTTTATACGCAGCACGGCCAGCGGATTTATTCCCTGCCATTGGGGAAATATGCGCACCACGCATTTCCGCAGTTATCCATTCATCGCGGCACGCTTCAGCTTGCGCTTTTAAATGCCGCATTCGAAAGACTCGGCCCCGACTTCCTGATCACCGGCCATGCGTTTTCGGCATTTACCCAGGACGCACGCAAGGTCACGGCCGAATTCGTCGATACGTCGACCGGCGCGACGGTTCGCCAGGTGGAATGCGACGCGCTGATCGGCGCGGACGGCGTGAACTCGCGCATTTACCGGCAGCTCTATCCGGACGGCCCGCAACTCGCGAAGAACGGCGTGCTGATGTGGCGCGGCGTGACGATCGCGCCGCCCTTCCTTACCGGCGCGAGCATGATCCGCATCGGCGTGCCGTCCCACGGCAAGCTGGTGATCTACCCGATCCGGAACGACGTGAATGCGCGCGGCGACCAGCTGATCAACTGGGTCGCCGAAATCGACGCGCCGCTCTACGAATCCATCGCGCGCGCGCACCCCGGCTCCGGCCAGGCGTTCGCCGAGTGCTTTGCGTCCAGGAACTTCGACTGGCTCGACATTCCCGGCCTGCTCGCGCAGGCGGCGGCCCCCGTCATCGAGATGCCGATGGCGGACCGCGATCCGTTGCCGCGCTGGCAATCCGGGCGCGTGACGCTGATCGGCGACGCCGCGCACCCGATGGTGCCCGTCGGGTCGAACGGCGCGGGGCAGGCGATTCTCGACGCGCACAGCCTCGCCGAGCGGCTCGCGGGCGCGACGGATGTGGTCGAGGCGCTGTCGGCGTACGAGCACGACCGCCGCGGCTACACGGCGAACATCGTGCTCGGCGACCGGCTCGACCTGCCGGACCGGCTGATCGAGGTGGTCGATCGCCGCAGCAACGGCACGCCGTTCGCGCACATCGACGACATCATCCGGTCCGACGAAGCGGGTTCGCTCGCGGTGCCCGATTACCACGGCCATCCGCACGCGTCGGCATAACGCGGAACACTCCCGGACCCGCCGGGCGCTCCGGCGCGAGACGGCGATCCACCCAGCCCCCAACGTGTGACAACGCAACTATGATGAACGCTCCGACTTTTTGGTCGAACCGGCCGCTTCCGCTGCTGTCGGCGTGTGAAGCGCACTGGCTTTTTGCGCCCGGATCGTTGACGGAACGATTGACGACGCTCGGCGATTACGCGCTCGAGCGCCTCGATCAGCATGAAGCATCGGCGGGCCCGGCCGACGCGATGCTGCTCGGCGTCCCGTCGGGCACGCCGGTGTGGGTCCGTACCGTGCTGATGCGTCTCGACGATCGCCCGTGCGTCACCGCGCGCAGCGTCGCGCCCGTCGACGCGCTCGACCACGCATGGCCGTCGCTCGCCGGCTACGGCGGCCTGCCGCTCGGCAAGATCCTCTATGACGATCCGGCGATCGCCCGCACGCCGTTCGAATGCGCGCTGCTTGCGCCGGACGAGCCGCTGGACGCGATCTCGCGGCGCTATGCGAGCACGCCCACGCCGCTGCGCGCGCGGCGCTCGACATTCATTCGCAACGGCTCGCCGCTGGTCGTCTCCGAGTGCTTCCTGCCCGAGTTCTGGCACGGCTTCGCCGACACTGCGCTGGCGCGCGCCTGACGGCGATATAGCCCGGGTTTCAGTACCACACGCATCACGATTGCATTACCCCCGACAAGACAGTCCATCACAAATATAGGACTCCAAATGACGTCGAACACGATTACGAGGGAACCCGCCGTGTCGAGCGCCGGGAGACCGGCTGCGGACCGGCTGCCGTCCGGCCCGCATCGCACGACACACACGCATTCAGGCGCGCTGCACGACACGGGCGAATGGTCGCCCGCGTCGTGGCGCCAATGCGTCGCGCTTCAACAGCCTGTCTACGACGACGCGGCCGAGCTCGAGCGCGCGACCGCGCAACTTGCGCTGCAGCCGCCGCTCATTACGCCGAGTGAGGTGTTGTCGCTGAAAAGCGCGCTCGCCGATGCGCAGGACGGCAAATGCTTCCTGCTGCAGGGCGGCGACTGCGCGGAAAGCTTCGCCGATTGCACGGCATCCGTGATCGGCAACCGGCTGAAGCTGATGCTGCAGATGAGCATGGTGCTGATGCACGGCCTGAAGCGCCCGGTGATCCGCGTCGGCCGGTTTGCCGGCCAGTATGCGAAGCCGCGCTCCGCGGACGTGGAAACGCGCGACGGCGTGACGCTGCCCGCGTTTCGCGGCGATATCGTCAACCGCGCGGAATTCACGGCGACCGCACGGCGCGCCGACCCGCGCCGCCTGATCGAAGCGCATGCGCATTCCGCGCTGACGATGAATCACACGCGCGCGCTGATCGATTCCGGTCTCGCGGATTCCCATCACCCCGAAGGCTGGGCGCTCGACTGGGTCGAGCATTCGCCGCACGCGGACGAATACCGGCGCATCGTGGCCGCGATCGGCGAATCGCTGCAATTCATGGAATCGCTGGCGGGGCATGCGCTGGACCGCCGCGCGAGCACGCGCTTCTACACGTCGCACGAGGCGCTGCTGCTGCATTACGAAGAAACCCAGACGCGCCGCACGCCGGGCGAACCCGGCTGGTTCAACCTGTCGACACATTTCCCGTGGATCGGCATGCGCACGGCCGCGTTGGGCGGCGCGCACGTCGAGTATTTCCGCGGCATCCGCAACCCGGTCGCCGTGAAGGTCGGGCCGTCGGCCACGCCCGACGACGTGCTGCGGCTCATCGATGCGCTCAACCCGAACGAAGAGCCGGGGCGGCTCACGCTGATCACCCGGATGGGCCATGCGCGGATCGCGGACGCGTTGCCGCCGATCCTCGAGGCCGTGCGCGACGAAGGGCGGCGCGTGCTGTGGATGTGCGACCCGATGCACGGCAATACGGAAAGCATGCCGAGCGGCTACAAGACGCGCCGGTTCGACAAGATCCTCGGCGAGCTCGAACAGGCGTTCGACATTCATGCGGCGGCGCGCACCCGGCTGGGCGGGATTCATCTCGAACTGACCGGCGAGGACGTCAGCGAATGTCTCGGCGGCGCGCGCGGCCTGGGCGAAGGCGATCTGGCGCGCGCGTACAAGACGGCGGTCGACCCGCGGCTCAACTACGAGCAAGCGCTCGAGCTGGCGATGCTGGTGGTGCGCAAATCCGCGCAGCGGGCGTCGCGCGCCTGAGCGCCGCCATCGATTTCACCGATTTCACGGATTCGCCGCCGGCGTGCGCGTTCGACGCGTACGCCCGGCGCGCCTACTTCATGCAGGTTCAAGATGATCGAAACTGATGTCCTCATCGTGGGCAGCGGACCGGCCGGCGCGTCCGCCGCGCTGTTCCTCAGCCACTACGGAATCGATACCGTCGTGATCACGAAGTATCGCTGGCTGGCCGATACGCCGCGCGCGCACATCACCAACCAGCGCACGATGGAGATTCTCAACGACGCGGACGTCGCGCAGGAAGCGCTGCGCGACGCCGTGCCGAATCACCTGATCGGCAACAGCATCCTCTGCGACACGCTCGTCGGCCGCGAGATCGGCCGGATCAAGTCGTGGGGCGCGGCCCCCGACCGGATTTCGGACTACCGGCTCAACAGCCCGTTCGAGATCTGCGACATCCCGCAGAACTATCTCGAGCCGATCCTGATCTCGAATGCCGCGAAGCGCGGCGCCGTCATCAAGTTCTCGACCGAATTCCTGTCGCTGACGCAGGACGAACACGGCGTGACCGCGCAGGTCCGGGATCGCACCTCCGGCGAAACCTACGCGATTCGCGCGAAATACCTGATCGGCGCCGACGGCGGGCGCAGCCAGGTCGCCGCGTGCGTCGGGCTGCCGATGGTCGGCGAAATGGGCCTGGCCGGCAGCATCAACGTGCTGTTCAAGGCCGACCTGAGCCAGTACGTTGCGCACCGCCCGAGCGCGCTGTTCTGGATGCTCAACCCGGAAGCCCGCATCGGCGGGCTCGGCGTCGGGCTGCTGCGCATGATCCGGCCGTGGAACGAATGGCTGTGCGTGTGGAGCTACGACATCGCGCAGCCCGCGCCCGAGCTGACGGAAGCGGACGCGGTGGACATCGTGCGCAAGATCCTCGGCGAATCGACCACCCCCATCGAGATCTCGTCGATTTCCACGTGGACCGTCAACAAGGCGTATGCGAGCCAGTACGCGTCGGGGCGCGTCTACTGCGTCGGCGATGCGGTGCACCGGCATCCGCCGAACAACGGGCTCGGCTCGAACACGTCGATCCAGGACTCGTACAACCTCGCGTGGAAACTGGCCTACGTGCTGAAAGGCATCGCCGGCGAAGGCCTGCTCGACACGTACTGCTCCGAGCGCTCGCCGGTGGGCCGCGACATCGTCACGCGCGCGATCACGAGCATCGAGGAAACCCGCAACCTGCTCGCGATCTTCGAGCCCGACGGCCAGGCGGGCGAACTCGACCTGCAGCGCGTGTTCGACATGGCGGAACCCGGCGCCGACACGCGCGACCAGGTGGCGCAGGCGGTGCATCGCAAGAACTACGAGTTCAACTGCCTCGGCATCGAGTCGAACATCGCGTACAAATCGTCGTCGATCATTCCGAACGGGTCGCTCGACCTCGCCGGCATCGACGAAACCCAGTCGGCGTTTCACTCGAAGGTGATCGCCGGCGCCCGCTTCCCCCATGTCTGGGTGACGCGCGGCGGCCAGGAAATCTCCACGCTCGACCTGCTCGGCAAGGGCCGGTTCACGCTCGTCGCCGGCAGCCTCGGCGCGGACTTCATCGAAGCCGCGCGCGAACTGGCGGCCGAGCGCGGCATCCCGCTCAACACCTGCTGGATCGGGCCGTCCGGCGACGCGCAGGACATCTATTTCGACCTGCGCAACCGGGTCGGCTTCGGCGATTCGCATGTCGCGCTCGTGCGGCCCGACGGTCACGTCGCGTGGGCCGGCGTGCGCGACGGCAACCCGCGCCGCACGCTCGAAGCCGTGTTCACGATCACCCTCCACCTCCACGACTCGCACGCTCAGGCGGCGGATCAACCTCATAAGGAATTCGCGTGAAACTCTTCAACACCCCTCGCCTCGCCGTCGTTTCCGGATCGTCGAAAGGCATCGGCCTCGCGATCGCACAAGCGCTCCATGACGAAGGCGTCTCGGTGGTCATCAACGGCCGGACGGCCGAATCGGTCGCCGCCGCCGTCGAACAATTGCGCGTGCGCGCCACGCGCCCGGACGCGGACCTGATTCCGTTCGTCGCCGACCTCAGCGATCCGAAGGAAATCGCCCGCCTGCATGCGGCACACCCGAACGTCGACATCGTCGTCAACAACCTCGGCATCTACGGCGCGGCGGAATTCGACGCCGTCAGCGACGAGGAATGGGCGCGCATCTTCGACGTCAACGTGATGAGCGGCGTGCGGCTGTCGCGCGCGTATCTCGCGTCGATGAAGCAACGCGGCTGGGGGCGCATCGTCTTCATCAGCAGCGAAAGCGCGATCCAGATTCCGAAGGAGATGATTCACTACGGCATGACCAAGACCGCGCAGCTGGCCATTTCGCGCGGCCTCGCGGAAACCACGGTGGGCTCGGGCGTGACGGTCAATTCGGTCCTGCCGGGGCCGACGCTGACCGACGGCGTCCAGGATTTCGTCCGCGGACTGGGTGGCGCCGGAATCGAACAGTTCACCGAAGAATATTTCCGCACGCTGCGCCCGACCTCGCTGATCAAGCGCTTCCAGGCGCCCGCCGAAATCGGCGCCGCGGTGGCCTTCGTCTGCAGCGAACAGGCGGCCTCGATCAACGGCGCCGCGCTGCGCGTCGACGGCGGCGTCGTCAAGGCCTGCTTCTGATAGCGGCCGCGCCGGCGGGCCTCGCGCCCGTCGGCGCCAGCGCCGCCCGCCCGGTCAACGGATCATTCGAAAGGAACCCCACATGTCGTCATCGAAGCACCGTCCCCAACTGTCCCGACGCGACCTGCTGAAAGCCGGCGCAACCGGCATCGCGGCGTCGACGCTCGGCCTCGCCGCGACGCGCGACGCCAGCGCCGCCAGGCCCGCGACGCACTGGCATCACGACGCGGATGTCGTCGTGGTCGGCAGCGGCGCCGCCGGCGCGGCCGCCGCCTTGTTCGCGCACGCCGAGGGGCGCCGCGTCGTCCTGATCGAGAAGGCTCCGATCTTCGGCGGCACGTCGGCGAAATCCGGCGGCGCCTACTGGATTCCGAACAACTTCCACATGAAGAACAAGGGGCTCGCCGACAGCGAGGCGGCCTGTCTCGCGTACATGGCGCGCTACAGCTATCCGCACCTGTTCAAGCCGGACCACGAGACGCTCGGGCTGCCCGCGTCGATCTTCCGGCTGCTCAAGACCTTCTACACGGAGGCCGCACCGACCATCGACAAGCTGCGCGACATGAAGGCGCTCGAATCGATGCGCTATTCGATCTTCGCGGACCACGTGCCCGACCAGCCCGACTACGGCGACGTGATCGGCGAGACGGTCGGCCTGCGCGGGCGCGCGCTCGGGCCGAAGCGGCCGGACAACGAGCTGGGCCTCGGGGTCGAACTGATGCGCCAGCTGCGCGCCGCGCTCGATGCGCGCGGCATTCCGGTTCTGCTGTCCCATCGGGCCGAGCGCCTCATCGTCAACGGCAAGGGCGAAGTGGCGGGGCTCGAGACGACCGCGCTGGGCGACGACGGCCAGTCGCGCCAGGTCAACCTCCGCGCGCGCCGCGGCGTCGTGTTCGGCACCGGCGGCTACACGGCCAACCGTCAGCTGCGCACGCAGTTTCAGGTCAACCCGGTGTTCGGCGGATGCGGCGTGCCGACCTGTGAAGGCGACTTCATCCGCATCGGCGGCGCATTGGGCGCGCAGCTCGGCAACATGGGGGGCGCATGGCGCGCGCAAACGCTGCTCGAGGAGGCCATCGCCTACCGCAGCGTGCCGCGCGAGATCTGGGTGCCGCCCGGCGACAGCATGGTGCTGGTCAACCGGCACGGCCGGCGCGTCGTGAATGAAAAGCGCAACTATCACGATCGCTCGAAGGTGCATTTCACGTGGGACCCGAGCAGCGCGAACTACCCGAACCTGCTGATGTTCATGGTCTACGACCAGCGCACGGCGGACATGTTCGCGGGCCATCCGCCCATTCCCGCGCCCGGCACGACGGAGTCGTACGTGCTGTCCGGCAACGACTTCGACGAGCTGGCGAGCGCGCTCGACAAGCGGCTCGCGTCGCTGGCCGACCATACGGGCGGCTTCCGGCTCGCGCCCGAATTCGCGCACGAGCTGCGCGGCACCGCGCAGCGCTTCAACACGTTCGCCAACGCGGGCAAGGATCTCGATTTCCGGCGCGGCGACTTTGCGTACGATCGCGACTACATGTTCTTCTACCCGGGGCCGCCGCGCACCGGCACCGGACACCCCGCGAACGACAAGTCGAACATCACGATGTTCCCGCTGTCCGCGAAGGGGCCCTACTACGCCGTCATCCTCGCGCCCGTCACGCTCGATACGAACGGGGGGCCCGTCATCGACGAGAAGAGCCGCGTGCTGAATTACGACGACCGGCCGATTCCCGGCCTGTACGGCGCGGGCAACTGCATCGCGAGCCCCGCGCACGACGCGTATTGGGCGGCCGGCGCCACGCTCGGCAGCGCGCTGACCTTCGGCCGGCTCGCCGGCGAGAACGCGGCGCGCGAACCCGTCAAGGAGGCTTGAGCGATGACCGGATCCGCATCACGCGCGATGCTTCGAACGGCTTCGCTCGTCGCGACACTGTGCGCACCGTTCGCGACGAGCGCGCAAACACCCGCGCCGGCGGCGGCCACCGCCGCCGGGCCGGTGAGCTTCCGCATGCATGTGCAGCCGTTGCTCAACACCTACTGCGTGACCTGCCATATCGCGGACAGCGCACCGGCCGGCCTCGACCTGCAGCCCGGCAAGGCCTATCGCGGGCTGGTCGGCATCGGGTCCACGCAGAGCGCGCTGAAGCTGGTCGAGCCCGGCAACGCGAAAGCGAGCTACGTGCTGTACAAGCTGCGCGGCAGCCAGGCCGAAGTGGGCGGCAAAGGCAGTGCGATGCCGTTCGGTGAAGCGTCCGCCGCGCCGGCATTGATCGAGGCGGTCGAGCGGTGGATCGCGAGCGGCGCGCCGAACAACTGACCGGCGGCCGGTGCGCGGCGCGGGACGGGCCGCGCATCGGTTGCACTGGGCGTCCGGCTGCTCACGGCCCGGCAGGTGTAAGCGCACCCCGCGCCACCGCTCACCCCACGCAAATTCCCGGCACCGCGACCTTCTGGAACAGGTGCGGCGACGCGACCGCCGACGCCGGATACGCGGTGAGCTTCGCCCGGAACTCCGGATGCGTGAACGCCGCCCGGAAGTGGGCCGTCGACTCCCAGACCGCGTAGTTCAAGTACGTCGGGCGCGCTCCGATCGCACGATGCAGTTGCGTCGAGATGAAGCCCGGCTGCCGCTTCATGAACGCCGCGTCTTCCTGCCAGGCCTGCAGGAACGCGGGCTCGTCCGGTATGTCCAGCGTGAACACGTTGACGAGGATCGCGGGCGCGGCATCGATCGGGATCTGTCGCTCGATCGGAAATTCAGGGTCAAGCGGGCGCAGTTGTGGCATGATCGGCTCCGTCAATTTGGTTGCATGATGTCAATTCGACATGTGCAAGTTAATGCCGTTGACACCATGGTGTCAATTTGAATTTACGGTGACAAATGAGAAAGCCAGGACGAACGCCAGCCGGTGAAGCGCTGACGGGTTTCATGCTCGATTTCTTCCGGCTCAACAGCCGGCTGCTGGCGTCCGGCGATCGCCTGGTCGCCGGGCTCGGGCTCACGAGCGCGCGCTGGCAGATTCTGGGCGCGGTGATCGCCGCGCAGCAGCCGCAGCCGGTCGCGTGGCTCGCGCGCGATCTCGGCGCGAATCGGCAGAACGTGCAGCGGATCGTCAACGATCTCGAAGCGGAGGGGCTCGTGCGCTTCGAGGTCAACCCGCACCACCGCCGCGCGCAGCTCGTCGTGCTGACCGACGACGGCAAGCGCGCGTTCGATGCCGCGATGAACCTGCAGGCCGCGTGGGTCAACCGGTTGGCCGACGGGGTGTCGGTCGCGGATCTCGAGGCGACGGCGCGCGTGATTGCGGCGCTGCGGGGCAATCTCGAGGACGATGCGGAGCCGGACGACAAGATGTAGCCGTTCGGCGACGAACGCAGCAAGATCGGCTACATCCTCAGGCACGCGTCGAGGCCGGGCCGACGCCTGGCTTCGGACACGTGATGCAAAATCGCGGCACGCTGTCCGTTGGGTTCGTACTCGATCAACGGGGTGCCGCGCTCGCAGCAGCATATGAGCTGAGCGGAGAGAAAAGGCAGTCGCCCATCCCCGCATGCAAAAAAACCGGGCATCGCCCGGTCTTTTCATCTTCGTCGGCGACGCGCGTCAGCCGCCCAGATACGCCTGCTTGATCCGGTCGTTCGCGAGCAGGTTCGCGCCGGTATCCGCCAGCACCACCCGCCCCGTCTCCAGCACATACCCGCGATCGGCCACCTGCAGCGCCTTGTTCGCGTTCTGCTCGACGAGGAACACCGTCACGCCCTCGTCGCGAATCGTGCGGATGATGTCGAAGATCTGCGCGATCACGAGCGGCGCGAGGCCGAGCGTCGGCTCGTCGAGCAGCAGCAGGCGCGGCTTGCTCATCAGCGCGCGGCCGATCGCGAGCATCTGCTGCTCGCCGCCCGACATCGTGCCCGCGCGCTGCGCAGAACGCTCCTTCAGGCGCGGAAACAGCCGATACACGTGCTCGACGCCCGCGTCGATCTCGTCGCGGCTCGCGAAGAACCCGCCCATCTTCAGGTTCTCGAGCACCGTGAGGCTCGGGAACACGCGCCGCCCTTCCGGCGAGATCGCCATCCCCTGCCGCATGATCTGGTGCGTCGACATCCCGGTGATGTCGTTGCCCTCGAACAGCACGCGGCCCGACGATGCGCGCGGCGTGCCGCACACGGTCATCATCAGCGTCGTCTTGCCCGCGCCGTTGCTGCCGATCAGCGTGACGATCTCGCCCTTGTTCACTTCGATCGACACGCCCGCGAGCGCCTCGACCGCGCCGTAGTGCGTATGGACCTGTTCCAGCTTCAGCATCACTCTTCCCCCAGATAGGCCTTGATCACGCGCGGATCGTTGCGAACCGCCTCCGGCGTGCCGATCACGATCGGCCGGCCGTGCTCCATCACGAGGATGCGGTCCGACACGCCCATCACGAGGCTCATGTCGTGCTCGATCAGCAGCACCGACACGCCGAACTCGCGGCGCAGCCGGTCGATCAGCTGCTGCAGCTCGATCTTCTCCTGCGGGTTCAGGCCGGCCGCCGGCTCGTCGAGCATCAAGAGGCGCGGCTCGGTGATCATGCAGCGCGCGATCTCGAGGCGGCGCTGGTGGCCGTACGACAGCGTGCCCGCCGGCCGGTTGGCGACTGACGTCAGGTTCATCCGCTCGAGCCACACCGCCGCGCGTTCCAGCGCCTCCTTCTCCGCGCGCCGGTAGGCCGGCGTCGCAAACAGGCCGTGCAGCAGCCCCGATTTCACCTTGCGGTGCTGCGCCACCAGCAGGTTCTCGACGACCGTCAGCGACTTGAACAGCCGGATGTTCTGGAACGTGCGCACGAGGCCCTTCACCGCGATCTGGTGGCTCGCGAGCCCCGCGATGCGGTGCCCGTCGAGCACCACTTCGCCCGCGGTCGGCTTGTAGAAGCCGCCGACGCAGTTGAACACCGTGGTCTTGCCCGCGCCGTTCGGCCCGATGATCGCGAACACCTCGTCGCGGCGCACGTCGAAATCGATGCCGTCGACGGCGAGCAGCCCGCCGAAGCGCATCTGCAGCCCGGCGACCTTCAACAGTTCTGCATTCGCGCTCATTGCGGCAGCTCCACGTGGGGACGGCTCGCGGGCAACAGGCCCTGCGGACGCCACATCATCATCAACACCATCACCAGGCCGAAGATCAGCATCCGGTATTCGGCGAAGCCACGCGCGACTTCGGGCAGGATCGTCAGCAGGATCGCCGCGAGGATCACGCCGAGCTGCGAGCCCATCCCGCCGAGCACGACGATCGCGAGGATCAGCGCCGACTCGATGAAGGTGAACGATTCCGGGTTCACAAGGCCCTGGCGCGCCGCGAAGAACGCGCCGCCGATGCCCGCGAACGCCGCGCCGAGCGTGAACGCCGACAGCTTGATGCGGGTCGGGTTCAGGCCCAGCGAACGGCACGCGATCTCGTCGTCGCGCAGCGCTTCCCACGCGCGGCCCATCGGCATGCGGATCAGGCGGCTCGTCACGAACAGCGTGAAGCCGACCAGCAGCAGCGCGAGCAGGTACAGGAAGATCACCATGTGCTCGCCGCTGTATTCCAGCCCGAGCAGCTCGTGGAACGTCTTCGTGCCTTCGACGCTCGCCGAGCGCGCCATCTCGAGGCCGAACACGGTCGGCTTCGGAATGCTCGAGATGCCGTCCGGGCCGCCGGTGAGGCTCGTCAGGTTGTTCGCGAGCAGGCGGATGATTTCGCCGAAGCCGAGCGTGACGATCGCGAGATAGTCGCCGCGCAGCCGCAGCACCGGGAAGCCGAGCAGGAAGCCGAACGTCGCCGACGCGAGCGCGGCGAGCGGCAGGCATTCCCAGAACGTGAGCCCGAAGTACTGGTTGAGCATCGCGTACGTATAGCCGCCCACTGCGTAGAAGCCGACGTAGCCGAGGTCGAGCAGGCCCGCGAAACCGACCACGATGTTCAGCCCGAGGCCGAGGATCACGTAGATCAGCGCGAGCGTCGCGACGTCGACCGCGCCGCGCGAGCCGAAGAACGGCCACACGAGGCCGGCCGCGAGCATCACCCAGACGATCGCGCGCTGCTGCTTCGCGCCCATCTCGGGCATCGCCGGCAGCGCGACCGCGGCTTTCGCGCGCGTGAGCCACGGCTTGAACAGCTGGAACAGGAACACGGCCGCGACCGCGATCCACACCGGGCGCCAGTGCGGCTCGAGCACGACCTGGTAGCCGTCGAGCTTCAGCTGCAGGCCGAGCACGGGCACCGTGAGGATCGCCGTCAGCAGCGCGGCGGCCACGGCATTCTTCAGCGTATCGCCGAACGACGCGCCGGCGGCGGGCCGGCGGACGGAAATGACTTGACTCATCTGCGTCTCCCTCAAACCTTTTCGATGTCCGACTTGCCGAGCAGGCCGGTCGGGCGGAAGAGCAGGATCAGCACGAGCAGGCCGAACGCGACGACGTCCTTGTACTCGGCCGGCATGTAGCCCGCTGCGAAGGTTTCGGCCAGGCCGAGCAGCACGCCGCCGAGCATCGCGCCCGGAATGCTGCCGATCCCGCCGAGCACCGCGGCGGTGAACGCCTTGATGCCCGCGACGAAGCCGATGTACGGGTTCAGCTTGCCGATCGTCAGGCCGATCAGCACGCCGCCGACGGCGGCCAGCATCGCGCCGAGCACGAACGTGAACGAGATCACGCGGTTCGTGTCGATGCCGAGCAGGTTCGCCATCTTCATGTCTTCGGCGCATGCGCGGCACGCACGGCCCATCCGCGAATGCGAGATGAACAGCGTGAGCGCGATCATCAGCGCGATCGTCACGCAGACGATCAACAGGCGCGCATACGGCACCGTCACGTCGAAGTCGCCGCCGAGGTGGATCTCGAACGCGCCGGAGATCAGCACCGGCACGGACACGTCGCGCGCGCCCTGGCCGATCTGCACGTAGTTCTGCAGGAAGATCGACATGCCGATCGCGGAGATCAGCGGCACGAGGCGCGGGCCGCCGCGCAGCGGCCGATACGCGACGCGTTCGACCGCGAAGCCGTACAGCCCGGTGACGAGCACCGACACGATCAGCGCCGCGCCGAGCACGAGCGGCAGCGGATAGCCGGCGGAGATGCCGATCGCGGTGAGGGTCACGAGGCCCACGTACGCGCCGATCATGTAGATCTCGCCGTGGGCGAAGTTGATCATGCCGATGATGCCGTAGACCATCGAATAGCCGATGGCGATCAACGCATAGATCGCGCCCAGCGTCAGGCCGTTGACCAGCTGCTGGGCGAATTGCGGAAAGAAATCAGTCATGTGCGGGAAGCTCCCGGTAGCGCCGCGCCGCGCGCCGCCGCCGGATCGCGGCAGGGCTGCGGGAAAGCGCACGGTATCGTCACGAGCCGCCCGATGGCCGCATGCGCAGCCAATGCGCACCCGCCCCGCTCGGGTTTCGAGCGGGGCGGGTGCGTGGGCGGGTACTCCGTTTAGTTGGCGGCGACGGTCTTGGTCGCGTCCTTGTGCCACGTATAGACGACGAACTTGAACGACTTCAGGTCACCCTGCGCGTCGTACGCGACCTTGCCGATCGGCGTGTCGAACGTCGTCTTGTGCATGTACGCGGCAACCTTCGTCGGGTCGGTCGTCTTCGCGCCCGCGATTGCGTCGGCGATGATCTTCACCGCCGCGTAGGCCGGCATCTGGAACGGGCCGTTCGCGTCGCGCTTCTTGTCCGCGAACGCCTTCACGAGCGACGCGTTGGCCGGATCGGCCGTGAAATCGGCCGGCAGCGTGACGAGCATGCCTTCCGACGACGGGCCGGCGATGGCCGTCACGTCCTTGTTGCCGACGCCCTCGGGCCCCATGAAGGTCGCCTTCACGCCCTGCTCGCGCGCCTGGCGCATCAGCAGGCCCATTTCCGGGTGGTAGCCGCCGAAGTAGACGAAGTCGACGCCTTGCGACTTCAGCTTCGTGATGATCGCCGAGTAGTCCGAATCGCCGGCGTTGACGCCTTCGAACAGCACGACCGGGATCTTCGCGGCTTCGAGGTCCTTCTTCACCGACGATGCGATGCCCTGGCCGTACGACTGCTTGTCGTGCAGCACCGCGACCTTCTTCGGCTTCACGCTCGAGATGATGTACTTCGCGGCGGCCGGGCCCTGCTGGTCGTCGCGGCCGATCGTGCGGAAGATGAAGTGGCGCTTCTTGCCTTCGGTCAGCTGCGGCGCGGTGGCCGACGGCGTGACCATCACGATGCCTTCGTTCTCGTAGATGTCGGAGGCGGGAATCGTCGAGCCCGAGCACACGTGGCCGATCACGTACTTGATCTTCTGGCTGACGATCTTGTTCGCGACCGCGACGGCCTGCTTCGGCTCGCACGCGTCGTCCATCAGCACGACTTCGAGCTTGTTGCCGCCCGCACCACCGGCCGCATTGACCTGCTCGATCGCGGTCAGCGCGCCGGCCTTCACCATGTCGCCGTACTGGGCGACCGAGCCGCTCATCGGCCCGGCGATGGCGATCTTCACGGTTTCCGCTTGCGCGGCGGCGGCGCCGGCGGCGAACAGCACGGCGGCGAGGGAAATGGACGTAAGACGGGACAGCGTCATCAGGAGCTCCTCGATGTTGTTAGTCATACGGGCAAAGGCGGCATGACTTGCGCAATCGAACAGCACCCGGGGCGAGAACATGGGACACGCCCGAGACGCGGAGACGGACCTGCGGCGGAATGAGACTTGTGCGGGGCCCGGCTCTTACCATCCCCGAAGGGGATGAGTGGTTCGGAAAGACAACGTGATGCGTCTTGCATTGCGCAAGCGTTTCGCCTGCCCCGCTTGCCGAACCGCACGCCGGAGGGATGGTCCGACAGCCGTTGGCAAGGCAGTCGAAATTATATGGGCGTTTTTCAATCATCTGTCAAAAATGCCGGCCGACCAAGGGAAAACACGTAGGATTGCCCTGGGGTGCGGTGGCGACGGCGGCGCAACCTGATTTAAAAGGGCACGGTTGCTGGCAGCGCAATCCGGTTGCGATCGCAGCGTGGCTCCGGGCGCTTTGCCTTGTCCGGCAAGGCCTCCTGGAATCCGTTCTATCCGGTGGCGGCGCGGCGCGATGCAAAGCGCCGGATCGGGCGTGCGACGCGCCTGGCTGGCATGCCGGCGGAGCACCATGGCAGTGCATTCTGCCGGGATCGAGACCCATTCAATATGCCGACGATTTAGATAGCAATGAAAGCTCATCGTTATTTATGTGAAATAATGCGAAGCTCGTTTCCGCAGTCCAGCCAGCCCCCCGCCGCGATGCGCGCCTGCCGCCAGCCAGCGATCTGCCCATTTCTTTCAACGCATGTCGCTTGCCTTGCATCGCCCATGAATCACGCCTTTCGCTTCGTTCCCGCCGCCGCGCTCGCCGGCGCGCTTTTCACCATCGCTGCCTGCGCGTGGAGCCAGGACATCCCCGACCGGGACGCGGCCGGCGCGAACGCATTCCGTGCCGAGCGCCGCGCGACGAACAGCGTGCGCATCCGGCGCGATGCGCACGCCGGGCGCTATACCGCGCCCGCGACGCGCGGCCCGTTCGAGACGAACGACACGCGCGAACTTCGGATGTCCGGCGGCCGCCTCGTGCCCCGTGCACCGGACAAGCGCGCCGGCGATTCGCACTGGCCCGCGAACCGCGTCACACCCGGCCTGGACGGTCTCGGCCGCCGCGTGCCCGAGCATGAGCGGCGCGCGCTCAATTGGGATGCGTATCTGAAGGACAACGGCACGCCGTACGGCAGCGGTCTGCACGCGACGCAGACGTACTCGCCGTCGAACCCGCACGTGCCGATGCGCCCATACGGCCGCGCGCCCGGCCTGCCCGGCGTGCCGAATCCGTACGACCCGTCGGTGCCCCAGCCCGAGACGCGCACGTTCTACGACAACGGCGCCGGCACGCGTTGCACGGCGACGGGTGGCGCGGGGGCGTCGCGGTCGTCGTGCGGCCTCCGGTGGTGACGCCTCGCGCGGCGCGCGATCGCCGCGCCTTCACGCACGGCCGATCCGGACGCTTCCGGTTGCCTAAAATGGAGTGAACCATCCCGCTTCACCCATCGACGAGGATCGACGGCGCAATGCATCCGTCGGTTGTGCGCGGACGTTCCCCGAGCGTCGATTGGTCAGCGGATACGAAGGAGGTAAGCGATGAAATTCCTGCTGACTTTCACTTGGGCCCCTGACACGCAATCCAGGGCGGAAGCCATCGACCGGTTCAGGCTCACCGGCGGACTCCCGCCTGCGGGCGTCACGCTGCTGGGCCGATGGACCGGGGCGGACCTGAGCGGCGGCTTCGACCTGCTCGAGACGGATGACGTGAAGAAGCTGACCGAGTTCGCATACATGTGGAGCGACCTGATGTCGCTCGATATTGCGCCGGTGCTCGACGATGCGGAACTGGGCGAAGTGCTTGGGCGTGTGATGAAGTAAGTCGCGCGAGCGGGTCGTGAGTGTTGGTGGCACTTGCGGCCCGCACTCGTTCACTGCCGCGATCCAATGATTCGGATTCCTCCTTTTTTCGCACCGATGAAAGCGATGCTTCGACGGGGGATCAGGGCCTGCAGCACATTCTCCGCGCGCACCACGCACTCGCGATCGACTTCGGTTGGACATTGCCTGATAGGCCATCCTCGATGGCCCAACGTTTGCGGGTGCATAGTCATAGTCACCGCAACAACCCGGTTCGAAAATCAGGCGAACGCGATGTCGATTTCCCGCGAGGCGCAAGTGCGTGTAGATTACGGCATTGTTGCGACCCGCCACTGCGTCTTCGAATCGGTCGCCATCCGAGTCATTCCTGAAGTTGCACAGGAGCCGGCATGAACACGAAGCACAGCAAGAAGGGGCATCTCGAAGCCGCGGCGTCACACCACGAGCAGGCCGCGCGACATCACCGCGAGGCATCGCGGCATTTCGAGGGCGGTCAGGACTTTGTCCACGCCGCACATCAGGCGATGATGGCCCATGGCCACACGTTGCATGCGATCGATCACGCACACGACGCCGGCGCGCACAGCGCCAATACGCCATCAACAACGCCTCCATCGACCAGCTCGGGCGCAAGTGCCGCGGACATCGCAAAACATCATGCGGCGGCCGTGGAGCTTCACATGCAGGCGGCGCAGCATATGCGCCACGCCGTCAAGCTCTTCGATCAGGATCGGAGCGCGGTCTCCCACGACGCACAGCTAGCGCTCTCCCTTGCACTGCGCGCGTTGTCCCATGGCAACGAAGCAGCCAGGCTATTTGTCAAGCTCGCTGCCAGTGGTGCTTCGTGAGTCAAGGTTGGTGGAATTCAAGCCAGTCACATCTTGCCTGATGGCGTATTCGGGCTGGTGCGGTACCCGTTCATGGCGCGGATCGACGGTCGTGGGCCTCCCGTACCGATCCGCGCATCGCCAGGCATGGCGCCATCCAGCGTGCCACTCGCGACTAAGCCGTTCGTTCCAGCAGGTCTGTTGCGAAAGACTTCGCATGCGCGACGGCCTGTTGCGCGTCGAGGAATACACCGAGCTGCTCCCAGTGCTCTTCGGCCGCATACGTGCCTTTCACGCCGAGTGCCCGCTGAATGCGCAATTGCGCTGCGTATCTGCCGTCCTCCAAGGGTCGAGCCGTCGCGATTACCTTGTGCGGAAGGTTGGATCTTTCCGGCTGAACCAACTCGACAGGGCCGCCCGGTACGCCGATATCCTTCAACTCGTTCCTGGTTTTGCAGTCCGGGCAGTAGAAGCACCACCCCTCGTCCTCGTGAGCGGACCTGACCTGCCCGCGAGCCAGCACGGCACGACATTCAACGTTTTCGCAGATGAACGGCATAGCAGTCTCCGGAGTTGTTTGAAGGAAATCCTAGCATGTCCGCCGACGGCCAACTATCGGAATCGTTGCCGTGCCTGAAGTCGGCGCGATCGCGTTACGCGGCCGCGGCGTCGCCATGATCAGGGTTGACGTTTGCCGCGGCCACCAGCGGGTTTGCCGGCCGGCTTACGTGAACCCGCAGCCGGCTTGCCGGCGGGTTTGCTGCGTGGCTTTTGCACGCTGAATGGGTTACCGCCGGACAAACTCGCGCCTTTGCCTGCGGCTACGGCGCGCTGCGCCGCAGGCTTGCGTTTGTTTTCGCCGCTTTGCGGGCGCGGTTTTTTGCCGGGCACCGGCATGGCGCCCGACGCAGCTTGCGGCACTTTGGGCTTCTTGGGCTTTTTGGGTTTCTTGATAATCTGGCCCGTTGCGCTGGTTTGCGGCACGCGGTGTTCGGCTTCGAAACCCGGCTCTTCTTCACGGGGCAGCGTTTGCCGGATCAGCGCTTCGATCGCGGCCAGTTGCGGCGCTTCATCGGCACACACGAGGGACACCGCCACGCCGCTGGCGCCCGCGCGGCCGGTACGGCCAATACGGTGCACATAGTCTTGCGCCACGATCGGC
Source organism: Burkholderia pyrrocinia (assembly GCA_001527685.1). Classification (GTDB taxonomy): domain Bacteria; phylum Pseudomonadota; class Gammaproteobacteria; order Burkholderiales; family Burkholderiaceae; genus Burkholderia; species Burkholderia pyrrocinia_D. The sequence continues at coordinate 111,009 of LOZU01000057.1, forward strand.
AGATCGACGTTGATCACCAGCGGCAGGTCGTCGATATCGAGCCCGCGCGCAGCCACATCGGTGGCGACCAGCATATCGACTTCGCCCGTCTTGAAGCGCTCCAGCGCACGCAGGCGCGCGGGTTGCGGTTTGTCGCCGTGGATGGTGTCGACCGCATAGCCCGCATCATCCAGCATGGCCGCCAGGTAATCCACGCCTTTGCGGGTTTTGACGAACACCAGCGCGTGCTCCCAGTTGTTCTCGGCCACGAGGTGCATGAAGAGGTCGGGCTTGTTCTTCTTATCCACCGGCACCACCCACTGCTTGATCTTGCTGGCCGTGGCATTGGGCGGGCTGACGCTGATATTGACCGGGCCGCGCAGGATGCCCGCCGCCATGGCGCGGATATCATCGGTAAACGTGGCAGAGAACAGCAGCGTCTGGCGCCGAGCGGGCAGCGCGGCGAAGACGGCGTCGAGTTCGCGCGCAAAGCCCAGATCCAGCATGCGGTCGGCTTCATCCAGCACCAGCGTTTGTACTTGATCGAACTGCACTGCGTTCTGGCGATTGAGATCCAGCAAACGGCCCGGCGTGGCAACGAGCACATCCACACCTTTGCGCAACTTCATCATCTGCGGATTGATACTCACACCGCCGTAGGCGGCCAGAAATCGCAAGTCGAGGCCTTTGCCGTATTCGATAAAGCTTTGCAGCACCTGTTCAGCCAGTTCACGCGTGGGCACCAGCACCAGAACACGCGCGCGGTTGCTGGACACCGCCGGGCCGTGCTGCACCAGCCGTTGCAACAGCGGAAGCGCAAAACCCGCCGTTTTGCCAGTGCCGGTCTGTGCCGCGGCCATGACATCCTTGCCATCGAGCACGGCAGGAATCGCCTTGGCCTGCACCGGCGTAGGTGTCTGGTAATTGAGGTCCTGCACATTACGCAGCAACGGATCGATCAGGCCAAGCGAGGCAAAGGACATGGACGTATTCCAGGCTAAAACCGCAATTCTAGCGGTTACCGCGCTGACTGCACCGCGCAGGTCAACGGTCAATCAGACTTGAACGCGCCGAGTATGTCTTGCTGTTTGTCTCGCCCCGGAAGCGCCGCTATTCGCCGACAGCGAATCGACTTGACGCACGACCTTTGAAATCTGCCTTTACGAAGACAACGAAGCGCTCCGCGATGAGGTCTTCGTGAGCCTCGTCGCAAGCTGCCTGCGCTTGACTACATGCTTGCAAATAAGGCGATGCCGCGTTCGAACTGCGGCAGAAGAACGAGACCGAGCTCGTAGCGCCGGCCGGAACAGAGCGGCCGGCTTGCTCGTCAGCAGGCGACCGCACTCAATCGCCGCACACAACGCGCGATGCGTGTCGCCGGTCCCCAGTCACCCCCAGGAGACAATACCCCCTTCACCTCGGCGAAACCACGATCGCAGCCCTTCGATTCTGCGCCCTGCCCGCCGGCGTCCGGTTATCCCCCACCGGTTCGCGCTTCCCTCTCCCCACGATCGCTATGCGCTTCGCATCCAGCCCGACGTCGACGAGTTCGATCGCCACGACTTCGGCCCGACGCCTGGACAGCTCTGCGTCATACGCATCCGCCCCCTCCTCGTCCGAGTACCCGTAAACGCGCACCCCGTTAATCCCCGCCGAATTGAGCGTGCGCCCGATCCGCTCGACGATCCGGCGAACGTCGGGCTTGAGGTTGTACCGGTCGAAATCGAACAGGATCGGTCCCGCCGAGCCGAACTCGAAACCCTGCTCGGTCTCCTGGAAACCGGCCGACTTGAGCGCCGTGACCTGCGTCGGTGTCAGCCCGCGATGAAGCGGCGGCGCCTTGCAGCCGCCGAGCAGCAGGCACAGCAGCAGCGCGCTGCCGATGCACATCCGCCCAATGCTCACAGGAAACGGGTTTTCCATCATCGCATCCCCTTCAAACGCGCCCGCCATGCACGCACAGTTTCAACCCGCCGCGACAACCCCGCCCACTGCGCGAGGCGATCAAACCTCATGCCGGCCCGGCAACCCCTTCAGCCAGCTGCCACGACCCCGGCCGCGTGCGCTTGGCCCGATACATCGCGGCATCCGCCGCGCGCAGCAAGCCGCTCGCGTCCGACGCGTGATCGGGATACAGCGCGACGCCGACACTCATCATGGTGGGCACCGCGCGGCCATCGGCCAACACGATCGACGGCACCATGCCGGACACGATCGCATCGGCGATCCGGCCGACGCTGTCCGCTTCGCGTACGGGCGCCAGCATCACGGCGAATTCGTCCCCGCCCAGGCGAGCGACCAGATCGGCCTCGCGCAACTGCGCGCGCAGCCGCGTCGCGATGCCGATCAGCACCAAGTCGCCGGCTTCGTGGCCGAAGCAGTCGTTGACCTCCTTGAAGCGGTCGCAGTCGAGATACAGGACGGCAACCCGCTGGCCCGTCACCCTGGCCTCGCAGAGCGCGAGCGCGAGGCGCGACTCGAACTGCTCGCGGTTGGGCAAGCCCGTGAGGGCATCGTGCGTAGCCTTGTGCTCGAGCGACGCGTTTTCGTCGCGCAGGGTGTTTTGCCAGTCTTCCAGCTCGTCGAGCAACGCATTGAAGTCGTCGCCGAGCTCGTTCAGTTCGGCGATCGTCGCGGGCTCGACCCGCTGCTCGAACGCTCGCTCGCGCCGCACCGCGTGAGCGACGCCGGCCAGCGCACGCAGCGGCGAAACGATGCTGCGCAGCAGGCGCTTTGAACTGACATAAGCGCCGAACACGCTGACGATCAGGCAACCTAGAATGCCGCCGACGCCGCCCAGCAGGAAACCGAAGAACTGGTGCCCCCGCCCGCGCACGACGACCTGACCGACGACGATGCCGTTATGCACGACCGGAATGGTCGCCGGCCCGGGCAGCGCGAGGTCGGCGACGCCTCGCTCGAGCCGGGCGAATTCGCCGCCGGCGGGCAATTGCCACGTCGCGAACGGCTGGCCCTTGGCATCCGTGACCACCACCTGCGCCACGTCCTCGTCGCTGGCGATCAGCGCGATCTCCTCGGCCGCCACGACGCGGTCGCCGAACACGAGCGCCGCCTCCACCGTATAGCCGAGCGAGCGGGCCAGCAGGTTCAGATTGTTGCCGGCATAGGCGCGCAATGCGATCACGGCGACCACGATCAACGACACGGCGGCCATCGCGACGGCGACGAACGCCAGGCGCAGGTGCGCGCGGCGCAACACGCTTTGCAGCGTCGGGCGCGGCACGCGCGAAGGGGAAGCGGAGAACGCGGACCGTGTCATGGCGTCACCGGCCGCCGCGCAAGGTTGAGCACATTCGGGTGAACGCGTACGCCGCTGCGCGCCACGGCGTCGAGATTGACGTCGAACGTGACGCGTTCGCCGTCGACATTGAGACAGAACATGCTGCCCGTGGTGCAGGCCGGATCGTGTTCCGAAATCGTCAGGACCGGATGGCCGGCCACCGCGGCGCTCACCCGCGTTCGCTCGTCGCCGCTCAGGGTGCCGAGATAGACCACGTCGCAGGCCATGCCGAGCGACGCATCGTCGAAGCGAACGCGCTGCACGTCGAGCTGCGTCGAGCCGGCCTGCAGCGTGTCGATCAGGCCGCGCGCGTAGTCGGGCCGGCCCGTCACGCACAGATGCAGGCTGACGGGCGTGGTCGGCCAGCGCGTGAAGCTGATGATGCCCAGCACGACCTGACGCACGGCGGCGTCGAGTGGCGACATGGCGGAATCGGCACGGCTCGCGGCGGCGACGACGCGCACGATGTCGGCCGGATCGTCCGCACTGGCGGGCGCTCCGGCGAGTACGGCGGGCGCCGCGCCCAGCACGCAAGCCACCCCGAGCAACGCATGGCGCAGCAAAGCGGCCCGGCCGGGCCGGCCGCACGTCGTCCGCGCGGCGCTTGCCGCCGCGCCCGTTGGCGTCGTTGCAGTCGCAAGACTGGCAGCCGCCGCGCACACTGTCGCATCCATGATGGAAACTTCCGCTGGCGGCGCGCCCGGCGCCGCCTCCTGCCCCCCCGACCTGCGCGTGCAGACATCGTGTCACGCGCACGATTGCTTCATATTAGGTACAAAGTCGCGCGGACGACCAGTGGGAAACACCCGCCAGACACGTCGGAAAGCACGCTGAACGGGTGCAGCGATTTATGCAGGCAAATGCCCGACCCGCCGTCGATTCGGTCCCGACATCGGCGAATTGTTCAGCGGATTGGGCGCCCGTGATGCGATTACTTCCACTGGTACAGCACGCCTGCGCCGATGACGCGCTGGCTGCCGCTGAAGCCGCCGTTGATCGACGCCTTCAGGTTATCGGTGATCCGCGCCTGCATGTTGACCGCCATCGCTTTCTGGCCGAGGAAGCTCGACGTGCCGATCCCCATCCCGAAGTTGGAGTCGCGGTCGAGCTGCGGGATCGACGCCATCGCACCGACGGCCGCGATACCCTGCTTCGCCATCTGGTCGGTCTGCTGCAGTTGCGAGCCGAGGCTGTTGATCTGCGCCTGCTGGCCCGACAGCGCCGTCGACATCGTCGACGACACCGCGTTGAGCTGGTTGACGTTGACCGCATCGGTGCCCTGCGTACCGGGCGCGACGTTCGTGATCTGGCGCTCCGCGCCCGGCGCGCCAACGCTCACCACGTTCGAGCGGCCGCCATCCGTCGAATTCGCGCCGATCGCCGCCGAGTTCGTGCCGGCGGTGACCTTTGCCGCGTCGTTGCCCGTGCCGTTCATGTCGGCAGCAATGCCGGCGGTGCTCTGCAAGCGAGTCACGTTGTTGTTGAGGGTTGTCGAAAGCGTCGTCAACTGGTTGCTGATGTTTGTCACACCGGTGGACAGCGAGCTGATGCTGGTCGAGGTCGACGTGGACAGCGACGCGACCGAGCTGTTGGTCGAGCTCAGGCCGGTGGACAGCGAACCGATGCTGGTCGACAGCGACGAGACGTTCGCCACGGTCGACGTCGACAGGCTGCTGACGGCCTGGTTCGTCGCGTTGAGCTGGCTGCCGTTGACCGCGTCCGTGCTGGTGGGTGAGATGCGGCCCGCGGCGACGTTGGTGATCTGGCGTTCCGCGCCCGGCGCGCCGACGCTCACCACGCTCGTCGGCGTGCCGCCCGCGAAGGAGTACGTGATGCCGCCGATCGTCGTGCTCGATGTCGGGTTCGCGGCGGCCGTGACAGAACCGGTGCCGAGCGCGACGTCGTTGACGTTGTTCGCGACCGCGTTCGAGCCGAAGGCGAGTGAGCCCGCACTGGCTGCCTTCGCCGCGTTGCCGAGGGCGAGCGAACCGATGCCAGTCGCCGATGCGTTCTGGCCGATGGCGACCGCGCCGGCCGACGATGCGTTCGCGCCGTCGCCGACCGCGACGCTGCTCGCGCCCGACGCGCTGGCGTTCACGCCCGCGGCAAGCGCGTTGGTGCCCGTCGCGCCGTCGTTGTTGTAGTTGGCCTGCTGCGTGCCGTTGTCGTTGACGCTGTAGTAGTGCGTCTTCGCGGCCTGGATCGCGGTCGAGGTCGACGTGGACAGCGACGCGACGCTGCTGTTGGTCGTGCTCAGGCCGGTGGACAACGAACCGATGCCGGTCGAGGTCGACGTCGACAGCGACACGACGCTGCTGTTGGTCGTGCTCAGGCCCGTCGACAGCGAGCCGATACTGGTGGAGGTCGACGTGGACAACGACGCAACCGTGCTGTTGGTCGTGCTCAGGCCCGTGGACAGCGAGCTGATGCCGGTCGACGTCGAGGTCGAGAGCGAAACGATCGAGCTGTTGGTCGTGCTCAGGCCGGTCGACAGTGAGCCGATGCCGGTCGACGTCGACGTGGACAGCGATGCGATCGAGCTGTTCGCCGCCGCGATACCGGTGGACGTGGACGTCGACAGCGATGCGACAGTGCTGTCGGTTGAGCTCAGGCCCGTCGACAACGAGCTGATGCCCGTCGAGGTCGACGTCGACAGCGACGCGACGGTGCTGTTGGTCGCGCTCAGGCCGGTCGACAGCGAGCTGACGCCGGTCGACGTCGACGTCGACAGCGATGCGACGGTGCTGTCGGTCGAACTCAAGCCGGTCGACAACGAGCTGATGCCGGTCGAGGTCGAGGTCGACAGCGACGCGATCGCGCTGTTCGCTGACGAAATGCCCGTCGACGTGGACGTCGACAACGATGCAACGGTGCTATTGGTCGAGCTCAGGCCAGTCGACAGCGAGCCGATGCCCGTCGACGTCGATGTCGACAGCGAAGCGATCGAGCTGTTCGCCGACGAAATGCCGGTGGACGTGGAGGTCGACAGCGACGCGACAGTGCTGTTGGTCGAGCTAAGCCCGGTGGACAGCGACGCAATCGCTCCGGACGATGACGACACCGTGGTCGACAGCGAATCGAGCGCGGTATTGGTCGCATAGAGCTGCGAGCCGTTGATCGCGTCCGTGCTGGTCGCCGTCACCTGGCCTGCCGCGACATTCGTCACCTGTCGCTCGGCACCCGCTGCTCCGACGCTCACCACGCTCGCCGGATTCGTGCCGACGTAGTTGTATGTCACGCCGCCGATCGTACCGGTCGCAGTCGGATTTGCGGCGGCCGTGACCGACCCGCTACCGAGCGCGACGTCACCGGCCTTGTTCGCGACGGCGTTCGGGCCGATCGCGACCGAGTTGGCGCCGAGCGCCTGGCTGTCCGCCGCGGTCGAGTTCGCGTGGAAGTACTTGATGCCCTGGCTGTTGATGTTGTCGATCGCCGAGCCGACGTTGTTCGCGGTGGTCGTCGTGCCGTTCGCGTTGTACGTCGTGTACGACGGCGCCGACACCGTGCCGGTTGCCGGGTTGTAGGTCGCCCCGCCGCCGAGCGCCGTGGCGGTGCTGCTGCCGAGGTTGTTGGTCGTGGTCGTGATGGTGCTCAGGCCGGTCGACAGCGAGCTGATGCCGGTCGACGTCGACGTCGACAGCGATGCGACGGTGCTGTTGGTCGTGCTCAAGCCGGTCGACAGCGATGCAACCGAGCTATTGGTCGAGCTCAAGCCGGTCGACAACGAGCTGATGCCGGTCGAGGTCGACGTGGACAGCGATGCGACAGTGCTGTCGGTCGTGCTCAGGCCCGTCGACAACGAGCTGATGCCCGTCGACGTCGATGTCGACAGCGATGCGATCGAGCTGTTCGCCGACGAGATGCCGGTGGACGTTGACGTGGACAGCGAAGCGACCGTGCTGTTGGTCGAGCTCAGGCCCGTCGACAGCGAGCTGATACCGGTGGACGTCGACGTCGACAGCGAAACGACCGAGCTATTGGTCGAGCTCAGGCCCGT